>CALUUH010000005.1 GCA_944323875.1 Candidatus Gastranaerophilales bacterium
CCAATATTATCTTTTTCTGCTATGCTAAAATCCATAAATGCTCTTATTGCATTAATACAATCAATCATTTCTTGAGCAGTTGGCAAACGGTCAATATCATCTACAAATACTACAATCTTTTTTATTGATTGCTTTTCTTTTTTATAATCTGAAATACGTTTTTTTAAAAATTGCTCATATATTTCAACTGAGGTTTCCGGCATTTCAATTTTAGTAATATCTTGAAAAATTGGTAAAAGCATATTATTTTTATCTAATAATGTTTTTGTAATAAATACTGAAATCGTTGCAAAAGAAATCGTTGAAAAAATATTGTTCCAATATACGATCTTAGGTAAAATTTCTATCCAAAACCAACTCCATAACAAATTATATACAATGATTTGTATCCAAATCCATACTATACTTTTAAAATCCTTGTTTAAATCTTGCAAATTATATGCTTCTTTTTCTTTTTTAGAAATCTGGCTACTAAATTTAACTCTTATTTCCTCATCCGACCCTCCTAATTTAATATATATTTCTCTCAAGAGAGCTCTTTTTATACATTCACCACCATACTTCCAAGCATTAAAATCTATTGTCTCAATCTCTTTTGTTTTACTTTTATTGATCCGTTTTTTACAAATTTCCTTGATAGAACTTTTTCCGACTCCCCACTTCCCTAGCAAACCTATATTATAGGGCATTTTTAAATCTCTATTAGTTATCAAATCATATAATATATCCGCATAATGTTCATGTCCAAACTGGTCTTTTTCTGCAGAATCTAATGGTTTATCTAATAATAATGGAATTGTTTTCACTATAATACCCCTTTTGTTAGTGTTTATTATAGCATGAATAAACGATTCAAAGACTTTATATTAATACTTCTAATTAATATTTGTATAATTTTTAATACTTGGGGACTGTTTGGGGACTAATTTTACAAAAGGGGACTATAACTTTCGGCAAGTTACAGTATTAAATTGTATCTAAATGTCCGAAAGGACAAGACTTTTGACAATTTACAACAGGTTACGAAAATTATAGAAATGGGTTCGAATCCCACCTCCTCCTCCATTTTGAAAGAGCCTCAAAAGGCTCTTTTTTAGTGCGTTTGCGTCCTTTTGAAATTTCTAAAAAATGAGCAAATTTTGCAAAAAAGGGACCAAAAAGGGACTGCTGGATTTTCGGTAGAGTGAGCAACGAAGTTGCGACACTCGTAAGAGCATATAGTCCGATTGAACGGCAATTTTGCGACAGCAAAATTTTAGTGAAATTAAGGACTATGCGTACCCGAATAATCCAATTTGGATTTGTTGATTTTAAAGGTTTTCAGCAATTAAGCAAAGAACAATATTCCACATCGGTTTTTGCGGTAAATGCGGTCAATCCTATGAGTAATATGGCTTTTAGAATTTTCACCTGCGGTAAATCTGGTAAATGCCTGTTATAATAAAGTAACTTTAATTAACCCTTTTTTCTCTCGACCTTGAGCGTACTCTACAATCTTTCGAGAGTTACCGACACCATGAGCATAAGCTATTAAATAATCACTATGCTGTATCATATAGCGATTTGCGTGCACAATAGCATATCTTTTAGGCACAAATTCCAAGCCCTCAGGGTAAAAAGTTCCGTTAAACCCCTCTGGTGCTTCTCTTTTCTGATTAAGTGCATACGGTGCAAGCAAATTAAGTTCTATATAGTTATGCAGTTTTTTTGCTTCTTTTAAAACTCCTATTACCAAACTATCAAATGAACCATAGTGACCGACTGTAAAAGTCGTAACACCATATTCTATAATATGTTTGTCAACAGCTTCCGCAAGTTGTGGTTGGATACGGTTTGTTGCATGTCTGCTTCCGATAAAAAAACAAGTTTTGCTGTTCATTATTAAGCTATCCTTATTAAGATAAAATTTTTCAATTCTCTAAGCTTCATTGGACTATTATATGTGGGTTAGCTTTATTGTGTATTACCCAAAAGTAGTATTTTGAAGCATATAAATAGTTCAATATTGGATTACAATTTTACTTCAATAATTCCATAATCAATTTATGACAGATTTTAGAAAGAAATTTGCTAAACGGCTAAAAGAATTGAGAACATCTGTGGGGTTAACACAAGAGGAGTTAGCCAGTGCGGTGGGTGTAGAAACAAAGACTGTAAGTTACTGGGAGAATGGACATAACTCGGTTACATTTAATAAACTTCCGGTTATCGCTAAGGCTCTTGGCATTCCTGTATACAAGCTGTTTGTTTTCGGTGAAATTTTAGGCGGTGATAGCACCGAAATTATGGATTTGCTTAATTCTATGAATCAAAGAGAACTCCGTTGTATTTCTACTATAATCAAATCAATATTAGCTTTAAAGTAGTTGTATAGAATTATACCTATGAGTTACCAAGAATTAATAACTAATGGTATTAAGCGTTTACGAACTGCAAATAAACTTACGCAAGAACAGTTCGCGGAAAAGATTAGCATGAGTGTGCAAGGTTACAGAAATATTGAACATAATAGATACTTACCAACTGCAGAAACGATAGATAAAATTTGTGAAGTCTTCAGCATTCAACCTGTTGGATTACTTCTGCCAGAGCCGCAAGCAAACTTAGAAAAAGTACGAGAACTAATTAATAATAAGCTAAGCTATGTAATTGTGACCTGGATAAATTGATTAGAATTAACAACATGATAGATTTGATGTAATAACTAACTCTCAGGAGATTTAACAATGATTGATGTTATAAACAAGACTTACAGACATCAGTAAACATAAGTTTTCTTTCCTAATTAAGCTCCGTATAGCATGAAAATAACTTGTAAAAAATTACTTTTAATGCTACAATAAAGTTATACAGCGGCATCGTCTAGAGGTTAGGATAGCAGATTCTCATTCTGTTGACACGGGTTCAATTCCCGTTGCCGCCGCCAATTCTAAGTAAGGCTTCGGGGATAAATTACAAGTATGTATAAAAACAAATTATCTGAAATTGATAGCTTGAAATCTAAAATAGATGTTTATAGGCCTTTAACCCCTGATATTTTAAAACAAATACAGGAGTACTATAAAATCGGTCTTACTTATTCTTCAAATGCTTTAGAAGGTAATTCTCTTGATCTTGCAGAAACAAAAGTCGTTATAGAGGACGGTTTGACAATAAATGGTAAGCCAATGAGGGATCATTTGGAGGCTATCGGACATGCTGATGCATTTAATGAATTGTTAACTCTCGCAAAATCGGATTTAATTACTGAAGAAAATATCAAATATTTGCATAAACTTTTTTATATAAAAATAGACTCTGATAATGCAGGTGTTTATAGACAAAAACCGGTTATTGTGACTGGGGCGGATATTGATTTTCCGCGGCCTGCGGAACTTGCTGGCAAAATGCATGATTTTGTCGCAAGCATACCGGAGATGAAACAAAAATTACATCCTGTTGAATTGGCAGCTATGGTTCATGGTATATTTGTTAATATCCATCCGTTTATTGACGGCAACGGCAGAGTGGCAAGATTATTAATGAACTTGATTTTATTACAGACCGGATATAATATAACTATTATTCCGCCTGTTGTCAGAGCAGATTATATAAGAGCTTTGCAAGAAACTAATCGTAATAATTTTCAACCATTTATTAACTTTGTCTCTGAGATGGTTTATGAAGCACAGAAAGAGTATTTAAAAATTCTCGAAAAATTAAAAGTTTAGAAATTAACATATATACATTATTCTCTTTATTACCGCCATTATATAACAACTTAAGAATGGCGGTTTTTCTTTTGTTTTCGTGCTACAATATACTTGCCGGTAGAATAATATAAAGGAAAACAAAATGACTAATCGTGTGGTTGTGGGTGCTCAGTGGGGCGATGAAGGTAAGGCAAAAATTACAGATATTCTGGCTGAAAAAGCTGATTTGATAATCCGTTATCAAGGTGGCTGCAATGCCGGCCATACTGTTGTTGCGCATAACAAGACTTTTAAATTTCACCTTATTCCGTCAGGAATTTTGTATAAAGGAAAAACTTGTTTTATCGGAGCGGGTACTGTCATTTTGCCGGAAGCTTTTGAAACTGAAATACAGGGTTTAATTGCGGACGGTGTCGATGTTTCAGGTTTGAAAATTAACCCGCTTGCCTCTATTACAATGCCATACCATACAGAAGTTGACGGATATTCAGAAAATACAGCAACTAAAGGTAAAATCGGAACAACCAAAAAGGGTATAGGGCCTACGTACACTGATAAAATGGCACGCATCGGATTGAAAATTCAGGATTTGTACTCTCCGGAGGCGTTGAATGAAAAATTAGATATTATTTTACCTTTAAAAAATAAAACACTAAAAGAGGTTTACGGACTTGAACCTTATACCAAAGAATGTATTCTTTCCTTGTGCGAAAAATATGCGGAAATATTTAAACCTTATGTATGCTTTGACTGGCAGACCGTTCTTGAAGATGCAAAGCGTGACGGTAAAGCTGTTCTTTTTGAAGGCGCTCAGGGCGTAATGCTTGATATTGATTACGGAACATATCCTTTTGTCACCTCCTCAAATCCTATTGGCGGCGGCGCTGCAACCGGAAGCGGTTACGGCCCGACAATGATTGATGAAGTTATCGGTGTTGCAAAAGCTTATGTTACAAGGGTTGGTGAAGGTCCGTTTGTAACAGAATTAAAAGATGAAACAGGTGATAAAATAAGAGAAATAGGTCATGAATTCGGGGTTACAACCGGCAGACCGCGCCGCTGCGGCTGGTTTGATGCAGTAACTATGAAATATTCCGTACTTGTCGGCGGCCTGACTTCAATTGCATTAACTAAAATTGATGTGTTTGATACTTTTGACGAAATAAAAGTTTGTACGGCATATAAAGATACCCGCGATGGTAAAATTTATAAAAATTATCCGACAGATGTGTTTATCCATAAATATTTAGAACCTGTCTATGAAACTCATAAAGGCTGGAAACAGGATATTACCGGAATTAAAGACTATGAAATGCTGCCTGAAAACGCTAAAAAATATCTTTCAAGGCTGGAAGAACTTTTGGAAATACCTATTTCAATTGTGAGTGTAGGCCCTGACAGAGAACAGACTATTTTCAGAAACGATATTTAATTATACAGCAAGTTATGTGCATAAAGTAAAAAAAGCCGATAAAGGGATTTGAACCCTTGACCTGCTCATTACGAATGAGCTGCTCTGCCAGCTGAGCTACATCGGCTTTTCATATAACAATTATAATCCAAGCGTTTTAATATGCAAGATGTTTACAAAATGGCCGTGAATGTTATACATTCACGGCCTGTTTTAAATTCGGTAGCTGCATTATTCAACTGTTAATTTTTTAGTGTTACCTTTTTCAGCGGCTAATTTTGGAGCTTCTATAGACAAAATACCGTGTTCAAGTTTTGCTTTTGTTTTTTCAACATCAATTTCCTGAGGGAAATAAACTGTTCTTGCAAATTCGCCGTATTTGAATTCTGATTTTCTGTAGCCTTTGGTGTCTTCTTTATGTTCTTCTTCTTTTTTCGCGTTAATAGTGATATGGTTTTTATCAATATCTATATCAAGATTTTCTTTTTTAACACCCGGCAATTCAGCTTTGACGCAGTATTCTTTTTCTTTTTCGTGAATTTCTACCGGCATTGCATATTTGTCCATTTCTTCGTTGAAAATGTATTCAGGAAAGAAGCTGTCGAAGTTTCTGTTTAAAATAGAACTGATTTCATCATTTACTGATTTTATAAATCCGTCCGGTGATTTTTTAATTAAGAATTTCATAATGTTCTCCTTTCATTTTTTCATACCATTTACTCTCTACACTTATATTATTACTCTGTTTGTCATAAACCTTTGTTTTTTTAACCAATTTTTAACAATTAGTGGCAAATTATTTTTTTTGATGTTTTCATGTTAAAACTGATACTTAAAACAGGAAATTGATATGTATATAAATAGGACTGATAACCGGCAGCCGGCATTTCAAAAGTTTATAAAGATAAAAGGTCATACACACGGAATAGAAAAGTTTCGTGCGGATTTACAGGATAAAACAGATAAATATATGACTTTGGGAGTAAAAAAGGATAAGAATAAGAGTGTTTTATATCTTTTTAGCGGAAAGGATTTTGATGAATTTATTGATTGGACGAAAAAGATATATTTTAGAGAGTTAAGGACACATATAGAAAAATATATGTCCAAAAAGCCGAAAGTGATGGATTTGCATGAGGCTAAAAAAAAATTTTACGAACAATAACCATAAAAATTAGTTTATAAAACTAACTTTTTAATAATATTTGAAAGAGTAATATTCATTTTTAAAAAATCCTCTTCTGACATTTCTTTATAAATATCAGGAGTCCAAGAATTATGAAGAGAGATTATTCCATGAGTATCAGATAAGGCATAATCGGAATAATCTTTTTCGCCAAAATAAAATTCCTGATAAAGCTTAATAGGGGATAACTGATTATTGTGCTCACGTTGCCAATTATTTTCAGGAAAAGTTTTGAGTTTATATTTATCTAGTTTCAAAAACTGTTTAGTATTTTTGGTTTTAAGTTGTTTTTTTAAAATATAATTTCCTAAAAAATCCCAATCTTCCAACTTATTTTTAATTTTGGGTCTTAAAAATGTTATAAAAATTTTTACTACCTTATTATTATAAAACTGCTTGTAAAATTTAATATTTTTTTGAATTCCATTAAACCATTTATAAAGTATTTTTGAATTTTTATCAGCAACAATAAAGCCTATGTGGTGATCAAGCAAAATAAATTCCGATTTCTTAATATTCAAAATTTCATTAATTATAGGTGAAGTTATGATGGTATCTGTATCCATCCATATTCCACCATATTTTTTTAGCACAGCGCAACGAATTGCATCAGCTTGTTTAGGTAATGAAAAATTTTCATAAAGACTAGGATCAAAAACACCTTTTCCTACCCATTCATCAATACTTTGATAATCAAGAACTACAATTTTATATTCAGGCAAAAAATGCGACCAGGTTTTCATACAAAGTTTCAAATATGCCGGTATTTTTTCTTTAGGTTCCCAAAAAGTAAAAATATATTTGTTATTGTTATTTAACATCTAAATAAAAATCCAGTTATGTTTAGTTGTACATATACAGAAAAATCGGAATGACAGGATTTGAACCTGCGACCCCCGCGACCCGAACACGGTGCGCTACCAAGCTGCGCTACATTCCGATAAGTTAATAATACCTTCAATGAGTAATATTGTCAAATAATGCCAATTTGAGGATTCACTTTCCCTCTCTCGCTCGGCAGAGTACTGCATTCCGATAGAAATATTAGAGTTTCAAATAAATTGACATACCCTCTGTTGAGAGCATGTCAATTATAAGACGTCCGGTTTAAAAAATCAAGTGATTTTATAAACCAAGCGCATATTTATTGCTTGCTGATATCATATTCATAGCAGCAAATATACTGTCTTGCGTATCAATTTTACTTCCGTATCTGCTGTCAATACTTGACAGTTCACGCTGGTAATCTTCCAGTTTATTCATTGCAACAGCGTCAGAACCATATTGCTGCGCAAGCTGCTCAATCTTTTCTGATATTTTTTTGCAAATATCGTCGAGATTGTCACGATTAGAAATTTTTGCTCCGACTTCTTCGGCTAATTCTTTAGCCTTTGTCAGCAATGCCATATCTGATGAACCTGACTGCGGTCTTGCCTGATCTGATTCTGACATGGCTTCCACTTGCGCTATTAAGCTTTGTGCTTCGGCTTCTGTTGTTACTGTTGTGGGATCTATTCCAAGCGCTTCTAATTTCGCTTTGGTTGACTCACTTAACTGATTTGACTGGGTGACGTAACTCCCGCTCAAAGCATAGCTTGAGCTGATTGAACTAATTGATGACATATCCGTAATCCTTTTATTATTGGCTTAAGGATTTTTTCCTGTAAGTCAATATATATATCGGATTATTTACGGAAAATCTTTAATTGTGGTTTACAATTTTTACAAAAAGCTTATTTCGTACGCACCGTTATCTATGGTGAATTTAATCTTAAAGGTTTCACCGTTGTATGCAGCAGGCGGCGGCTGGAATTTCGGCACACTCATCATCATATAATAAATCGCGTCATTCATAGATTTGTTGTTGGCATATTCGGCAAATTTTCTGTTTATCAGTTTACCTGTACTGTCAACGCTGAATTGTATAACACATGTTCCGCTGCCGGATATGCTGCCGACATTTAGTTTTGACAATAAAACTTCGCGCAAAATATTTCTGTATTTAATGACTGAGGAATCAAGCTGTTTTGAGACTTTTGGCTGTTCTTTTTTGACGGGCTGCTCTTTTACAACCGGCTTTTGCACAGATTGAACGGCCGGTTTCTGTATTGCTTGAGAAACAGGTTTTTGAACAGGTGTGCTTTGCACTACAGGTTTAGATTGTTGAACTGGCTGTTCGGTTTTGGAGGCAGCAGGTTTTGCCGCAGGTGGCGTTTGAACAGGCGTTTCAATCCTTTTGATTATTTTTTGAATAATTACAACCGGCTCAGGCGCTGTTTCCGCAGGTTCCGGCTCCGGTTCAGGTAATACAGGGTCTTTCCATAAGGCATCAATGTCCGGAATATTTTCTTTTTTAATTTCAGTTTTAGCAGCCGGTTTGGTTTGCGGTGTTTTTGCTCCGCCATTTGGAATGACAAATAAAATTATCAGAGAAAGCAGCAAGCATAACCCGAAAAAAGCCCATGAGATTATTAAACCTTTGTCCGCAGGGGATTTTAGCGGTTTTTGTGCGGCTGGCTCCAGAATATCAAATGTATTGTTCCCGCATTCGCAGTATTCAATTTTTTCCTCATAAACTGCTCCGCAGTCTTTACATCTGTACTTCAATTAGTTAACTCCTTTTTTGATTATAATTCTTTCAATCTGAAAGGTTTTGTGCATTTTGGGGTTAACCTTTGCGACAATTGCCGTCAAAAGGATTAGTGCAAGAATCAGTATTATAATCATGAATTTTTTCATCTGTAAATCCTTTCATAATCCGAATAATCCGCCGGTGTTGAGTATCTGTCGACATTGGATATAGTAAAACCGCCTGTAACATTCACAATAGTTCTCTTAGTCCTTTCCGGAAATTTCAGTATAGCAGTATGCTGATAACTTGTCAAAATTGGTTTTATTACGCGCTTGGCAAGCGGGGTGTAGTTGTTGTCAACAGACCACGTATTAATGTTTGAAACATTGCCGTTTTTATCTACTGTGAATGAAAAATTGAAAGTTGTTCCGTAAGGCGCACTTATGTTAGAATCACGCATTACCTGATTTTGTAAATCGCTCCGCCATTTGTTCCACGCGATAATTTCTTCTTCCTCGGTGAGCGGAGTTGTGTTGACAGTAACGGTTTTAATCGGTGTTTTGGGTTTTTCAACAACTTTTACAGGCTGTGTGTTCTCTTTAACCGTTTTAACCGGCGTTTGCTGATTACTTTCTGTATTTTTCAGAACACGTTGAAGTAGTTCTTGATTTTGATTTGTCACAGCAGGCTGATTTACTGTTTGCGTAACTGTTTTAACGGCCGGCGTTTGCGTTTGAACTGTTTTAGGTGAGGACTGAATATGTTCTTCTATAACCTGAACAATTACTTTTTGCTGCGGTTGTTGAGTTGTTTTAACCTGCTGTACAACCGGCTCAACACTGTATTTCGGTGTTTGGGTCGTTGTTTTTGGGCCTTGTGGTTGTTGTTCTTCTATCCTGTAGTTTAAATCCGTCACAACAACAGGCTTGTGCATTTTAGGGTTTATTGCACAGGCAAAAGCTGTTAATAATATGAATAGTATTATCAGAATTATTTTTATAGCATTCATAATTAGTCTTTATCTACTTTAGACAGGAGTTCATCGCAGGCATTTATTTCAAATTTTGTCTGACTTAACATAAGTGTTTCCGCGATCAGCAATGCTGTCGGAACAAGTGCCGCAACTAAACTCAAAAACATACCTTGCAAATCGCCGCCTATTTCTGTCATAAAATAAGATACGTTCATTGCAAATTCTATGAAGATAATTGCGCAGGCAATGGCAAGAGCGCGATTTTTTTCGGTTTCGATTTTTCTCACGCCTTCAAGCCCGTATATAGAAACCCCGTGTTCCATAAATTCGCTGAACCCATCCTGTTTAATAACCTGTGAACCCTGTATTTTTTTTGTGGCAAAAAACGCATTTACAAAAGAGAAAAATGCGAAAATGATTAAGAAAGTCGCAAGAACAAGAAATACAGGACTGAAACGCAGCCCTGAAATTCTTATCCAGCCTGCTGCTTCAGGAAAACACATTGCAAGAGTGTTAGATACACCATAAGCAAGAAACGGTGCCGTTATAATCCCGATTATTATTTCGCCGACAGATTTCAACTGGAGATTAAATAATTTGTCTTTTATGTATTGAATTTTGGTACTGCTTAAACTGTTTATATACCTGTCAATCCATAATCTGTATTTTTTCAACACATCTTCAAAATCTTCTCTGTATTCATATTTGTCAAGCGCCGCGGAATTTTCAGCACCGACACTTTTGAAATAGCCGCAAGATATTGCAAGAACAGCCATTATACCGGTAAAGAACAGGGACATAAACAGTGCAAATGTAATAAAATCACTTACATTCCTGTAGTAAATCAGGTTTATTGCATAAATACCGATTATGAAAAGCAAAGAAAAGCCTATCATGAAATTCTGAGCAATATGAGCGGTTGGCGACATTTTTGTGTTGACTTTTCCCTGCAAAAACAGATAAACACCCTGTTTAAGCAGCAAACAAATGCCGTAAACAAGTAATGTATAGACAATCCATACTTTTATATTTGTCGGAAGATGCATATATGCCGCAGTTTCTTTGATTTGCAGCCCCATAAGATAATTTGAAAGTCCGAAGGAAGATAAAAGTGCCGCAAAAAACATTAAAACATGCAGAAATATACCTGTTCTTCTTGAGGAGGTCAATTTCTGTTTCAGGTTGGAAATAGTAAATCCCACCTGTTTAATTATGGCTACGCGGTCTTTTTCAATAATTTCTTTTTGACTTTCGATTTTAACTTTAGTCGCTGCATTAACATCTTTACCGTAAAGCCCTTTTATATCGTCCTCCGTAAAATCTTCTCTGGCAATGGACGAAACCGTTTTGGCCGCCGGCTGTGCTTCTTGAGCCAGAAGTTTAACACTTATAAACTCGTCGGAATTTGCAATCATAAGTTTGCAGACGCTTCCGACTTCAACTTTTTGTATCGGCTGACCGCGGAACAAAATCCTGTCGTTGTGGAAAGTGTTGATGATAACACATTTGTTGCTTGCCCTGTCGTATTGAACAGTAAGCAGAATGTCGAAATCAAAATCAAGGACAAAGTCACAATTTGGATTTGTGCCGACATTAATCATATCTTTATCGGAAAAAACTTTTTCCTGTTTTGATGTAGAAATAATTATAGCCATATATTATACCTCATTTTGTAAATTATCTTCCGATAGCTGTCAAGAAACTTCTTATTGCTTTATCGCTGGTTTGTTCCGGCGCAACAATAAGATGTTTTTCACCGAGAACAGGAGTCAGAGTTTCTTTGACAAGATCAAGTTTTGCCGGATGCGCGTTTAGAAACATCATAGATAGATCCGGTGCGTATTCAAGAACACTCTTAACATTTTCAGGCAAAAGCTTCCAGTCAATCTGTTTTTCTACAGCGCCTTCGTTTTCAAGATCGCCTATGACAACAATTGCAGGGACAAGACCTGATTTTTTCATGTTCAAACAGTGGTTAAAGGCTTTTTTAAGCCCGACACCATAAGCTGTACCGTAATCGTTTGCGTCATACTGAGTGAACGCATCCATTGCTTTTGTTATTCCGCTTCCGTTTGTCGGCGCACCTTCATAGATTAAATATGCATCTTCTGACACTCTCAAGATTTTTATTTGATCTTCCGGATCCAGAATATTACAGATTTGTTTGAGTAACTTTTTCTGCTCCGGCAGTTTTTCCTGATTAGATGCGGAAGAATCTATGACAAACACAACACCGGCCGGCTTAAAGTCGTCGATTTTAATATTTGAAAGCCCCATCCAGATGACCTTTAAAATAATCGCTGCTGCGAGAATTATTAAACCTATTGTAATTATTCTTTTATTCAGTTTCATAATACTATTCATTCCTTTTGTTTAAATATAACATATTTATTCGAACAAATCAAATGTTACAAAGACTGGTAAACATTGACTTTGACCGGCTGCGTGAGAATTAGCTGCAGCGGAGTATCCGCCTGAATGTTGGCATCCTGACCACGCTGTGCGGCACCTCTCAAGGCACCTGTTGCAGCACCTATACCGCCGAATACCGCCATGTTACGCCCGAAATTATCTCCGCCGGAAAATGCCACGCCGAGCAAACCGGCCAGAATTCCGATGCCGGCCCCTATCAAAACATCACGGGTCATATTTTTAGCTCTCTGACTTTCGCTCTCAAGACTGATCGGTTGAGTCGCAATATCGTACGTTGTGCCGTCAGGTGTCATTATTCTGTTGAATGTTATTTCAAGTCCTCCGGCGCCATAAGCGTATCCGGCGGCGTTAACATCTGTTACGACTCCATACACAAGGCTGCCGGCCGGCGCAATTAAATTCCCCATATACTGCCAGTCCTGCGAGAGTGCGGCGGTTATATTGTCATTTACATCCAGACTTCCGGAACTTATACCGGATTGCAGTCTGATGTTTAAAACATTACCTTCCGGTACTGTTACAACATACCCCTCGTATACAGGCTGTTTTGTTCCCTGAATTTCAGGTAAAATATAATTTTTTCGCTCAAATTCAACTTCAACAGGCTGTTCTTCGGTTTTCTCCTCACGCCCTTTAAGTATATGGCGTTCCTGTTTAAGCTGCATTTTTTGAGCGGGATCTGTGGCGTTGTTTTCAGTTGCAGGCGGAGTTGTTGTTTGGTGCGTACGGTCAAATTCGGCCTGTGCCTCATCCGAAAAATCGTAATCGGTAAATATATCGGCCGCGTATGAGATTTGCGCCAATCCTAAAAGTACACAGAATAAACAAGTTAAAAATTTCTTCATATTGACCTGCTATTTAATGAAATTCTATATTAAAATCAATATTTTTTCAATTTTTGTTACTTTATTGCTACAATGAGTCCGTTATGCTATACTTTATACGAAATTACTACTGTAAAAGTTCATTTTAAAGAGGATAGACAATGGAAAAAATTATTGAAATTCTGGCTGTTGCAATAGGCGCATATTTAATCGGATCAATTCCTACCGGATATATTATAGTAAAGGCATTTAAGGGCGAAGATATCCGAAAAATCGGTTCAGGGTCAACCGGCGCAACGAATGTTAAAAGAGTGATGGGCAAAAAGTGGTTTTTTATTACCCTTTTGCTTGACGCATTTAAAGGCGCATTGCCGGTTGTGCTTGCGGCAATATTTGCCAGAAGCTTTACGGCGATAGGTTTATTACCTGTAGTTGCGGCGGTCGCGGTTATTTTGGGGCACAGTAAATCTATATTTTTAAATTTTACAGGCGGAAAGTCTGTTGCTTCAGGTGTGGGAACAATACTTGCGCTAAACTGGCAGGTCGGGTTAATTATTGCGGCGATATGGGCTGTGATTACTTATTTCTCAAAATATGTGTCTTTAGGTTCAATTATTGCACTTGCGATATCACCGTTTCTGATGTACTTTTTGGACGGCCGTCTGGCTTATGTTGCGTACTGCCTGCTGGGAGCAATATATATTATTTATTTGCATCGGGAAAACATCGGACGCCTTTTACGCGGCGAAGAAAACAAAGTGAGATAATTAAAGACTCTTGTATTCAATAGTAAAATTAAGGATTTTAGCGATTAGTTTCATTTCTTTGACGGACAAACTTTCGCGATAGAATTTCCCGTTAATACTATCGCGCGTGTATTTTTTACCTGAAAGTTCCGACATTTTTTCTGCAAGCTTGCTCATAGTCATTTGTTTTAGGGCAAGCTGCGCTTTGATATAGCTTTTTTCGTCCATATACTTATATTATAAGGGACTTGACAACGCAAGAAAAAGAATTTATGATATGTGTTGTATTTAACACATTAAAGTTGTATACAACACAATATGTACATATCATAAGGAGGAATTGTATGCCTAAACTTGCTATAATTTTGGCCACAAAAGGCTGGCCAGCCTGGCAGACGAAGTCTGGCGGACAAGTCCACTCTTACACATCAAATGTGAGTGAAGTGAGTAGAGTGAGTGAAGTGAGTAAGATGTCGAAACAAGGCGAACAACAGTCGCTACATTCCCTTCGCCCTTTGGGAGAAGGTGGCCGAAGGCCGGATGAGGGTGCAGACAAGTCTGCTCTTACACACGGGGAAACCGCTAAAGGCGGACAAGTCCGCTCTTACACTTTGGCAACCGCTAAAGAAGCACGGTCAACGGTAAAAAATACCCTCGCCCCTTGCGGGAGAGGGCAGAATTTGTTAGCGAACGAATGTGAGCTTAGAAATTCGGGTGAGGGGTCTTACCAATGCGACAAGACCGACATGACCCCTCACCAAGTTAGGACTAAACTCGCTAAACGCTCGTTAAGTCCAACTATCCTCTCCCGCAAGGGGCGAGGAATGCGCGCCGCTTTCACTTTGGCTGAAGTATTAATCACCCTCGCGGTTATCGGCATTGTTGCCGCCCTGACCCTGACTGGCCTAATCCAAAATCACAACGAAAAAGCATGGTCTACGGCTAAAGACCTCTGGGAAAAGAAACTTACCGAAACCGTCAGAAGAATGAACACTGACGGCGTCATGACAGGACACAACACCACAGAAGATTTTATGGACACTTTCAAGCAATATATGAAAGTAATAAAGACCTGTGACCATACAGACATTAACAAATGCTATTCACCTAAAGTAGTAACAACAGGAAGCAACGAAGAACCTATGGAAGTTGAAACAGACAGCCTTACCACTGCATCTAGTATGGGCCTAAGCGACTGGCAAACCAATACAAATACCATGAGCTTTGTTGTCGCGGACGGAACAACAGTGATTATGGCATATCAGCCGGAATGCCCTTATGCTGACCCTATAGAAGATACAGGTAGTCAAGTAAGCTGTATGGGCTACATGGTAGATGTAAACGGAAAGAAGGGGCCTAATAGAGTTGGTAAGGATATTCAATTATCTTCCGGCGTAGCATTTTCTACTTGCGATAACCCGATAGGAGACATGTGCTGGAGTACAGAGTTTCAAGCGAATAGAGCAATTGACACATGTGCAGGAAGTGAATATGAAGATATGGAAGAAATGCATGGAAGCAATTGTTCTACAAACTATTGGGCAGGAGCGAAACTTACCTGTCAAGAGAAAGGAATGAGCCTGCCAACAAGAGCACAATTAGCTCAATTAGCAAGCAATTTATATGTTGATCGCAACGGAAATGAAGTAACGATAGGAGCAACAGAAGACAAATTCAACCTCAAAGTAAAGGACGAATACAAAGATAATCCCCCAATCACTCTCGGCTACGGCTACTGGTCCAGTGAAGAGGGCCCTGTTGGCGACGACGCGTACGGCCGGTACTTCGACTCTACCGGCACGGATGGTAGTGGCAATGGCTGGAGCTACAAGCGCTACAGCAACTACCGCGCTGTTTGTATTTCCAACTAAGGACAAAGTCCTTAGTTGGACGTGATTAAGTGACTAGGTGACTAGGTGATTAAGTGAATTTCATAATTAGGCAATGCATAAATATTGCGTTACCTGATTTTTATTAACGAACTTAACGTCCTAACGTCTTAACGTCTTAGCGTCTTAACGACTTAATTAACCCATTATTGCCTTAGTGCTTTTACAATCTTTAATCTTCTTAACATTACCCGTATTTTTCTAAAGTTTTTCAAAAAAAGTGCCGTTTTTCATACTGTAGTGTAGTGGAGAATTTTCATGGCTATATTTGGTATAGGCGGCAGTTCAAAAGGTAAAGAGCCGGAAAAACAAAAAAATGTTCACACAGTTGCAAAAAAAGAAACACTGTATTCTATTTCAAAAAAATACGGTATTTCTGTTGATGAATTAAGAGAATACAATGGTATAGGGAAAGATAATGCTATAAGTGCCGGCCAAAACCTTCGTATTCCGCCGAAAAAAGCGGATAGTGCCGTAAGTGTTATGCCAAAACCAAAACCGGAAAACAAGCCGGATAATGAATACACTATATTGCCGGATGAGGACGCAGAATACGAAGTGCCGCAAGAAGTTACTAAGTCTCCTAAAGAAATCGCGCAAACATTGAAAAAACTTTCAAATAAAATTGCGGCCGTTGGCAGAGACAGTTTTACAGAAACATTGATGCAAATTAATAAGGATAATGTTATTGATGTTATAAAAAGTTACGACAGTATTTCTAAAAACGAATCTCTGATAGAGATGATTTGTGATGAGTGGGGAAGCAGTGATGAGGACAGAAAAGCGGCCGTAAATCATATTATGGACACCTTATCCGCAAAAGTAGGCAATACTATTGCAACCGACTACGTAAGAAATGCCTTTACAGCAGAATTGAATGATCAGTTTGAGTCCTTTGGCTGGGTTTCAACCGGAAAAATGGATAAAATGATTAATAACATGATATCGGATTATGAAGCTCTGCATGCAAAAGAACTTCAAGCCGCAAGAGATAAGCGTACTGTGCGTATCGGGAACAAAAAAACAACCAGCGGCCGATTGCGTCTGGATGCGGACAGTACAGCTATCAGGGAAAACAGACCCGAAGGGCGGCCTGACCCCGTACTTGATAAAAACGGCAAAATAACGGCTAATGTCAAGGTTTACAACCCTATAGGACATGGCGATTTAGACGGTTATACAATAATTGTCAACGCCGGCCACGGCGGTTACAACCCGAATAACGGTTTCTTTGATGCCGGCAGTGCAAATAAAGATAATGACGGTAATATTGTTGAAGAATGGAGCACAAATGATGCTCTTGTCAAAAAACTTATTCCGCTTTTGTCGCTTAGCGGCGCAAAAGTTGTTTATATGAACGGGTCAGCCATAAATATTATGGATGCTAAAGAAAAATATAAAGCTGATATGTTTGTCAGTATTCACTGTAATTCTGCAAAAGATACTGATGTTAACGGCCAGCAGATTATTTATCGGGATGGCAACAAGAATAATGCACGTCTGGCGAAAACCATAGAACAGCATCTTGAAAAAGGGCCTGATATTGATTCTGAAACCTGTCAAACTAAAGAGGATGATCGGGGATTAGGCGTTTTGAAATCAGGTGCTTCTATTCCGTCAGTGCTTATTGAAGCAGGATTTTTGACTAATGAAGATGATATTGAAAAACTTAAAGATGAAGGTTTTCAATATACATTTGCGTCAAACCTTGCCAAAGGTATTTCAAGCTACTTTAATGCTGAACCTGTTCAGGATAAACCGTCGCAAAAGCCGGCAGAAAAACCGGAGAATGTTGACAGGCCGCAAAATTATGAAAAAAATCATCTTACTCTAAAACCTCAAACGCATACAGTGCAAAAGGGCGAAACATTATACAGTCTTGAGCGTAAATACGGGCTTAGAGCAGGTGAACTTGCAAGTCTTAACGGACTAAATGCAAACAAAGGTTTAAGTATCGGCCAGAAGATAAAAATACCGGAGCGGTTTAACGTCGGTAATCCTTCAAGTTCCGCTGATGTCGCTAAACTCCTTGGATTTAGTAAACAGTTTATTGAGGATTTAAAAGACTTTGAGGGCGAAAAAGATGTTCATAAAGTATTTTATGATAAGGTCGGCAATGCGACAATCGGATACGGACATTTAATCAATACAAGTTTTGAACAAAAATATTATAAAGATCGTAAATTGAGCGATGTCGAAGTGTATAAACTTCTTGCGCAGGACTTGTTAAAGGCTGAGAATGCAATACGCCAATCAGTCGGGTCTGATGTGTATGAAGGACTTTCGCAAAAACAGAAACAGGCGCTTGTTGATTTTGTGTTCAGTCGTGGAGCAGGAACATTCAACAGCGATGCGTGTGAGGATTTGCGTGATGCCTTAATTGACGGTGATATGGATGTAGCGGCAGCAAATATTACCTATAACCGCTCAATCACATCGGGTGAAGTTATGAACGGGTTGACTAAACGCCGTTTGTACGAAATGGCCATGTTTGCAGGCGATAACAAGTCCGATATTGTGCTTGACTCCGCACGCGAATTGTTTGAAGAAGGGCTTAAATCCGCGAAAAAAGAAAAATTAAATCAGGGCACAATAGATGCCTACAAAAGAGATGTTAACGAGTGGTTTGACGGCGAAATATTGTAAAGTTTAAAGCACGCTGACAATCTCGCCGACAACTTCTCCGTGCAGGGTTGTTATCTCATGGGAAACCTCAATGTCGGCCCAGTGAAGATTTTTTAACGTATCAAGTGTGACTATTTCTCTTGCCTTCATATCGCAGTCAGAAATTTTTACAACAAGAGCTTCTTCTTTTTCAATATTTACCACGATACAAAGTCCGCCGGCGCCGACTTTTGCAATAAGATTTTCTGAATTTTCCATTATTTTGGTATCAAGCCTGTTTTCTCCGCCGATAATGTACGGATGATTCAGGAATGCGTTTTTAATTTTTTCATATTTAGGGTCAGTAAAAAGATTTAAGTATCCGATTAACATATTTTTTAACGGCATAGACATAATAGGAACACCGCAGCCGTCTTTTGTTACCGGATATTCTCTTTTAACCTCGCATAATTCATTGATTTTTTCTTTAATCGCTATTTGCAGCGGATGTTCCGGCTCATCATAGGTTTGTAAGCCCCAGTTTTTCATCTTGCAAATCGCCAGCATCATTATATGCTTGCCTACACAGTTATTATGGAAAATGGTTTCATGGTTGTTGGTCAGCAGTAATTTTTCCTGTTCTTTGTGAGAAATAGGTTTGTGAAATCCGCATTTGAGATAGCTTTCATCAAGCCCGATTTTTTCAAGGAATTTTTTTGCCGTATTGACGTGTAATTCTTCGCCGGCATGAGACGCACAGCAAAGCGCTATTTCTTCTGAAGTCAGGTCAAAATATTTGTCCACACCGTAATCAATAATTAAACTTGCCTGTAATGGTTTTGCGCAGGAGCGAAGATAAAACGGAGTATCTTTTGTATCTCCATGGCTGTCAATGATACGTTTTTTGTCAGAAACCATCAGATATCCGTAATGTTCCTGCTCGACAAGTCCGTCGCGTATATATTTAATCAAAATCTCTGCTGTCATTTTTTATCAATCCTAATAACTGTGATAACTTTTGTTTTAATTGTGCATTTTCTGCTTTCAGTGCTTCAATTTCTTTGTTTGCGGTTTGTTCCGGAGTTGCGGTGCATTCGCATTTAGGCGTAATGTTGTAATCCAGTACAAAACGTGTCTGAGCTTCCTCTTTCAGCATTAAAGCGGAAATAGCGTCGTTATAAGAGATATACCCTAAATCCGCGAGAATGCTTGCGAATTTTTTATCGGAATTTTTTGCGGTTTCGCAGGCCTTATCCAGTTGTTCCTGATTAATGCTGCCTTTATGCAAAAAATATTCACCAATGCGGAATTTCCCTGCAATAAACCCGCTCATTGCCGAAATCTCTTTTGAGTCCGGCATGGTGACGAATTTTTGTTCGGCGCAGAACTCGAAATATTTGGCTACTTCTTCCATAGACCAGAAGTTTGTCAACGCAATATCAAGCATAGAAAAATCATTTTCGCAATATTCAAGAAAGTTGTAAATATTGCTGTCAAAGCCGCATTTTTTATCGGTCAATTCTGTTTTGCCGGCAAAAGTTATGGTCGGACAGTACATAGAAAAACTGTTTTCGCATATAGTGTTAAAGTTATGTTTTTCCAGATCGCGTTTAAGTTTAACAAAAATAACCTGCTTAACCCAGAGCGGGAAACCGTATAACTTGTCTAAAAATATATTAAGAATATTTTTTCTCACAATAACCTCTCTCAGAAAATAATTTTAGCATATATAAAAAAATATTCAAGTGGACACGGTGAGGAGTTAATAGTGACTAGGTGATTAAGTGATTAGGTGACTAAGTGGTTACAGGAATAAGGCAATGAGAAAATTTTCACATTGCCGATAAAATATTCCTCGCCCCTTGCTGGAGAGGGTTAGGGTGAGGGATCAAAAGAAACCGTTAAAGACGCACATGACTCTTTCCGTCATCCCGCAACAGTTTGAGTGCATCACGCCAGAATTGACACCTTGCGGGATCTCAAAAGTAGGTCGGATTTACAAATCCGACGGTAAAAGCGGTGGGCACGCTAGCGCTTTGCCCCCCTACGAAACTTAATCACCTAGTCACTCAATCACTTAGTCACGTCCAACTAAGGCCAATGTCCTTAGTTGGAAATACAAACAGCGCGGCCGTAGTCGTCGTACTTGCCGTACCAGTTACCGTCATTGCCGTTCGTGCCGGTAGCGCGAAAGTGCCGGCCATACGCGCGGTCAGCATCGTACTCCTCACTGGACCAGTAGTGGTAGCCAAGAGTAATAGGGAAATTTTGGCTATATTCGTCTTTTACTTTTAGGCTGTAGTTATCTTCGTTCGTTCCTATTGTTACTTCATCTCCGTTGCTATCTACATATAGATTACTTGCTAATTGTGCTAGTTGCGTTCTCGTTGGTAGTGTCATGTTTTTATCTCTACAGGATTTTACTGCTCCCGCCCAATAATTTCTATCGCAATATCCATTCGCTGAGCCATTTGGATCGTATGTTGTGTCATCACAAGTGTTTATTGCTGTATTTGCAGCAAAGTCCGTACTCCAGCACATGTCACCAATCGGGTTATCGCAAGTTGAGAACGCTACGCCGGAAGATAATTGAATATCCTTACCAACTCTATTAGGCCCTTTCTTTCCGTTTACATCTACCATATACCCCATGCAGCTTACTTGACTACCTGTATCTTCTATAGGGTCAGCATACGGACATTCCGGCTGGTATGCCATAATCACTGTTGTTCCGTCCGCAACAACAAACGACATTGTATTAGTATTAGTCTGCCATTCTTTTAATCCCATGCTTGATGCAGAGGTTAAAGAATCTGTTTCAATTTCCATAGGGTCGTCGTTCTTACCAGTTGTAACGACTTTCGGTGAATAGCATTTATTAATATCTGTGTTGTCACAGGTTTTGATTACTTTCATATATTGTTTGAAAGTATCCATAAAGTCCTCTGTAGAGTCATGTCCTGTCATGACGCCATCTGTGTTCATGCGGCGGACTGTTTCGGTTAGTTTCTTTTCCCAGAGGTCTTTAGCCGTAGACCATGCCTTTTCGTTATGATTTTGGATTAGCCCCGGAAGTGTCAGAGCGGCCACTATTCCTATTACTGCCAGAGTTATCAGAACCTCAGCCAAAGTGAAAGCGGCTTTGCGTTTTTGAGATCCCGCAAGGCAACAATTCTGGTGTGCTGCACTCAAACCGCTGCGGGATGACATGAGAAGGCACTGAGGCACTAAGGATTTACATGAGGCCGGCTTTGCGGCTTTGTGACGAGTCCCGTCATCCTGAACTGCGGATTGCGAGCAGAGGGCGAAGGGCGCACACGGCGGCGTGGAGCCGGCGGAGCAGCCCGTAGACCCGTTTAACGCGAGCAACCAAGACTGTTTCAGGATCTCATCGCTGTTGCATCGCACGGTTTCCTTTAAACCCTCATCCGGCCTGCGGCCACCTTCTCCCAGAGGGCGAAGGGAATGCAACAGTTGTTGCTCATCATTAACATTGTTTTGTTTCATGGTTACATCTCCTTTTTTAGTACTATCTAGTTTTATTAAATTATATTTCATACAATTCTCCTTAATAATCTATATTGTACAATAATTCTATTTATTAAACCACCTTTGTTTGGTTTATATGTTTTGTCACAAGTATTCAACTTGTGTTTTGAGATCCCGCAAAGTCGCGGTTCTGATGCGTTGCGCTCAAACCACTGCGGGACGGCGCGTGAGCAAACTGTGTCAAAATGCAACGGGAATAATATTGCGAAAAGTTTACAATTGGAGTAAGTGAGCCCCCCCCCCGACGTCTGAAAGCCTTGCGGCACAATGGTTTGCGGCTTTGTCAAGTTTTAGGTTAACCCCCGCTAAATCCTCAATATCCATAACTATTCTTGCTAAATAATTGCTCATACAAGTATTATACCGTATCTTTCGCAAAATAGCAACCCCCCTTTTTAAAAAAGGCGCTAAGTGATTAAGTGACTAAGTGATTAAGTGATTAAGTGGTTAAAAAATCAGGTAACGAGAAAATAATCTCATAGCCTTATTCCTGTATCTACTTAGTCACTCAGTCACTTGTCTTGGATTTGCTTCACGCTCGCAGAGTTTCGCCTGTAGTGCTAGCGCACAACTGCGCCTCGCATTAGACGGCACCGCTCGCAACAACAACGAAAACTCAACGTTTCCGTTGATTGTTGCTCGTCTCTCGTTACTCTCGTGCCTCTGCTCGGCTTGCTCAATCTGCTCGCTACCCGGATTTGCTCACTTCGCTGTCTTACTCGCCGGCGTTAAACGGGTCTGCAACGCCGCCGCCTTCGCGTCGCCGTTTCGCCCTCTGCCGGCTCGCGCTTCGCTCCATCCGTCCGCAAATCCGCTAATCACTTAGTCACAATCACAGTGCCCTAGTGCCTTAGTAACTTAGTGTCTTTTGATAACAACAGTTCACTGTTTACTGTTCACAGGTCACAATTTTGTAACCACTTAGTCACTTAATCACCTAATCACTTAGTCACCTATTAACTTCTTACTGCCTTTTGATAACAACAGTTCACTATATGGATATTTTTTTAAATTTTAATTACGCATAAAATTCATCTATTGAGGGATGTTTTATAGAATAATATTCTAAATAATCAATCTATGATGAAAAATATGCTCTGGTATCACAATTTGGACAAAGCGCCGTTAAGTCCGCCGGATTGGATTTTCGCTCCGGTCTGGACAATTCTATATATTACAATTGCTATATCGTTATTCCTGTTCTTGAAAAACGGGTTCAGCAAAGCAAAAATCTTACCGCTTATATTCTTTACCATACAAATGCTCCTGAATTTTGCCTGGACACCCGTATTCTTTGGAATGCAGAATATACTAGCAGCATACGTTATTCTCGTATTACTGATTTTATTTTTGGGGTTAACGATTATATCCTTTTATAAATTTTCCCGGGCGGCTTCGCTGCTTCTGATACCATATCTTCTATGGTCGATATTTGCAGTCTATTTAAACTTTGAAATTCTTGTGAGAAATACTACTGTCGGACTATAATTCTGCTTGTATCGTTATTAACCACTCTTAGTATATCTTCTTTAAATTTACTAAACTGTTCCTGAGTACAAACAACCCTGCCTGACACGCTTTTTAGTGATTGTGGGAAAACCTTTAAAGATGAAGCAAAAAGCGGATTTTTGTGACATAGAGTTAAATCACCTGATATTTTACTTACGCTGCCGAGCAGTGCATCTTCATTTATACCCAGCATTGAATAAGGAATTGATATTCCACTTTTGGCATTCACAAGACAAGACGGTTTGTATGAGTCTATAACCAGAGTATCATCAGGCATTCTATCAACACTTTTGCCTAAAAATTTGAAGATAGCAAAATTATCATTTTCCTTAATGGCTTTTTCAAAGTTTTTGCCCAGAATGTCGCTGTGTTCTGATAATTTTTCGCTTATCAAAATTTGCTGCAAGGCTTTCGGACCTTCCGGTATAATATCTGAATTGCATTTGAGATTTTTTTCTTTGATAAATGTTTTAACTTTTTCCAGCATATTCAGCGGAATAATATTGTTATTTTCGCCGCCTTGAATCTGGTCTATTTTACCTTTAAGTGTTGTCATGCCGATTTGCGGCTGCCAGAGTCTGTTTTTATCACGTTCAAGGTAGATATAAAAATCTCCGTCTTCAAGCGCTGCTTCAGCTTTATCAACACTTGAGCGCGTACACCAGTTTTTGTTACTCAAAATTTCTAATGTATGAACATTTTCCGGTTTATGCAACGGATCATTTTTTATAGAAGGTATTTTTACCCAGACAGCCGAATTATCCGACAATCCTTTATCCACAAGCAGGTTGTCGCGGAGTCTGTGTGTATAAATTTCCAAAAATGACGGCGATGCGCATCTGACAGCCCTGTCTTTCGGGTCAATTTTCTCAAATCCGACAAGGGTTTCCAATAGTGCTTTGGGGTCAAAAGGCACAGGGATATGTCTGTTTGTTGCCTTTAATTCGCTATTTATAGAATGCCATACAAGAAATTTAACGGAAGGGTCGTCATGAAAATATTGTGTAAGTTTTTTGGTTTCTTCTGTTTGAGGAAATTTTTCCGGAGCTTCAAGGAATGAGTGCCATTGATGCAGTCTTGCAACACGCGCTTCGTTTATCTTATTTACGGAATATTGACGGATATCTTCAGGAATATAATTTTTCCATTTGATTTTATCAGTAAGACTTTCAATATACGGGCCATAAACTCTGTTTAGTTTAAACAGTCTGTCTATACCCGTTTTTATATTGTTTGCAGAAAGCAGGCTGCCGTCAATCTGGTATTTTTTATTTTTATTAAGTATTTCAGCTGAAAGATATTCAAAAACTGTTTTGTAATAAGAAGGCTGAGACATGCCGGTAAAGCATACTGTATCCTTTGCCAGAGTACGCGCAAGCATAGGCTTCTGTTGAATGCTGCCTGTATTCTTATTACGGTAAATATTTGTAGAGTATCCAAAATTTATAATATTTTGAATCATATATATTTGCCTTCCATCAGGATAAATGTTTCATATCGTATGCATGTTAATGTACCTGAAAATAAAATTTTGCATTTTATTGACACAAATGTTTACAATTGTTAATATTCACACAAAATATATGTTATAATGTTAATAGATATTTGTTTTATTCGCGGGAGTTGATAATATGATAGATTATGACGGTTTGCTGAAAAAAATTCCTAAGGTAAAAAAGTTTCTTGATGACGGCTCAAACAGCACCTTGTACCATTACACAAAACCGGAAAAACTTTTAAGCATACTGGAATCCGGCACAATAAGATTTTCCAATGCGCTCTATCTTAATGACAAAGAAGAAGTTACATATTCCTATAAGCTTATTGTCAATCTTATAGATAAAATGCCTGAATTAAATCAAAAACTGTTTGAAAAGGTGCGGGAACATTTTGACAGCAAGTATCAAAATATTATTAACGGCGAGGATAATTTTAATTACAAATACGAATATTATACAATTTCGTTTTCAACAGACGGTGACAACCTTATCTTATGGAACAACTATTCTAAAGGGCAAAGTTATACAGGATATAACATAGGTTTTTGCAAGCGTGAATTGATTAATGATATGGAAAAGCAAGGATTTCATTCCGTATACGGAAACATAATATATGCCGAAAACACACAGACAGAAGTTTTAAAACAGATATTTGAAAAGTGGAACAGACAGTTTGAGAAATTGGAAAAAGCGAAAAAAACTCAAAAAAATTCGGACAAAGAACTGGATCTTCTGTTTGAACTGATTGATATTTTAAGTATTATAAGTTTGTTTTTCAAAAATCCGCATTTTAAGGATGAAAAAGAATATCGTATTATTTTTATAAACAACTTTAAAATAAGTTCATTTAAACAGACAAAAATATTTGAGAAAAACGGATTATTTGTTCCTTATATTGAATATAAATTTCTAAAAAAGACCGTAAATTGTGTAAACATCGGTCCTACATTGAATGAAAATATTTTTTATACAAGTACCTGCCGTATGTTGTCAAATTTCGGTTATGGTAATAAAGCAATTAATCGCTCTAAAATCCCGCTGAGATTTTAGGATTATGCTATTAGAATTTTATTCCGGTAGAAAAATTAAACTGTGAACTTCCGGGTCTGTTGTCATTATAATAAATCTGTCCTGCTCCAAGACTAAAATTAACTCTTTCATTTTTCATGGGGTAAACCGAAAGTACTACTTCGTTTTTCCTCTGATCATTTGAAAAATTACTTGAATAGATATTTTGCAAGGTAAAATAATCATTCAAGCGGTATTCAGGAGTAATTGAAAAGACACCGGGAGTCGGCCGGCCACCTGTAAAGTTTTGAGACTGTTTATAGGCTGAATTAAGCGAAAACTTTTCTCGTTGATATTTCGAAAAGAAAGTTAAGGAGTTAGTCATATTTTCCGGTTTTACGTCATTTGAAAACGTTGTGCCAAAAGTAGTGCGGCCAAGATGTTTTTCTGCGCTTCTTGAAAAAGTTTTCGATTTAAATCTGTCATCTTCGTTATAAAAAAGAATTTTTTCAAGATTATCCTGTTTGGCCTGCGGCAGTACTCTAATATCAGCTTTAGAATTATAATCCGGTGCGGCAGATTTAAAATTTTTGGTTGTATCAAGCTGTAAAAAAACAGGTTCCTCCTCTGCTTTTACAGAATTAAAATACATAAATAGCAGCAAAACAAAAACTAAAATCTTTTTCATACTATTACCCTTACTATTTTATCTGTCTTATCAAGTTTGTTCTTACCTCAGACAGCGGACCGTTGTTAGGATTTCGTAGTGTACGATAATAATTTTTTGCGTAAGTAAACGGATATTTCGGAAGCCATGTGAATTTTAAAAGGATATTAACTGTATCGGCCCCTTGCGAAAGCATCAATTCATCAATTGTTGCTTCATGTGCCGGTGAAATTGATGAGAATATTTTTATTAAATAATCCGTAAATGTTAGTACTGAATATCCTGACATAACTCCGGTATTTGAAACAAGGTTAGTTACCTTAAAATTTTCGTCCGTTTTGACTGTATAAATGTCATCAGGGAGAGTCAAAGTATCTGCTGTAACCTGTTCAATTTCGTACCATTGCCCCTGATATTTCAGTCTCATAATATTTGGTTTAGGCATATAAATATCGTCAAACAAATTATCAAGCAGAACTTTTCCGGAAAAATCTGAAACACCATAATGATAATTTTTATAAGTCAAAATCATCCCGCCAAAAAGCAAGTCCAAAGAATCGTATTCAGCAGGAATTATTGCCTTGCCGGTTTCATCATACAGACCGTAATCGGATGTATTTCCCAGTTTAGCGTATTTGCCGAGAACTCTGTCTACGTGTCTGTATCTCGGGTCGACAAGTATATTTCCGGAAGTATCCATTAAACCGTATTTGTTTCTCTTATTCATTATTATGTAAGCTGAATCGCCCAGTTTTATCATCTTTTTATAAATAGGCTCAACAAGTACCGTACCATTTGCATCTTTCAGTCCAAAGGTCTTGTTATCTTCACTAAATACAGTCGGAGCACCTTCTGCGCTAACAGCAATATTAAGATTTTGAAATAATAGAATTAAACCGATTAGAATAAATAACTTTTTCATGATTACATGATATCATAAAAATAAGAGGTGTATAATTTTTATAGGGAATAGTTATGGTTATTAAAAGATCAATGAAAATAATTGCACGAATTGCTTTATATCTTGTATTGCTGTACTTGATAGCACTTGCATTATACATACGTGTATTGCCGGCTCTTGTTTCAAACAAAACGGTGATAGAAAATGTTGAAAAACTCCTTAACAAATCACTCGGCGTTGAATTGGAAATAGAAAATCCGGTTTTGAAAACCAATTTCAATCCCGTAATCGGGTTTAAAATAGAAAAAATCAAACTCAACAAAGGCGACGATAAAATTTTGTTTGCACAAAATTTTGATACAGTTATTTCTTTTGAAAAAATCTTTTCCAAAGAAATTGTGGTAAGGAAATTCGGTGCAGATAATCTGCTTGTGGATTTTACTAAATTAAGTACACTCTTCCCACAGCAGCAGGAAAAAAAGGAACAAAAAAAATCCGATTGGACAATAGATCTTTTTGATGCGGTTTTATATTTGAAGAACAGTTTTATTGTTTACAAAATAAACCCTGATACCATAATAAAAATTAACGCTAAAAAACTCGGCGTAAACAATAATCTTAAGGTAGAAAGATTTGTTTATTTTGATATAAATATTGATGTCGTAAAAAATAATCAGACAGTTAATATTGCGATAGCAGACGAACATAAAGTTATCATAAAAGATAAACATTTATACATAAATGACTGTAATCTGAATATCAATAAATCCAAAATGTTTATTAATGCATACGCAGGTAAAAAAGATTTTGAAATTCTTGTTTATGCAAAAAGATTTTTTATTCCTGATGTAATAAAATTATTACAAACTAATATTGTGGAAAACAATATAAATGATATTCTTGTTTATTTTGACGGACTGAACGGTGATTTTGATTTCGGACTGAAATTTAATAAAAAAGGAATGGATGGCGAAGTAAAAGTTAACAAAGTGGAAACCAAATTAGTTCCGCTTGCCAATCTGCCTGCAACACTAACCAACGGCATAATTCAACTTGATGAAAAAACGATTACGCTGAGTGATTTCAAAGGTTATTATGACAACAATAAAGATAATACATTCAGCTTCACGGGTACGGTAGATGACTATCTCAAATCTATTGACACAAACATAGATATGACCGCAAAATTGACAAACGATTTTACTGAAAAATATCTGTCAAAACTTGTAGGTATACCGATTACTCTTGTTGGTAAAGCAAATTCAAAAATAATTGTTAAATCTATCTATAATAAAATTGATGTAACGCTTGGCGGAAAGGTCGCCAAAGGTGATGATATTCTGGTTGACGGTGCATCTCTCAGCCCTACAGGTTATGACAGAGCCGTCAATGCAAATATTCATTGTGAGGACAATCTTGTTAATATAAAAGAAGTTAATTATTATATCGCATCTGATATAAACAGAAACTCAAAACTCAAACCAATATTAACTCTCAAAGGTAACTTTGATATAGCTAAAAATAAACTTCTTGATATAGGATTTGAAATTCCAAACCCGCTGCCGAGTGAATTTTTAAATGTTTTAATCGGACAGCGTATGTTTAAAAAAGGCCAGTTCTACGGCAACATGCACTACTATGACAACAACGGAAAATATCCTGTTCTCAGTGGTAATCTTGAAGCCGATAAAATTCTGATACCTTCACAACGTATGTTCCTGAAAAAAGGCAGCATTTCAACAAACAACGGTACGGTAAATATAATCGCAAATGGGAAATACCGTCGTACAAGTTATGATTTTTCAGGTAAAATCAGAAATGCGATTAAATTTCCTATAGTGATAAAAGATATCAATTTAACACTTGATGATGTAGATATTGACAGAATATTGCAATCAATGAATACACCTGTCGACGAAGTGCAAATGCAGCAAAATATTGAAACTGTTCAATCAGAAGAAGATATTGAAAAAGATGATGCGGCCGCGGCTGCCCCGACATTTGACCTGTCAAATCTTATCGTAGAAAATTGTGTTTTACAGGTAATTAAAGGGAAATACAAAGACATTAACTTTAGCAATGTGAAAGCTACCCTTACGCTTGACAAAAACAGTATTTTAAATGTATTCTCAAACAGATTTGAAATAGCGGAAGGTCATACATCAGCAAAAATTAATTGCGATTTGAAAAAACATCTATACAGCATTGTTCTCGGGATAAAAGACGTAAATTCCGATATAATGTCAACTTCAATATTGAATTTGCCGCGTGAAATTGCAGGAAAAGCAAGCGGACTTATTTCTCTCAACACAGACAAATCTTTAAAATTAAACGGTTCCATAAAATTTATGGTTAAAGACGGTACAATACAAAAAGTCGGTCTTGTAGAATATATCTTAAAATTTGCCGCAATATTTAGAAATCCCGTTGCAATGATTAGCCCTGCAATATTCTCTGATATGGTCAATATTCCTGAAGGTAATTTTGACAAAATAACCGGCGAATTATATCTCAAAGACAACGTCATAGAAATGATGAAAATAAAATCTTATGCTTCACAACTAAGCGCTTTTATTATCGGACGATATGAATTAGAAAGCGGTGATGCAACGCTTAGAATTTACACAAAATTTTCTAATCAGGGTAAAGGTTTTGCAGGCGCTTTGAGAAATATTTCACTTAACAGTCTCGCAAACAGAATACCGCTTAACAGCCGCAATGACAGCAACTATTATGCAGCAGAATTATCAGAGCTTCCTCCGATAGATGCTGACGAAAAAGACTGTCAGGTATTCCTCACAAAAGTTGACGGTGATGTACAGCGTAACAACTTTATTTCATCATTGAAAAAAATCAAATAGAATATTTTTAATCTGTTTGCGATAAAATTTTCAACAAAAAAGCGGTCATGTTTGACCGCTTTTGATTTAAAGAATTTATATCTGAATGCTTAGCAAGCGCAGCAATCTTCAACTCTTTCTTCTACTACACTGCAGAAATTAAAACTGTCTGCTGCTGTAACCTGTGCATAGTTGTAACCGTCAATTTCTACATCTGCAGCTTGTGTCATTGCCATCAATGAGATATTTTTTGCAACTTTTGAATCAACAATAAGTCTGTTTACTCTCATATCTTTTGGCAAAGCTTCTACTTTTGTGCTCTTGATATTCAAAGTATTTACTCTGATATCGCTGTTCAATTTTTCTACTGTGCTTTTTTCTAAAGTCAAATAGTCAGCACCAATGTGAGCAGGTAATTTTTTGAATTTTGCACCTGTCATATCAACAACTTTTGCATCAATCGGGCATGCAAAGTTTTTAACTTCTGCACCTGCAAGGTTTAAAGTTTCGCTAACCCAGCCGATTGTCAATTTGTCGATTGTACATTTTGAAAGGTTCAAGTTTCCTTCAATGTTGCCGAGTTCCAAATGTTTGATTGTGCAGCCTGAAAGATCTAAATCTCCACCGTTGTAGCTGCTGATAATTTGCTCATAATCTTTTTTCATAAATGTCGTCTCCTCTTTTAAATTGTACCTATAATTTAAAGAAAATTATTAATTAAAACATCCTCTAAATATATGTTTTTTTATTATCACACTTATTACTCAAATTATGATAATTTTTAAAATTTCTTTATGAATTTTCTTTACAAAAATGTTATTAACAAAATTATGACAAAAGAGATCAAAAAAGAGATTAATACCAACGCCCAATATATAGTTGTACCAAGGTTTTTAGCCATCGGGTTCTGCGATGTTTTTTTAGAATAAACCGGTTTATTTTTTTGCTTTTTTTCTGATTTTTTTACATTTTTATTTTCATTTAATTTTGTTTTTGCATGCCTGTATTTTTCCTCAAGAGTTTCATCTTTTTCACCGGTTGCAAGAAGTTGAATATCATAGTGAAGATTTAAAATATTTTTTGAAGAATTTTTGTAATAAACAGCGTAATTTATTGCGGTTTCAAATGCGCGCTGCAAACACTCCAGAGCCTTTATTCCGTCTTTGTTAACTTTTGAGGAATGTGCAGAAAAATTTCCATGCTTTTTTATAAAATAGAGATCATCTAAAAATTCTTTTTCTTCTTCTGATCCGCATGATTTGTCTTTCAAAGTTGCAAGCATTTCATCAAAAGTTTGTTCATTTTTTCGGCGTTCACCAAGTACATTTTTGCATACTTGTTCCGCAAATCTTCGCGTCTGGGTCATTGATTGTTCAAAGTATTCATCGCGATACAATTTTTCGGCTTCGGCTGCTATTTCATATAAATCAAAATCAATCTTTTTCAAAAAATCAAAATTTGTTGTCATGAATTTTTCCTTCACGGGCTGTCTTTTCTCGCAAAAATTATACCATAAATTGTACTTTCTGCGGATTAAAACAGGCTGAAAAAAATACATAATTAACTGTGTACAAAAATAAGGAGTTTGTTATGCATGACAATAAAAAAGAAACATTAAAAGAAAAAGCTCATGAAAAAGCTGCCGAACTAAAAGAAAATGTTGAAAAAGGAGCGGAAAAAGTTAAAGAAAAAATGCATGACGCAAAAGAACATGTTAAAGAAGACGCTCACAAAATTAAAGAAAAAATTACAGAAAAAGCCGATGATGTAAAAGAAAAACTTCACAAAGATAAAGAGAAAAAAGAAGAAAAGGAAATGGAAAATAAAAAAGCATAATTTTTTGCAAAAGAGTCTGTTATATTCAGACTCTTTTTTTAATGCAAATTAAAATTGCCGTATAAAAATATCACAAATACGGTGAAAAAATTTTTCAAAATATTTTAAATTTTTTGTGTAAAAAAAGGAGAAAAAAATCATGACAGAACCATCATCAAGATTGCCAAATCTGACCAAAGATACAGAAGATTTTATAAACGAAATAGAAAGTGAAAATTCAACACCTTTATACGAATTAACAGCGCAAGAAGCAAGAGATTTTTTGAGAAATTTACAGTCAAAAACTTTCAAAAAAATAGAAGCCGATATCACTGAAATTGATATCGAAGGAGTAAAAACTTTTATTGTAAGACCGCAAAATAATACCGAAAAATTACCGGCTGTTTTATATCTTCATGGCGGCGGCTGGGTAATGGGAGATGAGTATGTTTTTGATAATTTGATAAGAAAAATTGCAAACTGTTCAGATACTGTCGTAGTATTTCCGCAATACTCTCCGGCGCCGGAAGCGCAATATCCACAACAGATTAATGAAGCATATTCTGTTTTAAATTACATATATAACAACGCTGAAAAATTAAATATTGATAAAAATAAAATTGCACTAATGGGTGACAGCGCAGGCGGAAATATGGCAACTGTTCTTGCTCTAAAATCCAAAGACGAAAAAGGCCCGAAAATTAAATTTCAACTTTTGCTTTATCCGGTTACAAATGCAGATATGGATACAGATTCTTACGAAAATTTTGCAGACGGTCCATGGCTTAGTAAAAAAGCAATGGAATGGTTTTGGGATGCCTATGTACCGGAAAAGATCGACAGAAAAAATAAATACGTTTCACCTTTGCACGCTGATGTGGAAGAATTAAAAAATCTGCCCTCAACGTTAATTATTACGGCCGAAAATGATGTCTTGCGCGATGAAGGTGAAGCCTATGCAAGAAAACTTGATAACGCCGGAGTTGATGTTATAAATGTCAGAATTAACGGCACAATTCATGATTTTATGATGCTGAATGCACTATCAGAAACCGAACCGGTCAAGGGTGCGCTAAAAATAATTTGCTCCGTCTTAAAATCAGAACTGCAATAAAAAAGCTCACCATCAGGTGAGCTTTTTTATGTTACTTATAAACAACAGAATTTATAATCAAGCTCAAAAAAGATAGAACGATTGAGCCTAAAAATGCACTTACAAACCCGTCAACATGTACCCCCGGTGCAAGATATCCCGCAAGCATAAATAAAAGCGCATTTATAACAAGTCCGAGTAAACCGAGTGTCAGAAAATTGATAGGTAATGTTATAAGCTGTATAACCGGTCTGATAAAAATATTAATCAGTGCAATAACTACGCAAACCAGCATCGCACTGGAAAAATTTTCAACTTCAATCCCCGGTACAAGCCATGCAATAAATATAATTGCAAGCGCATACAAAAGCCACGAAATAAGTAAAGTCATAATACTTCCCTTTCCTGTTTAACACAATACTATTTTAAACTGCAATGCTCTATATTACATTGACCCAAAAGGCAATTTAATTTACTCTTTGTCCTCTACAAGTATTAAATGCCAGCCAAACTGAGTATGCACAGGCGCTGAAACTTCGCCGACAGGTGTGCCAAAAGCGGCCTTTTCAAACTCCGGTACCATTTGTCCGCGTCCGAAATATCCCAGTTCACCGCCATTTTGGCCGGACGGACATTTGGAATATCTCATCGCCATTATAGAAAAATCCGCACCTTTATTGAGTTCACGTTTCAAATTTATTGCTTCGATTTCACTGTCCACAAGAATATGTTTCGCTCTGACTTTTGTGAACTCCTGCGCAACTGCAATTGAACAAATTGATAAAATAACAACTAAAAATTTAATTAAATGTTTCATAATTCTTTTATCTCCTGTTTGTAACAAAAAATCAATAGCCTAATCAGATATCCTTATTTGATTACGTCCGTTTTCTTTTGCCTTATAAAGTGCTCCGTCCGCAAAATCGAAAAATTGCCACGGCGTTTCTGCATTTTGCAAATCAGAAGTAACACCGATACTTATTGTCACTTTTAAATCCTGATTTTTATATTTAAAAGCATTATTCTCAACAGCCTTTCTCAATCTTTCGAGCGGTATAACAGCGTTTTCGGAATTCGTTTCTGTCAAAATAACCACAAATTCTTCACCGCCATATCTGAACACCATATCGGTTTTTCTAAAAGCCTCGTTAATCAAAAATGCGACTTCTTTCAGAACATAATCGCCGCAGGCATGACCGTATGTATCGTTGACTTTTTTGAAAAAATCAACATCAATCATCGCAACGCTCAGATCATTTTTATATCTTTTTGCACGTAAAAATTCACGCTCAAGATTTGCCTCAAAATGCCTTCTGTTAAACAATCCGGTCAGCGCATCAGTCAAAGACAAATGTTTGGTTTGAGTGTACATAAAATTGATTTTTTTTATGACATCTGTTTTATTGGCATCAGGTACATCAAAACTTTCAATAATACTTTGAATGTTCCTTTGTATCTCGTCTAACATCTCATCAGAAAAGTCAAAACTTATATTTTCTAAATTTGAACTATCACCCATAACTTCTACCTGTACAATTTTTATTATAGCATAAAAATTGCAAGCGGAATGTTTTTTTGATAGATTTTTTTTATGAAAAAACTAAACGCCGAAGAAATACTGACAAAGTATGCAATAAAGGTTTCACATTCCCGTGAAGTCAACCGTCTTGCGATGATGATATTTGACGAAATCGACCAAAAACTTCGTCCGCTAACCCCACGGGAAAGAGAGTATCTTCAAGCAGGCGCCCTATTGCATGACATAGGATATTTTGAAGGCGCAGAAAAACATAACAAAAGCACTTTAAAAATGATTTTGACCGAGGGAATTGAAGGATTTACACCTGAGGAACTAAAAATTATCGGCTGCATTTGCCGTTATCATCGAGGCAGTCTGCCTGACAAAACCAAACACGAAATATACAAAGATTTAGAAAAAAAAGATAGAAAAATCGTAAAGCACATCGGCGGTATTTTGAAGCTTGCAGACGGACTTGTAAGAGGCGACAAACAGCAGATTAAAAACATTAACCTTGAATATAATTCTGAAGATAATATCGTAAAATTTATTCTTACACCCGAGAATGATTTGCCGGATATAAACTGCGCAATAAGAAAACGCGATTTGTTTGAAGTAGGTTTTAAATGCCAGTCAATACTGGTATTTGAGCGGGATAACACATTGTAAATTTTTCTTTACAATTCAACCCAATTTGTAACATTTCTTCATGAAAAATACTTTATATATATAGGGAAAAATAATGAAAGGCGGCCGGTGATTTTAAGAATCACAGGCTGAAAAGAACAATGAGTTTCGATGTAAATGTATTAAGCACCAAGCCGATAATCAAAGCGGCCGCGAACATGCAAAACGACGGCGGCAGCGGAGGCAATCTCGGTTATATGGAGCGGGATGTCGGGGAACAGGAAAAGAAAAAACAAAAATATGAAAGTCTTTTTGCCAAGCGACCCGAATACGATATCTTAGACTTTCAAAAAGAAATACCAATGCCGGAGGATGAGGCATTTTCACTCACAAAATTCGTAGAAAAGGTTATTCAAAATATTAAAAAATTTTTTAAAGTAGGTTAAAGGTATTTTTATAATTTTCAGGTAGAAGAAAAATAGACTTAGCTGTTAGTTACAAATAACAGTAGAGTATTATTAAGGTACTCCACCAACACTTTGCTCAATTAATTTTGACAAATAATTTCTATAACTCTATATCTTTAAAAAATTTATTTAAGTCAAGATTTAAAACCTTTGCAATTTTTAAAAATTGATAAATTGTGACGCTTTTAATTCCCCTTTCAATATATCCGATAGATGGTGTGCTGCAATCAACTAATTCTGCTAATTTTTCCTGTGTAAGTTTGTTTCTTACACGCTCAATTTTCAAATTAAGACCAAATTCTTGTAAAAATTTTTCCTTGCTCATTTCAAAATTGTAAGCTATTGACAAAAAACGTTAAAGTAACTATAGTTATATATTATATACTATAGTTAAATAGCCTAAAGGAGAATTCCCTATGTACAATAATAAAAAAATAAGAAAAACAACAATTGCATTCACGCTTGCAGAGATATTAACGGTAATTGCAATTCTGGGAATTATAGCCATTTTAGTCATACCGCCGCTGTTGAAAAACTACAATCAAAATTGCTGGAACAGAGCCGCAGATATTTTTGAAAAAAAGATAGAAGTAGCAATAAAATCTATGGCTGTAAATGAAGGACTTCAAAAATACAACAATACAAAATCATTTTTAGAAAATGGTTTAAATAAATATTTAAAAATCGACAAAATTTGTACAATGAATGAAATAGATAAATGTTTTCCAAAAGAAATAACAACAAGTGATGAAGTAATACAAAGCAATACATTAACGACAGCAAAAGAATTTAGTTTAGACAACTGGGAAACTGAACCAATAGGGGTTAGATTTAATAATGGCATTTTTGCAATATTGCTATATAACAATAAAAACTCCTATTACCAAGATTATATAGGAGACATTGATACATCCGATGTTATTGCTGGATTATATGATGTAAATGCATATAAATCCCCTAATAAATATACAAATGACATAAAATCACTAAATTCCGCGCTTAATATAGAAAAAACGCCGGTAAAATTAACCTGCGATGATTTAGTTTCGGCAGGATTAACAAATAATTGTTATGTCTTTAATGAAGCAGGACAATTGTATTATTATGCTACAGAACGCCCTTATGACTCGTGTAAATCTTATTGTGAATCAAATAATATGCATGTAATAACAGAAACAGAAATAAGTTCATTTTGTGCATCAGGATTTACATTCACATGGTGGCACTGGGTAGATGACGGGAAGGCTGATGGCTCAAATGCAACAGCAGTGTATGGAGCATGTGAACGTATAGAACCTTACGATGCATCCAGAACCAATTTTTCTTGTGCATGCGTTGCCAACTAAACGATCCCTCATATTCTGCTAACCCACTTGATATCATAATTTAGTATATCGGCCAATTCTTTTATCTCTATGTATTTAATACTTCCGGTATTAACTTTATGCGCCAGATTATTCTGGTCAGCGCTCGCATCAGGATATTTTTGATTTATAAGTTTTGCAACCATATCATAATTCATTCCTCTGGAATAGATGTATTGTTTTACTTCGTTTTGAATAGCTTTTGCATATTCTTTCGGAATAATACGTTTTTTCTTCATAAGCCCTCTCTTAAAAATAATTTTAAGAGCATTTTTGCAGAATGTATACAGATAAATACCTATTTTTTACATGGCAAGCTTGACAAAATATTATATAATATGATAATCATGTAATATAATATGATAATATTAACGTTAAGTATGATTATCTTTAAATATGATATTAAAAAGGAGGTATAAAAGATGTATAAATCAAAGGTGAGTAGAGTGAGTGAAGTGAGTACAGTGAGTGAGGTGAGTAAGATGTTGAAACAAGGCGAACAACAATCGCTACATTCCCTTCGCCCTTTGGGAGAAGGTGGCCGAAGGCCGGATGAGGGTGCAGACAAGTCTGCTCTTACACACTGCGAAACTACTAAAGAGTCGCATAAATCAGTATGTCCTCCCTTGGAGGGAGGACCGAAATCTTTGATTTCGAGGAGGGGGGCAGACAAGTCTGCTCTTACATACGGGGAGAAAATGCAATGCAACGGTAATGAGATGCTGAAACAATCTTGGTTGCTCGCGTTAAACGGGTCTACGGGCTGCTCCGCCGGCTCTACGCCGCCGTGTGCGCCCTTCGCCCTCTGCTCGCAATCCGCAGTTCAGGATGACGGGACTCGTCACAAAGCCGCAAAGCCGGCCTCATGTAAATCCTTAGTGCCTCAGTGCCTTAGTAACTTAGTGCCTTCGTTCGCGCCATCCGTCCGCAAATCCGCTAGTGCCTTATTTGTAACAACTGTTTACTGTTCACAGTTCACAATTTTGTAACCACTTAATCACCTATTAACTCCTTAGTGCCCCCCTATTTTAAGGCAACGGATCTAACCAGTGTTTTAGCCTTTTCAAGGGCCTGATTAAAGGCATATTTATTCTCCAAAAAATCAGTGCGGTCAATCTGTTCACGCACGATTTTACGCGCGTACGACCCCACTGCAATACCGTTAAACCTTATTCCGCAAAGTCTTGCCAGTTCAGCGGTTTTGGTATTTGTGCCGCCTGAAAGCATTAAATATACCGGCAATCGTTCGTTCTGTACAATCTCTGCTGTTGCCACGGCCTGCAATGTCGTCTTAAAATCATCCCGCCCGCCGCTCATCGGAAAACCGTCGGCCTGAACTATTGTTGTATAAGGCGTACGGCATTCCAACATTTTTTTAATCCGTTTAATCATTGTCTCGTCACTTATTTTGCCGTGGCTTGTGCAAATACTCAACATGCCGGTATACAACTTATTAATTGTCTGCCATTTAGAAAAAATATCGTCCTTATCCACGCCCATTGCGTGCAGTTCTATACAATCTATTCCTTTGGCTATCAGCGGCGGCAGAACAATGTTTAAATCAATATTTTCTGATGTATAAGTAATTGCGCCCTTTGAGCAAACTTTTGCGCACTTACCGCAGCCAATGCATTTTATTTGTTTAACTTTATGATATTTTATAGCGTTATTAGGACAAATTTCATCACATTTACCACAGCCGACGCATTTTTCAGTGTCTATTTGCGCCTTAGAAATATGCGGGTCGCCTTTAATCCCGACACTTACGCAAAGAAATGCATCTTCCGCACCGGCTCTTGCAAGTCCGCGTTTTGCCGCCTCCAGAACTTCTTCTTTAGCCGAAAGATCAAAAAAGCGGCAGCCTGCTTTTGCATATAGAGTTACAAGCTTTTCTACTTCTGCAGCATCTTCATTACCGGCTCCGCAGACAAGTTTGAAACAATTCCCGTTTTCAAGCAGAGTTTTTAACATATTACCCTGCCAGAGTGTTATAGATTAATTCAGAAGCCCTTACGATAAATTCTTTGCCGAGCGGTGAATTATGCGGGCGGTTTGCCAGTATTACAACAATATATTTTTTATCTTTTGGAGTGTAAACAATTCCCGCATCACCCAGCATTGAACCTATGTCGCCGGTTTTGTGAAGGAATGTGGCTCCGGGGCCGAGACCCGCCTGAATTAAGCGGTTATTGTGTACATGTCCCATATAATCAAAGATCTTTTCACGTGAGGAAGTGCTTAAAAAAACCGGATTATCGATATTATACAAAATACGAGCCATTTCGCGCGCGGTTGTTTTATTAGTACCGCCTAAATCCGGAAGCCATGTTTGGATATTGGTTTTGTTCAGCCCCCAGTCTCTCAGTCCGCTGTTAATATTTGTCATAGAACCCAGTTTGGCAACAAGCATATTTGTTGCTGAATTGTCTGATTCTGTAATCATTACACGTGCAAGGTCATCAATAGAGTATTTTGAGCCTTCCGCTTTGAACTGCAAGCTGCCTGAGCCTTCTGTTCTAAAATATTCAGTCAATGTCATATCGTCATAAATATTTACGTCATTGCTTTCTATAGCTCTGAATAATTGAACAAGGACAGGTAATTTTATAATGCTTGCGGTTGCAAAAATTTCATCTGCATTAATATCAACATAGCTTCCGTCCTCATAGTTCCAGACGTAAACGGCCGGATGAATTGACGGGTAAGCCGCTGAAAGGCCGATAAGTTGATTTTTAAGACTTTCTATTTCATTACCTTCTGTGATTTCTGCCATTAATGGTTTTGTTGTATTTGCACCTTGCAGGGAACGCTGTCCCAGATACCAGCTGTTAGAAAGATAGTTCGCTGTCGGAAAGCGCATTTGTTCGTAATCCGCTTTTAAATAAGGGTATGATGAGCCGCCTTTTAACAAAGGTTTTACATAGTGATTAAACCCCTGAGGAAGAACAAATATGCCGATTAAGCTGACCAATAACACGGATATAATACGATGTATTATATTATTTCTTTTAACTTTTTTACTGTTAACATCACGTCTTAAAGGGATTGGTTCGGCGCTTGCCTGTCTTTGAGCTTCTCGATAGTACATATCGCGCGCCAGTGATGAATTATACTGTCTGCTGTAATTTCTATAGTATGAGCTGCTATATTTTCTCGCAAATTCCGGCATAATTTTCTCCACATTAATTCCAAGATACTATCATTTTAATCTAAGTTTAGGCAATAGGCAAATTGGTTACATTTTTTTAAGAACGCTTTTGAATTTTTTCTAATGCGTCAAAAGAATCTCTGATTTCCTGTGCTTTTTTATTCAGACGGTTATATACCTGAGAATTTATCTCAGCGCCTATCAGTATAAGTATTGAGGTGTAATAGAGCCATACCATAAGCACGGCAAATGCCCCGATTGTACCATATACCATATTATATGTTTTTAGATTGTTAACATAAATTGAAAATCCCCATGAGCCGACGAGCCAGAATGTGCAGAAAAACCATGTTCCGGGCAAAGTGCTCCGCATCTTAAATTTTTCATTTCCGCGCAAATCCGGCAGGATGTAGTAACTGAGAAACGCCATTAAGAACAGTGCCGCAAAAGCTATCGGCCATCTTATAACAAGCCATATTGCAGCCGTAGCCCATGACATGTGCAGGTGCGTTGTCATAAAATGAATGATAACTTTACCAAAAACGATTAAGTTTATGCTTAAAAACATTACCAGCGTGTCAACAAATACCATTAACAGTGACAAAAATCTTGTATAAAGAAAACTTCGTGTTTCCGTAACCTTGTAAGCCCTGTTCATTCCTTTTAAAACAACAGCAACACCATTTGTGGAGAGAATAAGAGTAACCACAAAACCAATAATAGCAATTGTTCTTCCGTGAGAAAAAATCATTGCCTCTGATAACACGGTATATATCAAATCCATAGCCTGTTCCGGCATTATGTTAGAAAGAAAACGCAATATCGGATCCATTAATGCTTTATTACCCATCCAGCCAAACACAGCCATTAAAAACAGCATAAACGGAAAAATCCCGATGACCATCATAAAGCCCATTTCTGCGGCCATTCCGTAAAAGTCATTTTTTATCACAGATATGACAAGTCTTTTTATTCCACGTATAAGAGTTTGTTTCACTGTTAAAAATTCCGTTTCCTTATTTCATCTAAAATTTTGTTGGCCGCAGTGCCAGGCGCGGATTTTATTACACATCCTGCAGCACATGTATGCCCGCCGCCGCCAAAAACCGCACATATTTCCGATACATCAATATCCTTGCTTCGCATAGATATTTTTGAAATGCGCGTTCCTATCTCACGTACAATAAAAGCAACTTTCGTTGTCTCTATTGCACGCAGCTTTTCGGCAAGTCCTTCTGTACAATCATCACCGGCCGAAAATCTTTCCATATCCTTTTTATAAATAATAGAATATGCTATTGTATCATTACTTTTAAATTTTGCATTACTTATACAGTATGCTTGAAACATCACCATACTTTTTGAGTTTGTTTCATAACAATTTTTGTAAACCTCAACTGCATCAACACCCATTGAAACAAGATCAGCCGCTGTTTTAAAAGTCGCCGGAGTTGTGTTGCTAAACCTGAAAGAACCGGTATCTGTCAGAACTGCAGTATAAAGACAGGTTGCAGTTTCCAGATTTATTTTCCAGTTCAAATCACGCATTATTCCGTAAAGCAGTTCGCCGGCAGAACTTGCACTCACATCCACAATATTTAAATCAGCATATTTAGTATTGGTTTTGTGATGATCAATATTTATAGTATAGGCTGCTTTATCAAAAAGAATTTTTGCTTCTTCAAAACGATTTTCCGCGGCTATGTCAACACAAATTACCAGATCATAAACCATAGATTTGTCAAACATATCAACGTGTTTTGCAAACGAAATATCCGGCAGAAATTCGTAGATTTTAGGCACTTTTGACAGTGTCATCATATCGCATTTTTTCTTAAAATTTTTCTCTATTGCGTGGAACAAGCCGCACATACTCCCGAGAGTATCACCGTCAGGATTGATGTGTGAAATTATCAATATATTTTTTGCCGATTTTATGATATCATTTAAGTTAGTGCAATCCATTCTTAAAGTTTATCACAAAAAAACAGCTAAGGGTATGTCAAAAAAAATTCTATACACAAATTTTACAACAACGGAAGAACTGGTAGAAACTCTGCTTGGCAAGACAGAAGTGAAAAAAGCCATAACCCGCAACAATTTATACAAATTCTGGGAAAAGGCAGCAGGTAAAAAGTTTGCCGAACGTTCGAAACCATACTCGATGCTTGGCGGCGGTGTAATGGTAATTGCCTGTGAAAATGCAATTGTTGCTCAGGAGCTTATGCTTAAAAAAACACAATTGCTTGTAAAACTTGAACCATACCTTAAATCGCTGAAGATGAATGTGAAAGATTTGCGTTTTGATCCCAAAAAATGGGTTGCGGAAAAAGATGAAGATAATTAATAATAGGAATTTTATATATGAAAACAATTAAAATAACAAAAATGCAGGGCTGCGGTAATGACTTTGTCATTATGGATTACGAAGAATATCTAAAAACCGGCATGGAAATGCCTGAACTTGCGAAAAAAATTTGTAACAGGAATTTCGGTGTGGGGGCAGACGGCTTGATTATACCGAAAACCAATACTAAAAACACCGATATCGGCTGGTATTTTTATAATTCTGACGGGTCAACGGCGCAGATGTGCGGTAACGGAATGAGGTGTTTTGCAAAATATGTTTATGATAAAAAACTTGTTACAAAAAAACAATTCAGCGTAGAAACATTAGCCGGAGTTATTAAGCCGGAACTTCTTGAGGACGGATTTGTAAAAGTTGATATGGGTATTCCTGTTTTTGCAGATGAAAAAATACCGTTTAAGGGTGAAAGAAAAATACAGGCATTAGACAGAGAATTTGAGATTATGCCGGTATCAATGGGCAATCCGCATTGTGTTATTTTTACGGACGAAGATCCGCTGCATCTGGCCAAAACTTATGGCCCTGTCATAGAAAAACATCCATTTTTCCCTGAAAAAACCAATACGGAATTTGTCAAAATAATATCTCGTGATGAAATAGAAATGCGTGTGTTTGAGCGCGGATGCGGAATTACACTGGCTTGCGGCACAGGTGCCTGTGCAAGTGTTACGGCTTGTATTTTAAATAACTTAACAGAAAGTAAAGTTAAGGTTAATCTTCTCGGAGGGTCTGTATTCGTTGAATGGCAAGGCTCTCGGGGGGATTTAGCAAAAAATATTTTCTTAATCGGCCCTGCCGAATACAGTTTTTTTGCTGAATATATATTGTAAAATTAAACACTTTCAGATAAGATATGATAAGTAAAAAGGAGAAAATAAACTATGAAAACTTATGAATTACTTGCTATATTCAAACCAAATTTAGACGCTGAAGAAATCGACAAAGCAGTAGAAAAAATCAGCGCATCTGTTGTTGAATTCAACGGAAAAGTTGACTCAACCGACAAAATCGGCAGAAAAAAATTAGCTTATGAAATTCAAAACTTCCGCGATGGATTTTTTGTATCTTCAGTTTTGTCAATACCTGCTGAAAACGTAGCTGAATTTAGACGTCAATTAAGACTCAACGACAATATTTTAAGAACAATGTTTATGGAAACCGCTGCAAAGGCTAAAGCTTAATATGTAGGTTGGCTTACCGGCCCAACGGCATGAGTGAAAGAATATTCAGCGCACAGAACGCATTGACGAAATAAAGTAGGTTGGGCTTTCAGCCCAACGGCAAAACTAAATAAAAGGCGGTACATACAAAATCGTATTGTTGAGGTAGAAAAACAGATGCGAGGGGCAGGCAGGCCATAGCAAAGTCAAGGCAGTATTCAGTGCCCCGAGTGCATTAGTCAAATAAAGCCGGAAGCTAGGTTTCGGTAAGGGAATACAAAACTAAATAAAAGGCGATACATACAAAACCGTATTGTTGAGGTAGAAAAAATGTCAGTAGCAAAATCAGTAGTAACAGGAACAGTATACAGAACACCGGAAAAACGTTTTACGCAAAACAACATTGCAGTTTCAGCATTTGTGTTGAACATCGGTGAAAGAAACGAAATATTAATCCGTGTAGTTTCAAGACGAAACAGTCTGGATGAAATTGTTTCCTCACTTACAAAAGGCGACAGAGTGCTTGTGGAAGGCAGACTACAAATTAATACAGTAAAAACCGACGACGGCGCAGAACGCAGAATTTATGAGATTGACGCAAATGCAATAGAGAAACTTTCAGGTGAAACATCTGCTGTTTCAGCTTCTTCAGCTTCTGATGATATTGTTAAATTTGAATCAGATGATTTTTCTAATGAATTAATCAATGAGGACGAAATTCCGTTCTAATTGACAAAACGCAAAAAACATGGTACAAAATATAAAGACGGTTGCTTTTAAGATTTCAACCGGGTCGAAAAACTAGAAAGGTAAACTAAATAAATGGCAAAACAGGATTTAGATAAGAAAAAACGTAAAAGCTGCAGTCTTTGCGGAGATAAAGTTGAATCAATCGACTACAAAGACGGTGCAAAATTGAGAAGATACCTGACAGAAGCAGGAAAAATTATTCCTCGCCGCATAACAGGTAATTGCGCAAAACACCAGAGAATGGTAGCAAAAGCTATTAAACGCGCAAGAGAAGCAGCGATTATTAATTACGTTTTTGACTAATTAAAAAATTACTTTATAAAAAAGAGCCAACCGCTTTTACAGTGATTGGCTCTTTTTTAAGATTAAAATTTTAACGGATAATCATCAGGAATTTTCCAGCCGTTCATTTGTATTATTGCGCAACAGTAGTGTCGTCCTCCATGTCCTCCATTGGTTAGACAGTTGGTATACAATGAATTTTTATTACCATCCCACCATAATTTATATGGTTCTACGCCTTTAGCATAGTGATACTTTCTATAAGCACTATCATGTATTTCGGGATCATTAGGCCAAAAACCAAAAGTAAATATCTTAGTGCCCATACTTTTTCTTAAATCGTCTTCTGACTTAATATTTGAACAATCTTTAGAGTATGGACAAAATAAAAAATGTCCCCCATTAGATTGCCATGTAAGTTCACCCTCATCATTATAACCCTTATATATATCTACAAGAAAAGCACTTCCATCCTCCAGATAGACCATTATCCTGGGACGTTGTATTAAGTATAAGTCTTCTGTTTTTAAATACTTCAAATACTTTTTGAGGTAAATATTCCAGAATTCATTAATATCATAAGAGTTCCAATTCATTTTACTGCCATTTTCTATTTCCGACAGAGTTATAGCTTGATTTATAAGCGAATAAAATCTGGCAAGCCGCGTTTCTACGACTCTTTTTTTATAAGATTGAACAAGATTTGGTATTGTTAAAGCTGCAATGATACCGATTATAGCAAGAGTTATCAATACTTCAGCAAGGGTAAAGGCGACAATACGGACGCTGGTGCGGGCTTGCCTGTCTTTTACCAGCGTAAAAGCAAATCTATTTTTCATTATTACCTCCAATTTGTATGTATTTTTACATAAAATTACAGTTTAACTTAAGATTATTATAAGTATAACTGTAGTTTTTGTCAAGTATACATTTATAAATTATGTTTGTTGATGATGTTGTCTGATATCTTATTATTAAGAGGGCTTATGAAAAGTAATAAAGAACTGCTTGGACAGCGCATTAAAGAAATACGTAAAAAGAAAGGTTTAAGTCAGGAAAAACTGGCCGAATTGGCGCAGATAGAACCGACTTCTCTCAGCAATATTGAAAACGGGTATAATTACCCTTCTTTCAAAACTCTGGATAAATTATTGGAAATACTAAAAATAGACTATCTTGAAGTATTTAATTTTGAGCATCATAATGCACCGGACGATTTAATCGCAGAAATAGTAAGGCTTCTTAAGGAAAATCCTGATAAATTGCAGGATTTTTATAAAATAATATGCGCACTCACTACTTAATCACTTCTATAAAGTTATAATCAACAAGATACGGCATGTGCTCTTTAGTAATCAATTCTCCCGGTAAAAGTACTGCAATTCCCGGCGGGCATTCTGCTATAACTTCTCCTGAAATTCTTCCTATCGCCTGCGATTTCGGGATGGTTTCTTTCGGTGAGTAAAAAGCATCACGCAGACTCATTTTTATAATCGGGGTCAACATTGGCATGTGCTTTTTGTTTTCAAGGTGACAAATATCAGAATAGTGGGATTTGTCGATAATTTGCAGACACTTAACAAGATATTGCATATCCGCACGGGTGTTGCCGATATTGGAAAGAATAAGCAATCCTGCATCTGATGCACTTTCAACCTCTATGTTAAAATCAATCTCAAGAATGGATTCAAGCCGCTTGCCTGATAAACCGTCTGCACGGATAAACACTTTTGTGATATCTGTTTTGTAACCAAAATCCGGTTTTAAATGATGAATATGCTCCATTTTATCAATTTCACGACGAAGGAATTTAGCGTTTGCAATAGCACGCTCAAGCTGTTTTTTGCCTCGCGGACTTTCAAGATTTGCACGTGCCGCATCAAGACTTCCCAGAAGCATTAATGAAGGGCTTGTTGTGTGGAGCAACTTTAAGGCTTTTTCAACCGCATCAACGTCAATTTTTGAATTTTCCGCTATATGAAGCATAGAACTCTGACTCATACTTCCGCCGGTTTTGTGCAGAGAATGAACAACGGCATCTGCTCCGAGCTGCAAAGCTGATGTAGGAAGGTGGCTGTTAAAATTCCACAGGCACGCATGTGCTTCGTCTACAATTAGCGGAACATCATATTTTTTACAGATTAAGGCAATTGACTTGATGTCTGAAACAACACCTTCATAAGTCGGGTTTGTTATCCAGACCATGCCGACATCTCCGTGATTTTTTAGCATTTGTTCAACGCTTTCAGGGGTCACGTTTCCCCAGATGCCCCATTCTACAAATCTATTCGGAATAAGCCACAACGGTTCTGCGCCTGAAATTATCATGCCCGTCAAAACTGAACGGTGGCAGTTTCTGTTTGTTATGATTTTTTGACCTTTTTTCGTTAAACTCATTGCAATAGCAAGGTTCCCGGCTGTTGAACCGTTTATTAAAAAGAAAGTTTTTTTAGCGCCGAATGCCTTTGCGGCTAATTCTTGTGCTTCTTTTATCGGGCCTGTTGCAGGATGAAGTGTACCGAGATTGTCAAATTCATCGGTTGTATCAACGGTCAGAGCTTTTGCTCCAATTAGTTTTCTAAATTCCGGCAGCGTACCGTTACCCTTTGTGTGACCCGGTATATGAAATTGATATGTGGGGTTCTCGTAAGCTTTTTTCAACGCTTCTACAATCGGGGCTTTAATTTTTATTGTTTGATCTTTTTTTGTTACGTTCGTCATAATTAGTAATATACTATAAATAAATAATGAAATGCAATAATTTTTGTGTTATGATTAATATTTATGAACAGAACTTTTTTTCTTACAATCTTGATTATATTGCTGGCCCCGTTTTCACCGGCTTTTGCCGAAGAAGAGGAGGTTGTTGTTCTTGACCTTTCCTCTAAAAAAAATAACAAGATTGAAAGTCAAATCGAAAAAAATAATGTAACTACAGAACCTAACACTTATACACCGGACAGAAAGTACGTTCATGAAGCAATAGATAACACAGAAGTCGAATTTTCGATATTTGATAATTTGATTGATACTAATAAAAGTGAAGATCATCCATTTAAAATAGAAGAAGAATCTCTCTGGGGCAAAATTTACAAGAAAAAAGTTGAACGTACATCAATTCCGACATTTCTTTTGCAGGATGAATTGAATTTTAAAGTGGACAAAGCAGGAATTGACAGAGTCCAATTTTATGGAGCTTATAACGGAAGTATTGGCAGTTTGTTTACAAATACTGATTATGACAGCGACTATGATACAAACTATGATTTCAACATAATGGAAGCGGGTGTTATAGGTGACTTAAAGGATAAGCATACTGATTTTAAAATCCAGCTTAATTTTAAACCTGCAAATGATCGCAGCTTTTTGCAAAATCTATTTACTGATGTATATATAATGAATACAAGAATCCCGCATCACAAAATAATTGTGGGGAATTCTCGCAATCAGGTCGGTGTGGATGGCGGTGCTTCATCATATACATTGCCGTTTGCAATGCGTTCACAAATCGGCCGTACTTTTGGTAACACCAGAGCGCTGGGCGTCCGTGTTGTCGGGGATTATCCTTATGTGGATTATAGTTTAGCTGTTAACAGTTCTGACAGATTTTTTCGTGATTTTTTCCCGGGAGCTGAATTTACAGGCTGGGTTAACGTAAAACCGCTAAGTAAAGTTCAGGAAAAATACGGCAACCTTGTTATTGGCGGAGGTTTGAATGCCGGCCAGAATCATACTGATTACAAAGTCGCAGGAGCATATATAGGATACAAGCATAAAAATTTTACAGCCAATGCTGAATACTCAATTGCAGACGGGTACAACGGAGTTAATATCAGTACTGACAAAGCCTCAGGTTTTTATACGACTTTAGCGTATAAAATTACTCCTAAACTACAGATTGTAGCAAGGTATGACCAATTTGACCCTAATAGAGATATTGCAAACAATGACCGTCGCGAATATTCCATCGGATTAAATTATTTTATAAAAGGTCAGGCTTTAAGACTTTTGTTAAACTATGTATTTTGCGACTATGAAAACTCTGAAAAAAGCCACAGAATAATTATGGGCACACAAATATTGTTATAAAGGTGTTTATTTAACGTCGTCTTTGATGACAATAAGATTATTAATAATTTTCATAGCGCAAGTAGGCAGAACAACATCATTCAAACCGGTTGCAATGCTTATTATTTTACCTGCACCCAAAACCACTTCTTCTCCTTTGTAGTGGAATTTGTAATCATCTTTTCTGTCAGAACGTATAGTAACCTTATCCATTTGTTTACCTTTCAATAATTTGGTTATTTATTATTTTTTATCTGCTCTAAATCCTGCTATGTTATAAAAAACACCGTTTTTCATAACTTCTTCATAAAGTTCTTCATCTTCTTTAAACTGCTGCTCAGTATAAGGGTATAAATCAATGCAGACATCCAGATCTGTTTCTATTTTACCGATGAGCGGCCATATTTCTTCACGCTTGGACTGATCTTCAATGTCAAATAGGGCAACAAGTTCAATGTCCTCACCGTCATGCGGTTTGCCGTCCAAAAATGTGCCGAATAAATATATACCTTTAAAATCTTCAAAGCGTTTTCTAAAAGTTTTTGCAAGTATCATAATAACTTCATCAACTGTTTTTGACATTTTCTAACTTACTCCTTAAATCTTTTCTGTCGATTGTTTCCTGTACTGAAGTATCAAGATTTTTGACAGACACCTGACCTTTTTCTATTTCATCTTCGCCTAAAATCACGGCGTATTTTGCCACTTTAGATGCTTTTTCAAGCTGCTTTGTAAATTTTTTATTACTCAAATCAAATTCAACATCAAATCCTTGAGTTCTTAATTCTTCGGCCAATTGCATAGCATCAATAGAAGAATTTGATACGATATAAGCATCAAGTCTTTGCTGTTCACATTTTGGCAAAAGAGCGTTTAGTCTTTCCATACCCATTGCCCAGCCGACAGCAGGAGTATCGTCACCGCCGAGGTTGCGGACAAGGCTATCATAACGGCCGCCGCCGCAGACAGCATTTTGTGACCCGAGATTGTTTGATTTTATCTCGAAAACAGTTCGGTTGTAATAATCCAACCCTCTTACAAGGAGTTTGTTTACAACATATTTCACATTCATTTTGTCTAAATATTTTTTCAATTCGTCAAAGTGCTGTGCGCATTCTTCGCAGATAAAATCCGATTGGATTACTTTTTGTATTTCCGGTTTTGCAAATATTGCCTTGCAGGATTCTACCTTACAGTCGAGTAGACGAAGCGGGTTTTTTTCATATCTGTTTTGACAGTCCTCACAAAGATTGTCAAATTCCGGTTTCAAAACTTCTTTAATTTTCTTTTTGTATTCTTCGCGGCATTCAGGACAACCCAGAGAATTTATCTCTACTTCCAAATCGTTTAACCCGAGTGCGTTAAGGTAGTTTACTGCAAGCAGAATAACCTCGGCATCAGCAGCCGGTTGTTTTACACCAAACAGTTCAACGCCTACCTGATGAAACTGTCTCTGGCGTCCTGCCTGAGGGCGTTCATAGCGGAACATCGGGCCTTTATACCAGAGTTTTACAGGCGGAGAAAGTCTTGACATCCCGTTTTCTATATAAGAGCGGACAACGCCTGCCGTATTTTCCGGACGTAATGTCAAGGAGCGATCGCTTTTTTCAAAGGTGTACATTTCTTTGTTTACAATATCGGTAGTATCTCCAACCCCACGCGCAAAAAGTTCGGTTGCTTCAAATATCGGAGTTCTTATTTCCTGATAACCGTATCTTGTAAATATTTCCAGTGCTTTTTGCTCAAGATTGTGCCACTGGCCTATGTCTTGAGGTAAGATGTCCTTTGTTCCTTTGATTACGTTAATAATTTTCGCCATAAAACAATTATATTCCCTCGGGATTAAATTGTCAACTTGCCATATTAAAAAAACATGTTACAATATAAGTAGATAATACATAGGATAAAGTGGTTTTGAGGTTGATGAAAAAGTTTTTTTGTTTATTATTTACACTGCTATTTGCCGTTGGAACAGCATTGGCAACAGAACAAGACATTGATGCTGCAATGAATGAATATTGTGATAATATTCAAACAAGTATACGGAACAATTTATATTACAGAGGCCATGAGAGTGCGGAAGTACTTGTGAGTTTTGAGGTTAATCCTGACGGTACAATTACCAATATAAATATAGACAAATCAGGTGGTGAGGCCTTTGATAAAGCTGTTACGGATGCTATACAAAAAGTCAGTCCATACAAACCGTTTCCGGAGGGGGCAAATCTGTCTTATATCAGAATGCAAAGCCAGTTTAAACATGTCGTCCGCAAAATTCAAAATGTAGAACAAAGAATGGCTATAATTCCGGTAAATCCGACACCACAGGAACAAGCATCTATAGATCAGTATAATGAAAGTATTAACAAAATAGTTTATAATAAAATGCCTACGTATTTTGGCTATATTCCGCAAGAGGCAATGATTGAGTTAAAAATTAGCAGCGACGGAAGTATCAAATCATGCAAACTGCTGCGTACATCAGGAGTTGAAGACTACGACAAAAAGATTGAAGATACATATTCACGTATAAAGCTTCCGGCATTTCCGTCAAATTTGCAAACGCTTAAAGAGTTAACGTTCAAATTTGTTTTATATAGAAGTATAAATTCAAATCCAATGAATGGCATACCGGTTTTTAGGTAGTAATTTTATTTTGTAAATTCCTTTTATCATATTATAATATTACTATGCTTGTAAATGATTTAGTAAAATATTTTAAATTGCTCGGGCTGGATGTACACACAACTACAAAAGCACGTGGACATCAGGGATTTTTTATGAAAAACAGGATTGATATTTCAAAAAATCTTCCCGAATACCGTATCGTGCCGACACTCCTTCATGAATTTGCGCATTATATTCACTCCAAATTAGAACGAGACATAAACAAAACCGGCGGCTCACTAGAGGTTCTTTTTTTATCTAAAAATCCCGCTATTAAGGATGAATTGATTAAAGTGACGCACTTTGCTGATGGAAACTCCCTCTGTGTAAGGCTTTTGGAGCATAAGGCACGTGTAAAAGATAAAATCAAACAGTTAGAAAAAATCATTAAGGCTGATTATCCCAACTTTATGCGCTCAAAAAAATTCAGGGAATTTGACAGATACATAAGGCGCTCAAAAGCAAGGTATTTATTGAAATACGACAGGGTCAAGATAATCGGCGGCTTTTTTGGTACGCGCGAGGAAGTTTTTACAATAGATAACCTTGAGAAAGATTTTCCGGACATGCCGGCGGCTTTTTGTGCATATATACGGCTGCGTTCGGTCATGCGTAAACAATCCCGTATAACCTCAAGAATAAGCAGGTATAAAAAATATTACGAGCGTCCGACAGAACTTTTTGCAAGATTTGTCGAAGGATTATATATTGATAAAGAATGGACGCAGGCTCTGGCCCCTGTGACTTGCCGTATTTTTTATGACTTATTGGAGGACGGGCATTTTATGGAGTTGAAAAACGCTTTACAAATGGCAGGCGTTTTAGAGTGCTGTCCCGTATAATTTATGAAAGCCTTCTAATCATTTCGTGCGCTTCTTCACATTCAGGGAAAGCTGATACTATTTTGTCCAACTGTTCAAGCGCTTTATCTGTCTCCTTGAGTTTTTCCAGACATTTAGCACTACTCAGCAAGAGATTTAAATTCAAAGGATTATCTTTCAGCATTTTTTCAAAAATAGTATTAGCCTGAGTGTAATTGCCGAGTTCATAATAGCAAAGCGCCAGAAGATTTTCGACATCATGTGTTTTTTCAACTTCGTATGAAGTTATAAAATATCGTTTTGCTTCTTCGTAATCACCTGTCAGGAATTTTATTTTGCCTGCAATATAAGTAACAAAACTTTCATTCGGTGCATGTTTTAGTGCTTTTTCTATTTCTTCCCATGCGTTGTCAAAATCTTTCAATAAAATTTTGTTTAAAGCCGAGAAGGCAAGCGCATTCACATCCTCCGGACGTTTTTCAAGTGCTTTTTGGTAATATTCATCAGCCTGTTTAAAATCTGTTGTGGCATGCAGATAATTTGCATATTCAAAAAGAATGGAAAAGCTTTCAGGATCCGCTTTGAGCGCTTTTTCAAATTCATCTTTAGCATAGTCAAACAAACGTTTAGACAGATAAATTACCCCGAGATCTTTATGAGCAGGGGCAAAATCCGGATTAAGTTCGATAACCTTTTTCAGGATTTTTTCAGCTTTATCCATGTCGTTTGTCATAACGCATACGTGCGCAAATTCATAATACAAATCATGAGACGCATTGCCCATTACAATAATGCGTTCATAAATATCTTTTGCTTTTATCGGCTGGCCGATTTTCAAATATAAATTAGCCAGTTTTTGCGACATTGTAACTGATTTAGGGTTAAGCATAACCAGATGCGCCAGAATACCTATTGCCATATCCAGTTTACCCACCATTTCGTAGCAGGTTGCAAGATTATATTGATAGTTCGGTTTTTCCGGATGGCTCGCAACAAGCATTTTGTAATGCTTAATCGCACTTTCAAAATCCTGCGCCTTAACTTCAGAAAGTGCCATTGCTACAAGATATGTATCCTGATGTTCTAAATCATAAGCCTTTTGGAAATAAACACAGGCTTCTTTATGTTTGTTTTGTATTTGCAAAATTGACGCTATATTATAATAGGTAATAGAGCTTGAATCATCAAGTTCAGCCGCTTTGATAAAGTTTTCATAAGCCTTTTCAAGATTGCCTATTGTAACGTAAGATGTGCCGAGATTGTTGTAAAGCTGCGCGTGCTCCGGATTAAGTTCAAGAGCTTTTTCCAGATAGTAAACACTTTCATCAAACTTTTTCATAGACATATATGCAGTGCCTATGATGTAGAAAATTGTATAATCATCATCAGAAAATGCTATTGCTTTTTTGCCGAGTTCAATTGCTTTGTCCGGCTGCTTTGATTTGACATAGATTATGCATAAACATTTATATGCTTCCAGATAATTTTCGCGTAATTCAAGAACCTTTTGGTAAGCCGGAACTGCATGGAGGTAATCTTCAAGATTATCGTAGCAGTTTGCCAGATAAAACCAGCTTGCCGCATCTTCAGCGTTATATTTTACGATTGTTTCAAAAACGCTGCGGCCTTCTTCATAATTCTCAAGATTAATATCGCACAATCCCAGGAGTTTCAGTGCTTCAATATCACGTTCGTCATCAGAGATAAATTCTTTTAATTCCTGACGTGCTTCTGTAAATTTTTTATCAGCTATTAAATTTCTTATATTGTCTAAAGTTATTTCCATAACAGATATTATAGCAGGAACTGGACAAAATCGCAAATATTGTGCTAATGTATGTGTATGAACATTTTACAGGAATTTGACACAATAACAGCCATAGCAACCCCGATAGGTACCGGCGGAGTCGGTGTAATAAGGATTTCCGGCGAGAACAGTTTTGAGATTATCGGGAAAATCTTTACTAAAAAAAATCTTGAAGCCGGCCGCATAGCCCATGGCTGGATTGTTGACAGTGACAAAAAGATAGATGAAGTTCTGGTATTGCCTTTTAGAGCGCCAAACAGCTATACAGGCGAAGATGTAATAGAAATTCATTGCCATGGCGGGATTAATGTTGTGCGAAACATCCTTGATCTGGTCTTGAAAAACGGTGCACGAACAGCAGAACGCGGCGAGTTTACAAAACGCGCTTTTTTGAATAAAAAAATGGATTTGTCGCAGGCCGAAGCTGTTGCGGATTTAATCCATGCCAGAACACGTAATTTTGCAAAACAGTCAGCAAAAAATTTATCCGGTGTGCTTGGAGAAAGAATTAAAGAAATACGCTCGGATATTTTTAATGTATTGTCCAAAATTATTGCAGGGATAGATTTTCCGGAAGATGTTGCAGAACCCGAATATCCGTATATAATTTCGGAGTTTGAAAAGGCTCTTGATAAAATCGACAAAATTCTTGCGGGCGCAAAGTCCTCAGATATACTCCGTCAAGGGGTAAAAATCGCGATTGTCGGCCGGCCAAATGTAGGTAAATCCTCACTGTTTAATACATTGTTAAACGTTGAGCGTGCAATTGTTACAGATATTGCCGGTACAACACGTGATGTGCTGAAAGAAAATCTTGACTGGGATATCGCAATTACTCTTATAGATACAGCAGGAATACGCGAGAGCGAAGATGTCGGCAAAGTCGAAGAAATAGGGATTGAATATTCCAAACAGTCCGCCGAAGATGCTGATCTTGTGCTTTTTATGTATGACATTGCCGCAGGTATGAATGATGAGGACAAAACCATACTCAATTTAATTAAAGACAAAAAGCATCTTATCATCGCTAACAAAATTGACCTGATAGAGAGTATGCAGTCACAATCTGATGAAATCTTAATTTCTACCAAAACCGGAGCGGGTATTGAAGATTTAAAAACAAAAATTAAAGAGATTGTTTATAATTTTTCACCGGAAGAAATGGAATACGTCACCAACAAACGTCAGCAGGATTGTCTGGAAAAGTGCCGTGAAAGTTTAGTACAGGCGCTTGAGGCCGCAAAATCAGGTGAATTGCAGGATCTTATTTCTATTGATTTGAAATCAGCGCTCTTATACCTTGATGAAATTACAGGTGAAGTTATAACAGATGAAATTCTAAACAATATTTTTGATCATTTTTGTATAGGAAAATAAATTTAATATCCGGTACATATAATCAAAATGAAAAAAATTTTTAACAAATTTGTATAAGGCTTTGGATATTTACAGAATATCTAACGGGTCAACATCAATGGAGAGTTTAATGTCTTTTGGCATATTTATTTTGTTCAGGAAACTTGATATAAAGTTATGCCCTTTTTCTCCCAGCTTGTTTTTTATCAGGATTTGGAAACGATACATACTGTTAATCCGTTCGATCACACACGGAGTCGGGCCAAGAACTTCCAGACGCTCGCCAATGCCGTATTTTTCAATCATTGTACACAACCTTAACGCAATTTCCTGCGCGGACTTTTCTGCACGGAAATTGTTTTCACAACTCAATATAAGCCGGATGATTTGACTGAACGGCGGATAATCAAATTCTTCGCGCGCAACAATTTCTGTGTTGTAAAATTCATTGTAATTCTGGGATTTTGCACTTTCTAACGCATAAAAATCAGGATTGTATGTCTGGAAAAATACATTGCCTGCGAATTCGCCGCGTCCTGCACGCCCTGCAACCTGCGTTAATAATTGAAAACCGCGCTCTGAGGCCCTGAAATCCGGCAAATTGAAACTTGCATCAGCCGAGATTACCCCGACAAGCGTTACATTTGGGTTGTCTAACCCCTTGGCAATCATCTGTGTGCCTACAAGAATATCTATATCTCCTTTTTGAAACCGTTCCAAAAGCCTTATGTGTTCACCTTTACGTACCATAACATCACTGTCTACACGCTCAATTCTGTAGTCAGGATACAATTCTTTTATAAGCATCTCAATTTTTTGAGTACCTGTTCCGCTGGTTTTCAACGCATCAGAATAACACTCCGGACATGTATCAGGAAAAGGCTCGATATGGTTGCAATAATGACATTTCAATACTTTGTCTTTTGCGTGCCAAATCATAGGTATTGCGCAGTTCGGACACTCAATTACATGTCCGCAGGCCTGACATTGCGTAAAGGTTGAAAAACCGCGCCTGTTTATTAACAAAATTACCTGCTGCCCCCTTGAAACCGTTTCTACTATTGCACTTTGCAATGGTTTCGAAATGATACTACGGTAAGCCGCCCGTCCGTGCTCCTGCATGTTTATAACAGTTACCGGCGGTACTTTGGCGTCATTGTAGCGTTTTTTCAACTCAAAAAGATTACCTGTATTGACAGCTCTGTAGTATGACGAAATATCAGGTGTTGCAGACCCTAAGATTAGCGAGCAGTCGTGAAATTCGGCCAATTTTCGTGCGACGATGCGGGCATCATATCGCGGAGCAGGATTTGTCTGCTTGTAAGCACCTTCATGTTCTTCATCTATTATAATTAATCCTATGTTTTTCAACGGGGCAAAAACTGCCGAACGCGCTCCGGCAAGGATTTTAATTTCATTGCGGTAAAGTTTTTGCCATACATCATATCGTTCGCCTTCTGAAATACTGCTATGCCATATCGCAACATCTTCTGTGCCGAATTTTTTTGCGAGCCGCTTGGTCAGTTGTGATGCAAGTGCTATTTCAGGCGCGAGAAACAGGATGTTTTTGCCGGATTTGATAGTGTCATCAATAAGCTTGAAATAAACTTCGGTCTTGCCGGAGGCCGTTACACCATGGAGAAGCATTTCTTTATTAATCCGGTTGGGTGAGGGGTCAAATATTTTTTTCTTTATCCCTTCATAAACTTTCTGCTGATCGCCGGAAAGCTCAAATAGCGGTTCGCGCTCGGAAATTCGTAAAATATCCAGCGGATTTCTGTAAATATCCTCGTTCGTAAGCCGCAAACAGCCGAGTGCCTCAAGCTTTTTTACGGTGGTACGGGTTGTTTTAGCCATTTTTTCAAATACAATAAGCGGACACTTCCCGGTTTCTTTCAAAACTTCCAATACCTGAATTTGTCTTTTGCCGGCTCCGTCAAACGTTACAAATTCCACGGCCTGTTCTGTTTTTGCGGCTTTTTCTATTAACTTCATAGGAATAGCCGCATTTAAAACGGTTACCAGATCAGTACAATAATAATTCGCTACCCATTCCAGCAGCTTCAAATATTCTATTGAAAAAAGCGGGTTTTCATCGAGAATTTTGTTGATTTTTTTTGCCCGAATTTCTTCGGGTAAATAGTCAGAAAACCCTACACAAAAAGCATTAATAAGCCCCTGTCGTCCAAAAGGTACAAGAATGGCCTGCCCGATTTGGATTTTATCTTTCATCTCGTCGGGGATAAGATAACTGAAAGTTTTAACCCCGAGACCTTTGATATTTACAAGGGCTAATGCATATTTCACTATTCAGCCTCAGCCATGAATTCTTTTTTAGCGTCCTCAATTGCTTCAGAGAGCAGGTCTAATTGTTCCGGTGTGAAAGTAACGCCTTTTTTGGTCGGAATCCAGGTTGCGCCGTCATCAGTAGTGTAGAATATTCTCATATTCAGATAACTTTTACCTTTGTACTCACTTACAGAGATTTGAAGTTGTTCTGTCGGTGTTCTTTCAATAGTCGCCAAAATTTTTGCATCTGCCATAATACTCTCCTTTAAATAACTTTCAACAAATTTATTATAACATAAAAATTAATGATCTATTCTTGTGTATACTTGATAAAGAAATGGAAACACTTAGCTTTTGGACTTATGCTTAAAAAGAATTGTTTAATAGTATATTTGTCCTAACGCTTAAAATACCTTTTTGCCAGATTTAATTCTTCTTCGTGCGTCATTGATGGATTTTTTAGCTTTTCTTCAAGCACAAAATCAAAACATCTTGAATACTCGCGGGAAGGCGGAAACCCTAATTTCTTCAAATCTTTACCAGTCACACTGATTTTTATATGTTTTAACACGTCAAGATAACGGCGCGCAATATGCTCGTTATACAAAATCCCGTACAGCAAAACGCTTTCGGTATGCAAATGCTCAAACGCCTTGTATATTTCAAAATCCGTCTTTAATTCTTTAGCCGGAACCTCGTCCAGAATTTTCTGTTCGATTTTGGTAAGCGGGATACGTGACAAATCCCTGAGTGTTCCCGCAAAAACAAGCCACTGATGTTCTACAGGATAGTCTTTAACCAATTTTTCTATATTCGCGGACGGCAGTACAACATTCTCAGGGGTGACAAGTTTATAAATCCTCTCATTAATAAATCTTTCATAAGCCCATTGCAGCCCGTATTCCATTCTTCCTGTACAGCCAAAAGTCTCGACAAGTTCTTTTTTTACTCTTGCATAACTCATATCATAATTAATATTCTCTAAATATTCATCCTGCAAATTCTTTGTATGCTCATCAAGTTCAAAGCCAAAACGCATGGCAAATTTCAGGCCGCGGATAATTCTTGTCGGATCGTCAATAAAACTTCCGTCATGCAGAACTCGTAAAACTCCATTGTTTAAGTCCTCAACCCCGCCGGTGTAATCGACAATTTCACCTGTTGAAACCGACATCGCAAGCGCGTTAACCGTAAAATCACGCCGCAAAACATCTTCTTTTAACGAAACTCCGAGCCTGTCAATCTGCGGCAGGTGGCCTTTTTTTTCATATTTTTCCGTACGTGTGGACGCAAAATCAACTTCACGGCCGTCAACAAGCACTTTTATTGTTCCAAAATCAGGGTTTACCTGCAAAACTTCACCAAATTGCGCGCAATATTCAATTGCATTGCCGACACAGGTTATATCAACATCAAGGCTTTCGCGGTCAAGTAAAAAATCTCTTACAATGCCGCCAATGTAATATAATTTATTTGCTGTATCGTTTATTTTGATGATGTCCATGTGTTAATATTAGCGTAAAATAAACATACAGACAAGTTTATAAAGGAGAAATCATGCTTCAGGAAGCAGGCAAAGCCATTAATTCGGCCTTCAATAACAGTTTTATAAAAAAGTTAAGCCAGTATCTTCATGACTGCGTACGTGAAGAAGTTAAAAGTTCAACTTTCCGAAATCTTAAAGGGGACAAGGATAACAAATGGATTTTTCTTCCGGGAGAAGAACAGCTTTTTACAAACTTTCAGGAATATGTTGCACTTGACGGCAGCAACCCGAAGCTTACGGAACTAATGATTCAAAGCGAATTAGGCCAGAAAGACAAATATCTGATTTACGGTTATCTTTTCCTTGTGGGTAAAAGTTCAAAATCTAAAAGGCAGAACGAATTTTTGACCCCGCTGCTTTATATGCCTTGTAAACTTGAACGTAATGGCGTAAATATCAATTGCATTCCGCTTGATGAAGTTTTATCACTCAATACGGGTGCACTCGCTGCACTTATGCGTAAAAATGATGATGAAGATGAAGTTGATCTACTTCTTGAAGGTATTCTGGATGTAGTACCTGACTTGCCGATTACAGATGAAAAACTAAGCATCTTCTTAACGACTCTCAAATCACTCGTTCCGGAAATAGAAATCAGCACTAACAAAGCCGATTACTCAGAAGAAGATAACATTTCCAAAACTACAAAAGATTTTTATAAAGAAAAAATTGACGGCGAAAATCTGGAGGATGTCATTGAGGAGGAAGAAAATTCCCAAAAACAGGCTATGAAGCTGGAAAAAATTTCAGTTACTTATCAAAGTGCAATAATTCTGACCAAGCGTCCGTCTGTTACAGCCGGTGTATTGCACGAATTAACCCAGATAGCAGAAAAGCCGAGCGGAGTATATCGCGAAACCGCACTTAATATTATCAATGAAGAATACGCCCAATCTAAAGAAAAATCAGTTCCTGTTCAGGATCTGAAAAAGATAACAGACTTTTATCCGATTACCCCGCTTTCCCTGAGCGACAGCCAGCAGCAGGTAATCAAAAACATTGATAATACAAAATTTATTGCAGTACAAGGCCCTCCGGGAACAGGGAAATCACAGACAATAGTTAACCTTGTTGCGCACCTTGTTGCAAACGGTAAAACCGTTCTGGTAGCTTCACGTATGGACAAAGCCGTTGATGTAGTCGCGGACAGGCTGAATGATTTAGGTGCAAAGCACATGGCGCTCCGCGCTGGACGTTTGAATTATCAACGCCAGCTTAGCAGTGACTTAAACAACCTTATTGCAAACAATGAAGATCTTGACAGCGATGTAGAAAATATTCTGCTTGTTGACACAAAAGATATGAAAGATCATTTTGATCTTTTAAAAGATTATGAAAATAAATGTGAAAAAATAATCAAGCTTGAGCAAGATTGGCATGATTTAGATATGGAAGTTTTGGAAAATGAAAAATCAACAGGTAAAATGCAGTTCATCCAATGCCCGCTTAACCGTGTTGAGATAGAAGCTGTTGCGCTTATCCTGAAAACGCTTGAAAAAAATCAGCAGAAATCAGGATTTTTTGCCAACATTGCAAACTTCACAAGCCTTAATCATCTGAAAAAAATCCTTAAATTAAAAGATTTTGACGTGAATTTCGAGACTTTAAACAGACTGCGTACCGAACTTGAATTTGCGGAAATGCAATACAGGCTCAACAAAATTGAATCCGATATCCAAAAAACCGGCAACCTTCACATTCTGACAGAGCAAATCCGTCAGATGAAAAAGAAACAAGGCACACTTGCAAAAAATATTCTGAAAAATAAACGCCGTGAAGCTTTAAAAGCGCTTTTGCGCGACGAAAACAAACGCCGCCGCCTGAAAGTTCACGCGAAATCACTCGTAACTTCCCGTAAGCGTCTGCAAACAAATATTTTGGAAGAAGAAGATTTTAAACCGCTTCTGGAAGCTTTTCCTTGCTGGTGTGTCACAACTTATGCCGTGTCAGACTCACTTCCCCTGAAACCCGGAATGTTTGATGTTGCGATTATTGATGAAGCGTCACAATGCGATATTGCAAGCTGTTTCCCTATACTTTTCCGTGCAAAACGCGCTGTAATCGTAGGTGATGACAAGCAGTTGCCGCATTTATCCTTCCTTGAAAAAGCAAAAGAACAATCATTCTTAAGTCAGTACGGCATCCCTGACAAATACCAGCTTATGTGGCGTTTCAGAACAAATTCCATGTTCGATTTGGCCGACTATTATTCTATGAACAGTGTTATGCTGGACGAACATTTTAGAAGTTTGCCGCCGATAATCAACTTTTCCAACCACGAATTTTACAACGACAGAATACGCGTTATGCGCAAAGACAGACCGGATGAAAAAGTCCTTGAACTGGTTGAAGTACCGGAGGGTAAAGTCGACTTTGATGCAACAAGAAACCTTCCTGAAATAGAAGCTCTTGTAAAACGTTTGTACGAAATAGTAGTGGAGGACGAGCGCAAAAATCCTGACAATCCTATTTCAATCGGTATAATTTCTCCGTTCAGGGCTCAGGTGGAACAGTTAAAAGTTTCTGTTGCAAAAGTTTTGTCAGACCACATGATTAAAAAACACCAGATAGAAATAGGTACCGCACATACGTTTCAGGGTGATGAGCGCGATATAATGCTGATTTCGTGGGCTATTGCCGACAACAGTTATACTCAAAGTCTTATGTTCTTACAAAAACCGAACCTGTTTAACGTTGCGATCACCCGCGGCCGCAATAAAGTTATCAATTTCATTTCCCGCAACCCGCGTGAATTGCCGGAAGGGCATTTCAGAAATTATATTTCATTTATTCAGGAATACCAGAACCGTCAACAGGCCGGCATGTCAGGAGAAATAGACGAAAACATTTATAAAAATGCGCTTGAGCGTGAAATAGCAGCCCTAATCAGAGAACTCGGGCACGATGTGCAAGCCGGAGTAGAAATAGCAGGGCTTAGTGCGGACTTGCTTGTAGATAATAAATTTGTCGTAGAGGTTGACGGTGTTGAGGACAGCAAAAAACTCTACCACATGACAAATATGAAAAAACAAGCGATACTGGAACGCTGCGGATTTAAGGTTAAACGTATAACCTTCCGTGAATGGCAGTATTCGCCAAAAGTCTGCCTCGACAGAGTGCTGCTTGATGAATGATTGACGAAAGTCGGGGCGTCGTTCTGGCGCGCCGACATTTTTTAAATAAAAAGTAGGCCGGATTTACAAATTCGACAATAAATAGGTGGGCACGCTTGCGCTTTGCCTCACCCTACGGCTACTAAAGTTTACTATATTTCGCTGAAATACGGTTCGTAGGAATACAATACCAACTCATATCTTAATTTGATATACATACTGCCAGTCTTGAATTCTGGTCACGATCATCTACACTTTGGGCTGTAGCATACTTAGAGAAAATTTGAAAGTATGCACCATTAGCCCCGCTGAATTCTTGTTTAGACCACACATTAAAAGTACCCCATTCTAAAGTTGGAGAAATAGAAAGCAGCGGCTTTGCTCTTTCTTCATCCATTGATAATCCAAGTCCAATTGAACTATCAGGATATACCTTTTCTGCGTCATATATATATTTTGCAAGTTCTGTTAATTGATCCAGACTAGGCATGTTACTTGTTCCACCGCAAGCTTTTGCAGCGCCAGCCCAATAATCATTATCCTCATAACATTCACCAATTCCCAAGGCGTCTTTTTGGGTTTCACAATCTGCTTTCGACATAGGGTTAAATCCTGTTCCCGGGGCTAATATCTTTGTTATACACATGCCACCTACTAAATCTGTTTTTATCAAACATCCAAGTGGTTTTACATTACTATTTACATTGATGTCCTTACCTAATGTATTTGGATTTTTATATCCGCTTACATCATAAATAATAGCCAGACTTGCGGATGTTGCACTAAATTGGTTATTAAAAGGATCTTCTGTTGCTTTAGGATTATACGCGATCAATGCATTCACTCCATTTGAAAATTGAACACCTACAGTACCGGTACTCCAGTTATCTTTTGACAATTGTTTTAATTCTGTATCTGTTTCATATACAATATCATTTGCCGTAATTATAGTTTTCGCAAAACACTTTGTTAACTCATTACTGTCACACACTTTTGTTATCTTAATGTATTTCTTTAATTCGTTTACAAAATCCATGGTTGAAGAATAACCGGCTAATTTTTCTTCTGTATTCATTTGTTTAGTCGCTACTTCAAGACGTTTTTCAAACACACTCTGTGCTGTCGCCCATGCTTTTTCGTTATGGTTCTTTATTAAGCCCGGAATTGTCAAAACCGCAACAATACCAATAACCGCGAGAGTTATCAGGATTTCAGCCAAGGTGAATGCTGTAAAAATTTTGCCTTGTAATCTATACATAATATTTCTCCTTACTTTGGTCTCCTTATTTTTGTCACTCATAGCGACAGTCGCTGACAGCAACATAGCATAAAATATTGTTATGTGCAAGGACTTTCAAAAAGAATTAGGTAAACGACTTAAACAAATACGGCAAGAAAAACAGATTACGCAAGAAGCTCTGGCTTTAGAATCAAGCATATCGCGCTCTCATATTGCAATGATAGAAGCAGGCAGACGCGACATTACAGTTAGTGCATTATTCAAAATCTCCCGCGCACTCAATGTTACATTGACAGAAATTTTTTCCTTTGATAATACTGAAAAATTTCAATTTGATATTGAAAAATTATACGAATAATAAAAATTTGTCCAATAAGCAACTATCTCTGATTTTCCGTTCATTTTAAATTCATTATTTTATTTCGCTTAACGCTGGATTACCGAGATTTTTTAATAAAAAGTAGGTCGGATTTACAAATCCTACAATAAATGGTGGCATACTTGTGTTTTCTCGTTGCTAAAATTTTATAGGATAATCATCCGGAATTTTCCATCCGTTCATCTCTATTAATGCTGTGCAATAGGCCCCGTTTGATACACCGTTTACACTGGCACAACCATAGTTTTCCTGATTAAGTAAGACATTTCTAAATTCTTCTCTATCTGTCGGTACATCAATTTGGGCGCAATTTTTTTCGGTGTCCCAATGACGTTCTTCCCAGTAAAGATAAGGTACCCAGCCATTATCATAAGCATTAAGTATTGGATATTCACAAAATTGTTCTGATGATGTTTGCGCTGGCGCCCAGTAAAATACAAAGACATTTTTACCAGTATATGGATTTTCCAATGCCCTTTTATCAAGATAGAAATTACCATGAGCAGCATATTGAGAATCCGTATTAGGGAACATTCTAAATATTGTCCCGTCACTAAAATAGATGTCTACTGCACCGTTATCAACTTCGTATTTATTTGTATTGAGGTACTTTTTAAAATATTTTAAATAAAAATCTTCCAGCGAACCGTTATTATAAAGCGGCCAATTCTTTTTATCGCCGTTTTCTATCTCTGAAAGTGCAACCGCATTTTGCATATTTGCATAAAATTTGCGGAGCTTAGTTTCCGCAACGTTTTTGTTATATGAGGATACAATCTGCGGTAAGGTCAATACTGCAACAATGCCGATAATAGCAAGGGTGATTAAGACCTCGGCTAATGTAAAGGCTGGCTCTGTGGCTTCGTGACGGATTTCGTCATAATTCTTAGTCCCCCTCCTCGGAATTAAAAATTCCGGTCCTCCCTCAAGGGGAGGACATTGAGATTGTGCATCTTTAACCAAGCTCTTTCCGTCATCCTGAACTTGCGGATTGCGAGCTGAGGCTGTAGGAGCTTTCTTTGAAGCAAGCAAAGCTTGTGAAAAGAAAGTCCGGAATGCCGTTACACGCGAGCAACCAAGCTGTTTCAGGATCTCATAGCTGTTGCATTGCATTTTCTCCCCGTATGTAAGAGCAGACTTGTCTGACCACCTCCTTGAAATCAAAGATTTCGGTTTCCTCTCGTACAAACAATCCACCGGATTGTTTGTACTCGGCAGAGTCAGAGGTAGAAGGGAATTGAGCAATTGTTGTCCGCCTTTAGCGGCCTTCTGAGTGGTGGCGTAGGCTGGCCTGTCGTTCGTTAACGTCAATGCTTCTCTCTCAGGTATTACAAACATAATTTATCTCCTATTTAATCACTTTCATACCTTAATTAATCATTATAATGACTATATTTATCATATTAATGATTAATAGATGGCTTGTCAAGTGGTATTATTTAAAAATGAAATATCCTAAACTCATTGAATTTGGAAAAAACTTACGAATTGCAAGGCACATTAAAGGCTATTCAATGGAACAGCTTGCAGAAATAGCCAACTTAAATCCGACGCACATCGGAAAAATTGAACGCGCAGAAATGGCACCGACGTTACTTACAATTCTAAGTCTGCTTGAAGCTCTGGATGTCGATTTTAATACGCTTGTTGATTATAAATCTACTCCGAAGAAGCCAGCAACAGACTACTTAAACTCGTAAAACTCTTTCCGCTCATTTTATTTCATACTGTCTGAACAAAATTTAATCTTTTACAAAATTCAGATTACACGTTTAAATAATCTACTTTAATAATATTATTTTCAGCATCAAATCCGGTAACTTTGAACTTGCTGTTTCTGTTCAACAAATATTCATCTTCGCGCCAACGCCGCATTTGAATATTGAATAGTTTATCCATATCAAGATATTTTGCGCCTTGCGGCACATTAATTTCCAAAATAGGGCTGCCGCCGTTAAAACGCTTTGCAACAGACAAGTCAGTTGACGTTGAAGCAAAAGATTTTTCAGTAAATATTCCGCCTGTGCGGCTTAACTGCTCAATATCTTCAGAACTCAAATCCTGCTGCAGTGCCCTGTATAATTTTGTCGGTTTTTCTGTAGTATAAGCCTTGTTATCCATCACAAACATCTCATCAATATTTGCAATGAAATTATCTAACTCCTCTCTGCTGAGCAGACCCCTGACTCTACCATGCCTTAGGTATCCATGAAATGCCTCCGGAGTATATTTATATTCTTTGAGCGCGATTATATCATCAGTAGAAAATTTCTTTATTTCATTAAGTTCTTTATCAAAAACAGAAATATTACCGGTAAGATTGTTTTGAGTATTGGATAAAAGATAAATATTATCCTCTCCGGAATACTTTACGGCCAGCGCCTTAGTTCTGAACAATCCGCGAAAACCTTCAATCTCTTCGCCAATCTCAAATCGCAATGCATCCTTACCGTGCTTGACACGTGAAATAGCATAAGTACTGTCTAAATTCTTCGTTACAATTTCACTAACAAGATTTTGTACAGCTTCAACGCCTTTACCTGCAATGCGTTCCACAGGAAGCCCGTAAAACGGAACATTATGTAAATCCGTTTGACCGGATTTTTCAACATTTTCAGCAGAAACTGTCAAATCTTTAACCGAATTTGACATTTTTGGATAATTTAACCGTTGTATACCTGATATTTTCATATTAATAAATCTTTTTTGTGTTGTGCAGTTGTGCGATTTTTTTAAGCGACATTTGCGCCCTAAGCATTACCTGCACTTTTTGCCGGAGCAATTTTGTTTTACTCCTAACGACACATATTTTCCATTCTAATTTTTACCTACGTATTTATAAAAACATAAAACCTAAAAATATTGCCTTCGCCTTGTCTTATTCGAAAAAACCAATCACCGGCCCTAAGGAATTTTTTCAGTTGTTATCTGCATGATAAGATTTTGTTCTGATTGAGCTCCAATAAAACATAAAAAAGACCTGCTGATTTGAGCATTGTTAAGAGGCTTAGCAGGTACTATCAATAATATTATACCATATAGTTGTAAAAATTTCAAGATGTTTGTAATATTTCTTATTTTTTTATTAATAAAAAAATTTAAAACTTTAAAAAAGTACAAAAGCGCCCTCACTTCTGTGAGGGCGCTTTTACTACAAAAAACTATTGAACTTCTTTTATCACGATAGTTGCGTTCTGGCCGCCAAATCCAAATGAATTTGACAGTGCAACGTGGACATCAGCTTTTCTTGCCTTATGTGGTACATAGTCAAGATCAGCAACGGCCTCATCCTGATTATCAAGGTTAATAGTCGGAGGTACAATTTTTTCATTAATGGTTTTTACGCAGGCAATAGCCTCGGCAGCACCGGTCGCACCTAACATGTGGCCGTGCATAGATTTTGTTGAGGATACCAACAGATTAGGATTTTCCTGTTTATTACCAAAAATTCCTTCAATAGCTTTTGATTCAGCTATATCACCCAAACCTGTGCTTGTACCATGCGCATTGATATACTGCACATCTTCCGGTTTCATGCCTGCATCTTTCAACGCCAATTCCATAGATTTAGTAGCGCCTTTACCTTCCGGACAAGGAGCAACTACGTCATACGCATCAGCAGATTGGCCATAACCAACTATTTCTGCATAAATTTTTGCACCGCGTTTTTTAGCATGTTCATATTCTTCCAGAACGAGAACTGCAGATCCTTCTGACATAACAAAACCGTCTCTGTCTTTATCATAAGGACGTGATGCTTTTGTCGGTTCATCGTTGCGTTTAGAAAGTGTACGTGCGCTTGAGAAAGCTCCGATACCTACATCACAAATTGTTGCTTCTGCACCGCCGGCAACAACAATATCAGCATCGCCGTACTGGATTGATCTGAATGCATCACCCACAGAGTGTGTACCTGTAGCGCAAGCTGATACAACAACTTTATTTAAACCTTTAAATCCGTATTTGATAGAAATTCTGCCGGATGGCATATTTACAATCATCATAGGAATTGTGAACGGTGAACATTTGTTCGGGCCTTTTTCAAGGATTCTTACATGGTTTTCTTCAAATGTAATAAATCCGCCGGCCGCAGAGCTTACTATAACACCGACTCTATATGGATCAATGTCTTTCAAATCTTCCAATCCTGCATCTTTAATCGCTTCATCGGCCGCGACAAGTGCAAATTGAACAAATCTATCTGTTTTTTTAGCGTCTTTCGGATCCATATATTCTTCCGGGTTGAAGTTTTTAACTTCACCTGAAATTTTTACTACATGTTTATCTATATCTATTAATTCCGAAGTGCTAATCCCGCTTTTTCCTTCCACAAGCGAGGACCAAAATTTATCAACACCGACTCCAAATGGTGTAACAGCCCCCATGCCTGTGATTACTACTCTTCTTTTTGTCATCTTTTTACCTTTATAACTTTGTGATAAATATACGAGGGAGAAAATACTATTCAATTTTCACCCTCGCAACATTTATAAAAGATTCTAAAACAGTTTGTTGCGCTCTCCATGCCGGATTCGGCACGGACGGCATCGATTAACTATTTGTGAGAATCGATGTAGTTAACTGCATCTTGAACAGTTTGAATTTTTTCAGCTTCTTCATCAGGAATTTCGCAGCCGAATTCTTCTTCAAAAGCCATAACTAATTCTACTGTATCTAATGAGTCTGCACCCAAATCAGCAGTGAAACTTGCTTCAGGAGTAACCAGAGCTTCATCTACACTTAACTGATCTACAACTACTTTTTTAACTTTTTCTAATGTACTCATCGTTTTTTCCTCATAATTATTGTATTACTACACTATTTTCAAAAACATTATAAATGCTTCAAAGTTTTTTTGCAAGAAATTTACAAATACTTAAATATATTGTTAAAAATCTTTACTTATATTATTAAACCGCCGTCAACTTCCAGCACCTGACCTGTAACATATTCAGCGTCAACTGCCAGAAATTTAACAGCTTTAGCAATATCTTCAGGTTCACCGAGACGTTTAAGCGGAATAAAGTCTGTGAATTTAGAAGTATCTAAATCTTTTGTCATATCAGTATTGATAAATCCCGGAGCCACAGCGTTAACTCTGATGCCGCGTGAGCCGAGTTCTTTTGCAAGCGTTTTTGTTAAACCGATTAAACCTGCTTTTGCAGCAGAATAGTTTGCCTGACCTGCGTTGCCGGAAACGCCGACAACACTTGCCATATTAACAATTGCGCCGCTTCTTTGTTTCATCATAATTTTAACAACAGGCTGTGAAACAAAAAACGCACTTGAAAGATTTGTATTGATAACAGCATTCCAGTTTTCATCAGACATTCTCATGAACAAACCGTCGCGTGTGATACCTGCATTGTTTACGAGAACATCAATTCGGCCGTATTTTTCAACAATTTCTGCAATACTTTTGTCGACTTCTTCTTTATTAGAAACATCAAACTTGTAAGCGGCTGCATCAACACCGAGAGCCTTAATTTCCTGAACAGTTTTTTCAGCAGCTTCAGCATTACCTACATAGTTAATGATAATATCATACCCTGCTTTTGCAAGCTCCAGGGCACAAGCCTTACCGATACCGCGGGACGCGCCCGTAACTAACGCTAATTTTTCTGACATTTATAAATCTCCTTATTCAATCTCTCTTCAATAAGGAAATAATATCATAAAGATAAATTTTTCTCACTTTGTGCATATAGATTAATTAAAATTTGTTAATAATGTAGAAATAAAAACGTAATTATTGGATAAAGATAATATATGAAAAGTGCAAAATTGTATTTCTGGACATATTCATTCAATGTAAATTCTTAAGCGATTAAAAAAACTCCTCTTTTGAGGAGCTTTTTATTAATCGTCGTCATCTTCTTTTTCGGTCTTTACTTCCGGTTTTTCCTGAGCAGGTTTTTCGGCAGCAGGTTTGATATCTTCTTTTTTAGCGGCATCCGGTTTAGTCGCTTCCGGCTTTTTGGCTGCTTTTGCAGTCTGTCCGTCTTTCAGGTATACAATTGGATCCGCATCGTGTTTTTCAAACAATTTATTCAATCTCTTTGCATTATTCATGCCAAATCCGACAACAGAAGCGACTGCACCTGCCGCACCAAATAATACTACTGATAGACCTTTTAACAATACGTTAGCATTCTTGGATGCCAGACCGCCCAGAAGCATTGCGCCTGCTGTTATTACACCTGATGCAACTCCGTTAGCTGTACGTCTTTTTTCTTCCTTTTTAAAATCAGTAATAAATTCATCCGCTTTTTCTTTTGGCACTGAAAAGTGGTTTACAACATCTTTGCCAAAAAATTTATTTTTTGCGTCTACCTGAACTCTGCCGTCATTCAGCGGTTTTACTACTTCTACTGATAATGCCATTTTAACTGACCTCCGTTTCCTATTTTATATCCTCAGGATTTTGACCCGTTACTTCTTTTACATTGTAATTTTTCATATTGATTTCTTGCATTCTGTTATCAAACATTTTGTCAACCTTACGGCTTCCGAATACTGATAACAAACCAACGCCGACACCGGAAATTACCTTGCCCAGCGTACCGAATTTCAACACGGCAGCGACAAGGAGTCCTATGCCTGCACTGAGCGAGTATGTCATTACGTTTTGAAATTTGTTGTTAGTGTTAAGAGTTTTCCTCTGCGCTATAAATTTGTCGGCATTTTCTTCCGGCGCAACATAATAGCGTTCTACAGGATGCTTTTGTGAGCCTGATTTTTCCTGAATAAGAACTCTGTTATTTTCTAAATTCTTTACTACACTAACACTTAAAGACATACTACACCTTATGTTACATCTCTATAAAAACACATACTGTTAAAAATTTGCTGATTTTTAACTTATATTTCTTAAAAATGTAACATAACTTAATTCAAGTATTCATTAAGCCTGCCGCTTTTGTGAAGCGCTTCCAGATCAGTGTATCCGCCGACATATTTGTCGTTGATAATTATTTGCGGCACAGTGGAAATAGAACGGTCAAAGCGTTTTGCCAGTTCTTCACACATATTGTCAAACGACTCGGAAACGTCGTGTTCAACGTATTCCAGACTAAGCATTTTTAATAACTTTTTAGCCTTAATGCAATACGGGCAGGTTTGTGATGTATAAATTTCTATTTTGTTCATAATTTATCCTGTTCTTTTCTGTTCAAAGTCTTTACCGCCAACGATTTTTAAGTGCCGTTGTGCACCTTCTCCGACGGATTTGGAGATTAAGTTGTGCTGCTCGACTAATTCATGCTGCAATTTTCTTATATGCTGGTTTTGAGGTTGAAGCTCAATGTGGTCGGCTCCTGCAAGGATTTTGTTGATTGCTGCTTTTGCCTCATCCAGAGCGCGTTCAGCCTCGTCATAATAGCCTTGTAATGTTTCTACTTCGGTGATATCAAGCGCTTCTTTCAAAACTTTTTGTATTTGCGCCATTGAATTTGTTTTGATGTAGAAAATTCGCAGCCTGTAATCATTTGCGGTACTGAGGATTTTTGCACCGCCTTTGGCAAAGTTTTTGTGTGCGATTACAATATCTGCTTCATCAATGTTCCTTGTAATCTCGACCTTCAAATCCAAGCGCTCAATGATTTTTTCCACAATACTCCTTGAGACAGCATAGAGATACACTTTTTTGAAATTCTTTACTTCATCAACATATTTTTGACGTGAGAATGAGAATTTTAAACTGTCATCAGGATTAATTTTTTCTTCCAGCCTGTGAATTTCTTCTGTGATTGTCGGGTGAGATTTTTCTTCCTGTTTCGGCTGCTCAATAGGCTTGTCATCATAAGTTTTGTCAACTTTTCTGATTTCCGGTCTGATAGGCCAGCCGCGGAGGATATAGTCAACAGCTTCTGCTGTATTTTTGTATACAGCGAGCGTGTTTCTGTCAAGAATTTCTATAACAATGTCAAAAGTCGGCTGCTTTTCACGTTCAAGAACTGTTTTTTGTGATGCGCGGCGTTTTGCTTCATCGTCACCCAGAGTTACTGATTGAACACCGCCGACCAAATCTGAAAGCGTCGGGTTTTTGATTAGGTTTTCCAGACTGTTGCCGTGTGCGGTTGCAATTAACATAACACCGCGTTCAGCGATTGTTCTTGCGGCTTGCGCTTCTGCTTCGGTACCTATTTCGTCAACAACAATGACTTCCGGCGTATGGTTTTCGACAGCTTCAATCATAATATCTTTTTGGAATTCCGGCTGCCGAACCTGCATTCTGCGGGCATGTCCTATTGCCGGATGCGGAGTATCGCCGTCACCTGCAATTTCATTGGATGTATCCACGACCACAACACGTTTGCCGAGTTCGTCTGCAACCAACCTTGATATTTCTCTTAATTTAGTAGTTTTACCAACCCCCGGACGACCGAGAAACAGGATACTTTTGCCCATCATACAAATATCCTTTATACAAGCAATTGTCCCCGTCACAACTCTACCGATTCTGCACGTCAGGCCGATAATTTTGCCTTGCCTGTTTCTTATTGCGCTGATTCTGTGGAGTGTTCCGGGGATCCCTGAACGATTATCCGATGTAAATTCCTGAACATGACTTGTTATGAATGAAATATCCTCATCAGTAACAGTATCATTGCCAAGATACTCTATTTTTCCGCCCGAATGCCTGATTTCGGGCGTTCTCCCAATATCCAGCACAATCTCAATGACATCTTCCAGTTTGTCATAACTAAGGTATTTTTTTACCCGCTCCGGCAAGATGTTCACCAATTTGTCAATATCGTTCTGAAATTCAAGGTTGCTCATAGATACTCATCGCCTTTCTTATTTTGATATTCAATTGTCTATATTCAAAATATGATTATTGGCTGAATTATTTTCTCTCTCACTATTATTATACCACTTTTTCGAGAAATTTCATCATTCTTAAGAACTACATCTGTAGTAATTTTACAAAATTTTACAGTTTAAAAATATTTTAAACTTTTTACAAAATAGGGATGCTTAATTTGTGATTAACAGTGTATTTAAAATAGATTTTATTTACTGAAAATAATACTCCAATTCGGTGTTCAAATCCAGTTTTTCGGCATCCGGCTTGAATATCTTTGTCAAAATTCCCATCTTTGCAAGGCGGTATTTAACACTTACAGCAAGCACACCCAAACCGTACTTGCAGGAACGCACAAAATTTATGGAGGACGCTTCTTTAAAATACTTTGTAGGGCATGAAACTTCACCTATCTTGAACCCGTAATAGAAAAGCAGTGCTATCATTTCATTATCAAAAATAAAATCGTTATCACATGCGTCCAAAGGCAACTTTTCCAAAACCTCACGCGTAAACCCTCTAAATCCTGTGTGATATTCGGAAAGCTTTTCACCGGTAAAAATATTCTCAAACCCTGTCAAAAATTTGTTTGCAACGAATTTATATAACGGCATTCCGCCTTTAAGCGCCGAATTGCCAAGCATACGGGAGGCCAGTACCGCATCATATTCACCAAAAGCCATCATGGAAACAATGGCCGGTATTAATTTCGGCGTATATTGATAGTCAGGGTGAAGCATAACAACTATGTCCGCATTTGCTTTCAAAGCCGCTTTATAACAAGACTTCTGGTTGCCTCCGTAACCCTTGTTCTCTTTATGCACTATTGTTGTAATATTCAACTCTTTTGATACGATTTTCGTATTGTCTTGCGAATTGTCATCCACAAGTATAACTTCGTCAACAAAGTCTTTGTAAATTTCATCATAAGTTTGTTTGAGAGTTTTTTCCGCGTTATAAGCGGGCATTATTATTACAACCTTTTTCCCGTTAATCATTTTTCCTACCCGTAAAAAAAGTGCTTACGCAAAACACGTAAGCACTTTTCATTCAAATTATTTATTCTTCAACAGCCTCAACAACTACTTCTTCTTCGTCATCAGCCACATCTGTTTCTGATGAAGCGTCTGTTCTGATAGAAGACTTGTCTGAGCCCAGAGTTTTGTCTTTAAATTTTTTCACCTGTCTGTCAAGTTTGTCTGCCAGTAAATCAATACTTGCATACATAGATTCTGCTGACTCTTCACAACGGACAACTCCTGTGTTCATTTTGCAGGAAACTTCTGCGACATGCTTGCCTGAAGCAGCAGGATTTTTAATAACTGACAGTACTACATCAATGCCTTGTATCTGGTCGTAGTGATTAGCTACCTTACCAAATTTTTCCTTAACATAAGCCTTGATAGCATCGGTAATCTCAATGTTTCTACCGTTAACGTAAATATGCATGTGAACCTCCATATAACATACTGCTTTATTATTATAGCATATATTTTTCGATTTGCCAAGGGTATATTAATTAATGCTAACTTTAAAGCTGATATATGGCAAGATTAACTAATCTTCTATGATAAACTGCTGTAATTCAACGTTAGGAGTGCCAATAACCCTTACGAGTTCCAAGACAGATGCTTTCATCTGACATCTTTGAGAAGACCCGCTGAAGAAATCTTTGTAAAAACATCCTTCACAATTGCATCCTCTTTTATAACATTCCAAAGCCGTTGGCGTCCACCTTCTAACCGCTACAGCTCTACCCATATCCCTACTTCTGAACACTTATAATTTTCTCCAATTAAATTATCTTGTAAAACGCAGATTCCCGACGCATCAAACCGCCGTTTCATCCTCCCCAAGGGCTTTTTAAACCCTCGATATTTTTATTATAGAAAATAAGGATATTTTTTCAAGGGCGTGACATGCGATTGTGAACATTTGTAACATAAGGCGCAAACCCGTTTATTCCGCGGCTTTTCAAAAGTCAATACCACCCAAAAGCCCGCCATTACATGCTTTGAGCATGATAACCCCATGAAAACATGCGTCCTGCATGGCTTTCCATGGTTTTTACATCCGTTAAGAATTGTAAATTTTAGGGCATCCCTCTTATTTTACACTGCACAATACTCTGTTCCGCCCTTAATCGTATCGATTATTCCGTCAAACGTTTTTTGCAAAATATAATCTACGGCCTCCTGTGTATCATACGCTATGTGCGGCGTTATAATGACATTCGGATATCTTATTATCTCCTGAGTAATCTTTACTTCTTCATGACATTCAAGAGGAATACCCTCAAGATCCTTTACCAATTCCTCGCATTTGACATTGTAATTTTCACAACTCAAAACATCCAGCGCTACACCCTTTATCTGTCCGTCATCAAGCGCCATTTTTAAAGCCTTAATATCAACCATCTCACCGCGGGAAGTGTTGATTAAGTAAGAATTCGGTTTCATCATTGCAAATTGCGAATAAGAAATCATATTCTTGTTTGTTCCGGTATAAGGCAAATGCAGCGTAACAACATCAGAACACTTGAGCAAATGTTCTAACGAAACATATTCAACATCACACGCATCTTTCAGTTCCTGTCTTTCATTATAATCATACGCATAAATCTTCATCCCGAAAGCCGCCGCAAGTTTACATACAGCCCCGCCAATCGCCCCAGTCCCGACGACACCGATTGTTAAAACAGATACATCACGTCCCATAAACTCCATAGTTCTCTCATTATATCGTTTTGCACAATTTGCTGCATAGACAATATTTCTGACGAGTGCGAGCATAAGTCCGAATGTATACTGAGCAACAGATGTACTACCGTAATTCATAACATTTATTATTTTTATATTCCTTTTCTCTGCAGCCTTCGCATTGATATGGTCAATACCGGTGGAGCGTGTAGATATTATACGCAAATTCTTAAAGCTGTTTATAACATCTTCCGTCACTTCGGAATCAATAAACACACTGATAATCATTACCCCGTCTAAATCTTCCTGTGACAAAGTTTTTACGGTCTGTTCATTCAGGCTCTCTTTGAAAAATCTTATATTAAAATTCTGAAAATGATTATTACCGAAAAACGCCTGTTCTGTATCACGATAATCAAAAACCAACATATTTATTGACATAAAAATCTCTCCTGTATTAGTAATAACATTATTTTCAAACCCGCGAAAATAATTCCATTGCACAAAAGTATAATCAGAACGGCAAAATAAATTACACCAAAAGAGAATGGAAGACGTGCTAAAAAAAGTTACAGTAAGAATGTGAAAGGAGTTAAGCCGATGAAAAACGACTTGATAATAAGAGAACCGGAACTGTATTTTGACAGTATCCATAACGAACTAAACAACTTTCTACGCGACACGTTTTTTGCACACACAATGGCAAACCCGCTGAATGTCAAAAAGGTTTCAACATGGCGTCCGGCGATTGAAGTCAGCCAGAGCGACAAATGTTATAAAGTAAAAGTTCAACTACCGGGAGTCAAAAAAGACGACATAGAAATAGAACTTGACAACGATTTTCTAACCCTTACCGCCGAGATACAGGAGGAAAAGGAAGAAAAAAGCGAAGAAGAAAAGAATTTGCGCTACCACACAAGCGAATTCCGTTACGGCAAATACAAACGGACAATTTCGTTTGACCAGCCGGTAGATGCAGAAAACTCTAAAGCAGAATATAAAAATGGCTTGCTGACAATAAAGATACCGAAACGCGAAGAAAAACATACAGATGTAAAGAAACTAACAATAATCGAGAAATAGCATATAAATTTCGTATCCTAAAGCCGGATCATCCGGGATATATCCGGGCGTACAAATTAGCGGCGGGATTCGGACGGCTGTCGTAAGCGAGCGGGGAAGTACGTTGAAAACCTGCGAGACAGTCGATACAAAAGGCATGATGCACATAAAAAGCGGTGTATCATGCCTTTTAAAAGTTGCTAACGAATTTGCGGACGGACGGCGCGGACAAAGGCACTAAGTTACTAGGGCACTAGGGCACTAAGTATTTACAAAATAAGGTAATGTGGAAATTTTCTCGCATTACCCTATTTTGTAATAACAGTTCGTTATTCTGTAACCACATAATCGCCTAGTCACTTAGTCACTTAGTCACCTATTAACTCCTTAGTGTCCTAGTGCCTTAGTAACTTAGTGCCTTCGTTCGTTCCGTCCGTCCGCAAATCCGCTAGTGTCTTTTGATAACAACAGTTCACTGTTTACTGTTCACAATTTTGTAACCACTTATTCACATTGGCACCCATTAATGCAAATTATTGTTTTCATTACTCTAATTACATTTTTATAATATAATAATCCTATGGAAGCAAAAAAGAAAAAAATAAGTATAATAGGTTCAACCGGCTCAATTGGTACGCAGGCACTGGAAGTCATTGAGAGATTACAGGATAAGTTTGAAATAATTGCACTTGCAGGCGGTTCAAATACAGATTTATTAAAGCAGCAGGCACAGAAATTTAGACCGAAATTTGTTTATGCCGCAAAACCTTTTTCTATAGCCGGTATAAAAACAGTAGAAACTTTAGAAGATATTTGTTCCAACAAAGAAAACGATATTATACTGGTAGCTGTTTCGGGCAAAATCGGGCTTAAACCGACATTGACAGCTATAGAAAACGGTATTGATATTGCACTTGCAAATAAAGAAACTCTTGTTATGGCCGGTGATATTGTAATGAAAAAAGCGCGTGAAAACGGAGTTAAAATAGTTCCTGTTGACAGTGAGCACTGCGCAATTCATCAGTGTATAAAAGATATTTCTCAGGTCGAAAAACTTATAATTACAGCTTCAGGCGGCCCGTTTTTGCATAAAACACTTGAGGATATGAAAAATGCAACTGTTGAACAAGCGCTTGCACATCCACGCTGGCACATGGGAAAAAAGATTACTGTTGACAGTGCAACATTGATGAATAAGGGTTTGGAAATTATTGAAGCGCATCATCTTTTTGGATTTGATTACGATAAAATAGATGTTGTTGTGCATCCGCAAAGTATTGTTCATTCTGCAATTGAATATGTTGACGGAAGCGTTATTGCGCAGCTGGGGCTGCCAAGCATGCATATTCCAATACAGTATGCAATAACATATCCTGAGCGGTTTGAAGGTATTAAATCAAAAAGTTTCAGTTTCGCGGATATTGCGCGGCTGGATTTTGAAAAACCGGATTTTGAAAAATTTCCTTGTGTTAAACTTGCCTATGCTGCCGGCAAAACCGGCGGAACAGCTACGGTTTGTCTAAATGCCGCAAATGAGGAAGCTGTTTTTGCATTTCTTAACGGTAAAATTAAACTTTATAATATTTATGAAATAACAAGAACAATGATTGCTAGGCATACCGTTATTACCAATCCTACAGTAGAAGAAATATTTGCGACTGATGAATCAGTACGTATGCAAACTCGTGAGTATATTAATGAAATTACACATTCATAAATGTGTAATGTTTCAAATTAAACTTAATAATGCAAATTTTCTAAAATTAGTTTATATTGCTCTTAAATTCTTATCTTTCCTGTTTCTAAAATCTCTGTCTGTATAATAGTTTTGTCGCATAATTTTTGAACGATCCTTGCTTATAATATATCCGGTAAGGAGGAATATGTCATGTCTAAAAAACTTTTAAAAACTATTGATAAAATTATGGATTCAAGCGGATCTGATAAAATTACCGTTTTTACAAGCCACTTAAAAATAGACGGGTCTGTGTTCAAGGCAGAAGGCCGCTGTGATGAATGCAATGATGAATATTTAACTCTGGAAAATGCATTGATATGCAGACTTGAAGATTATTGCGCATGTGATGATCAGGCATGCGAATGTAATGATTATATATGCTTCCGTTATGATTGGCTTAATATCAATATTGACGATATAGTGGCATTCAGTATTGTCCAATAAAAAATGAAGAAGGTGAGTTTTTTAAACTCACCTTTCGTGTTATATGATATGGGCTAAAGCCTGGACAACATCATTGTCCCACTTGCTTCCCGCCTCTTTTTGCATGATTTCCAGTGCCTGTTCTTTTGACATGGCTTTTCTGTACGGCCTGTCAGAAGTCATTGCGGAGAATGCGTCAGCCGCTGCAATAATTCTTGATCCGAACGGAATAGATTGTCCTTTTAGGCCTTCCGGTGAACCTGAACCGTCAACACGTTCTGTTTGATATGTGATATACGGTACTACTTCTGATAAGAAGTTTATGTTCATCAGGAAGTGTACACCGATATTTGAATGGTTTTTGATACGTTTTAAATCTTCAGGGGAAAGTTTGCCGTTGGTTGCAAACATTTTTTCCGGTAATGCTATTTTACCGATATTTAACAGTAAACCTGCATAATATATTAAATCTGTTGTTTTTTCATTCAGACCGAGTTCACGACAGATTTGACGTGCGAGATTTGCCGTATTTTTGGAGTGGGAAACTTTATACTGGCCTTTTGCATCGACCGCATTGGCAAGTCTTTCGACAAATGCCTGTTGATAGTCGCATAAATCGCCGATTAATGCCGTCAATTCCGCTCTGATATGCTGTAAATCTCCGACAGTAGCCTCTTCATCTTGAATAAGTTTGTTTGTGATGTCAATTTCGCTTTGCAGCGTAATTGAGGTTGCAAATAATGCAGCAATGCTTTCGACAAGCGCAATATATTCCTTTTGAATAGTTTTTTCAGAATACAGTGCTATAACACCTATAGTTTGTAAATGGCTGTCCATCGGTACAGCGGTTATATTATTTGCTGTAGTTAAATCTTTGGAATTAAATGCCAATTCTGCAATCTGATACATCTCCGGTAATTCTTTACCGCATGAGCCGGCAAGAGAAAGTTGTTTATCAGTGTTTTCCAGACCTCTGGCAATGTCTTTGTTCAGATATATCTGACAGCTTGTTACTTCAAGCATTTGGGCGATAGATTGCGCAATAGAGGTGTAAATTGCATAATCTTCTCTGGTATCAAAACTCAGAACACAAAGAGTGTTTTGCAGTGAATAAATTGAGATAAGTTCAGATAACTGGTTTTTTAACCCTGCTTTTTTATCTTTAACATTGGAACTGATTTTTTTTGCCAAATCTTCCGATATCAGGTGTTCAGACAGAAAATCACCGAGGTTAAGTGCAAAAATTTCCTCAATAGGATCTTGTCCCATGAGGTATTCTGACTGTCCAAACAGAGAAACGCCATTTTGCAAATCTTTATTGTCCATGAACTTTCATTCCTTCTCTACTACATGCCTTTGTGTATATATACGGCATGGCATGGTAAAAACTTTAATATTTTTTACAAAAGTTCATACTTTAGTTGTAGGATTTGATTATTTATATGCAAAGCGTGTAAGGGGTATAAAAATAGGTAAAGTGTTTTACAAATTGTAATAATACCTGTTCCGCCAAAATCTGTGCTATAATCTTATTGTAACGGTTATATTTCAAGACTGAGGGAAGTTATGAAAAAAATTCTTATTGTAGATGATGAACAGGATATTGTGGAAAGTCTTAAATTTGTGCTGGAAACATCGAATTATCAATGTTTTTGTGCATACAACGGAGAGGACGGCCTGCGTCTTGCAAAAGAAATAATGCCGGATTTAATAATTTTAGATGTTATGATGCCTAAAATCAACGGCTATAAAATAAGCCGGCTTTTGAAGTTTGATAACAAGTATAAGAATATTCCGATACTTATGCTGACGGCACGTTCTCAGGAATCTGACAAACTTATCGGTGAAGAAACCGGTGCTGATGAGTATATTACAAAGCCTTTTGATTTGGATGTCGTGCTCAAAAAGGTTGATGAATATTTAAAATAAGGATTACAGATGGAAGCAGTAACTAACAAAACATTGGAAAAATTAAAATATGACCTTGTGCGTGCCGGACTTGTTCAGTATGAAACAATAGAACAGGCTGAAGAAATTGCCGCGGCTCAAAATGTGAATATCGGTCAGGTTTTGATAAATTCCGGTGTGTTGACAGAAGAAACTATTCTGAAATTTTTGGAAGCCAAACTGCATATTCCCTATGTTAATCTTGAGGATTACACTTTAGATAAAAAATGTTTGAAATACATAAACTTTTCCGATGCTAAAAAGTACAGAATTATCCCGCTGTTCAAAATAGAGGACACATTAACTGTTGCCATGGCTGACCCGCTGGATTTGTTTGCTATTGACAGAATAATCGAAAACGCGGAATGTTCAATAGAGCCTGTTATTGCATCAGAAGCTGCTATTAATAAAAAGATTGATGAGTATTACCAATCTGATATTACGGTTGGAGAAATATTTACACAAAATCAAGAATCCGGTTATGATTGGCGTGATGAATTGCACAGTGAAGATTTGAGTGATAACCATATCCAAAAGATTGTGCGCGCTATACTCAAACAGGCAATTATGGAAGATGTTCATGAAGTGACTTTTCAGTGTGAAGATGAAGGGTTATGTGTGAATTTTAAAAAGCAGGGCGAACTCTTAAACAGAGGTACAATTCCGTCTGTTTTAACAGCGTCTTTTGTCGGTAAACTGAAAACCCTTGCAGAACTGGATCCGTCCGTGAGCGAAGTCCCTCAGCTTGGCAAACTGAATTTCAAAGTGGACGATATTGCACTTATTGCAAGCATTTCAACATTCCCGACAATAATGGGCGAAAGAATTTTCCTGAAAATTTACAAGCCGCCTAAAAAATTGACACAGATAATTAAAGATGAAAAAAGTTTGTCGATAATTAAAAAATCGCTTGATATTCCGGGGATTATTATGGTGTGCGGCTCGCCTTTGAGCGGTAAAACACATATTATTTATTCATTGCTGATTGAAATTGCCGCAAAGCATAAAGATAAAACAATCATGACTCTTGAAAGTATTGCTAAATACAATCTCAACCACGTTAATCAATGTGAACTCAATGAAAATGTCGGTTTTAATATGGATAAAGCCTCAAGATTTATTGAATTTCAGTCTCCGGATGTTATTTATACAGAAGGGATTAAGACAAAGGAAACATTTGATTACTATGCAAGTCTTGTTTATGATGAAAAGATTATTATTATGGAATTTCTTGCAAATAACATGGAAGATTTGCGCAACAAGATGTCTTTTTCTGACTTTGAAAGTCTGAAAGAACTCATAAGCTGTATGATATTTATACATTCAAAAGACAGCATAGAAGTTTTTGATAAAGCCACTGTCCAAAAATATCTTGCATAAAGAATTGCGATTTATTTAATTTCGTTTTTTGCAATAGCGGCCATTGTCCAGAAAATAAACTGGATTTGCGGTCTAAAGAATACCGTGTCAACAAGTCCGTGTACCATAACTGCACAGATTGAAATTATTGCGGCAGAAACAAAGATAACACGTTTGGCTTCTTGTGAATGGAGGATGAACTTAACGGATTTTTTAATAAGTGTTATTGCAAATCCCAAAAACGCGACAAGTGCAAAAATTCCGCTTTCAACTGCAATTTCGAGGAAAATATTATATGCAGAAAGGGCATCAAAGCCTGTTTTCATATATAAACCGTAAATTTCACGGAAATTCTGGTTGCCGATACCTATTCCCAAAAGCCAGTTATCTTTAAACATTTCAAGTGATGAATGATAAACATTAAATCTGAAAGAATTGGAGGAATCCTGTCTCATTGCAAAAATAGATAAAACTCTTGCGCGCAGTGAGGATACACAGAGAATTGCGAAGGTCATGAATGCAATGCAGGCCCCGATTATTGATAAATAGATTTTTTTATAATTTTGCCAGAGATATTTGGCCGAAACTGCAAATATGCCGGCAAGGATTACCATAAGCCCTATATAAGAACCGCGGCAGCCTGTAAGAACAAGAGTTATGCAGGCCAATAAAGCCAGAATGCCCCAGATAATTGTATTTTTGTAATTTTTTTCTGTAAAGGCATAAGCTGTGCAGGCAAACAGAGCCGGAATTCCTGCAACAAAATATCCGCCAAGCAGGTTAGGGTTGAGCGGTTGCAGAGTTCCGTAGACTCTTGTCATAACTTCTTCGGGATTGAGTTTGGAAACATCCTGCCATGTTGAAATTTCTGAAACTTTATCAAAATGCTGCATAAAGCCGACAAGACTTTCAAAACTTACGCACAAACCTATTGTGCCGAGGATAGCAGGTATATGGCGTTTGTTATCTTTCAAGTAGTTCGCAACAGAAACATAAAATCCAAGGTATGTAACTGTTTTCAAAAATCCTTTTAAACTCAAATAAAACAATGTTGAACCGAAAAGGCTTATTATAACAATCATAAAGTATGCAAGCAGCCAGAGGTCAAAGGCTTGAGCCTCCAATTTAGCACCTTTGCGTGTCAGGAGCTTTATTATTGTTAAAAATGTTGTAATCAGAGCAATAAATCCGATAACATCAGATGATAACATTGTTGAGGATATAAATACACCCAATATTGACAGGAAAATCAGTTTGTCGATGTGTTGCAGCAACAAACTGTTTTCGTATATGTAATTTAATTTATTTTGGGAAAGCGTAAATAATTTATTAAACATTGTCTGCCGTATTAACTGATTGAATAGTTTTGTTTAATTCTGCATTTTCTGTTTCATTCATTATCTGGATATCGGCAACAGTACCGGTAAATTTGTAATCTCGGCCTTCTAAAGTAATAGGCAGTCCGATTTTAACTTTGTTACCGCCGACAACGGCGCCGTCTTTTGTGATTTTTGCTGTATCTGTAAGGGTTACGGCTACATCATAGAGGTATGCCTGTGATACATCATCGGCAACCATAACTTTTTTATTATTCATAGTAGGTAGAACAACTTTTCTGCGGTCAGCCGTAACATTAACGATATCAAGATCTGAGTACGGAACATTTCTTATGCTTATGAATGTTTTTTCATTTGCTTTGATAGGCATGTCATTGCCTGTGTATGTGACTCCGCGGATAAATACCGTGAATGAAATTTTTGAAGTTGCTTCAATTTGTTTGTCGGCTGTCTGGCGTATGTGTGTGAAGGTAAATAATCCGACACACAGTGCTATTGCAATGCCGATGAATATTATTAAATCAACTTTGTTCGGCTGTTTTAAAAGTTCCAGAAATTCTAACAATTTTTCTTTCATAAAATTCTCCTATTGATTAGAGTTTAGCGGCAGCATTAAGAAGTTCGGCTTCCGTTGTTGTAGCACAGCCGAATTGTCTGACGACAAGGCTCGCTGCAATATTGCCGATAATAGCTGCATAAACCGGATTTGCTCCTGCTGCAAGTGCTAAAGTGTATACTGCGGTAACAGTATCTCCGGCACCTGTTACATCAAATACTTCTGATTTGTTGAACACAGGAATTTTGGTATATTTTTGGTTTCTTTCGGTAACAAACATACCGTCAGCCCCGCAGGTTATCAGTATTGAACCGGCATCAGTCTGAGATAAAAGTTTGTCGCCTGCTTTTTTCATATCTTCTTCGTTTTCAATGAAAAAACCTACTGACTTTTGTGTGTCAGGAAGGTTTGGTGTCATTGATGTGACATTTTTGTATACAGATAAATCTCTTTGCGCATCAACTACAATAATTTTGTTATGCTTATTCGCAAGTTCAATTGTTTTTTTGATAATTTCAGGCGTAATTGTACCGATATGATAGTTTGAAAGAATAATGGCATCATATTGAGGTATTGCTTTTTCAAGATTTGCCAGCATAAGTTTTTCTGTTTCCGCTGACAAAAGCTCATTTGTTTGCCTGTCGACTCTGACTATCTGCTGTGTTATAGAGGTTGTTATAGAACCGGAGATGCGGGTTTTGGTCGTAGTTTTTCTGGTTTTGTCTTTAATCAGATACTTGCAGTCAACATTAGCTTTTTCAAAAGCTTCAATAAGCAATCCGGCCTGATAATCGTCTCCAATAACGCCGCAGACACTAACCTGACCGTTGTTTAATGTTGATACGTTGTGGGCAGCATTGGATGCGCCGCCTAAGATTAATTTTGTATGAGAATGCTGCAATATTAACACAGGGGCTTCCCGTGAAATTCTTTCGGCATCGCCATATATCATTTCGTCAAGCGCTAAATCACCGACAACAAGAATTTTCGGCTCTTTGAGTTTTTTTATTAGAGAAACTAATTGTTCTTTATTAATATCCATAGCAATTCTCTGAAAAAGTAAAATCCTTTATAAAGAAATTTTAACACAAAAATATTAAAAAGTGGCAAAAAATTTTTTTTGGTGCTTTTATGTTTTTATAATCTTGTTAAAAGGAGACGAACATGTTTGTATCAAAAATAAATGCAGGACAGAGTTTTTATAAAGCAGTTTTCAGCGGAAACGAAAACAAACAGCCTGATTTGAATAAGATGTCTGATACAGCGAAATTGGATCTGCTTGTCAAAAAGATGAATACATTGCAAATGGATGTAGAAAAAATGCGTGCGCGCCAGATGCTTGCAGACAGAATAATAGCAACCGGCGTTACAAGCCTTATGGGCAGAAATGTACAAAACCGCACTCAGGCAGATGATTATCGCAAAATGCAGGACAATGTAAAATTGCTGAACGAACTGGCATAATAAAAATAGTCAGATACATTGAATTTTATTGATATAAGAAAAGACAAGGATTTATCCTTGTCTTTTCTGTGAAAACAGTATTATACGTGTCTTTGTGTCGGATGTAAAAGCAGTTGCGCGATTTTGTCGCGGCCTTCAAATGTTCTCTGCATTAAAAGTTCAGCCGCGAGTTTTCTGTCATAATCAAGAAAACGGTGTTCAATAGAAAAGCCGCCATTTTCAATGTTAGCGATTACATAACATGCTTTTGCATCTTCTGTCATAGGACGTCCTACACTGCCGACATTTACTATTGTTTGTTTTTTATTTGTCTGGTATCCGCAAGGGATGTGAGTGTGCCCGCAAAAAATTAAATCAGCATCTGTGTCTTTGCACATTTCTTCTATTTTGCTAATCGGCATATCCGGCATGATATCCTCATTATTACGGCGCGGTGAGCCGTGTACCATCAAAATTTTTACACCTTCAATCGTTAAAGTCTTGTTTGCCGGTAAAGTGCGTAAATATTCTTTGCGTCCATCTTCTATGAATGATATTTCTTCGGCCAGTGCATTTGCCATAACCGGATAGCTGGCTTTAACATCTTCCATATATTCAGGACAAAAATCTCCGATAAGTTTGTCTGTATTGCCTTGAATAACTTCCCAGTCGGTTTGTTCTTTAATAAAATCTATAGCCATACGCGGCTGAGGGCCGGCCATTGCCAAATCACCAAGGCAGAGAACTTTCTCGCAATTTTGTTCTTTTATATCTTCAATTACGCTCTCCAGCGCCTGCATATTCCCGTGTAGGTCTGATATTACTGCTATTTTCATGAATAAAACTCCTTTTGTTTTGCTTGTGATAAAATAATATTATGATAAAAAGAAGAAAGTCAAATGGTATAAATATAGGAAATGTAAAAATCGGTGCAGGGGCAGTGATAAGCGTTCAGTCCATGTGCAACACCGACACAAGAGATGTTGAAAGTACTGTTAATCAAATTAAGGAACTGGCCGACCATGGTTGTGAAATTGTTCGTCTTGCGGTTTTGAACAAAGATGCGGCAGACGCCATAAAAGAAATAGTTAAACGTTCTCCTGTACCACTTGTCGCAGATATACATTTTGATTACCGGCTTGCAATACAGTGTATAAATAACGGAATAAATGCCCTCAGGCTCAATCCGGGGAATATCGGAAAACGCGAGAATGTCGAAAAAGTAGTCACACTTGCAAAGCAGCAGCAAATTCCGATTAGAATAGGTGTAAATGCCGGTTCTTTAGAAAAAGAATTGCAGGAGGAAAATATTCCTTTATCTGAAAAAATGGTTAAAAGTGCAATGAAACATATTCAGATATTGGAAGATTTGGATTTTGACCTGATAAAAGTCTCCCTTAAATCCTCCGATGTACTGACAACAATTGAAGCATACCGGTCTATTGCAGAAAAAATTCCTTATCCTCTGCATCTTGGAGTAACAGAAGCAGGTACTCTCAGAGGAGGGCTGGTAAAATCTTCAGTTGGGTTGGGAACACTTTTGGCTGAAGGTATCGGTGATACAATCCGTGTTTCTTTAACTGAAAATCCTGTGGAAGAAGTTATTGCAGGGTATGATATTTTAAAAAGTTTAAATCTGCGCCGGCATGGGGTAAATTTTGTTTCATGTCCGACATGCGGCAGAACACAAATTGATTTAATCGGGCTTGCCAAGAAAGTAGAAGAAAGATTTAAAAATCTGGATATGCCGATAACTATTGCAACTATGGGGTGTGCCGTAAACGGCCCCGGCGAAGCAAAGCATGCAGATTTTGGCATTGCCGGCGGAATAAATGAAGGCTATATATTCAAAAAAGGTGAAATAGTCGCCAGAGTTCCGGAAGATCAATTATTGGAAAAGCTAGAAGAAATTATAATAAAATCCTCCAAATAATCCATGCGGTTTTTATGTAAAGAAATTATAATGTTTTTGTAACTGTTATAAAAAGTATTATAATTGATACTGACAGAGGTGGACATGAAAAAAATATTATTAACGCTTACGATACTCGGATTATCGACATTATGTGCCAATGCCGGAGAATTTACCGTTGCAGACAGTGTTTCACAAGAATATTTAGAGAATAACGGATATTCTTCTTCAGCTGTAGAAATTGTCGGCAGAAGCCGTGCAAGAGCTAAGGGTGAAGAATACAACGGATATGTTGATCGTTCTCTATTCAGAAACAGAGGCGGCTGGTTCGGTGGATTTTTAAGATATACCGATCCGTCATTGGATAATGACAGCTTTATGAATCATAATATCAAATATTATCCGACTACCAATGATTTATAGAAATAAGTTTGTCTCTCTGTTAGCAATATTGATTTTATCTATATTGTTTCCGGCTTGTTCTGCAATGGCAGTTCAGTCAGGTAATATTGAATACAATGCTGCAGCCAAGTTGTTTGATTATTCAAAACTTGATATTGCACCTGTTTTGCAAGAAGCTGATTATTACTTTGACATTGCCATGCAGTTAACCGATAAAGAAGAAAAAGACAGATTTATTAATCTTGCAATGGGTAAATATTATCTTGCATCAAAAATTAATCCGGCTGATGAAAGAATTTATGTTCAAATTGCGCGGATATATGACGAACTTAACAAAGACTCACTTGCAAAATCCAATTTTTTTCATGCCACCAATCTAATAGTAAATGACCCGTATGCTAATTACTGGTTTGGAGAGTTTTATTTTAAGAGAAGGGACTTCAAAAGAGCATTAAAACATTATACTATAGCTTATAACAACGGATATGCCAACAATTACGACTTAAACTTGCGTCTTGCGACAATATATGAAAAATTTGCTGATTTGATGAATGCAAAAAAGTTTTATGAAGCAACTTATTTAATTAACCCTCAAGACGCAGCGTTACAGGAAAAAATACAGGCTATAAACAACATGGGATATGACAAATCCGAGTATTATCATCTTATCAGGGAGTAAAAAATGAAGATTAAACGATTTTTAATATTGTTAATTACATTCATAATAGCATTAGGGACTGTTTATGCACAAGAAGAACAGACTTCTGAACTTGTTGCTAAGACTGAAGTAATATCACTGGAGCCATTGTCATCATCTATATCAGAAACGGATAAGGTAATTGATGATTTTTATTCGTCACCTGTTTTTAAACCTTATACTCTTTCCGGTCATGAAGTTCAATTTAGTTATACAAAAAATTTAATAAATGCAATTGATCCGACTCCTTCTACAAATAGAGCGGCAAGTTACCTTCCGGGTACACGCGGGACAAATCAGTTAGTTATATATACTCCGTTTTATGGCAGTAGAACAAATACTAATGAGTACGGCGCGGAAGCTATTGTAGAAGGCAATACTGTAACTGAATTGTCAGGGGCAGATTCACCTATTCCGCCAAACGGTCTTGTTATAAGCGGACATGGTCGTGCTAAAAACTGGATTAATAACAGTATAAAAGTCGGGACTAAAATATATATTGATTTAGAACATAACCTTGTTTATACATATACAACTTCAGAAAGTTATATTTTTGAATCACGGAAAAAAATTAGAGAAGCCGAACAGATGATAGAATATTATAAAGAAAATTACTCTGATTATAACTGGAGAGTTCCGACAAGTTATATTGATGATGCAAAAACTTACCTGAAAAGAGCTCAGAAAAACCCTGAACATGTTCAAAAATATTCAAAGCTTGCAATTGAAGCTGCTAATGATGCCTTAAAAAGTGTTATTCCGTATAAATACGGTGAATTAAAAGGGATATGGCTTCGCCCTTCAGAAAAAACTCCGGCTGAGATAGTCAAAACAATTCAACGTGTTAAAGATGCCGGCATTGACACGATATTCTTAGAAACATATTTTCATGGCAAAACCATATACCCGAGTCAGGTAATGAAAGACTATGGCGCAACAGAACAGTATGAGCATTTTAAGGGATTTGATCCGCTTGCAGTCTGGCTGAAAGAGGCTCATAAACGTGATATAAAAGTTCATGTATGGTTTGAAACATTTTATGCCGGTAATGCAAATATAAACGGAAATCCGCACAGTATTATTGCTATTCACCCTGAATGGGGTAACAGAATGGGCAAAGATGCTGATGCGCCGCAGCCAACCCGTTCACCTTCCGAGCACAACGGATATTTCCTTGACCCTGCAAACCCGCTAGTTCAGGATTTTATCCTTAAACTTATAACAGAAGTGACAACCAAGTATAAAGTGGACGGACTTAATCTTGATTATATAAGATATCCGCAGATTGTTTCCGTAACAGAACCGACAAGCTGGGGGTATACTGAATTTGCAAGAAGAGAATTCAAGGCTCTTTATAATGTTGACCCTGTAGACATCAATGTTACTGATCCTATGTGGTTGACATGGAGTAATTACAGACGCGGAAAAATTACTCAAATGGTGAAGAAAATAAATGCTTATTGCAAACAGCGTAATATTTATCTGTCAGCAGTAATTTTTCCGGATAGGCTATCTGCTCTGAATACCAAAATGCAGGATTGGAAAACATGGTCTGATAATAATTGGATAGATGGTTTTACTCCGTTATTCCTGACCTGTGATTCAAAAACCGCAAACGCCATGATGCAGGATGTAATCCGCGCAAAATCCCCTAAAACAGATTTATATGCCGGATTGTTCGTAATGTTTATGGGCGGCGCTGATGAAGATTTAATCAGGCAGATACATGAAGCGCGTAAACTCAACACTAAAGGTGTTATATTATTTGATTATGCACATTTAAACAACAGATATTCCAAAACACTTGCAACAAGCGTTTTCTCTACCAAATCAGCCGTAAAAACACTTGCCCAGCAGCCAAATCAACAAAATATAAAAAATGCTGAAAATGATTCTAAAAAGCAGCCGCAAAAGAAAAAGAAAAAAGGATTTTTGTGGTGGGGCAGAAAATAACAGATAAACGGTAATGAGAATATTCATAAATTCGTTAGTGCAAAATAAAAATACTTTAATGTTGATAACATCCCTCGCGTTTATGTGCGGGATTTTATCATACTTTAACAATATAGAAATATTTTCTGCTGTTCTTATTTCTGTTATTTCAATAGCGCTAATTGTATTTGACTTAGTTTCTCCGCGATTGGTTTTAATATGGATAACAGTATTTTACCTTGGATTTTTCAATGCATATTTTCGTGTTGCGTCAAGCGACGCTTTGCTTCCAGCGGCACCGGCTGATACTGTATTGACAGGCCAAATCGTATCAATTCCGACAGATACCGCAACCGGCGGAAAGAAATTTTTCTTTAAGGTAAATGAAGCCGGCGGCGAAAAATTAAATGCAAAAACTTTTGTGACAATAAATCCGGATAATTCTGATTTTCCTGACTTACAACCCGGTGATGTGCTGACAATAAAAGGAAAATTACGAGTTCCGTTTGATGCCACCAATCCTTCTCAATTTGCTTATAAAAATTATTTGAGAAATTTTAAAGCATACACAACTTTTTATGCAAAAGCGGCTGATTGTGAGGAAATACCTGTTAAACTTTCTTTAAAATGGAAATTCTTGCAGGGGTTAAACCATGTCAGGGATAATATTTTGAACACACATTCCCTTTTCCTTAAATCACCGAACCTTGAGATACTGGGCGGAATAGTGTTTGGTGATGATGCTGTTACTCCTCCTGAAAATATCAAAGATTTATTTATCAATTCAGGTATATTGCATATTCTTGCGGCGTCCGGTATGAACGTTGCATTTATTTACGGTTTCTGGTGCTTTTTTATGCGCAGATTTAGAGTGCCGTTTCGGTTTTCGGTAATAAGCGGCATGGGAGTAATTGTGCTTTATACTTTGATGACGGGACTTGGAGCATCAGTAATTCGTGCGGCTCTTATGCTGCTCTTTATTCTTGTCGGGAAATTAATAGACAGAGATGCACATAGCGTTTCACTTCTTGCACTTGTCGGAATGTTGATGTTAATTTATAATCCGGCATATATAAATGATGTCGGTTTTCAACTGTCGTTTCTGGCAACTTTTGGTATTTTAGTAACCGGCAATGTCTTGTTTGATGTGATTAAGGACTCCAAAATCCCGCCTGTGATTACCGGTGCTGTTCTTGTTCCTGTTGTAGCACAAGCATGGGTTGCGCCGGTTCAGATGTTTTATTTTAATACGTTTTCTTTGTATTCCGTTCTCGCAAATATTGCCATAATGCCGTTTTTGAGTGTCGTGAGTTTTGGCGGATTTGTGAGTTCTGTGTTTGCAATTTTTATGCCTTTTACAAAATACCTGTGTATGATTCTTGACTGGATTTGTAATATATCACTGGATGTGCTGGTAAATATCTCTATGTTTGTATCAACTCTGCCAAATTCTCTTATTACCACATCGCACCCGAATATCTTCCAGATTTTGATTTATTATGCAATATTACTCGGTCTGACGCTTATGTTTAAATCCGGCTGGAATAAGAAAATATTCATAACCCTTGTAAGCATGCTGTTTGTTCTCATTCTTACAACCATAAATATTCCGAATAAGAATTTGGAAATAATAACTTTTGATGTGCAAAATGCTGATGCCTTTCTTATCAAAACACCGGAAAACAAATACTTTATTATTGATACAGGAAAATATTCTTATACAAGTAAGAATTCACAGGCAAAAATCATAATGATAAAATACCTTATTGACAGAGGGATTAAAGATATAGAGGGCATGATTGTAACTCACTTTGATAATGATCACGCGGGCGGAGCACAGGATATTATGCGTAACCTCAGAGTAAAACATGTTTATATCAATACATATCATGCCAAGACCGTTACAGCCAAACATCTTTACGACACGGCAAAAGAATTATCAATACCGGAAGAAATCCCTGATAACGGTGAGGTGATTTACACAGAACCGGAATTAACAATAACATCTTACATGTCAGGTTTAATAGACAGCGATAACGAAAATTCAATTATAACACTGTTAAAATACAAAGATTTTGAGATGTTGTTCATGGGCGATGCCGGCATCACTGCTTTTAATACAGTTAAAGACAAATTACCGTCGAACATAGAAGTTTTGAAAGTCGGCCACCACGGTGCACGCGGTGTTGTTGACAGTGAAATGATGAATAAACTGAACAGTAAAGTTTCTATAGTTTCAACCGGCCCGAATCCATTCGGACATCCTGCACGCGGCACTCTTGATGTTTTAAGAAATACAGATATTTACAGAACAGACAGAAATCATTCCATAAAAATAATTTCAGACGGCGTAGGCTATAAAACGCTTACCTTTGAAAACATAAGTAAAAAATACATTTTCCAAAAAGAGTATACAGTTGTGGAAGAATAATTCCAAAACCATGAATTTTTACAAAGTTTTGGAAATGCATTTCCAAAACTCACAATTTTTGAACACTTTTGGAAGTGGACTTCCAAAACTTGACAATTTGTGTAATGTTTGTTATAATGGTTATATAGGAGTTGCTTATGATAAAACGTGATGAATATTTGCAAAGGCTAATAGGATTTAAAGACAAACAGCTTATAAAAGTTATCACAGGCATAAGAAGATGCGGTAAATCAACCCTGCTAAAGATTTTTCAGGATTATCTCCTGCAAAACGGAACAGAAGAAAATCAAATTATTACCATAAACTTTGAAAACCCTGATTTTGATGAACTTAAAGATTATAAAACATTATATAACTATTTAAAATCAAAACTTGTACCAGATAAAAAGAATTACATCTTGCTGGATGAAATTCAAAATGTTACAGATTATCAGAAAGCTATAGACGGGTTGTATATTTTAGATAATGTAGATTTGTATATCACCGGTTCTAATGCATATTTTATGTCAGGAGAACTTGCAACTCTATTATCAGGAAGGTATGTTGAAATTCAAATGCTGCCGTTATCTTTTAAAGAATACGTATCAGCCTTTCCTGATAAAAATGACTTACCGTCGCTATACAGGCAGTATATTGAAAATAGTTCTTTCCCTTATGTGACGGCTCTTAATGGAGATAAAGAACAAATTAAATTATATTTGAGCGGTATTTATAATACAGTTATATTAAAAGATGTTATAAGCCGCAAAAATATATTTGATGTATCTGTATTGGAAAGTATTGTTAAGTTTATGTTTGATAATATCGGAAATATTACAACGCCTAAGAAAATTAGCGATACAATGACCTCCAAGGGACGCAAAATTTCTAACCATACAGTTGAGAATTATCTTTCTGCTCTTACTGAGAGTTTTATCTTATATAAGGCCGGAAGATATGATATTAAAGGAAAACAATATCTTGAAACTCAGGAAAAATACTACTTAGTTGATATTGGTTTGAGATATTTTCTTCTGGGGGCAAAATATGTAGACATGGGACATGTATTGGAAAATATTGTTTATTTAGAACTTGTAAGACGAGGATTTAAGGTTTTTATCGGTAAAATCAACAGTTCGGAAGTAGATTTTGTTGCGGAAAAGAATGGTGAAACTGTTTATTATCAGGTATCACAAACCGTAATGGATAAATCAACACTCGACAGAGAACTTGCACCTTTGAAAAATATTAAAGATCACTATCCAAAATATTTAATAACAATGGATAATATACCTGATGTTTCGCATAACGGCATAAAACAGCTCTATGCATTGGATTGGCTGTTGATGTAAAAGTATTATTCTGTTTTTGTCTCAACCGGCAGGACAAATTTAAACGCTGAACCTTTATCCGGCTTGCTTTCGCACCATATAGCACCTTTATGTGTTTCAATAAGCTGCTTGGCAATAGGCAGCCCGAGCCCCGTGCCTCCGACTTTTCGGGAAAGAGAATTTTCTATCTGGGCAAATTTGTCAAATGCGCGAACAAGATTTTCTTCCGCAATACCTATTCCTTCATCTACTACACTCACCATTATGTAATTGCCGTTGAGTTTGTTTAAAACCTCTCTGAAGCAATTATCTTTATCTATTGACTCTGCATTTACAAGTTCGGATTTGATAGTTATATTCTTTCCGGCCGGCGTGAATTTTATTGCGTTAGACACAAGATTTGTCAACACCTGTTCAAGTCTTTGTGAATCCGCTGTGATTTGCGGTAATTCCGGCGCTTCATCAGATGTTAAATTCAATCCTTTTTCTTTTGCCACATTCAGGAACGTTGATTTGACATAATCAATAACTGCATGTATATCTGTTTGTGAAAAATGAAAATCCATTTTGCCGGCTTCGATTTTGGATAAATCAAGAAGATCATTTATAATCCCAGAAAGCCGCTGTACATTTCTTTGCGCCATAGTCAAGAATTTATCTGCAGCCTGCGGAACATCCCCACAGCGTCCGCTGTGAAGAATATCAAGAGAATTTTTGATTGAAGTCAGCGGCGTCCGTAGTTCATGTGAAACAATAGAAATAAACTCGGATTTAAGCCGTTCAAGTTTTTCTAACTTTTGATTGGTTTCTTTTATCTCTTGATATAAGGTCGCACTTTTTAACGGCAAAGAAACCTGTTGCGCAAGTGTTTGAAAACATTTTGCATCTTCTGAAGAAAACGGTGTCTCCTTAAATATCTCTATGCAGCCAAAAAAATTTTTCCCAAGCGCAATTGGCGCAAACATATTGTCATATTGGAACAGAGTGAAAGTAAATTTACTTGCCGGATATTTAATTGTTTTTATTACCTTTAAATTATTCTCGTCTAATTCAAACGGTAATTTTTTGTTGTTAAAAAGAGATTTATAATTCAATATTGTGCGTAATTTAATGGCACTCAATAACTCGTCTGAGATATCGTAAAGTGAATTTAAAATCAAAACAGGTGCATCTTCCGTACAGAAAGAAAGTGTACAGGTAAGCGAAAAGCTTAAAGATTTATCCATGCCTTCAATCATATAGTTAATAAGTTCGGTTTTATCAAGCGTGCCTGCAAACTGTGAACTTGTACTGTAAAGGGTGTTTAGCATATAAAGACTGTCAGCAAGGTCTTTGTTGGAATTTGAAAGCTGCTCCAGCGAATTTTTCATCCTGAGATTAACATTGACAGTGGCTTCAATGAGTTCTTGCGACATGTCATCAGTGATGAAAGCATTTGTATGCTTAATTAAATCTTTTTCAGCTTTCCGGTTGATGATTAGAATTATTATTGGATTTTCAAGGACTTGTTTGATTTTTTTAATTATGTTTTTGGGCTTTAGAGTGCTTGATAAAGTATCAATAATAATCACATCAGGCGGGTTAACTGAAATTATATCAGCCACGGATATTTCATCAGAAACACAGTAAAGGTTTTCGGAATTTTTTCCAAAAATCTCTGTGATAAAGTTGATTTTGTCCGGCCTGTCAGAAATAAATAAAATCATAGTAATAATATTTTATCAATTATAAATAAGAATGCAAAAACTTAAAGATATTTAACCGAAGGTGAATCAGCGCTTGCTGTCATGAAATTTTAGTAATTCCCATTCTTCTATTGCAAGACTTTCGGCGATTTTATGAATAGTATAAAAAGGAGCATTGGAATGAAAAACAATTTTGAAGGAGGCTTTATTTTAAACGGACATGTCCGCTCCTACACACCAAAGGTGAGTGAAGAGAGTAAGATGTCGAAACAAGGCGAACAACAATCGCTACATTCCCTTCTCCCGTTGGGAGAAGGTGCCCCGAGGCCGGATGAGGGTGCGGACGTATCCCGCTCTTACACTCTAGTGACCGCTAAAGAAGTACGCCCAACAATAATTCATGACGAAACCCGTCACGAAGCCGTAGAGCCAGCCTCATGTAAATCCTTAGAGCCCTGTCTTGGATTTGCCTGTCACATCGTTCGCGAATAACGAGTACGCTTACGCTTAAACTCTTCGCTCACTCGCTCTCCACGCTTACGGAGACTCGCCTGAAGTGCGTGCGCACAACTGCGCCTCGCATTGTCTTGCTCGTTCGCGTTTAACAGGTCTACGGTTGCCGCCTGCAATGGCTTTGCCATTTCGGCGGCAAGCCTCGCCTTCAGCTCACTCGCGCTAAACGGCACCGCTCGCAACAACAACGAAAGCTTGGTTGCTCGCGATAAACGGGTCTACGGGCTGCTCCGCCGGCTCTACGCCGCCGTGTGCGTCCTTCGCCCTTTGCACGCAATCCGCAACTGACCGTTTCCGTTGATTGTTGCTCGTCTCTCACTTCGTTCGCTCCATCCGTCCGCAAATCCGCTAGTGCCTTCGTAACTTCAAAGGCGGCCGCCTCCACTCGCGCGAACGACAATGACACCCGCACCAGCCACAACAGTCTGGCGGTTTGTCTTGGCGATTAGCGCAAACAGTTCACGGCTTACTTATTACTACTATGGTAGACATTCCCAGTATGTTTTTGTGTCATCATCAGGACATTTATTTTTAACGGCCCAATTAGTGCAGCCTAACCCGTTCTGCTCATTGGTAGAATTCTTTGAGCAATAACTTGTTGCTGCAAAGTTCCAGTAACCGTATGCTCCATCTCCCAAAGCTCTTAAAGTTTTGGTATTACCGTCATAGCCAAAGTAAAAAAGATCATGGCCGAATGCATTAGGGCCTTTTCTTCCGTTTGTATCTAATATAATCCAATATACATAGCAGTTGTACATCCCACCGATATGAGTACCATTTGATAATGCCTTGAGAGGCAGCTGCGGACATCGTGGGAAATCAACAGTTTTAAGACTATAAGATTTTAGTTTTGAATTTCCGTCTTTGTCCAAATATCCCATGTTTTTAGCAACTCTGTTATTTCCATCAAACGGATCATCCGGATCCGGCTGCTCTATTATTTGCAAGTGTTCATATAGAAATTCGTATAATTCATTTTGATCATTTGTTGCTGTTATATCCGGATTGCTAAATTCAAATGACAACATTGATATAACTTGTAACAGGGTTGCGTATTGCTTTTTAAAAGCTGTTTCTAATAGTTGTTTTTGATAATTTGCAACGAGCGTCGGAATAGTCATTGCAGCAACTATGCCTATTATTCCCAGTGTTATCAGTGTTTCCGCAAGAGTAAATCCTTTTTGCAATTTAGATTTCAAATTCATACATTCTCCATGAGTAATACAATGTTTATATGTGCTATTCCACATATATAAACATAATAACTCATGTTATTTTGTTTGTCAATACTTTAAAATGACAGATATGAAAGATGTTAGATTGTTAGCATTAGGGCATAAAATAAGGTTAGAACGTATGAAACGTGACATTGCGCAGGAACAATTAGCCGAAATGGCCGGAGTTTCTGTATGTACGATAAGCGATGTTGAACGTGGAATATCTGATATCCGTTATACAAATCTTTTTCAGATAGCAGATGCTTTAGGGTTAAAACTATCTGAACTGCTGGATTTTAAATTATAATTTGTAAATTAAAAAACGACGGAATTAAACCGCCGTCATTTTTATCCTATTTATGAAACTACACTCTGCCGTAGATGTCTGCATATCTTATAATGTCATCTTCGGAAAGTAAATCACCTTTTTGAACTTCGATAATTTCCAGATCCTGCTCATAAGGGTTTTCAAGCGAATGAATTGCCTTTACCGGTATATCAATACTATGCTCCGGACTCAAGATCATTTCTTGACTTTCTAAAGTAACTTTCGCCATGCCTGATAATACAACCCAGTGTTCACTTCTATGGTTGTGGGATTGAACGGAGAGTTTTTGCCCCGGATTTACATGGATAATTTTAGTCAAGAAGCCTTTGCCATAGGCAATAACTGTATAATATCCCCATGGGCGAACTACAGGTTTGTTTAACTCGGGCGCGGCAACAACTTCTTCCTGTGCGGTTGTCGGCACTATATCCTGTGACAAAGATGTGTCTGAAGAGTTTTCGATTTTTTGTAAAAATTCTTTTGCTGCACTTTCAGGACTTTGTGCGTTAATAATAGCGCGTACAACAGCAATGCGTTTTGCGCCGTGTTTAATTACCTCATTAACGTTATTCAAATCAATTCCGCCTATTGCAAACGCCGGTATATCAATATTTTGGCTGACCCATTCTACATATTCAAGCCCCACGGATTTTCTCCCCGGTTTTGTCGGGGTCGTAAATACAGGCCCCATGCCAATATAGTCAGCGCCATCCTGAACAGCCTTTTGGGCTTGTTCCGGAGCATGGGTGGAAACACCGATTATTGCGTTATTTCCAAGGATTTTTCTTGCTGATGCCACATCCATATCATCCTGTCCGAGGTGAACCCCGTCAGCTTCAAGTATTGCCGCGATATCAACCCTGTCATTAACAATGAATGTCGCATTGTATTCCGCACAAAGAAGTTTTATTTTTTTACCGAGTTCTATTATTTTGTTTGCGGGCATGGTTTTTTCGCGTAGCTGCAAAATGTCCACCCCGCCTTTCAGAGCAGAGGCAACTGCGTCCAAAAAGGCATCGTCAGAGTCAAATTTATCTGAATTTGTAACAAGATATAGTTTTTTATTTCCTAAGATTAATTTGTTATATTTTTCTTTTAATTTATCCCACATAATTTTCTCCAGCGTGTAAGATTTGTAGCGCAGATCTTCAAACCGGCCGGCATGTTCGGGGGCATATTCTGCCAGAACCCGTAAAACCTGCTGCAGGCGTTTGATATTAGCTTTGAAGATATTTTCGATATCAGTGCGTTTGTCAGGATTTTGTATAGTTATGCCGATATCATTTTCCGTATCTCTTGCGCTTAGAAGTGTATCATAGTCTTTTTCCTGCAAGGCATTGAGTTCATGCCTGATGAGTTTGAGAGTTTGTGAGGACTCTTTATCGTCAAGAAGAAACCGTGAGATTTCTTCCAATACTCTCAAAGCCTCAGTTCCTCTGTTAAGATTTGCGTCTATAATTCTTTTCATAAATTCATTTTACCATGATAAAACGGATTTAGAAATATTGGTTATTTGAAATGAAAATTTGTGATAGAATAATACATATATGAAATTATTTTTAACATGATGAACAAGGTATATTTAAGAAAATTCGGGAAGCACCTGCGCAAATTACGTCAAGAACGCGGATTGACTCAAGAGGATCTGGCGTTGTCTGATGAAATTTCACGTTCAACCATTAGTATGGTTGAAATTGCACAAAATGATATTACCCTGTCCAAATTAAAATTAATCGCTGATGCTATGGGCTTGAAAGTAAAAGATTTGTTTGATTTTGAATAATTTTTGTTTACAAAATTTTACAAAAATAATGTAAAAATTTTTAAATTATTTTTCTGTATTTTCTTGACAAATTTAAACGAATAGTATATTAATAAATTAATTAATATAAAAATTAAAAGAGTAAGAGTAAGAATTTAAAAGTTATAATTTTATAATTCTGCTCTTACTCTTTTATTATTTAAAGGTGGTGATTTAAGTTGAGATGAATTGAAAAAATTTAATATTATATGTAAGATAGATATATGAAAAAAGTTTTATTAGTTTTTATCAGTCTGTTTGTAATACACCCAGTATTTGCACTTGGAATATACAAAGACCTAAATTTATTAAATAACTCGGAACCGAAAGCAAACAAGATACTCTATGAATTTGTCTTAAAAGATTTAGGTATGTCATCAGAAGAAATAAAAAAATTGGCCGATATAGATATGAACTCGGTGAAAGCGTTAGAAATTGACTTGAATGATGACGGGACAAAGGAAATAATAGGTGTAGTGTATTCAACAATGTACTGGGGAACTGCAGGATATTCATTGTTTATATTACAATCAATCGCCGGTAAATATAAAAATATAGCATACTTAATAAATTTTGAACCACAAAAAGAGGTGTCTATTTTAAATAAAAAGACAAATGGATATAGAGACATAAAACTATTTGGCTCAAGTGCATATAGGTTTAAACCATTTATTTTAAAATTTGACAATGGTCTTTATATAGATATGATGCAGGTCAATAGTATAAAGAAATTAAAATGATAATCAGACTCTATAAAAACATTTTAGAAACGACGCTCCCGCCTCCGGCTCCGCTATGGTTTCTAAAATATTTTTATAGTGTGTTAAAAGTGTATAATAGAATAAATATTTGCCTTGAAACGCTTTTTCGTGTATTATAGAGTTAAGATGATTGGGTTAAGTTTTAAACAAAAAATAATTGTTGGGTGCGTTGCCGGAGTGATTTTGCTGTCCGGCGGGGCCGCTCTGGTCTTTCATCAGCCGGAAACTAAAACCATGGAGATTTATTCTCAGGCTCTTGATGACTTTCAAAACGGCGATTACTCAAACTCATATTACCGATTTTCTAAAGTCTCTTTTTTGTCTAACCTTAAACCAATAGCGATTTATCATCAGGCACAGGCCGCACACGAACTCGGAGATGAAGATGCCGCTGTTAAACAATATCAGCTTTTGTTTAACAATTACCCGGGACATGCCCTGAGCTTGCGCGCTAAATACCTCACCGCACAACAAATTATTTTTAAAAACCCTAAACTCGCTCATAAATACTTTGAAGAAATAGTAAATAAACATCCGCACACGGATTACGGTATTGCGTCAGAATACTACCTTGGCGTCATGATTATAAATAAATACCATGATAATGAACAGTTGTTCCCGCAATCGGAAAAAGTTAATGCAGAAAATTACTTCCGCCATTATCTGGAAAAAGCTCCGACAGGCAGACTGGCCATTAACGCATGTGAAAGCTGGCTCGGGTTGAAAACAGAAATTAATAAAGATGATTATTTGCTTATGGCAAAATCATACTATTTGTTCGGCGATTATCAAAAAGCAAAATCACTTCTTGCAAAAACAGAAATTTCAGAAAGCTGGGCGACAGATGTTCTGGTGTCTTATGCACTGAAAAATTATGCAAGGGCAAAATTGTTGACAGAACTCGGTTTGCAGCAGTATACACAATATGTCAGTGATGACGACATCCATGCGGTTGTTGATAAATATATTGCCATGTCTGACAAAAATAAACTTGAAACAGTTATGCACTTGATGGCGCTAAATCCCGCTAAAGGCAACGACTATCTTATGCATATAAAATGTATTCAGGTGAAAGCTGCAGACCAGCCGGCATGCTACAGCCAACTTTATCTTAAATATCCTGACGGACAGTTTTCGGCAGATGCATTATCAAATATCTTTTTTGCCAAATACAAACAGCAAAAATATACAGATGCAGAAAAAGTCGGATTGGATTATTTGAAAAAATTCCCTGATTCAAACTCAACCCCTATGGTTATGTTCTGGATGGGAAAACTCTATGAACAACTGAACGATTACAGACAGTATAATAATTATTACAGTAATGTTATAACAAAATTTCCGGATTCATATTACGCATACAGAGCCTACCTTCATCTAAACAGATTGGAAGGCCCGATTATAACAAATTACATTTCCCCGAAACCGGTCGTTTATCCATATAAATATACAAATAAAAATATTATTGTTAAACTTGTGGAACTAAAAGATTTTGATGTAATAAGCGAATTATACGGCGACGATGATTTCATCAAAAGCTGGGTGCTTTATAAAAAGGGCGATTACTCTCATTCTATGCTGGTTGCGCGTGATGCAATGGAGAAGATATCTGACAAACCGCCAAAATATGACTTGCGCTGGCGTCTTGTCTATCCGGTGAATTATTACGAAACCGTGGAAAAATATTCAGACATGGCAGGAACGAGCATGCCTTTGATGCTTTCTGTTATCAGAGAAGAGAGTTATTTTGACCCGCTGGCACAGAGTTCTGTTGGCGCAAGCGGTTTAATGCAGTTGATGCCGTCTACGGCATTTGAGATAAGTAATCGTTACGGATTAGGCATGACCTCATCAGAAGATTTGTTTAACGCTGCATTTAATGTCAAACTGGGCAATTATTACTATGCATATTTAAAAAGCATGTTGGAAGGTCGTGATGTGTCATCAATAGCGGCGTATAACGGCGGTATCGGGTCTTTGCGAAACTGGCGCCAGTCGATTAATTATAATGATACAGATGAATTTATTGAGCAGATACCGTATCCGGAAACCCAGAATTATGTGAAGAAGGTATTCCGCACATACTGGAATTATATCAGACTGTACACCGGAAATAATTAGAAGTGGTGAACCGTGAACAGTAAACAGTGAACTGTTCACGGTTCACAATTTTGTAACCACTTAATCACCTAGTCACTCAATCACTTAGTAACGTCCAACTAAGGCCAAAGTCCTTAGTTGGATATACAAACAGCGCGGGCGCCGCTGCCCCCCTTGTTGTAGCCGTACCAGTCACTATATCTCATGTAGAAGTTCCGAGTGTACGCTGCAGGTACAAGGCCCTCCTCACTGGACCAGTATCCATAGCCAAGAGTAATAGGTGCTTTGTCATTTTTGTATTGATCTTTTAACGTTATGCCGTCATTATTATATAAGCTTGTTGTTTTATTAAAGGTAACAGCGCTCCCATTTTGCAAATATAGTTCACTCGCTATCTGTGCTAGTTGCTCACCATTCGGTAAGCTCATGCCTTTCTCTTGACAAGTTAATTTTGCTCCTGCCCAGTAATTATTTGCACAAAAAAAGTCAGAATGGTATTCTTCCATATCTTCGTATTCACTGCCAGCGCAAGTATCTATTGCTCTGTTTGCAACAAAGTCTGTACTCCAGCAGATGTCACCTATCGGGTTATCACAGGTTGAGAATGCTACGCCGGAAGATAATTGAATATCTTTACCAACTCTATTCGGTCCTTTCTTTCCGTTTACGTCTACCATATAGCCCATGCAAGATACTTGAGATCCTGTATCTTCTATAGGATCAGCATAAGGGCATTCCGGCTGGTATGCCATAATAACCGTTGTTCCGTCTGCAACAACAAAGCTCATGGTATTTGTATTGGTTTGCCAGTCGCTTAGTCCCATGCTTGAGGCGCTTGTAAGGCTGTCTGTTTCAATTTCCATAGGATCGTCATTTTTGCCTGTAGTAACGACTTTAGGTGAATAGCACTTGTTAATATCTGTATTATCACAGGTCTTAATGACTTTCATATATTGTTTGAAAGTGTCCATAAAGTCCTCTGTCGTATCATGTCCTGTCATGACGCCGTCTGTGTTCATGCGGCGAACTGTTTCAGTGAGTTTCTTTTCCCAGAGGTCTTTTGCCGTTGACCATGCCTTCTCGTTGTGGTTCTGTATGAGCCCCGGCAAGGTCAGAGCGGCCACAATGCCGATAACTGCGAGAGTGATTAATACTTCAGCCAAAGTGAAAGCTGCTTTAGCGGCCACCTGAGTGGTGGTGCAGGCTGGCCTGCCGTTTTCCTTTAAACCCTCATCCGGCCTCCGGCCACCTTCTCCCATAGGGCGAAGGGAATGTAGCGATTGTTGTTCGCCTTGTTTCGACATCTTACTCACTTCACTCACTCTACTCACTTCACTCACCTTTGATGTGTAAGAGCGGACCTGTCCGCCTTTAGCGGCCACCTGAGTGGTGGTGCAGGCTGGCCTGCCGTTACCCTGAACTCGTTTCAGGGGCTCATCATTGTTAACCTTTTGGTTGTACATAGTTGTATCTCCTTTTTTAATAGTGTCAACATTTATTAAATTATTTTTCATACAATTCTCCTTAATAATCTATATTTTAATATATTTCTATCTAATAGATATCCTTTGTTAAATTTATACACTTTGGCACAAGGAATATGCCTTGTGTTGAATGAAAATATTGCAAAAAGTTTACAAAGCGAGTAGTTGAGCCCCCCCCCATGTCTCTGAAAGCCCTATCACACAATGGTTTTGAGCTTTGTCAAATTTGGCCATGAAATTAGATCCGCTCACAATATCCAAAATATTCAACTTATTGAAAACTTTTGACATTCAAAATTCCTATATAAACTCTTTATAAATATTATACCTTATTTGCCTGTAAAATTCAACCCCAATTTTTAAATAAAAAAGGCATGCCTTGAGCATGCCTTATATCAAATAACATTGGAATTAAGAAATATGAAAATGTAACTATTACATCATGTTCTTTCTGATTTGTTCTTTGGTTTTGTCTAATTCTTTTATTTTCTTTTCAATGTCTTTAACCTGCTTGTTCAAATCATCACGCTGCTGCTTGATAGATTTGTATTGCGCATCAATTTCAGCAAATTTGGTTTTGCAGTCTAAAAGCTGATTTCTGACATCAACCTGCGCATTGTCTAATTGTAAAATGGCATTTTGCATGTTTTCATTGCCAACCTGTTGTGTCTGTTGAACAGCAGTTGCAGGCTGTATATTGCTTGCCGGAATGGTTTTAGAAGAGTTTACACCGTAAGCAGTATCGTCAAAATTTAACGGTGTAAATGCGTTCCCGTCAGCAAATGCAATAGTTGAGCATGCCAAAAATAATGCTGTTGAAAAAATAGCGTTTTTTAAAATTTTGTTCATTGTCTGTATCTCCTTATAACTATCCGCGTTGGATAATGACATTATAACCCATGATATTTATTTTCCCCTCATTCAAATTAATGAGATTTAGCGGGAACATTTTGAGCATGTGTAACATCTATATATAAAGAACTGAGTAATCAGGAGAAGAGATTAAGAAATGTAAAGGACGCATGATGGCGTAGTTATGCGGTTCATGAAAAAAAGTGGAAAAAACATGTAAAAATGTTATTGCAATTAGTTTTTTTTAAGAATAGTATAAAAGACGTGCCCGATAGTTAAAGACGGCACGCCGAACATTAAAAATTTACACTAGCGTCGAGAAAAAGAAATTTAAAAAATACCACTTGACAATAAATTTTTTAGTAATACGATTAGAGATGTGCGAAAAACGCAAATTGAACATTAAAAAAGATTGTTAAGAAAATTTAAAAAGGTACTTGACAAAATAAATTGAAGTAATAAGATTAAAAATGTTCGAGAGAACAATGAACTTCAAAAACCGAAATATAGATTGTTAAGAAAATTTAAAAAATCTTTAAAAAGACTTGACAAATAAAATTGAAAGAATAAGATAATAATTACCGCGAGTTAATCAAGCGGTTGCGGATGAAGGAAACGAAATCCGGTTTTTAAAAGGCCTTAAAATGATGATGAATCTGCCTTAGAAAACATTAGCCCCAAGCACTTAGCTTGTGTTCTGCAAAAAACTAAAGAAACCTTTCTGAGTATTGGGTGGCAATTATCTTGAACTGAACATTGAAAACAGAATAGCTGAAAACTTGAATGCGAGCTGAGGGCGAACAGGCTTGCAGACCTGCAAGACTGTGCAGACCCGTTAAACGCGAGCATTCAATAATTGACGAAATTAATACTTGTTAATTCAACTAAAAATGATTAAGGACAAGAACTTAACGCGAAGCGAAAGCCAAGCGATAAAATAAAGTCGAGCAGTTTATATGCTAGCCGCATATAAACGATGGACATAAACTTTCTGACAATGGAGAGTTTGATCCTGGCTCAGGACGAACGCTGGCGGCGTGCTTCATACATGCAAGTCGAACGTGAAGCTGACTTCGGTCAGTGGAAAGTGGCGGACGGGTGAGTAATATGTAGGAAATCTGCCCTAGAGAGGGGGACAAC
>CALUUH010000006.1 GCA_944323875.1 Candidatus Gastranaerophilales bacterium
GTATCGCAAATTTATTATGTAATAATGTTACAGATTTTTCCATATTTGTATTTTTAACAGGTATAATTATAGTTGTTTTATATCTTTATTTATTATCTTTATTTGTTTTATAACTTCATCCCTAATCTGGTAATATAAGGCATATGATGTCTTTGAATTCTTATAAAGCTCGGTAAGATAATTATATATAGTATAAGTATTTAATTTTATTTTTCTAAGAAAAACTTCGTCAACGTTTGTATTTTTCTGTAAAGATATGTCTTCTATTTTGATTATGGCTTTGTTTATTTCATTCAGGTCATTGCGTAAATCGTATTCATACTGGGAGTATACATTATGCCATGGTTCAATTTTTTGTCCACGGATCGGGCTTTTGGGGATATCCGTTAAGATTGAAAATTTATCTATGCCTCTGTTCTGCATTTCGTTATCAAGAAGATTAAACCAGACAAGTTTTACTTTTTTGTCTTTGTTTTTTACTGTTTGTTCAGCTGCTGCAAGTGGTGTTTCTGAGAAAGATTCTGAACGTTCTACAAACGAAAACTTTTTGTATTTGCTAGAAAATAATTTATATTCCAGTAAGTTTTTAATGTGATGAGAGTCCGATTTGTTAATTTCAACTTGCAATGTCCGAGAAAATTTTTGAGGCTGGAATGTTATATTATCAAATATTTTTAGAAAATCCACCGCAAAAATATTATTTTTACAGTTCCCCCAGACCAGATCGGATTTAAAAAGGGTTTCCGCACCTTCAAGTGATAATCCTGAGGTACAGTAGTCTGTTAATATATAATTTTTGCCGCTGGTTTCAATATTATGCCTGCTTAAATTATGCTGCGATAAAAAATCGAGAAAAGTCTCCAAATCTTCATTTGATTTTATATTCTGTATAAGTTCTCTGTATTGAATAGAGTATGGAGGGATTGCAAACCGTTTGGCGTTACTGAGCGGAATATTTATAACATTTTCTTCACCTATTTTATATCCGAGTACCTTTCCGATAGTTGAAAGCGAACGTCCAATCGGAATTACGACGTATTTATTTTCTCCAAACCGTCTGTCAAAAACTTTTTTCATCGCCGTTGCTGCAAAATCGTGAATTTCTGCCATGTTTTCGTAGAAAGAAGGTGGAGAGTCTGAAAGTTTTTTAAATTGAGAACGTAATAGTTTAATTTCATCCGCAGATAAAGATTGATATTCACTTATTGAAAAATCATGCATTCGCTTTATCGGGTTAAAGCCCAGAATATTAAGCAGCAAATTTTTCCCGTATAGCCCGCTAAATTGCACATTATCACGAATAGGCGGATTTTGTAATTTTACAGCAGGTGAAGTCGTATTTTTATAGTTTTGTTGATTGTAATTATTAGCTAATATCGGGGAAATTTTCATGATATTTGTATAAAATACCGGCATAAAAAATTTTGCTATATAAACCACAAAGGCTTACTAGATGTAAGCCTTTAAAACGTTTTGATTTTCCCCAAATTTTGTACCTGTTTCCTGTATATTTTATTTTTTGTGTTTCCCCAAGATGTTTTTTAAATTCTTATTTTGCTGCCTGCAATGCTTCATATTTAGATTCAACTTTAGATTTCTTCAAGTATTTTACAAGTGATTTTGCGACCAATTTTGAACGTTTTTCGTTTTCTCTGTCTAATATTGCAAAATATTCGTCGATTGATGACATTAAATAATCTTTTTCCATAACTTTCTCCTTTTGTTTTTCCCCTGCTTTTTCCGTTTCCCTGTTCGGCTGTTTGTTATCCCAGAAGATCTTCCAGAATTTCTGCATTTTTGAGAGCTTTTTGAGTATTTCTTGCTTGATTTCTGTACATATAAGTCCTCAAGGCTTCTCTGATTAGTTCAGAACGTGTGCGATTTTCGTTTCCTGCAACTTCATCAATCTCGTTTAAAAATCTTTCCGGCATTGAAATAAGAACTCTTGCCATTTTTTTCTCCTTTTTAATTTCCCTGATAATTTTTCCTCTGTACTTATATAAAGTATTTTAAGAACTAAAAATTGCGTAAAGCGTATATAATTTTTATAATATTCTTAACAAAACTTTATATATTCTTTTAAAAACGGCGTACATAATAGTTTTTGTCTTGTTTCAATTCTTGCTTAATTTGGGCTAATTCACTATCACACACGATTTTGGAGAGTATTTTGGCTGTTTTTTCTCTTATTGTGTATTCTCCAATGTTTTTAGTTTGTTTCAGAATTTCTTTTAATATATCAGGATTTATATAATTTGTAAACCTGCTGATAGTTTCAAGACACCAGTAGAGTTTAAAGACTTCTTTGTTGACTTTGTATTTGCCGTCCTGAAAATCAAATTGTTCGACTTTAGAGATGAGATGGAGAGTTTGCGTTGTGAGTTTTTGGCCAAAATAGTCTGTGAATTCCGGATAAGGTCTGAGATTACAGATTGCGGAAATTGTATTGCGGCAGATGTTGCCGTTAATATCAATTATGGCTTCCAGAAAAATATCGGCATAAGATTTTTGTAAAAAGAATTTATGTACAGATTGATTTTGCATGAATTCTTGCAGCTTAAAAGAGACAGCTTCTCTTATTTTGCCGTCCTGTCCGACAAGGTTTGATATAAGGATGCGTGTGTCTTGTTCAGAATTTATGGTATCAAGTTTCAGTGCCGCGATTTGTTTTTGCACGATATTCCCGTTTTCAAGCAGGCTGATAAGTTCTTCATGAGGGATAGAATTTTCATAAAGTTCAATAGCTTTGTTAAAATTTTCGTCTAAAGTTTGATAATAAGTATTGTTCAAATTATATTCCTTTAACGGCCTGTATAAATAATATAACATAAAGTATAATGTAATTGCAGGCCAAAATCGTTTTAATGAATGATATAGAAAGATTTAATCGGGTTAAAATAAAATTGGAGGCAACATGCAGGAAATAATAGAATTTTTACAGGGAATATTTTTAGGCAAAAATAGTGATAAGATGAAAATCGGTTTAACACAGTTCAAGGCGGAAGCTGTGGCGGAAAAACCTAAGAAAGCCGCAGTAAAAGCATCAAGCGAAATAAAGCTTTCTGATTTGATGAGGCGAAGTTATTAGTGCTCAGGTATTAAAATTTAGGAATAACCTTGTAAAAATACCCGAATTATTAATAATTAGATGGGGGCTTGTAATCAATTTGACAACAAAAGACCAGTCAGGCATGATAAGTTTGTTGTTCCATTTAAAAAATTAAAAAAAACGGACCTCCCGCTAAGAATGTCCGGTATTTCATTTTCTGAAACAAAAAGGATTTACATTATTTTTAGTCTTTATTGTTATCAGACCTCCCCAGTCTGATATTCTCTCGCTTAATTAATATTCGATGCCTTGTCTTGCCATAACACCCATGTCAAAGTAGTGTTTAATAGGTTTCATTTCTGTTACAAGGTGTGCCATAGCTTTTAATTCAGGGTGTGCATAACGTCCGGTTAATACAATTTCCAAATTTTCAGGTTTGTGAAGCAGAGTTTCTTTTACATCGCTCACTTTAATCATGTTCATTGCTGTACAGATATTTATTTCGTCCAGAATAATAAGCTGATATTTGCCGGAATTAATCGCTTTTTTGGCAAATTCCCAACCTCTTTTAGCTTCTTTGAAGTCATCCATACAAACATTGTGAGAGTAACAAACCCTGTCCATACCAAATTGCACTACGTCCAGATTTGGCAAAAATTTTGAAGAAGTAACAATTTCCCCGTAAGAAGTAGCGCTATCGCCTTTGGTAAACTGGATAATTAATACTTTCCAGCCATGTCCAAGAGCTCTGAGAGCCAATCCTAATGATGCTGTTGTTTTTCCTTTACCGTCTCCTGTGTAGATTTGTATGTAACCGTGCTCTAACACTTCATCATCCTCCAAATAACAACTATTATCTCTATCCATATTTTAAACGATTTTGTGAAGCTTTTAATCGTTCTCAGGATGGATTAATATATCGAGCTAAGGATTGATAGATATAGTCTCTTTATCTAACAAATCCCCGACTCCCAAGATTTGTATATTTATCATAGTCCAAAACAAAAAAAATGAAATGCCTTTTTAACACTCCATGCCAATCTTTTTACAATATGTTTTTTTGTAAAGTTAAAGACGGTTGTTTTGAGAAGCTTACAGCCGAAAAATATTTTAGAGAAAAAATTTACATAATTTTTGTAAAGTTAATGTTAAAAACTCTTGCAAATTCTGTAATACTGATAATGACGCTATTTGAGGGTATTTTGATTTGTAAATGTTGTTAATAAAGACGTTAAGACGTTAAGTTCATTTCATTTAATTAGGTTACACAAAAACTTCCTTGTTGTCTGATTTTATTAAACGACTTAACGACTTAGCGTCTTAAAGTCTTAACGTCTTTATTATGATTTATTTTCTAAAAATATGGGTATAATAAGATTAAGGTCGAGTTACTAAAATGTCAGGTGTGACATGAGTTTTGAGGATGTAAACTTTTGTAACAATTAGGTGAATTTATGAAATTACTTGATTTGAAAACTGTTTATATATGTAAGAAGTAAAAGCAAAGAGAGCGAGTTATGACTGTACCAGGATTAGCATCTTGTACAACTAAATATCAAATCACTCGTGATTCGAAGGGTAACATTATCCACAATCGTAACACGAAGGAATTGTATGACACTGCCAAGGCAAATTTGTCAGGCGCTACTCGTTCTACGACTTTTGTATCCGCAACCAGATCAGGTACAAAAAATATGTATGGAGTCGGTGATAAACCGAATTTTGCAGCATTGCGCGCTGGAAATGGTTCCGGAACAGTTGTTAGACCTATTGTTATTAATACCGGCGGAGAGGAATGTTCTCATACAAATAAAACCAGTACAATGGATAAAATGGCGGGTATTGCAACGCTTCTGGCCGGCGGTATTGAACTGTATAATAAATTGGATGAATCTGGTGCTATAGATAAGGCAAAAGAAGGTATTAAAGATCTGTTCCAGAAATTACCTACTTCAACCGGAGCATTGAGCAGTGCTCTTGAAGATGCATCTTCATTCGGTGATATTTCTAAACTTGAAGGTCAGGCTGATGCGAAGAAGGCAAATATGGCTTCTGATTATCAGAAAATAGATATTTCATCTAAGGCCGCAGAAGCATTACAGCAAGATGGTGTTCAAGACGGACTTAAGCTTGCGGGTGTAACATTAGATACCAATGCTTTGAAATTAGAAACATTGAATCCTGATGATCTTGAAGCAAGTACTAAATCTGTTGAGAAAGATATGGGCGAAGTAGAAGACTTCCAGCAAAAAGATTTGACCGATGCAAAAGCAAAAATATCAGAAAGACGCGGAGCAATAGATCAAGGTCTTGAATCTTTGAACGGACAATTGGAACGTTTAGAGGCTCAACAGGGCAAAGAAGGTGCTCCGGCTAATCTGGATCAGCAGATCGCAGATTGTAAGGCTAAGATAGAAAAACTTGAAAAGCAAAAAGAACAGGTTGATAAAGCAGAAGGTGCTGTTGACCAGTTAAATAAAGATTGTACTCAGCTTCTTACTGACTTGAAAGCTCAACAATCAACAATAAAAGATTTGCAAGAGTTTGAAGGTGAGATAAAAGATAAGAAATATGATCTTGCGAAAGAACAAGATGGACAACTTGGCAAGAATATGAAAGAAATAGACAAGTTGAACAAGAAATGGCAAGGTATTAAAGGTACGGATGAAAAAGCGCTCAGTCAAAAGGCTGAAATAGAAAAAGAAATTTCAGGACTGAAGAGTGAAATGAAAACAACATTATCATCATTGCAGGATGCAGGTACAACTTCATTTGAAAACAGCAAAGGCAAGAAATATGAAGTCAAGAATATGAGCAATGCATCAGTGTACCTCTCTGCCGGTGGAGATATAACAGCAGGTTTGGTCAAACAAATGGTAAACGACGGCACGCTGCCGGTTGATGATAAGGGCAACATTGATATGGAAAAAATAAAGAAGCAGCAGGCATAATAGTGAAACTTAACAATAAATTTACATAAGCTTTACTTTTACTTCCGGTTATTGTATAATAAAGGTATAGACAGTAGTGTCTTAGATAAAAAGAACGGGCGGCCCCGTTCTTTTTTCACTAAGTCAGGAGGTTATTAATGAAGCAGGACATAAACAGGCATGAAATATTAGAGAAGGTTACGCCTTTGATAGAGAACACAGCAATGCGTTTCGGGTTTATTCCTGTGGAGATAGAGTTTGTAAAGGAAAATCACCGCTGGTTTTTGAGAATATATTTGTATTCAAGAGAAAAGGACATTACGCTTGATGATTGTGAGAATGTAACACGCAGTTTAAGTGATTTTCTTGATGAGCTTATTCCTGTCAAATATTATTTAGAGGTTTCCTCACCCGGTTTAGAGCGAAAGTTCAAGTCTGAGAAAGAGTTTATAATCTTTAAAGGGCGCAGGGTCAGTATTAAGTTAAAACAACCGCTTGAGGGTGAAACCGAAAAGATTTTCAAGGGTGAAATTCTTGATTATGATACAAACGAGGGGTTAAGGCTTTTCCGTTTTGACGACGGGCAGGAGCTATTGATCCCAAAAAGCAGCATTCAGTCCGCTAAGTTGTATATAGATTAAAGACAGTAGTTAAAGTGAGTGAAGTGAGTGAAGTGAGTAAAGTGAGTAATGTATCATAAAGATTTAGAAATTTATAAAAAATCAATGGATTTAGTTATGATAATTTATGAAATAACTAAAGATTTTCCAAATAATGAAAGTTTTGGATTAATTAGTCAGTTAAGAAGATCTGCAGTTTCAATACCTTCAAATATTGCAGAAGGATGTGCTCGCGGGTCTGATAAACAGATTTATCATTTTGTAAATATTGCATTGGGTTCCTTAGCTGAATTGGAAACACAATTGGAAATTTCAAAACGATTAGGATATATAAAGGATTTTTCATATATAGACCAATCTTTTCAAAGTTTAAAATCATTATTATTAGGTTTTAAAAAGCATATAATAAATAAGAGTGAATTATGATTAATACGTTACTCACCTTACTCACTTCACTCACAGTACTCACTTAAAAATAGAAAGGTAAAAAAATGATCAAAATTGGAACAGCATTATTTGAAGCATGCGAAGAACTGGAAAGAGAAAAAGGGATACCAAAAGAAGTTTTGGTAACGTCCCTGTGCGACGCAATGGTAACCGCATATAAGAAAAATATGCGAGTAAAAGAAGCCGATAATATTGAGGCAATTCTGGATGAACAATCAGGTGAAATAGGCGTATTTAAAACCAAATTGGTTGTTGACTCTGTAGAAGATGAAGAAGAACAGATTTCACTTGCAGAAGCAAAAGAAATTGTCGAAGATGTTGAAGTCGGCGATGAAATTAAAATCGAAGTTACACCGGAACAATTTGGCCGCATAGCTGCTCAAGCCGCTAAACAGGTCATTACACAAAGAATCAGAGAAGCTGAAAAAAATCTTGTAATGCAAGAGTTTTTGGATAAAAAAGGCACTCTGACAACCGGTATTATCCAACGCGTTGAAAATAGAAACGTAATCGTTAATATCGGTAAATGCGACGCTATTATGCCTTATAAAGAACAAATTCCGGGTGAATATTACAAACCGGGCAATAGAATCAGAGTTTTCGTACTTAATGTAAAAGAAACAACAAGATTGCCGCAGGTTATTGTATCCCACGCTCACGCTGAAATTGTTAAAGAATTGTTTGAACTTGAAGTACCGGAAATTGAAGACGGTATCGTTGAAATTAAATCAATTTCCCGCGAAGCAGGATATAGAACAAAAATCGCAGTTTGGTCAAATGATCCGGAAGTTGATTGCGTAGGAGCGTGTATCGGACCTCGCGGCTCAAGAATACAGACAATTGTTTCTGAGTTGAAAAACGAGAAGATAGATATCGTAAGATATTCAGAAGACCCTGTAGAATACATTGTTAACGCACTTTCCCCTTCCCGCGTTGTGTCAGTTGATATTCTGGCTGATGATGAATACGCTCACGAAGCAATGGTTGTTGTGCCAGATGACCAATTGTCACTCGCTATCGGACGTGACGGACAAAATGTCAGATTGGCTCATAAATTGACCGGCTGGAGAATAGATATTAAGAGCGTTTCTCAGATGGAAAAAGCAGAAGCTCAACGTATTCAAAACTACCAGGAAGAAGAACCTCAAGATGATTACGAAGAAGAAATTCAACAGGATGAGATCCAACAGGAAATAGAAGAAGAAATGAATCAACAAGCAATTGATGAAGAAGATTTTCCTCAAGAAGAAGCTGTTGAAGAATCTTCCGACGAAATAGAAGAATAGATGCAAAGTCTATAATATATATAATAAACCAAGACGCGAGGCAATTATTTTTATAAACGCCCGCGTTTTGTTTTTATGTAATATTTTTTGTCATGTTGACAAAAAAAATTGAGCATATAATAATAACAATATGGCTTAAAATACCAAATTCGTATTATAGTTATAAGTAGAGAAAAAAAAGGAGATTAATCTCATGGCACGTGAAAAGTATGAACGTACGAAACCACACGTTAACGTCGGTACAATAGGCCACGTTGACCACGGTAAAACAACATTAACCGCAGCAATTACAGCTGTATTGGCTGCTGCAGGTCAAGCTGCATTGAAAAAATTTGATGAAATTGACGCAGCACCGGAAGAAAGAGCAAGAGGTATAACCATCTCTACTGCTCACGTAGAATATGAAACAGAAAAAAGACACTATGCACACGTTGACTGCCCGGGCCACGCTGACTATGTTAAAAACATGATCACTGGTGCAGCACAAATGGACGGCGCAATCCTCGTTGTAGCAGCTACTGACGGTGCAATGCCTCAAACTCGTGAACACATCTTGTTGGCAAGACAAGTTGGTGTTCCTAACCTTGTTGTATTTTTGAACAAATGCGATATGGTTGATGATCCTGAATTGTTAGAATTGGTTGAAATGGAAGTTCGTGAACTTCTTTCTTCATACGAATTTGACGGTGACAACATCCCATTCATCCACGGTTCAGCATTAAAAGCATTGGAAGCTGCTCAAGCTAACCCTGCTATCAAACGTGGTGAAGATAAATGGGTTGACAAAATCTGGGAATTGATGGATGCAATCGACAGCTACTTCCCAACTCCAGAACGTGACTTAGACAAACCGTTCTTGATGCCTGTTGAAGACGTATTCTCTATCACAGGTCGTGGTACTGTTGCTACAGGCCGTGTAGAACGTGGTGTTGTTAAAGTTGGTGATGAAGTTGAATTAGTAGGTTTAGGCGAAACTAAGAAAACAACTGTTACCGGTGTTGAAATGTTCAGAAAATCACTTGACCAGGGTCAAGCTGGTGACAACATTGGTGCATTGCTTCGTGGTATCGACAAAACTGAAATCCAACGTGGTCAAGTACTTGCAAAACCAGGTACAATTCATCCACACACTAAATTCACAGCAAACGTTTACGTTTTGACAAAAGAAGAAGGCGGACGTCATACTCCATTCTTCCCTGGTTACAGACCGCAGTTCTACATCAGAACAACTGACGTAACCGGTTCAATCAAATTTGATGGTCAAATGGTAATGCCTGGTGATAACGTAGTTATGGAAGTTGAACTTATCGCTCCAGTAGCTATCGAAGAAGGTATGAGATTTGCTATTCGTGAAGGCGGCCACACAGTTGGTGCCGGTGTTGTAGACAAAATTATTGAGTAATTGAGTTTACGATACTAATAAATTTAAAGAGTGAGGTTTTGAGTTCGTCAATACCTCACTCTTTTTATTAATAAAAAAATCATTCGAAGTGATGTATGAATGTAAACCTGATTTTGTGTTATTATAAAAAGAAAGAAAGGATGAAATTTATGATTAAAGTTGCAGTGTGCGGTGCATTAGGCAAAATGGGTAAAGAAGTAGTGGAGGCGGTTGAAACTTGTCCGCAGACCGAACTAGTAGCCAAAATTGATATTGCTGCAGAAAATATGTACCATTCTATAGAAGAAGCGCAAAGAGTTTGTGAAATTGATGTTTTGATTGATTTTACACAGCCAAAATCTATATATGCAAATGCCTTATACTGTCTTAATAACAATATTAAAATCGTAATTGGAACAACAGGACTGAAGGATAATGAAATTGAAGAATTGAAAACTCTTTCCGAAAAAAACGATACCGGATGTTTCATTGCGCCGAATTTTTCAACCGGTGCTGTTTTGATGATGATGTTTGCTAAGCAAGCAGCAAAATATTTTGATAATGCGGAAATTATAGAACTGCATCATAATCAAAAAAAAGATGCGCCATCAGGAACGGCTATAAAAACAGCACTGATGATGTCAGAAGAAAAATCAACATTTGCAAGCGGCAATTGCACAGAGACAGAAACTATATCTGGAGCAAGAGGCGGAACATCTTATTCTGATATTCATATTCATTCTGTGAGAATGCCGGGATATATTGCCTCTCAAGAGGTGATTTTGGGAGCAAGCGGACAGATTATGACAATCAGGCACGACACTATGGACAGAAAGTGTTATATGCAGGGAATTTTACTGGCAGTAAGGCATGTTGCGGAAAATAATGATTTTGTGTATGGATTAGATAATATTATGTGATTGTAAATTATATCTTAATAAATATAACCCCTTTGAAATAATATTTTCAAAGGGGTTGAATGTTAAAGAGTAAAATATTGACAAGTTTTGAAGTTTTATGTTACCATTGTTGTAAAAACAACAGACATAAGGGAGAGAAAATGAAAAAAAATATTATAATTTTGGTTGCAATAGTTATCGCAGCTGTCGTATTACGTTTTAGTTATTCAAATATTGCACAGTTTATCTCCGGAAATGCAGCAAGTCGGCAAAAAGCGCCGCAGGTTCAAGCAGAAACTATTACAGAGGAAAGTATAATAAGAAGTTATGAGGAGCCAGGTCGTGTTACTTCTAAATATAGAGTTGATGTACTTGCTCGTATATCTGGATATTTACAACAAAGTTATTTTAAAGAAGGCGATTATGTGAAAAAAGGGCAAACATTGTTTTTAATAGAACCGGCTGAGTTTTCAAATGCCGCAAAAGTAGCAAAAGCGAATGTGGCAAATTTAAACGCTCAATTGATTTATGCAGAAAAGCAATTAGCCCGTGCAGATGAACTTGTTAAAAAAGATTATATTGCAAAATCTCAATATGATAGTATGTTATCACAGCGAGATTCATTAAAGGCTCAGTTGGCCTCTGCTCAGGCCGCATATAGTGATGCGGAAAGAAGTCTTGGTTATACGAATGTAAAATCGCCTGTGGATGGTCGTGTTGGGGTTATTAATGTTACAATTGGTAACTATGTTTCCCCAACATCCGGTGCATTAACAACGATCAATAGTACAAATCCTATTTATGTAACTTTTCCTCTTGAATCTACAGAGTTCGCAGCAATTTCTGCTTCAGACCGGAATAATCATAAAAACAGACGTGTAGAATTAATTTTGCCAAATGGACAAAAATATGAATTAGATGGAGTTCAGGATTTTCAGGATAACAAGGTTGATCAGTCTACCGGTACGATTACGATGAGAGCGACTTTCCAAAACCCTGATAATCAACTTATCCATGGTGAATTCGTAACGGTGAAATTATACGCAAACAATCCTTCTCTTGTTCCTGTTGTATCTCAAACAGCAGTTCAGGAAAATCAGGCCGGTAAGTATGTCTACAAACTGGATGAAAATGAATTACCTCAGTTGACATATATTAAGACATCAGGACAAAAAGATGATAAATGGATTATCAGTGAAGGTCTTGTAAAAGGTGATAGAGTTATTGTTGACGGTTTGCAAAAAGTTTCTCCGGGAAAACCTGTAACGCTTGTAACAGCAGAAGAAATGGCTAAAATTAAAAAAGCAGAAACAGATGCAGTAGATAAGAAATTAAACAAAGAAGAAAAATAAAATTTAAAGGAAAAATACATGTCAGAACAACCAAAACAGAATTTGTTTATACAGCGCCCTAAGCTTGCAATTGTAATTTCACTGGTTATTGTACTGGCCGGTTTATTAATGATAAAAATGCTTCCACTGGAAGAATATCCATCAATTACACCGCCTCAGGTTGTTGTAACCGCAACTTATGCAGGAGCTAGTTCTGATGTTATAGAATCAACAATTGCCGCACCTGTTGAGGCACAACTTAACGGTGTTGAAGATATGATTTATATGTCCTCAACATCTCAAAACGGTCAATATCAGCTAACTTTGTATTTTAATATCGGGTCAGACCCTGACATGGCGGTTGTAAATGTACAAAACCAATTACAGCTAGTAACTCCTCGTTTACCGGAAGATGTAAGAAGATATGGTCTTTCTGTAAAGAAATCTACCGGAGGACCGGGACTTTTGATGATTTCAGTTAATTCTCCGACAGGGACTTATGACAACTTATATATTGCAAACTATGCATCAATTTATATTAAGGATGAATTAGCCCGTATTAAAGGGGTTGGTAAGGTATCAGTATTTGGATCTTCAGATTATTCAATGCGTGTATGGCTTGATGCTGCAAAAATGGCTAATTTAGGCATTTCTGTGAGTGAAGTAAATTCAGCAATAACACAGCAAAATACGCAGGCTCCGGCCGGTGATTTAGGTGTAGAACCTATGGTTAATAAACAGATGATTAAACTTACTCTGAGGACCCCCGGGCGTTTGGAAGATGTAAAAGATTTTGAGAATATAATTATACGCTCTAATTCAAATGGTGCACAGGTAAGATTAAAAGATATAGCCCGAGTTGAATTGGGGGCAGAAAGTTATTCTTATTTTTCTCGAATAAACGGAAAAAATTCTGCAATTATTTCAATCCAACAATTGCCTGAAGCTAATGCAATAGATTTATCAAATAAAATTCAGGCCAAAATGGCTGAATTAAGTAAAGGTTTTCCTCAAGGTATAGAATACAAAGTTCAGCATGATGAAACTGAATTCGTACGAGAATCTATTAATGAAGTTGTAAATGCTATTGCTTTAGCTATTGTATTGGTGGGAATTGTAACATATTTATTTCTTGGCAGCGCCAGAGCTGCATTTATTCCTTTCTGTGCGATACCGGTTTCATTGATCGGTGTATTTATTTTTATGAATATTTTGGGTTTTTCTATAAACCTGTTAATTTTGTTTGGTTTGGTACTGGCCGTCGGACTTGTAGTAGATGACGCTATCGTTGTACTTGAAAACACGCAAAGACATATTCAGGAAGGTAAACTCCCTAAAGAAGCCACTGAAGTCACAATGGAAGAAGTATTCGGGGCAGTTCTTGCAACATCACTTGTATTGATGGCCGTATTTGTACCGGTTTCATTTATGGCCGGTATAACAGGACAAATGTTCAGACAGTTTGCATTGTGTATCGCGACTTCCATCGGTTTGTCAACACTGGTTGCGTTAACTCTTGCTCCTGCCCTGTGTTCTATGATTTTAAAGACTAACGATCAGCAGAATGAAATAGCATTTATTAAAAAATTTGATGAATGGTTCAACCGTGTTAGAGATAAATATTTGCTTGGTGCGCAGGTGTTTGTTAATTCACCTAAAATAACTTTAATAACATTTTTCTCAATAATTGCATTTATCCTGTTGATGTTTAAAATAATCCCGACAGGCTTTTTACCGACCGAGGATAAAGGTGCTATTTTTGCGCAAATCCAGCTGCCGGAAGGTTCGTCTGCGTCAAGAACAGACATTGTTGCAACAGAAATTGAACAAAGAATACTTGCTATGGATGGTGTCCACAGTACAATTACTCTGGTAGGATTTTCCGGTGAAAATACCGCTCTGATAGTAGCGGATCTGGATGAGTACAAGCATCGTAAGAAAAAATCACTTTCAATGCAAAGTATTTTGAGCAAAATGCAAAAGGAATTTGCAAATTACCCTTCAGCTACCATAGCAACATTTTCACCTCCTGCGATTTCCGGTTTGGGGATGTTTGGCGGTTTTGAATACCAGCTCCTCGATAAAGGCAACAGATCCCCTCAAGAACTTTATGAAGAAGCTATGAAATTAATAGGTGAGGCAAATAAAGATTCTGCATTTTCGCTTGTGTATACTTCATTTACAGCTAATTTGCCGCAAATGCTGATTGACATTGATGAAGCAAAAGCATTAGCTCAAAATGTTTCTATTTCTGAAATATACAGTGCGCTTGCTGCTTATTTCGGTAAATCATATGTAAATGACTTTAATAAGTATGGTAGAGTATATCGTGTTTACTTACAGGCGGATGCTCCGTTCAGAGAAAAACCTTCTGATATAGACAAAATTTACATTAAAAACAATGCAGGCGGCATGGTTCCATTATCCTCTGTTGTAAAAGTGAGTGATATTGTCGGTCCTTACAGTTTGACACGTTTTAATATGTATCCTGCGATTACAATCAACGGTATGGCAAAACAAGGGGTTAGTTCCGGTCAGGCAATGGCAACAATGGAAGAAATTTCGGACAATGTATTGCCTAAGGATATGGGTTATGCATGGTCAGGAAGTTCTTTGCAGGAACAAGAATCTCAGGGACAAATCGGGCCGATTTTGGCTATGTCATTAGTGTTTGTATATTTGTTCCTTGTTGCACTTTATGAAAGCTGGATGTTACCTGTTGCAGTACTATTAATCTCGCCTGTCGCGTTGGTTGGAGCATTATTCTTCCAGTATGTAGCCGGATATTCTCTTGACTTGTATTCACAAATCGGTCTTGTTATGTTGATTGGTTTGAGTACAAAACAAGCAATTTTGATTATTGAGTTTGCAAAAGACGCCCACGAAGCAGGTATGGGAATAAAAGAAGCAGCACTTCAGGCTGCAAAATTAAGGTTCAGAGCTGTAATGATGACGAACATTGCATTTATTTTAGGATTGCTTCCGTTAGTATTTGCTTCAGGAGCAGGGGCGGCCAGTCGTCATTCTGTTGGTATGACTGTATTTGGAGGTATGATGGCTGTTGCATTTATCGGAACATTCTTAGTTCCGGCCTTCTATGTAATGGTAGAGGAAATGAAGTTGAATTTGGCAAAAGGACTAAAACATAAAAAATAATAAAGGAAAAAGATGTATAAAAATATACTATTATTAAGTTTAATAATTTCATTGGGTATGCCAGTATTGGCGGAAAAGATAGGTAATGAAATAGTAGAAGACGAATATCCGCATGCTGATGCTGTTTTACCTAAAAAACCTGACGGAACTTTTATTATTGAAGGCGGTGTAGAAAAAAATATTGATATGACGCTTGATAGATGTCTTGAACTTGCACTCGGCAACAATCCGCAGATAAATTCGGCTTTTCATGATATTCTGGCATCTGATACACGAATAAAACAGGTTTGGTCGAATTATTTTCCTAAAGTAAGCTGGCAGACAGGTTATACAAGAATTAAACAATTGCAATTGTCAGATGCTTTGGGGCGAAATCTGACATTTAACTACTATGTTTTAGGGCAATTAACTTTACAGCAGATGTTATATGACTTTGGTGTAACTCAGAATCAAGCAACCATAAGACGTCTGGATTATGAAGGCTATAAATCTACACTTGCAGCAACTATTAATGATGTTGTTTATCAGACAAAAGATGCGTATTTTAATCTTTTATATGCCTTTGAAAACAGAAAAGTAGCGCAGGATACAGTAGATAAATTTGAACTGTTTTACAATCAGGCAAAAGCTTTTTATGAAATAGGTATGAATCCTAAGGTTGATGTTACAATTGCCGAGGCAAATCTCAGTGATGCAAAATTGAAGTATATTCAGGCGGATAATGCAGTCAACCTCGCTGTAGCGAGACTGAATAATGTTATGGGGGTGCCATTCATAGACAGATATAATGTAAAAGATAAATTACGTTATCAGCCTGTGGATATGACATTTGAAGAAGCTGTTGACATAGCACGAGATGCGCGGCCTGAGTTGAAGCTTGCTGAGTTAAAAGTTGAAACGGCTAATCAGACATTGAAATTAGTTAAAAAATCTTATTTCCCGACATTAACTGTGGAAGGGCAAGTACAAATAGGTGGTAAAAGCTGGACAAGTAATCACGGTTATAATATAGGCGGCTATTTAAACTTTCCGACAATCAACGGTATGTTGATTAAAAATGAAATAAGTGAAGCAAGATATTTGTATGATAAAGAAATAGCCAATGCAAAAAATACACAAAACACTATTTATCTGGAAATACAGAACGCTTATTTGACATTACAGGAAAAGAAAAATCAAATGCCGGTTGCACTTTTGCAGGTTAAACAGGCAAAAGAAAATTATGAACTTTCCTATGGCCGCTACAGGGTTGGTGAAGCTAGCCCGACTGAATTAAAAGATGCACAAATTTTATACCAAAATGCTCAACTTAACTATTATAGTGCATTATATCAGTATAATTCGGCCAAGGCGCAACTTGAAAAGTCTATTGGTAAGAATATAAATCCTGAAGATGAAGAAATTATAGATTTGAACTCATAGAGTTTTTGTGAAATGTTTTTCGCAATTTTTGCAAAGATGAATTTTCATAAATAACATATAATTTTTTATTAAAGGTAATAATTTTTGTCATATAATAAACTTATGAAAAAACATATTTGTCTTTTATCAGTGATTATACTTTTCGGAGTGACTTTTAATCAGCATGCATTTTCATTCGGCGAAATTCCTGCTGCGACTTTACAGGTTGCCTCTAACGCCGGTTATAATACTGCTATTACCAGTGTGCCGCGCTCTCCTGTTGTGCGGGTAGGGATTGGCAATGCTAATTTCGGAACTTATGTTTATTCTAATATCGGAATTTACGGGACATCTGATGTTCAAATATACGATAATAACAGGTTGGTTAAATCAGTTCCGGCTTATGCTGATGTATTAATCAAACGCAGCAGCGGCCTGTATGAAATAACATTTGAGGATGGAGAAAAAGTATCTGTTTTCGGGCCTGTTAGATTTACATGCAATAGCGGGCTTTTAGGAGTAAAGGATTTGAAACGTGCAGGCAAACCTGCTTTGTATCACGGGGCTTTTGAACTTGCAAAATACGATAATAACAGATTTAACCTTGTAAATATGATAGAGGTTGAGGAATATTTAAAAGGTGTTGTACCTAATGAAATGCCTGTTGATTTTGGCTTAAATGCGCTTAAGGCTCAGACGGTTGCGGCCAGAAACTATGTGTTGTCGCCGAGGGTAAAATCCTCTCCGAATTATGATGTTGTGGATTCCGTTGCAAGTCAGGTATATTACGGAGCAAATACTGAAAAACCGCTGGCGACTCAGGCCGTGGAAGAAACGGAAGGTGTGGTTGCGCTTTATAATTGGGATTTGATTTTGGCACAGTACAGTTCGACAGCCGGAGGGTATACGGAAGATTTTTCACTGGCGTTTTCTGACCCGAATACAAAAGAATTTCCGTCAAAAGAAAGGCCTTATCTGAAAGCAAAAGCCGATATATTAACACAGAAACCGTTGAATAATGACGATGATGCCGCTGAATTTTATAAGTCACGGCCGGATTCTTTTGATATTCGTTCACCGTATTACCGCTGGGAAAAGGATTGGACAGGTCAGGAATTGCATGATGTTTTGCAAAACACACTTGTTGCACAATCTGCAACAGGGTTTGTAAAACCGGCCTTTAATAAAGGCGATAAATTGGATAATCTTGTTGCAATAAATGTAAAACGCCGCGGAGAGTCAGGTAAAATCGTTGAACTGGAAATTGTGACAGAGTCACAAAACTTTATTGTGCAAAAGGAACTTGTAATCAGACGGCTTTTTGTAAATAAAGGTAAGGCATTGCCGAGTGCAAATGTTGTTTTTGAATGTGCGCAGGATGATTACGGAAATATAGTTTCTGTCAAGGCATACGGCGGAGGTTACGGGCATGGGGTCGGTTTAAGCCAGTTCGGGGCCGGATTTATGGGCTCAGAACTTAATATTCCTTATGAAAAAATTCTCCAGCATTATTACACTGATATTGTTCTTGGCACAAAACCGGTTATGCTTTCACAGCCTAATCAAAATGTGACTCAGAATTTTTATACAACCGGAAAAGAAACTAATCTGGTAATAGACAATCATTCTGCCGACAAAACTCTGGAATGTGTGATTAACGGGAAAGATGTAACTCTGGATATTGCTGGGGCGCTTTTTGCTGATAAAGAATCAAAATTAGATATCTCAAAATATATTAAAAAGGGCCGAAATACAATTACATTTATTGCGCCTGAGGCCTTGAGACATGGAAAGGATAAATATATAAAACTATACGTGGAATTGGTGAAAAAAGATGACTTCAAATACAATTGGTGATGACGGGAAAACAACAAGTGTTCTAAGAGCCGCGTGGATGATTGCGGTAGTGACGATTTTTAGTAAATTAATAGGTTTTGTAAGAGATGTTGTAATTGCCAATTATTACGGGGCAAATACTGTTTCAGATGCATATTTTTATGCATACCAGATACCTTCACTGGCAATTATATTACTCGGCGGTGTCGGCGGCCCTTTTCACAGTGCAACTGTTGCGGTGTTTACCAAACTGATACCTGATTTAAAGGCAAAACCCACGGAGTTTGTAAATAAATTATACAATACGTTTTTAACGGCCAGTGTAATGTTTTTTACGCTGTTGGGTCTGATATTTTTTATTTTTTCGGACAAAATAATGCAGATAATCATATCGGATTCCAATCCGGAATTGTTAACTCTTGCTGCACAGCATTTACAGATAATGACACCGGTATTCATTGTCGGCGGAATTGTCGGAATTTATTACGGGCTTTTGATTACATACAGAGAATTTATGCTGCCGAATTTCTCGCCTATTGTAATGAGTATTGTCATTATTCTGATGGTAATGCTGACAAAACATGATCCGCACGGATATGTTCTGGCTGTTGCAACGACAATAGGTGCGATTTGTCAGTTCCTTTTACAGTTTCCGAAAATCAGACAGATAGGTTTTCGGTTCAAACCGAATTTTGATTTTACCAATAATCCGGAATTTAAAAATATTTGTGAACTGCTTTTCCCTGCGATATTGAGTTCAACAGTCGGACAAATACATATTTATGTAGATATGTTTTTTGCATCTTCATTAAAAGAGGGAGCGTGGACTGCTGTGGGCTACGCAAACAGAATTTTCCAGTTTCCGGTCGGAATTCTTGTGACGGCATTTCTCGTACCGCTGTTTCCTATTTTTTCCAGACTTGTTGCGGAAAATGATATGAACGGGATACGAAGATATTTTAATAAAGGTGTCGGGGTATTATTTTTCGGTGCAATACCTATTATTATCGGGATACTTGTTGTCGGGTATGACGGTGTAAGTTTGATTTTTGAACGCGGGGCATTTGATGCAAGAGCTACGTTTATGGTAACTGAAGCATTATGGTTTTTGTCTGTTTCAATTCTGCCTTATGTGTTCAGGGACTCGATAACAAGGGTTTATTATTCGTTTAATGATTCCAAAACCCCATTTTTAGTTGCTTTTTCATCAATTATTTTGAAGTATTTGTTGAATGTAATCTTTTTAAGAGTTCTGGGTATGGGAATTGGCGGCATTACACTTTCTACGTCACTTGTGACCCTGTTTAATGCGATTGTTCTCGGAGTTTTAATTCAGAAAAAACTTGATATGAATTATAAAGAGTTATTTATCAATTTAGGCAAAATGATTTTTGCGGGGATTGTATCTTTTGTATTGTGTATTGCAACGGCATACGTACTTGTACATTATCTGAGTATGCCAAAAGCATTGCTTGAGATAACCAAAATTATAGTTGTCGGTATTGTCTGCCTCGCCACTTATACAAGCCTTAATATATCTTTCGGTATGGATTACGCGGTCGAACTCGCAGAAAGATTGATTGGCAAAATCAAAAGGAGTAAATAATGATAAAAAACAGAGAAGAAATAAAAAATATTTTAGAGAATGACGGTGTAATCGCCTTTGTAACAGATACTGTCTGGGGGCTTGGCTGTCTGCCGACATCAGAAAAAGCTGTAAAAAAAATCTACGAAATAAAAAAACGTGAAGCGCAAAAACCGCTTATTCTTATGTCAAACGAAGTTTATCACCTGTTGAATTATGTTAAGATAATTCCGAAAACAGGTCAGAAATTAGTAAAAAAATATTTCCCCGGGGCTCTGACACTTGTCACGGAAAAGTCAGATGCTACACCTTATTATATAACTTCAAATATGGAAACAGTGGGCATTCGCGTACCTGATAACGAGGTTTTCAAGGAAATTTGCGAGATAGCCTCCGGACATGTGCTGGCAACAACAAGCGCAAATCTTTCTCATCAACCTTCTGCAAAAACGTATGAACAGGCACTGGAAAATATGAGCGGCCTTGCCGATCTTGTTATAGAGGATTACGGGCATTGCTGCAAAGGTCTGGAATCAACGGTAGTTGGTGTTTTCGGGGATGAAATGAGGATTTTTCGTCAGGGAGCTATAACCATTGAATTGTAAATCTTCCTGTTTTAGGGGTTGAAAAATGTTTTAATATAGGTTATAATATAGAAAAGGGCGTGCGGATTGCTGGTCCGCACATAAAAAGCCCCTTGTTATTTAGTGAAGAACTAGCAGTATTAAAAGAATTATTGCTAGTTCTTTTTCAGAAATACTGAAAATCACACTATATCACCTCCTTTCTGAAGCAGTTGCTACCGATTTTCAGTCTGTGCTGCTCAGATATGAAGTGAAAAGAGGCTTTGCCCTTTCAAATCTATATTATCAAAGATTTATTAGACAAAAACCGTCTGATTAATGGAAATATTATCAAAAATTACACAAGCTCAGCTGCACGATAAGAACTTCTGACAAGCGGCCCTATTTGATAGTGCTTAAAGCCTATATTTTGCGCCATGGATTTTAAAATCTCGTATTCTTCAAGCCGGTAATATTTTGCAACCGGAAGATGTTCTTTGGAAGGCTGTATATACTGGCCAATAGTTAAGATATCACATCCCACATTTTTTAAATCTATGAGTGTTGTTTCAATTTGTCCAAAAGTCTCGCCTAGACCGATCATTAATCCCGATTTTGTCAAAATATTGCTGTTATTTTTAATATATTTTAAAACATCAAGCGAACGCTCATAAATAGCTTGCGGTCGAGCGGTTTTAAAAAGTTCTCTAACTGTTTCAATATTGTGGTTAAAAACATCCGGATGAGCTGTTATAATGGTGTCCAAGGCTTGTGTGTCCCCTTTAAAATCCGGCGTTAAAATTTCAATCTTCACATAAGGTGAAAGCTTCCTTATTGAATAAATGCAATTTGCAAAATGCTGCGCGCCGCCGTCCGGCAAATCGTCACGTGTAACAGAGGTTATGACAGAATATTTAAGTCTTAATTCTTTGACGGCTTTTGCAATATGTTCGGGCTCATTGATGTCAAGCGGTTCAGGTTTTGCACAGCCAATATTGCAATAACGGCAGTTTCTTGTACAAACATTCCCCATTATTAGAAATGTTGTTGTATTTTTTGCATAACACTCGTTTTTATTAGGGCAACGCGCATTTTCGCATACAGTATTGAGACAATTTGTCTTTAAAATACGGCGTACAGTGCGTGTTTTATCAGTATCAATTATTGGACGTTTTAAGTATTCAGGCAGCCTTTCTCTCATGTTTTTCCTCTCTTTAAGAAAATTATACTTCAATTAAGAAAAAATGTTGCATTTTTCTAAAAAAAAGGGTAAAATATAATTAAAAGGAATATGTTATGAAAAAATTATTAGTTATTTTATGTTTGTTATGTTTAGCACCGTCAAGTTATGCTGTACTTGACAGAAATTATTTTGAATACGATCTTACTCCATCAGGAGCATACACAGAAGACGACACAAAATCTGAAGTCACTACAACAACAGAAAGTGTTACAACAAAAGATACCAAAAAACAGAAAAAACAAAAAGTTAAATACAAACGTAAGGGTTTTTCCGGTCAAGGCTCAGGACAGGCAAACACTTATTGGGATTTTGGTCGTCCAAACTACGGATTTACAGGTGATATTCAATAAAAATTTGAAACGGACTTTTTTAAAGTCCGTTTTTTAAATCTTAAACAAACACTCAAATATACCCTCTGAATATGTCGGGTGTGCAAAACATATTTCTTTTAATTTGTTAATGGAAATTTCATTCTGTATCGCGAGCGTTATTTGTTGTATTAGCGCAGATGCTTCTTTGGATACAATATGCGCGCCGATAATTTTATTGTTTTGTGTAAGAATTTTTATTAAGCCGTCACTGCAGTTGTCACAATGTGATTTGCCAAGTGAAGAAATAAGCAGAGTCGCTTTTTGATAACTTCCAGCCTCTAAATCCTGTTCGCGGAGTCCAACCCAGGCGATTTCAGGACAGCCGTATACGACTGACGGAACAAGAGATTTATCAAAAGGTATTCCGCTGACTTCTGATATCGCTTGTTTTATGGCGTAATGCGCGAGTTGTATTTCTCCGCATACATCACCTATATATGAAACGCCTTCAATTTTTTCATCTAAACAAGGTTTGCGGCCAACTGCAACAAGGATTTTTTCTGCTGAAACTGTTTCGCCGTTAGATAGGTGTATTTTTGTGTTGTCAATCTTTTCAACAGTTGTTGATGTGTAAAATTTTATCTTTTTAGATTTAAAAATACGCTCTAAACGTTTGGAAATGTCAGTATCTGCAAGCGGCAAAAGGTGTTCGGCCGCCTCGATAACCGTAACTTCAACATCAAACGCCGCTAAAATTCTTGCCCACTCTGTACCTATTGCGCCGGAGCCTATTATTAGAATGCTTTCAGGCAAACCGGTTAAATTCAAAATATCATCAGAATTTAAAATGTAGTTGTGGTCAAACTCCATACCTTTTAAACTTTTAGGTTCTGATCCTGTTGCGACGATTATTTTTGAGCATTTATATGTTACATCATCAGCCAAAATCGTGTTTTTATCAATAAGTTTTGCCGCTGCGTTTATTAGGGTAACTTTTGCATTTTTTAGCGCTAGTTCAATACCTTTTCGAAGTTTTTCAACGGTTTTATCTTTGTGCTCAATTATTTTTGAAAAGTCGAAATCAAGTTTTTCTGCATAAATGCCGAGCTCTTGTGCACATTTCATTTCTTCGTATAATTCAGCGGAATGCAGAATTGTTTTTGTCGGAATACATCCTCTGTTAAGACAAACTCCGCCGATTTTGTCCTTTTCAAACAAAATTACTTTGAGTCCTGTGCTTGCAGCGTGAAGTGCGGCGGTGTATCCTGCCGGGCCTGCTCCGATTATTCCTAAATCAAAATTTTCAGCCATTAAATCTGCTCCATTGTTTAGCGGGTGTATATACGCGGCAGCCGGACTTTTAATCCGCAGGTCAATTCATAACTTATTGTATTGGCTAGCTTAGCCCAATCATCAATAGAATGTTCTTCATCCAGAAGCGTTATGACATCACCTAATTTTGCCTCCACACCTGTTATATCAAACATCATTTGATCCATTGTGATATTACCGACCTGAGGTACTGAATGTCCGTTTAATACCCCGTAAATTTTGTTTGATAAAATACGCGGGACACCGTCAGCATAACCAATCGGGATTGTTGCGATTGTACGGTCGCCTTTTGCACGGTAGGTATGCCCATAACTTACACCTTCACCGTCTTTTGCAGTATGAATATTTACAATACGGCCTTTGAGAGACAAAATTTGTTTTAAATTAGGTCTTTTGACTTCACCGTCAGGCGGAAGATCCGGATATAAGCCGTAAAGCGCAATACCTGCACGGCGCATATTGGAGTTTGGAACATTATAACTCATACCGCCTGCTGTGTTTAGAATGTGCAAAAGCAGACCGTCTGTATTTATTTGAGAAATTACCCTGTTCCATTTATCAATTTGTAATTGTGTTTCGTCACGTTCTTCTGCTGAGGCAAGGTGTGTGAAAATACCTTGAAGATTGATAAAATCCAATTTCTGTGCATCTTTAATAAATGCTACAGCGTCGTCAACAGACACGCCGATTCTGTTCATGCCTGTGTCAAGCTTGATGTGGACTTTCGGTTTTATACCTGTTCTGTCATAAGCTTGCCGGCAGGCATCCAAATGCTCTCTTGAAAAAATTGATATAGAAAGGTTTGCTTTAACAGCACTTTCTACAGCCCAAACAGGAACAGCGCCGAGAACAAGAATTTCGGCATTTATTTTTGCTTCTCTTAAATCAACACCTTCATCAATAGATGCCACTCCAAGCATATCCGCTCCAGAGGCCAGAAGCGTCGGGGCTAACATAACTGCCCCATGCCCGTAAGCGTCTGCTTTTACAACTGCAAGCAATTTGTCACCTTGCGGAACATTTTTTTTGATTTCTTTAATATTGTTTGTTAAGTTTTCCAGATTAATCTCAACCCAGGCATCTCTGTGCGTGTTGATATTTGTTTGTCGCATATTTTTCATAAGTCCATTATACGACAAAATAAATTTATTGCATATAAACAACAGTGTGCGGTATGTAAGAATGGTTAGCTCTTTTATCCTTAATTTCCAAGAGCAAATGCACTTATTCCCAGTTTGTAACTATCAATTCCAAAACCTGAAATTTGTCCGATACAAACAGGGGCGATTAATGAGTTATGTCTAAAATCCTCACGTGCATGAATATTGGTCATGTGTACTTCTACCACTTTAGCTTTAGCTGCACTGATCGCATCCCGTATTGCTATACTGGTATGTGTATAAGCTCCCGCATTAAGCACAACACCATCATACAACGCTATACTTGCCTGTATTTTTTCTACAATCTCGCCTTCTATATTACTATGCCAGCAATCCAGTTCCACATTCAATGCCGCAGCAAAGTTTTTCAGCATTTCTTCTAACTCACCAAGAGTCATGCTCCCGTACTTTTCAGGTTCCCGTATCCCGAGCATATTCATATTTACGCCGTTAATTACTAATATTTTCATGTCTATACCTCAGTTACGAGTATAACATAAAATCAAGTAATTGTAAATTTTTATTAATTTTTTGACAATTAATGTAACAAAATTGTCATGCTTCGTTTATCATGCATGTACAACTATCCCCAAATCTCCTCCCAAGATTATTGTTCAAAGTCATACTTAACGGTATGGCTTTTTTTTATGAGTAAATTACCATATCAAAAAATAAGACTGCTTTTTCGCAAAGCGCTGTTGTATTAAAATCTGACAACAGTTTACTCAAATGTAATCTTAGAAGAAACCTCTGCAACAATACGGGCGATATCTGCTCCGCCTATTGCCACTTCAAGTATTAGCGGGGCATGTATTAATACGGTTTCTCTGTATTCCATCGTGTCTATATCTATTATGTTAAATTCAATAAAGTCTTCGCCGGCATATATAAGTTTCCCATACTCTCCCCCGGTCGCCCAACGAATAAACATGTATTGATTTTCATGTTCTTTTAGTTTTTCTACTAATCTCATCTACTAAATACCTACATCCTATATAATAATATATTTTATTTATTTTTTGGTTAAAGTCAACTTTTTAGAATAATTAAATATTAAAGCTTTTTCTTGCGCCTTCCTCGTGGTAAAATCCGCCGCCGCAAATGGTTTCAACGACTTTTAACACAAATTCGCGCGGGGCGTCAAGCTGATTAAGGTAAAATTCACGATTGGTAAGATGGCGGATTTTCATTATGGAATTCTGATTAGTTTCGGCCGGAATAAATAAAGAGGCTACCTCATTATCCAAAAGTCTTACCATTTCTTCATCGTGTTCTGTCACGCCTTTCATCAACTCGTTGTAATTGCCTTTAATTGCCATAATTCTTCCGGAGAAAAGGTGCTGGCCGTTTTCACGGTAAAGGGCTTGCGGCTGGAAGTTGCAGCGTGTTGTAAAACTCATCTTATGCCATAAAATGTTTATAATAACAACAGATTTTTGTGCATCTGTATCAACGTATATATTTTGTGTTGTGACGCCGCGAGATGAAAACGCTTCTTTCAGGGTTTCTGAAACAGCTTGAAGATTATCAATCATGCGCAAAAATATTTCGTTGGTATTAACCGTAGCGCGCTGGTAGTCTAAAAATTGTTTATACATATGTGCAGAAACAAGCCCTACTCTCTCTTGGAGCAATGCTGATTTTCTTGCCGATGTTTCAGAATTATCAAAACTTTCAAAGTTGTTATTTAACAATTTATGAATCCTTTTATATATATCATATTCTAATAATAAACATGAAATTATGTAAAGATTATAAAACTTTTTTTTACAAATTTGAATAGATGTAAGGGTGTATTTTTTTCTAGATTGATTTGTAATATGAATACTTCTATGTAAAAGAGCGGTCTTAAGACCGCTCTTTTACCGCTTATTGCTTGTTAATGCCTTTGACGTCACCAACCTTCATTGCAAAATACGGTGCATTCATATTCTCTTGTAAAAACAGATAGAAATTATCATCAAAATTAAATTCCCTTGTTTCTTCTTTTTCCGGTATCACCATTGACATACGCATTATCATTGCAGCTTCACTTTTCAACTTAACTCCCTTTTTGTCAAGATTGAAATCAACGGTCTGCATTGCTGTACCTATTGTAAAATCTGTTCCTTTAATCTTTTTGTTGGTTAAGTTTTTATAAGTGTAATCATTTTTGAATTTGATAAACGGAACTTTTAATTTATCACTTTTTTTGAATGTTTTGTCACCTTCATATTCAAATGATGATTCAAGCATTTGTTTATATGCTTCTGCAAGTGTAAGTTTATCGTTTGTGCGATATAACAGCACCAAATCTTTCTTATCTTTTGTATTAAGAATTACTGCATAATCATTTTTTGAGTTGTAGAAAAGTACGTCAACTGTTCCTCTCAAACCTTCATCACTTTTCTCATCTATACCGAAATATTTAACATTTTCTTTTGAGTTAGCGAATTTTGCGGGAGTCAATTCATCATATACATACGGGAATTGAAAATCCTTTTTCAGCATCGCATATAAAAGATAATCACGGCCATTCCAATCTACCATTGACAACAGATTGCTTGTTTCATTGAATTTCTGCAGTAATGCAGCGTTAATAGTATCACGCAGTGTTGTTGTGGTAACCCCGTGAATTTTATAATATGAATCCTCACTTATCATTGTAGATCGGAAATTCTGTTGGTTTAAACCATCTACAACATCGTCATTACCGCCTTCAAGAAAGACTTCGCCGCGGACAATATCGTTCATCAAATCATTCCATACAAGCTGGAATGTTCCTACCCATACAGTATTTTCCGCCTTTGTTTTTGTTGAAAGCAACGGTACTGTTGTAAGAGTCGTGTCTTTCTTAAAAAATGGGAATGCAAATACCGCTGAATTAACCATTAACAGAGTTAATATTGCGAGTAATACCTTTTTCATGTTCGTTTCTCCTTTTTAACTAATATTCAAAAAGCGCAAAAAGCTTTTTATCAATCCTGTTGTATCATCCCCGTTCGGGATGTTTGCAGACTTATAATATTTTTTATAATTCTTGATAACATTATCCGGCAAATCTTCTCCGTTTTCAAGTATGTGCGCAAGAAGTTCCAAATAGTCGTCCTGTTCCTCTTTATACAAAGCATCACGTGCTCGTAAATCTTCATCTGCTTCGTAATGAATAAGCGCATGGTAAGCAGCCACGAGGCTTGCGTCATTACCTGTACGGCGCGGATAGTTAAGCAGTGCATCTTTAACCGTTATATTGCCGATTAAAACATAACGGATAAGTTCGGCAACATATTTCCGCTCCTCTAATTTTAACTGCTTTTTAGATTTTTTATCAACCATTATTATTTTACTAACAATGCATCACATTCTTTTTCAACAAAATGCAGCAATTTGATATAATTACCTTCAAAAAACTGTTCGGTAATTTCTTTAACAGATTCTTTTGCCATTTCATTTTTATTCATTGCTGCTTTGTAAAAGAATTTTTTACCAACCTTGTAACGCACAAGAACACTTTTCACGGTCAATCTGTCCATAACCGTTTTGATTGTTGTGTAAGCTCTTTCTATACCGTTTGCAGACAAATCATCTACAATATTCTGGATAGAAATATCTCTGTCTTCGCTTTCTTCTGTCATTCTCCAAATTGAGTTTAAAATATCAATTTCAAGACTGCCACATGCCATATAAATTCCTCTACTTTCTTTTTAATCTGCCATTTACTATAAATGTAACATAAAAAATATTTTTTTCAACCCTGTATCGTCAAAATTTACATAAATTTAATCTATATTGAACAAATCAGGTTCTTTTTGGTAATTACGTTTTATTTTTCGTGCTTTTTCATTTTTCTTTTTAGATCTTTTAGGGATGTTGCGGTATGCGTTATCAACAGAAATTTTGGATAATGCCGTACCGTTGCGTCTGTCGTAGAATGTAAGCCAGAAACTTCTATCTATGTTATCTACTGAAAAAGAAACTCTGCCGGCAATTTTTTCTCCGGGTTTTATTTGTTTAAACATGATTTTTGTATCACCGAAAATTGACGGGCGGAAAACCGAATTGTAATCATTTACCAGTGCCATATCAAGGCCTGAGAAGGTTTTATCAGACATATTAGATATCATAACGGTCAGCGTTATGGTATTAAGTTCACCGAACGGATCTTCTTCATGGGTAACATTGCTTATTAAGATATCCAATCCCGGATAAAATAACTCATGCTGCTGCAGAGCTTCTTCCCGATAAACAGGGAGCGGCACACTTGTGTTAATTTTTACTCTTATTTCATCCCCCGGAGCAATTAAAACATCGTGCCCTTTCCTAAGCAGCGCCATTCCTAATCCGACAGCACTTCCGATAGCTGCCCCGCCGGCAAGCGTATACCCCTGTGATGCAATTGCAGCTTCAAGTCCGAGCCAGTTAAGTGCCATCAGACCGCCAACTGCACCGCCTGCAACAGTATATCCCACATCCTGTGCAATAATCTTTGTTGCTTCTGCTACAGGGTGCAATTTAGTGGACATTTTACCTTCAATTGGAATTTCACGGCCATCAGGTGTTATCAGATAGTCAAAATCCAGAGCAATCCAGCCGGAGCGTCCCAGACTTTTCGGGTCTACACTCTGGGTAATTTTGCCGTGCGCAATTGTTCCTTTAGGGATAATTACACCTTTATCACCGGTAACCTCGCTTGTTACCTCGGCAAAAAATTCATCCCCCTCCATACTGACATTTGCATCTAATACCTGAGAAACAGTCATTTTTATTACGTCTTTTTTCTCAAGTGTTTCAACTTCACCTGTAAAAAGTTCTTTTTGCAGCTGTTGTTCATAGGTATCAGTTTTTTCTACACCGCCTTGCAGTGTTTCGGCACTTACCAGCAGTGTATTCAGATTAAAAACCAGTATTAACAGTATCGCGATTAACTTCTTCATAACAAAATTATAGCATTAAAAGTTAAATGCAACAAATTTTAGGATTATTGTGTACACGCATCGGGATAATCTTATTCAGACATTAACATTCTAACAGCAGTTTCAGCATCCAGCACATTTTCATCTTTAACTTCATTTTCATCTTGTTCCAGTTCTGCAAGAAGTGCATCCATTTGTTCCTGCTGAGCGGCCTTGCTTTTTACTAAAAGAGTCATAGCCTCATTCACAATATCATTTACCGAGTTATATAAACCGGTTGCCATCTGCTCATTTATAAATTTTTCAAAATCACTGCTTAATGATATAGATATATCCATTGATTTAACCCCTATTTATAATGCTTATATTTTATATTATAACCGGCAATTATTCAAGCTACTAACTTACAGAGCGGCAAATCTCGTTAATAATTCTTTACATATCTGGCAATTTTTTATAACACAAAAACTTTATATAAATACAGGGGAAAATTTAAGGGGATAAAAAGTTATGTCAGTCTTTTACAGAAGCATTAATCTATCATATATGCCTTCATGTAGACCACATCATTTTCACCATTGCAGACCGATGATGCCGATGTGTATGCCTTATTATAATTCCGTATTCTATGGAATGGGAATGTTCTCATTAGGCTATGCAACAGGAAATGCATTGTTATCAATGATGGGACTGGGCAATAACAATAATATTTTCTATCAACAGCCGGCTTATGTTCAGCCAATGCAGATGATGCCTTATTATCAGCAGCCGGTTTATCAGGCACCTGTTATGACTTATCCGCAATTCGGTGTTGTGACCAATCCAGTAGTAACCAATCCCGTAGCAACAGCTCCGGTTACAACAACAGCTACTACAACAACATCTTCTTCAACCAGTCTTAATACCGGATATCACAGAACAGAAGCCAAGGTTAAACAGATAGATTGGAGTAAATTAAACCCGTTCAAAAAGAAAAAAGTTAAAGTAAGCGATAAAAATAAATTACCTGAATTAAATCAGGTAGGCTATGACCAGCAAAAAGGTATGGCGCTTGCACAAGACGCATTAAGCCATGCAGGTTCCAAATCAACAGGCTATTGTGCAAAATCAGTTAAAGAATCAATAGCAAGAAGCGGTTTAGGTGCATACGAAAGCGGTCATGCTTATCAATGTGCAGACATATTGAGCCGCAACCCGAACTTCAAAGAAGTTAAGGTTGCCGCAAAAGATGTTGATAAATTACCGGCAGGATGTGTAATCGTATATCCGCAGGGTGATGCAGGTTACAGTAATGATTACGGACATATTGAAATATCTCTCGGTAATGGTAAAGCAGCCAGTGATTACGTAAACAGAAATGTTAAGGATTCAGCAAATGCAAGAGTATTCGTTCCTGTAGCAGCCTAATTTAATTTTGAAATAAAATCTGTAACAAGAGTTTTCAACTCCTCAACAGAACCATTATTGTCAATAACATAGTCGCAGCATGCAAGTTTTTTTTCTTGCGGAAGTTGTGAATTAATTCTCAATAAAGCATATTCCTCGGTAAAATTATTACGTTTTACGAGTCTTTGCAAACGGGTTTTATCATCTGCAAAGACAAAGACTATTTTATCAAACAAATTTTCCATTTTCGCTTCAAAGACCAGCGGAATACCGACAAATAAGAATTTGTCGGTTTTATTTTGCTCAAAAAAGTTTTGAATATCCTGTTTTATAATCGGATGAACAAGACTTTCTAACTGTTGTTTTATTTGCGGATTATTAAAGACAAGTTCTCCTAATTTATGTCTGGAAATTTCTCCGTTTTCAAATATATCAAGATAAGAAAACGCTTTTTTTACCTCAGGATTTTTCAATGCCTCATGCCCGCATTTATCAGTATCCAGAATTTTAAATCCTGCATCTTCCAAAATCTTTTGGACGGTTGATTTTCCGGAAGCAATATTTCCTGCTATCGCTATTTTCATTGGTTGGAAATCCTATTTAAAAAATTACGCAATTCCTTAATTTGCTGCGGCTTTATCGGTTTAAATTCTCCACGTCTCAAACCGTCAAGTGAAATATTTGCGTGTTGAACACGCTTGAGAGATTTAACCTCATAACCAAAATGTTCAAACATTTTTCTTATTTGTCTGTTCAACCCCTGATAGAGAGTGATCTGCATCATAGTGTGTTTATTATCTGCCTCCAGCACCATAACATCAGCGTAAGCAATTTTACCCTTTTCTATTTCAATACCTGCAGCCATCTCCTGCAGTTGATGAGGATGAACACGCGCCTCCACTGTCACTATGTAAACCTTAGGAACTTTTATTGACGGGTGTGTTAACTCGTTTATCAAATCGCCGTCGTTAGTAAGGATTAACAGGCCGGTCGAATCTTTATCAAGGCGGCCTACCGGTTTTAGCCCGAGCATATTATCAGGGAGAAGATCATATATTGTTTTGCGGCCTTTTTCGTCATCACAGGTTGTTATATAACCGGCCGGTTTGTAGAATTTATAATATTCATGCCGTGACGGTCTTACAAGTTTCTGATTAACAAAAACCTTATCTTTTTCCTGAACAATAAACCCTAATTCTTTAACGATTTTACCGTTAACATTTACCACACCGCTTTCAATCAATTCATCTGCTTTTCTTCTTGAACAGAGACCTGATGAAGCAATGTATTTATTTAAGCGAGTACCGGACATTTAATCTCCTTTTCAAAGGTTTGAGCAAGTGCGGCCGGCATTCTGCGATACAACTTGCCGTCATTGGATATTGCGACGACATCAACATCCGCTTCAACAAAAGTTTTTCCGGTTTCTTTTGATTTAATAACCTGTCTGAATGTAACCGAAAGGTTATTGAACTTTGCGATAAAAGTTTCAATAATAATCTCGTCATTAAGTCTTGCTGATTTTTTATAGCGCACATTCAAATTCGTAACAGGAAGAACAATATCCTGATTTTTTAAATCAACCAGATTATGTCCTGCCTGTTCACACCAGAAAACGCGGCCCATCTCAAGCCAACGCAGATAAGCACCATGCCAGACAACGCCATAAGCGTCGGTATCAGAATAAAAGACTTTTTGTTCAAATATATGTTTCATAACCTGATTATAACACAAAAGACCATAATAAGTAAAGTTCAATAAAAAGGAGGAAAAAAATGAAATTCAGATGTTTAGTATGCGGATGGATATATGACGAGAAAGAAGAAGGTACAAAATTTGACGACTTGCCAAAAGACTGGAAATGTCCCGTGTGTTATGCAGGACATGACAGCTTTGAACTTATAGACGAGGGATGCTACGGTGAAGAATAGAGGCTTTTGAGCCTCTATTTTCGTGATGTATAAAAATTTTCACTAAAAGCTATTGACGAAAAAACATGTTTGGGTTAAATTAAAAAGTGCCGGTAAAAAGCGGCTTATCTGATTAAGATATGAAAATTTAATATTTCGGGATGTGGCGCAGCTTGGTAGCGCACCTCGCTTGGGACGAGGGGGTCGCACGTTCAAATCGTGTCATCCCGACCATTTAAAAAGATTGACGTCAGTCAATCTTTTTTGTTGTGAGTCAAAATTTCCCGATTACATCGCGGCACCGTGCGCACCATTCTAAACCCCTAAGAATTGCGGCAAGTTATGCCAACACCTGTAAGGCTCAACAAAGCTTCGCCAATTGAATTATATCACTTTCAACTTGACATTCCGGTAAAAATGTGGCAAAATAATGGCAATAATGTGGCAAATTTATGGCAAAATTTAATCCAAAGTATTCAATCACCAATTCCATTGCAAATAACCTTCTTGAAATTGAACGAGTTAAAGAAGGGATTAAGGCTCTGCCGATTAATCCTAAACTTTTAAGTTCCTTAAGAGAAACGGCTAAAGTTGCAACTATTCACTATTCAACCCAGATTGAAGGAAACAGGCTTTCAAAAGAAGAAGTTTTTGAAGTTATTAAGAAAAATAAGATTATTTCAAACACCGGAAGAATACGTGATGAGAAGGAAATTAGAGGTTACTATATAGCTCTTGACTATATTGAAAAACTTGCTAAAAGTAAATCGCCTATAACAGAGGATAATATTAAACTTATCCATTCCTATGTAACAGGAGGCGGAAGTACAAAAGTAAAACCTGATGAATATAGAGAAGGGCAAAATGTGATTACGGACTCCTTAACCGGTAATATTGTCTATATGCCTCCAGAAGCAAATGACGTACCGGAATTAATGAAAGAGTTTGTTAAATGGATTAATAATACTAATGATGTTCCTATACCGATAAAAGCAGGGATTATTCATTACCAGTTTGTAACAATACACCCATATTTTGACGGTAACGGAAGAACGGCAAGACTTTTAACAACCCTTGCTCTGCATAAAGAAGGGTATGATCTTAAAGGTATTTACTCTCTGGAAGAGTATTATGCAAAGGATTTGCAGGGATATTATGATGCAATAACTATCGGCAAATCCCATAACTACTATATGGGACGTGCGGAAGCGGATATTACAAAGTGGGTAGAATACTTTGTTGAGGGAATGGCAGTTGCATTTAAATCAGTCTATAAAAAGGCTAAGGATAATGAAAGTTCTAAGGATGAAGTTAAAATATTAAGAGAACTTGACGCTAAGCAGCGTCAAATACTTAATCTGTTTGAAACTCAAAAGTATGTTACAGCAAAAGAAATTGCCGATTTCTTCAAATTTGCACCTCGTACAGCAAGACTGCTTGCTTTAGAGTGGATTGAAGCAGGATTTATTATTGCAGAAGGTGAAGGGAAAAAGCGGAAATACAAATTGAATGACAAATATGAAGCTATCTTATAAGTGTAAAAAGTATATGTAGCCCCTTGCAATTTTGTAAACACATAAGCAAAACTTGTTTATATATAAATTTAGCGGATTTCTTTACCACAACTTGCTTATAAACTTTGCTTGTGTTACTCTTTAAATTATTGATAATACTAGCATGACTTATAAATGAGGATTAGGGAAATTGGATTTTACAACATTAACTATTGAATTATTAAGAGGGTTAGCTCACTTTGTAGGCAACTACGGTATTGCGATTATAGTTTTGACCGTAATTGTCAGAATCGCTTTATGGCCGCTGAATGTTTCTCAGCAGCGCTCAATGAGAACTATGCAGACTCTCCAGCCTAAAATGAAAGCGATTCAAGACAGATATAAAAATGACCCGCAAAAAATGCAGCAAAAAATGATGGAATTTTATAAAGAACATAAATTCAATCCAATGGGCGGCTGTTTGCCCTTGTTAATTCAGATGCCTATTTTTATTCTGTTGTATTCAGCGTTAATGAGCCCGCAATTTATCCAGATGGCCGGTGATACTTCATTCCTGTTTATTCACAGGCTTGATACAACTTTGCGTGCAACTGCCGGCATTTCTAACGACGGTGTTATGGGCGCTTCTCAGTATGACAATTTTGTTCTCGGCAAAACCGCTAAAGTAATTCTCAAAAATAACGAAGTCCTGGACAATGTTAAAATCGATAAACCTAATAAAGCTCTGGAAATTCAAGGCCAGCTTGTTCCGGGTGAAAATATTGAATTTAAAATGAGTCTGGATCATCTTGATCTGAAATTCAGCCAGCTTGATAATATTGCTACTGCTGAAATGAGTATCACTGATTTGAATACAAAAGAAACGGAAAAGGTTAACTTTGAACGCAAAGAAGGATTGCTCATTGCATCAGTTCCGTCAATTGCTGTTCAGCGTTCCTTCCACTGGGATATTCTTGTTTTAATCGCTCTGTTCGGTTTGACAATGTATCTTTCTCAAAAAATTATGATGTCAACGCAAAACAATGCGGCACAGGATCCAACCCAGCAAGCTATTCAAAAATCAATGGGAACATTTATGCCTATTATGATTATCGGTACATTTATCATAATCCCGATTCCGGCAGGTGTGTTCCTCTATCTGATTACAAGTAATTTAATCCAGATTTTGCAAACAGTTATGGTTAACAAGCAAATGGATATGGAAGAAGCGCACAAAAAAGCAGCCGTTGCAGATGATGATTTAAAGGGCGCAAGAAAAATCGAAAATAAAGAATAAGAAATAAAAATATTTTACCCTCGTAAAATCAACGAGGGTAAAATTTTCTAAGAGGAAAGTATGTTACTATCAGAATTTGATTACAATTTACCCGAAGAACTAATCGCACAGCTTCCGGCTGATAAACGCGAAAATTCAAAAATGCTTGTTCTCAACCGGTATAATAAAACAATAGAACATAAACATTTTTACGATATTGTTGATATTATAGATGCAAACAGCCTGCTTGTTCTTAACAACACAAAAGTACTGCCTGCGCGCCTGTATGGAACTAAAGAAGAAACCGGCGCAAAGATAGAAATTTTTCTCTTAAAACAGCTTGAAGGTAAAAACTGGGAGACCCTTATTAAGCCGTCAAAACGTGTGAAAGAAGGTACAATAATAAAAGTCAGCGATGAATTATCTGTTAAAGCTATTAACAAAACAGAAGAGGACGGCGGCTGGATTGTTGAATTGATATATGAAGGCAATGTTCTTGACGTTCTGCACCGCAACGGCAATATTCCGCTCCCGCCTTATATTGAGCGAAAAATGCAGAGTGAAGAAATTAAAAAATTGGATTTTGAGCGCTATCAAACTGTTTATGCAAAAGACGAAGGTTCAGTTGCAGCCCCGACAGCAGGTCTGCATTTCACAGAAGAAATTCTTGAAAAATTAAAAAATAAAGGCGTCGAAATTGCTTATGTTACCTTAAACGTAGGGCTTGGCACTTTCCGCCCGGTGAAGTGCGAAAATATTCTTGACCATAAAATGCATTCCGAAACCTTTGAAATATCTCAGGAAACAGCAGATATAATCAACCGCGCAAAAAAATCCGGCAAAAAAATTATTGCAGTCGGCACGACAACAGTAAGAACACTTGAAACTGCATATCAAAAATTCGGACAAATAAAAGCGTGTCATGAAGAATCCAGATTATTTATCTATCCGCCTTATGAATTTAAAGTTATTGATAATCTGATTACGAATTTCCATCTGCCTAAATCAACCCTTTTGATGCTTGTTAGTGCTCTGGCCGGCAAAGACTTGATATTCAAGGCCTACGAAGAAGCGATTAAAAACAAATACCGCTTTTTCAGCTACGGTGACTGCATGTACATCTGTTAAAAAAAATAATAAAAATGTAATTTTTATCTTGTTTGTTATATCATTTGAATGAGGTTTATAAATTATGTTCACAGAATTTTTAAATTCAAAAATACACAGAGCAACAGTAACAGACGCAAATCTGAATTACGTAGGCTCCATCACTATAGACGAAGATTTACTTGTAGCAGCCAAAATGCAGGAATGGCAAAAGGTTGAAATTCTTGATGTAAACAACGGCGAAAGATTTCAAACATATATAATCAAAGGTAAACCGGGCTCAGGCGAAATTTGTCTGAATGGCGCAGCCGCAAGAAAAGTTCAGCCGGGCGACAAAGTTATTATTGTAACTTACAGCTATCTTACCCCTGAAGAAGTTAAAAATCATAAACCAACTATTGTCATAGTTGATGATAATAATAAAATAATTAATCATTAGTTGTGTACAACAGTGATTTGTAAAAGTTGTACACAATGTGTGTAAGTTGTTTATTATTTTTCAATGCGCCTGTAAGTTCATTGAGCATATCCTCTTGTGTAAGAGTTTCAAAATAGTAAAATTCCCATGGTTTTACCTCGAGAACCTCGGATAATTTTTGTAAAGTTTCAACAGATGGGGCGAATTTACCTGTTTCAATATAACTCATACTGGGCACTTCTATATTAATAAGCTCAGCAAGTTTTTCCTGCGTCAGATTTTTTGATTTTCTGATTTGCTTGATGCGTTTTCCGATTAATTTTTTAAAATCAGACATTGTAAAAGTTCCTGAAAATAACTACATTTATAATTATTTACCTAACCCATAACAATTAAAATAAATCAGAAGATTATATAATCATTGACAATTAAACTAAAACAATATAATATATAATTAACAACTTTAAAAATTCGGCAAAATTTAGTATATTAAATTAATACGTAAGGATATGCCCATAGGGAAAGGGGGCGTATTTTTACAAGCGGGCGCCGGCTTAGCCGGCGCCCGTGCCACTTTATAATCTATTAATTACCTGTAATTGGTAAATTGCAGCGGATAATCGTATTTATCCTCATTTTTTCTTAAGGCCTGGATAACATTTTGCAATTCATCTTTGTCTTTTCCTGATACACGAACCTGATCGCCTTGAATAGAGGCTTGAACTTTTTTCTTCATATCTTTAATATCAGCGACGATTTTTTTAGCAAGGTCTTGAGTAAGTCCTTTTTTTAATTTATATACTTGCCTTACGTTGCCGCCAAGCGCATTTTCAATCGGCTGCGGGTCAAGGACTTTGATGCTGATATTACGTTTTACAAGTTTTGATTGAAGAATATCGTAGATATTTTTCAATTTCATTTCATCAGCGGTTGTGACAGTAATAGCTTTATCGGCCTCAAGTTCTACTGATGAATTAGAATCTTTAAGGTCAAATCGGGAAGCAACATCTCTTTTAACCTGATCAACTGCGTTTACAAGCTCTTGCCTGTCAAATTCGGATACAATATCGAAACTACAATCTTTTGCCATAAACAACCTCCTTTTTTTCAATCATACCATGAAAAAATGAAGTTGTTTAACCTCTAAAGGCGTATACTTTTGCAACCCCTACTTCTGCAGCCGTTTCAAAAAGTATACGCTTTTACTGCTATAAATTTATTTAAAAATATTTTTTATCCAATTTCCTGCTGCATTAAACCCATTAGTCAGCGCTGCACGTAATCCGCCGGAGTTTTTAATATATTTTCTTGCAGGAGGAATAAAGCCGCCGAGAGCCATCCAGAAAAGTGCTTTAGCAACGGATTTAAAGGTACTTTTGGTTTCTTTATCTTTTTGGGCAATAGTTTCATACTTATCCTGCATTTCCTGCGGTTTCATTTTTACTCCGCCCAACAAAGTCGGAACAGGGTACATTCCCATACCATACATAGGATACATTCCCATTGCCATTGACCCGATATCCTGATGTATTGCAGGATTAAACATACCGTCGCTAACTGAATACATAGACGTTCTCCAAGATTTAAAATAACTAACCTACATATATAAAATATATTTATAGTGAATTATTGCAGAAAATCGAAAAAATATAAAGAATTGTAAAGTTGCATTTGTTAATAAATTATACAATTAACAGGATTTATATGTCGGCCGCCTGTGAGAAAGAGTGCAGGTCTGTAATTAAATAGAATTGTTAAGTCAAAAAAATCGGCGGATTTTCCGCCGATTTTTTATTCTTTATTTCTCATTGTAGGGAAGGCGATTACATCTCTAATTGACGGTGAATCCGTCAGGAGCATGACAAGTCTGTCTATACCCATTCCCATTCCGCCTGTCGGAGGCATGCCGTATTCCAATGCATTGATAAAATCTTCATCAATATCCATTGCTTCTTCATCACCTTCGGCTTTTGCCTTAGCTTGAGCTTCAAATCTCATTCTTTGATCTATCGGATCTGTTAGTTCAGAAAATGCATTTGCAATTTCCCAGCCATTTACGCGTGTTTCAAAACGCTCGGTCAATCTGTCATTATTTCTATGGACTTTAGCAAGCGGAGAAATTTCACGCGGATAGTCGATAATGTGACAAGGCTGAATTAGACTCGGCTCGATTTTTTCTTCAAACACAGCTTCTACAACCTGACCCCAGTTCATGCCGTCCTCTACCGGAACATGAAGGCGTCTTGCTGTTTCAATTGCCTGCTGTGCACTGTATATTTCCATAAAATCAACGCCTGTAGCTTCTTTGATAGAACCAAGCATTGTTTTTCTGTCCCATGGAGGTGTTAAATCAATTTCGTGTTCTCCATATTTAATTTTCATTGTGCCGAGAACTTCTTGTGCAACGTATGCAACCATGTTTTCTGTCAGTGTCATCATATCGTTGTAATCTGCGTATGCCTGATACAATTCAATCATTGTAAATTCAGGGTTGTGGCGGGTATCAATACCTTCGTTTCTGAAACATTTACCTATTTCATAAACTCTTTCGGAGATACCGCCGACTATTAATCTTTTCAGATATAATTCAAGCGCAATTCTCAAGGTTAAATCCATTTCAAGCGCATTGTGGTGAGTTGTGAACGGTCTTGCGTTAGCACCGGAAGCCATTGTCTGCAAGATTGGTGTTTCAACTTCCAGATAACCTTCTTTTGCTAAAAATTCTCTGATTTTCTGGATTATTAAACTTCTTTTACGGAAAGTATCGCGGACATCTTCATTTACGATCAAATCAACGTATCTTTGACGGTAACGGATTTCCACATCTGTTAAACCGTGGTGTTTTTCCGGCAAAGGTAACAATGCTTTTGAAAGGAGTTTTAAATCAGTTGATTTAACAGATAATTCGCCGCGCGGTGTTCTTCTGATTGTGCCAGTGAAGCCGACAATATCGCCGATATCAACAAGTTTAAGAATTTTTAATTGTTCTTCCGGCAGATTTTCTTTATGTGAAAATATTTGTATTTTACCTGTATCGTCCATTAAATCAATGAACATGCCGGTATTTCTGATAGCCATGACACGTCCGGCTACAGAATAAATATCCGTTGTTTCTTCTCCGGCAGGCAGGTCTATATATCTTTCTTGTAATTCTTTGGCAGAAGCGGTTTTGTCAAATTTGTACGGATAAGGATTAACTCCTTTATCCGCGAGATCCGCAAGTTTTTGTATTCTTGTTTGACGGATTTGTTCAATAGCCGATCCTGCTTCACGGGTTTGTAGTGTCATTTTTTACTTCCTTATGTTAGTGTAATCCTTCATGTATATAGTAGCACAAATAAGAAAAAAGAATATAGTGAAGATACAAATTCCTGAATATATTGACAGTAGGGTCTTTCTGGTATAGGTCCATTTTTATAAAAATTAAAATATATATGATCTGATTACATAAGAAATTAGTTTTAATGTATTTCTGTAGCCATTAATGTTACGTTGCTGCCATAAAAATTTTATTACCTCAGGTCGGATTTTAAGGTTGTTTTGAATATTAATTGCTGTTGTTTTATCAGAAATCAGTTTTTTGTTGCCTGTCACAAGCGAACAGTTGCCGGCATTGCCGTTATGGCGGCGATACCCGAGTAGAGGAGTAAAAATCACTGCGCTTCCGCCAATCAGATGCGCATAATTCATTACAAATTTGTCGGGACAAATCCGCCATTTGTCTATATTTTTATACTCCAAAAGTCCTTCTATAGCTGCTTTTCTGTACATAGCAGAAGAATTTGGCGACCAGTACCATCCGCCAAAGCGTTTATGTTTAAGAATTTTAAATTCTGCATTTTCTGTTTCAAACAAATCTTTCAATTTTTCACATTTAGGAGATGATATGGAGTTTAAGGTATGAACTTCATCATTTTCACCTATTTCTACAATTCTGCATGAAGTAAAGGCTACAGATGTTTGTAAATGAGTCTGGATATGCACTTTTGCATAATCTTCAAGCAGCATATCGTCACTGTCTATAAAACTTACGAATTGGCCGTTTGCATATCTCAAACCGTGCAGCATTGAACCTAATTGGCCGAGATTTTGCTCATTTGTCAAAAGAATTACACGTAAATCCTGATTTTGCGCAATAAAATCTTCGGCAACTTTTACTGAATTATCACCGGAATTATCGTCAACAATTATTATTTCGAGATTTTTATAACTTTGATTTTTTATACTTTCAAGTGTTCTGTATAAAAACTTTTCATAATTGTATGAGGTAACTATAAAACTAACAAGCGGTAGTTTAAGCATCATTACCGCCTTTATCAGCAATACTATTTTCCAATTTTTTGTTATGTATTATTGATGATATAAATGCACACACAATAAACGCCAGACCGACCAAACCTGTGAGCACTTCAGGCACTTCTCTTACAGTAGAGACCAGCATTAAGGCAGCTAATGCGCCTATTGCCCAGTGTGCACCGTGTTCAAGATATCTGAATTGCGCCAGTGTTTTTTTTTCCACAAGCATTATTGTGAGTGATCTTACAAACATTGCACCAATGGCAAGCCCGATAGTTATTATTATAATATCTTTACTCAGAGCAAAGGCACCTAAAACACCGTCCAGTGAAAACGATGCATCTATTAATTCAAGATAAATAAAACTCATTAATCCCGCGCATTTCGCACCTTCTGTGCATTGTGCCAGTCGCATTTGTTCATGTCTTTCCAGATAATGCGTAAATCCGTCTATTAAAAGATATGTTAATATTCCGCAAATGCCTGCGATTGTAACATGTAGTTTTTGTTCCGGAACAACGAAATTTTGTGTAATAAGTACTGCAAACAATGAAATTACAATCTCTATTCCTCTGATGTGATCCAGATGTGAAAGCGGTTCTTCTATTTGCTTAATCCAGTGTATTTCTTTTGTGTGATCAAAGAAGTAGTGTAAAAAGAGCATAAGCAGAAATAATCCGCCGAAAGTTACAATCGGAGCATGTGTTTGATGCAGGTAATATGCGTATTTATCGACATTATGCAACGCAATATCAACAACATTCATCATGCTTATTTTGGCAAAAATTGAAACGACCAGTATCGGGAACAGGAAACGCATCCCGAAAACCGCAATTACAATACCCCAGGTTAAAAATCTATGCCGCCATTTGTGAGACATTTTTTCTAACTTCATTGCGTTGACAACAGCATTATCAAAGGATAAGCTTACCTCGAGAACAGAAAGCACAATTGCGATAAAAACACAGGTTAAACCTGAGCCTGCATGTGCATGTTCGCCCCATAAATAAGCCATGACAAGACCAAATGCCGTTATAAGATATGAACCAAGAAAATATTCAAGCATAACTACCTCCGATTTATATTATAGCATGAATTTGTTAGTTTTTTGTTAACATTATGTTGACTTTAATCTGTTTTGATAGTTAAATATTTTAGTATAATCTTTAGGAATTGGGAAGGGTTAAAATGAAAGATTTTATTTCAGCACATATAAATTTTAAATTTTACAGTGTGCTCTGGGTGCCTATAATAATATTTCTACTAATGTGGCCGTTGTCTGTATTCTTACCGGTGTCGCTTTCATACGAAACAGGCCCTCTGGAGACATTACAACTGGTTTTTCTGACTATTGCATTTGCTCTGGCCCTAAAAGCTAAGGTAAACAAAACCTTTTTCAATTCAATGGCAATGGTTATAATGATTTTATTTTTGCGTGAAATAAACTGCGGCAGAACAATATTTTTCCCTGTGCCCGGTGAGCCAAACGGATTTTATTCCTGGCATGATATAAAATACGGCTGGCTGGCTCATCCTTTATACGGATTGTACATGGCAATTACGGCTATTTATTTTTTAAAACATAAATTATTTATAACTTTATGGAATTATGTTAAGCAGATTAAATTTCCATACTGGCACATGCTTTTTATATTTATAGGTATGATTGTTGGAATATTATCAGAACACTCAATAAAAAATCCGATACTGGAAGAAATGGGTGAATTGTTATTTTATACGTCTTTAACCGGGATAATATATTTATATGGTTATCATAAAGATTTTGAAATGAACAGTAATTAAGCGCAAAACAATCCATACAGTATCGTATAAGAATATTTTATTGTTTCAAAAAATACAAATTTAGTATCTGATAAAAAGTTTTATATTTTTTATACCATATATATATTACTTTTATCCTTTAGCAATATGTAATTAATTTTTTATGTTATAATACGTTAGCAGGGCAGATTTTGTTAGCAAATGCCGGATAGATGGAGAAAATTATGGTAGATATAAGACAAGAGTTTATTGATCAGGCTGTAAAGCTTTCCCGCGGAGCAGAGGTTTTGCCGGGCGGGATAGAAGAATTGGCTGTAAAATTGCAGCACGCGCACGATACTAACACACCGTTACGTGTTAAATTGGGCATGGATCCTACAAGACCGGATTTGCACCTCGGGCATACGGTTGTTATGAGAAAGTTAAAAGAGTTTCAAAAACTCGGACACAAAATTGTTTTAATCGTTGGCGGCGCAACCGCGATGATTGGCGACCCATCCGGAAAGTCTGAAACACGCCCTTCACTTACAAAAGAACAGGTGGAAGAAAATGCAAAATCTTATTTTGAACAGATGTCCATGGTTCTTGATGTATCAAAAGCAGAAGTTGTAAATAATGCTGATTGGCTGCACAAAATGAATTTTACGGAACTATTAAAGTTAGCCGCTCAAATTACTGTTGCACAAATGATGACGCGTGATGATTTTGCAAAGCGCTATGCAGAAGGCAGACCTATTTCTATCCATGAATTTTTCTATCCGCTTATGCAGGCTTATGATTCATACGTAATTGATGCTGATATAGAACTTGGCGGAACTGACCAGAGATTTAACACGCTTCTCGGACGCGATATTCAGGCGGCTTACGGCAAAAAATATCCGCAAATGGTTATGTTATTGCCTTTAATCGAGGGTACTGACGGACTTGTAAAAATGTCCAAAACTTATCCTGAACATTGCATTTCGCTTACTGACAGTGCAAAAGATATGTTTGGAAAACTTATGAGTATTCCTGATACTCTGATTGTAAAATATTATACGCTTTTGACAGACATATCTGACGAGGATTTAAAAACTATTGAAACGCAATTGAAAGACAATTCCGTAAACCCTCGCGATATTAAATTAAAACTTGCGTATACAATTACAGAAGAATACCACGGAAAAGAAGGGGCCGACAAAGCTCAGGAAGAATTTATAAATGTTGTGTCTCACAAAGGTATTCCGGAAGATATCCCTGAAGTTAAAGTCGAGAGCGGAAAAGGAATTATTGATTTGCTTGTAGAATTGAATTTTGTACAAAGTAAAGGTGAGGCCAAACGTCTTATACAGGGCGGCGGTGTAAAGATTGACGGTGAAAAAATTGCCGATATGAACTATACCTTAAACTTTGACGAAAGTGTAGTATTACAAGCGGGAAAACGCAAATTTGCAAAACTGGTAAAATAATGTTTAAAGTCTTAAAACGCGGAATAACGAAAGTAAAAGAGGATATTCAGGTCATTTATGACAAAGATCCGGCGGCGAATAATTTGCTGGAAGTCATATTGTGCTATCCGGGACTTCATGCACTTGTGGCGTACAGGTTTGCACACAGACTGTATAAATGGCATATCCCGTTAATTCCGCGGGTTATCTCTTATATAACAAGGATTATAACCGGCATTGAGATACATCCGGCGGCCAAAATCGGCCGGAGATTTTTTATAGATCATGGCGAAGGTGTTGTAATAGGGGCGACAACTGTTATCGGGGATGATGTACTTATTTATCAGCAGGTAACACTGGGCGGTACGGGAAAAGAGCATGGCAAACGCCATCCGACACTCGGGCACGGTGTAATTGTCGGGGCCGGAGCAAAGGTACTCGGCAATATTACATTAGGTGATTATGTACGTGTGGGGGCCGGCTCTGTTGTTATAGAAGATGTGCCGGAATACTCAACGGTTGTGGGTGTTCCGGGGAGAATTGTCCACCGCAAAATCCGTGATAAAAACGGTGTGTTGATGCACAACCGTATTCCTGACCCTGTAAAATGCGAATTGAACAGGCTTAAATATGAAGTTCAGGAATTGAAAGAAAAAGTCGGACTACAAAAAGAAAATTAACCTTTAGATAAATTTTTTAAGTTTACAAAAGGCGGTTTTAACCGCCTTTTGTTATGTGTTGAAAATTCTGTCGCCTGCATCACCCATGCCAGGAACAATATATCCTTTTTCGTTCAAATAATCATCTACTGCGGCCGTGATTATTTCTATATCCGGATAGTGTTTCTGAATATTTTCTATACCTTGAGGCGCTGCGATTATACAGATAACTTTGATATTGTCAATCGGAATACCTTTGTCTGCATACAGTTTTATGGCTTCTATCAAAGAGTTTCCTGTTGCAAGCATCGGGTCTGTAATATAGATATAAAATTTTTCCGGATTTGGGGCTTCCATAGGTACTTTGTTGTAGTACCAGACAGGCTTCAAAGTCTTTTCGTCTCTGTACATCCCTATATGTCTTATGCAGGCCTGCGGCAAAATATCTATTGCTTCGTCAGTAAAAATTAATCCTGCACGTAAAATTGGGGAAATAATCAAATTTATGTCAGGATCAATAGTTTTTGTAGTGAATGTTGTTAAAGGTGTTGTTACCTCGGTATCGACCATTGGTAGATTTTTTGATGCTTCATAGAGCAAACATCTCGTAATCTTTCTTGTTGCAATTCTTACCCCCTGACTGTCTGTATCTTTGTCACGCATTGTACAAAGATTTTGACAAACAACCGGAGCTGTGATTACACGTACTTTTTCGCTATTCATGTTTCCACTCCTTCATTTTATTATTTATTTTTGCTTTTTCTGCGGCTAAATCATCTACATATTTATCAGCAGTTTGAACATTTTTTCTTATATCTTCCACATTAATAACCGGCACAGGACTCGAATTTTGTCCCAGACCTGCTTCACGCGCAAAATATGAAAGACGTGATGTTATTGAACCTATTTTATCAAACATATCATTTAAGAGTCCCAGTGAATCGTGCAGGCGTTTCGGACTGTTGACAACTATTAATTTATCCGTTGCAAGGCTTTCTTCATCAGGCGGATAAATTTCCAGAGATTTTGAACCTCCAAGGCCGCTGAATTCTACTGTCGCAATAGAACCTTTAGGAAGCTGCATACCTTCTTCCGTTACAATAAATTTTACATAAACTTCATTCGCTACAATGTTAATTTTGCTTATATACCCAATCTGTACACCCATATATTTGACAGGAGAGCCTACAATTAAGCCGTCTACATCCGACATAAATATTTGATATGTACTGAGTTGTTTCGCCTGATTATATCTGTAAATCCTGATCCCTGCGACCACAATACTCAAAAGAATAAACCAAATCGCAAATTCTATCCAAACATACGCATGAATTTCACTGATTTTCTTCATAGTTCCTATTATATCATGGAATAAATAATTTTTACTACTTGCCAAAAATTTTTTTGTATATTATTATATATTTGCACTAGAAAAGAGGAACAAAAATGGATCAAATTATACGAGTTGCGTGGGACTTGAATGAGAACACAGACAACAGATACCAGTTGGTTTACGAAATTGCTGAACTCGCAAAAAAATTAGTAGATGAAACTCAGGCTAAAAAAGCGCGTGATGATTTTAATTTTGAAGAAAATTATGATGGAGCGTACAAAAAAGAAAATCCTGTAGAACACGCAATCATGGTTAAAGCTTCAGAAGCAGACGACAACAGACTTGTCGGTTAATAAGTTTATATAAGAAAACCCGTGTAAAGCAGCATGGGTTTTCTTGTGTTTAAACAGGGGTAAGAAGGGGTTTATATGGAAAATACCATTAAGTTTTTGAAAGAAAAATTAGGGAATTTTGTGCCGGAAACCAGTGTAATTTTAGGCTCCGGACTCGGAGAACTCGCGGATGAATATTGTGATATTGCAATCCCTTATTCCGAAATACCGAATTTTATAAAATCTACGGTTAAAGGTCATAAAGGCAGACTTGTTTTTGCGGATATCAACGGGAAAAAAGTTGTTATGATGCAAGGACGCAATCACTTTTATGAAGGCCACACAATGGCCGAGATTACTTATCCTGTAAAAGTTATGAAAGCCCTCGGAGTTAAAACATTAATTCTTACAAATGCAGCGGGTGCGGTAAATGAAACTTTTAAACCGTCAGACTTAATGATTATAACCGACCATATAAATATGATGGGGACCAATCCGCTGATTGGCCGCAATGATGACACGCTGGGCGAACGTTTTCCTGATATGACCGAGATTTATAAAAAATCACTTGTCAATCTGGCAGAAAACTGTGCCAAAGATTTAGGTATAGATATAAAAAAAGGCGTTTATCTGGCAAATACCGGCCCGAGTTATGAAACTCCGGCCGAGATAAGAATGGCAAGACTTTTGGGGGCTGATGCAATAGGAATGTCAACCGTGCCTGAGGCAATTGTCGCAAACTACTGCAAAATGGATGTGCTTGGCATAAGCTGTATCTCCAATACCGCAAGTTCCACTGACGGAAGCAAGCTTTCGCACGAAGAAGTAATTCAAACAACCAATCAGGCAAAGGCCGGGTTTAAGAAATTGATTTTGGAGATAATCGCGCAAAATCATCACATTCAGAGAGCTTGACAACAAAGTGAGTAGACGATGCGACAGGCAAATCTAAGACAGGGCAGTAAGGAGTTAATAAAGACGTTAAGACTATAAGACGCTAAGACGATAAGTTCGTTAATGAGTGACAAGGTGATTAAGTGATTAAGTGACTAAGTGGTTACAGGAATAAGTCAACGTGAGAAAAGTCCCACATTGCCTAAAAAAGTTACTAAGGCACTAAGGTACTAAGGAGTTACAAAAATAGGGCAATGTGAGAATATTCTCGCATTACCCTATTTTGTAATAACAGTACACTGTTTACTGTTCATAGGTCACAGATGTAGGTTGGAGCATTCTTGCCCAACAGAAAATTTGAGATCCCGCAAGGCAACGACTGTGGCAAGACGCCGTGAAACCGCTGCGGGATGACGGAATAAAAAGGCAACGTGAGAAAAGTCCCACATTGTCTTGAAAAGTTACTAAGGCACTAAGTTACTAAGGCAGTAAGTATTTACAAAAATAGGGCAACGTGAGAATATTTTCGCATTACCCTATTTTGAAATAACAGTTCACGGTTCACTGTTCACAGTTCACACCAACTAAGGGCTTTGTCCTTAGTTGGAAATGCACACAGCGCGGCCGTTGCTGTAGTTCTTGAAGTTCCAGTTACCGTCAATGCCGTACGTGCTGGAAGTGCCGAAGTACCGTACGTACGCGCGATCCGCACCGTACTCCTCACTGGACCAGTAGTAGTAGTAGTAGCCATTGTATTTGATTGGAGGATTTTGTTGGTATTCGTCCTTTACTTTTAGTCCGCTTTTGTCTTCTTTTGCTCCTATAGTTACTGCGCTTCCGTCGCTTGCATTTACGTATAATTCACTCGCTAGCTGGGCCAATTGTGCTCTCGTTGGTAATTCCATACCTTTCTCTTGACAGCTTAGTTTAGCCCCTGCCCAATAGTTTGTATCGCAGGATGGGTTACTTGAGCCATAGCTATCTAAATCTTCATATTCACTTCCGTCACAGGTATCTATTGCTCTGGTTGCGGCAAAGTCTGTTGACCAGCACATGTCACCAATCGGGTTATCGCAAGTTGAAAATGCAACGCCAGAGCTTAGTTGAATATCTTTACCAACTCTATTCGGCCCTTTCTTTCCGTTTACATCTACCATATATGCCATACAGCTTACCTGTGAACCTGTATCTTCAATCGGGTCTGCGTAAGGACATTCCGGCTGGTATGCCATAATCACTGTTGTTCCGTCTGCTACTACAAATGACATTGTATTGGTATTACTCTGCCATTCCTTAAGTCCCATGCTTGATGCAGATGTTAAAGAATCAGTTTCGACTTCCAAAGGTTCTTCGTTGCTGCCAGTTGTAACGACTTTAGGAGAATAACATTTATTAATGTCTGTATGGTCACAGGTTTTAATGACTTTCATATATTGTTTGAAAGTGTTCATAAAATCTTCCGTAGTTTCATGGCCTGTCATGACGCCGTCGGTGTTCATTCTGCGGACGGTTTCCGTAAGTTTCTTTTCCCAGAGGTCTTTAGCCGTAGACCATGCCTTCTCGTTATGATTTTGAATTAGCCCCGGAAGTGTCAGGGCGGCAACGATGCCGATTACGGCGAGGGTGATTAATACTTCAGCCAAAGTGAAAGCGGCCTTGCGGAAAGGCACTAAGTTACTAAGGCACTGAGGCACTAAGGATTTACATGAGGCTGGCTCTGCGGCTTCGTGACGAGCCCTGTCATGAAATTCCTCGCCCTTTGGGGAGAGGATAGTTGGACTTAACGAGCGTTTAGCGAGTTTAGTCCTAACTTGGTGAGGGGTCATGTCCTCAAGACTTGCAGCCTGGCTAGATCCTGAAACAAGTTCAGGATGACGGAAAGAGTCATGTGTGTCTTTAGCGGTCGCCCCCTGTGCAAGAGCAGACTTGTCTGCCCCCTCATCCTGACCTTCTCCCCAAGGGGCGAAGGAACAGCTTGACGTTGACCGTACTTCTTTAGCGGTTTCCAAATTAGTGGTGCAGGCTGGCCTGCCTTGGTGAGGGGTCAAGAGTTCGCTTCGCTCACTACCCCTCCTCGAAATCAAAGATTCCGGTTTCCTCTCACAAAAACAATCCACCGGATTGTTTTTGTTCGGCAGAGTCTCAAGGGGAGGACATTGAGATTGTGCGTCTTTAGCCAATCCCTTTCCGTCATGCTGAACTTGTTTCAGCATCTCATCGCTGTTGCATCGTACGGTTTCCTTTAAACCCTCATCCGGCCTGTGGCCACCTTCTCCCAAAGGGGAGAAGGAATGTAACAGTTTTTGTTCATCATTAACATTGTTTTGTTTCATGGTTACATCTCCTTTGTTAGTACTATCAAGTTTTATTAAATTATCTTTCATGCAATTCTCCTTATTAATTTATAATATACAATAATTCTATTCATTGAGCCACTTTTGCTAAGTTTATACACTTTGACACAAGGAATATGCCTTGTGTTGAATGAAAATATTGCGAAAAGTTTACAATTAGAGTAAGTGAGCCCCCCCCCCGACGTCTGAAAGCCTTGCAGCACAACGATTTACGGTCTTGTCAAGTTTTAGGTTAAACCCCACTAAATCCTCAATATCCATAACTATACTCATTCCTGATAATTTCTTCATACAAGTATTATACCGTATCTCTCGTAAAATTGCAAGTCCCCTTTTAAAAAAGGCAGTAAGTTACTAAGGCACTATGGCACTAAGTATTTACAAAAATCAGGCAATGTGGGAATTTTCTCATTGCCTGATTTGTAACAACAGTTCACTGTTTACTGTTCACAGGTCACAATTTTGTAACCACTTAATCACTTAGTCACCTAGTCACTTGTCTTGGATTTGCTTCACGCTCGCAGAGTTTCGCCTGTAGTGCTAGCGCACAAGCCGGCTCAATCTGCTCGCTACCCGGATTTGCTCACTTCGTTCGCGCCATCCGTCCGCAAATCCGCTAATCACTTAGTCACAATTACAGTGCCTTTTGATAACAACAGTTCACTGTTCACATTTTTTAATAGATACTCGACACAATATTATGTTTGTACTATGATTTTTATACACGCTGATTTATAATTAGTAAAGGAGAATTGTTATGCAAGTTATATTAAAAAAAGATGTTCAAAACCTCGGTGAAGCAGGTGACATCGTTAACGTTAAAGACGGTTACGCAAGAAATTACCTTCTTCCGCAATCCGTCGCAGAAGTCGCTACTGAAGGCGCTATGAAAAACCGCGAAAATAATCTCGCAAGAATTAAAGCTAAACAGGAAAAATTACACCAGGAAGCTCTCGCTACTGCTGAAAAAATTGAAAAATTTGCTAAATTGGAACTCTCTGCTAAAGCAGGTGAATCAGGCAAATTATTCGGTACTATTACTACTAAAAAATTGACCGAAGAATTACTTGCTCAAGCAGGTATTGAAGTTGATAGAAAAAATGTTTCTCTCAACGCTCCAATCAACAAAATCGGTGAATACACTATGCTTATCAAATTGACTTCTAAAGTTAAATGTGAACTGGCTGTTGTTGTTACAGCATCAGAAATTCTTAAAGAATCTGTTGAAGAAGTCGAAACATCTGAAGAAGCATAAGAGTAAGCCTTTGATGAATAACACGGATAAATTAACTTTAGAATGTATGGCAATTGGCTCGCTTCCTCATCATGACATAGACAAAGCTATGCAGATTGTAAAACTTAATTTCCGTAATATTCCGTTTTGGCCTCAGCTTACCAAGCTTAACAAAAACGAAGACATGATTTTACAATTTTTGGAAAACATGCCTTCGTTTTTTGTTGATAAAAATACTGAAAAAACTTATCTGGAAACAGAAAGTGACAAGTTTTTTGAAGATATAGAGCAGTTTTATGCTGACTATGAAGAAATTCTGGCGGATATAAATTGTGAAGCAACGGAAAAATACGCCATTAGTATTGAAAACTCAAAGGCTTTTCCGGAACTATTGAAAATCATAAAAGATACAAAACCGGATTTTGCAAAAGGGCAGATTGTCGGGCCTTTTACTCTTGCAACAACACTTGTAGACAAAAACGGCCGCTGTGCTTTTTATGATGAAACCCTGCGCGAAATTATCGTAAAAACACTGACATTGAAAGCTCTCTGGCAGATAAAGCAAATAAGAACGGCAAATCCTGAAACAACACCGATTATTTTTATTGATGAACCGTCAATATCCCAGCTTGGTACATCGGCTTATCTGACAATTTCACAGAGTGAAGTTTTGGAAATGCTAAAAGATATTTCCGATGCAATAAAAAGTAACGGAGCATTGAGTGCAATACACTGTTGCGGCAAATGTGACTGGACAGTGCCGTTAAAAGCTGAAGTTAGTATTATTAACCTTGATGCGTACGCTTATGCTCAAAATTTAAGTGTTTTTGACAAACATGTTGAAAAATTTCTTAAAAACAACGGGAAAATTGCCTGGGGGGTTGTACCGACGCTTGATAAAAAAGCGCTGGATAAAGCGGATTTGCAGACGCTTATGGAGATTTTTGAAAAAGCTGTTAAATATTTGACTAAAAAAGGAATTGATGAGAAACTTGTAATAACAAATTCAATGATAACACCGTCCTGCGGCGCCGGCGGATTAGACGAGGCAATGGCTGAAAAAGCCATGACTTTGACAAAACGATTATCAGATAAATTAAAGGAGAAATACCATATTGACAACTAAGTTAGCTATTACGGGAAAAAGCGGAAGCGGCAAAACAACTATAACTAAAGCATTTCTGGCAATATTTCAGGAATTATTTCCTGACAAATCCATTCTTTTATTTGATAATGATTTGAGCGCTGAACTTTCTCACAGCTTCGGACTTGATATCAGAAATACTATTTACGGTATCAGGAGCGGTAAACACGAATACAAAACCGGTATTCCGGAAGGGATGACTAAACAGGAATTTGTAGAGTGGGCAATGGAGGACATTGTTGTTTCATTGAGTGACAATGTTGATATAATTGTTTCTTGGTTTGTCGGGTCAAAAGACTGCCGCTGCCCGATTACAGGCCAGATTAACGATGCAGTGCTTAAACTTATTGACCGGTATGATGTTGTAATTTTTGACTGTGAATTTGATTTGAAATATCTTAACCAGCTTGTTGATACAGATATAGACACCACGATTATTGTGGCAAATCCTACAGATGAAAGCGCTCATCTTGCCAAACGTATAGAGGAATTTAGCGCAAAATATGCAGCGGGCGGACAGCTCGGCGTAGTTATAAATAAAGTTGAAAGTTATGACTTGACTTCTGTTTATGATTTGTTAAAAAAATACGAGCTTGATGTGCTCGGTATAATTCCGTTTGATAAAGAGTTAGAGAAAAACGGTGTTGAAAAAAATTCTAAAGCTGTGCAGGATGCGATAAAACAGTTTTATTTTAGACTAAATCTGCCGCAGGAATAATATTTTTTAGTTATAATAATTGTATGAAAGATTACAAAGAAATATACACTCTTGTTAAATCAGACATAGATATAATTATAGAAAACCTGACATCTAAACTTTGTTTGCAGGAACCTTTGCTGACTCATTTGAAAAAGTTTTTAAATTCACCGGCAAAACGTATCCGTCCGCTTGTCGCAATACTTTATTTGAAAGCTTGTGGTGTACGGTTACAAAAAGAACACTATAAACTTTTGACGGCCGTTGAACTTGTGCATAATGCTTCTTTGATACATGATGACGTGATTGACGAGGCGGACGTAAGACGTGGCAATAGCACGCTGAATAAGATTTTTAATTCCAAGCTTGCTGTTGTATCCGGCGATTATCTGCTGGCTTGCGCTGTAGATTATATAAGTAAAATTGGTGATAACAGGATATTGAATGTTTTTATTCAATCTCTGGCACAGATGTGCAAGGGTGAAATTTCACAATATTTTTGTGTAAACAAGATACCTTCAATGGAGGAATATTTACTCAAAACAAAGCAGAAAACTGCGCAGCTTTTTATGGCCGCTCTTGAATGCAGTGCTATGCTGTCACCTGAAATTGACAGGGATAAAGCCGTCAGCTTTGCGCAAAATTTCGGTATAGCTTTTCAGATAAAAGATGATTTGAATAATATATTAACAACAAATTCAGATGTTGAGAATGGGATTTATACCGCACCGATAATCCTTTCGGGTAGTGTTGATAATCCGGCTATTGAAAAAACATACCATTTGTTGAATAATTATGTTGACCTTGCCCGAAAAGATTTGGACAATCTTGAGGATAATTTATACAAAAGAACTTTACTTGAATTAACGGAACTGTACAGACAATGAACAAAGAAGATTTAAAAAGACTATACGAAAAGTATAAACCAGCCATAAAAGAAACTGTAGACACTGTTGTCTTTGTTGTGGCTGCCATAATTATAATCAAATTTTTTATCGGAGAAATACGCTGGATACCGTCAGGGTCAATGCGTCCGACAATTGTTGAAGGCGACAGGATTTTTGTGGAACGTTATTCAAGATTTTATTCTACCCCGAAACGTGGCGATATAATGGTTTTTTACCCGCCGTTTGAGGAATTAAAAAATACACCATGGAAAGTTTTTGCAAGACTGACCGGATTTTTCTGTAAAGATATTGCGTATATTAAAAGGGTTATAGGACTTCCTGGGGAAAAAATAGAGATTAAAACAGATGCAAACGGCAAAACATTTGTTTATATAAACGATAAACCGCTTAATGAACCATATATAAGCAGCGTATACGACTACTCATATTGCGCTGAAGAAATGTATTGCGGCCCTTTTGTTATACCGGAGGGTGAATATTTTATGATGGGCGACAACCGCGGGAATTCAAAAGACAGCCGTTATTGGGGCACGCTTCCTGTAAACAGATTTATCGGCCGCGCAACATTTTTGTTCTGGCCGTTTACACACGCAAAAAAGTTTGACTAAAACTTAGAATAACAGGTGGTAGTATTTCATGTAATCAGCCATAATGGTTGAACTTGTTGCGTTAGCCATGTTTGCTTTGACTGTTTGTTCACTGTCGGTTTCTGATATACTTTTAACTTTTTGATTTTGTTCTTTTTGCTGATCTTGCGACTGTTCTGTTTTAAGTTTTTCAACATATTCCTGAACAGTTGCCTTAATTTCTTCTACCTTGGCTTTGTCGCTGTTAAAATCTCCTGTGGATTTAACACCGGCTTCTTCAAGATCTTTTAATATCTGATTCCATTCATTATAATTAACAACAGTAGTGCCTTGAGCCTGCGCGGCCGCCTGTGCCCGTTCAAGTTCTTCAAGTGATTTAATATCTTCTACTTTATAAGCCATATTAGCACTCCTGATTTTATACTCTATATATACTAAGTATATTATTCCCGTTAAAATTCAAGGAAACGCATTTTTGTAACAATGTTTAACATTTTGAGCTTACTTTAACTGTTAATAATTAGCCCAATAGTTATTTTTGTGCTATATTAATGGTATAGGATACTTATGGACTTGGATAAAGGAGAAGATTTTGGCTCAGCAAAATATGTTTGAAGACGGAAAAATTATTCCGGTTAATATAAGAGAAGAAATGAAACGCTCATATATAGATTATGCAATGAGCGTAATTGTCGGCCGTGCATTGCCGGATGTCCGTGACGGCTTAAAACCTGTTCACAGACGTATTCTTTACGCAATGAATGAACTCGGCATGACACCGGATAAACCGTTTAAGAAATGTGCCCGTATTGTAGGTGAAGTTCTTGGTAAATATCACCCGCACGGTGATACAGCAGTATATGAAGCTCTTGTTCGTATGGCACAGGACTTTTCTACAAGATACTTAACTGTTGACGGGCATGGTAACTTTGGATCTGTAGACGGTGACGGCGCTGCCGCAATGCGTTATACAGAAGCAAGAATGAATAAAATAACTCCGTCTATGCTTGCTGATATAGATTGTGAAACAGTCGAATTTGTTCCGAACTTTGACGGGTCATTGCAGGAACCGTCCGTTCTTCCGGTAAGGCTTCCTATGCTGTTATTAAACGGTGTTTCAGGTATTGCGGTCGGTATGGCAACAAATATTCCGCCGCACAATCTCGGCGAAATTGTTGACGGTACAATAGCTTTAATTGATAATCCGAACATTACTGTTGCAGAATTAATGGAATATATTAAAGGTCCAGATTTTCCGACAGCCGCAACAATTATAGGATTAAGTGATATCAAGCAGGCTTATGAAACAGGCCGCGGGTCTATAAAAATGCAGGCCGTTGCAGGTTTTGAAGAAATAGCAGGCGGCGGCGGACGTCAGGCTAGAACTGCAATTGTTGTAACTGAAATTCCTTATCAGGTTAACAAAGCCATGCTTATTGAAAAAATTGCAGAACTTGTTAAAGACCAGAGAATTACGGGAATTTCTGACATCCGTGATGAATCTGACCGTGAAGGCATGCGTATCGTAATTGAACTTAAACGTGACGCAAAACCTGATGTCGTTAAAAATAATTTATTCAAATACACGCAGCTTTCAACAACTTTCGGTGTAAACATGCTGGCACTTTGCGGTAAGCAGCCAAGACTGTTAAACTTGCATCAGGTATTGAGCGAGTTTGTTGAACACAGGGTTGAAATTGTTACAAGAAGAACAATCTTCTTCCTCAAAAAAGCCAAAATCCGCGCTCATATTTTGGCCGGCTTAATCATCGCTCTGGCATCTATTGACGAAGTTATCGAGCTTATTAAAAATTCGAAAACAACTGATGATGCAAGAAACGGTTTGATGTCAAAATTCGGACTTGATGTTGACCAGTCCAATGCAATTCTCGAAATGCAATTGAGAAGATTAACAGGATTGGAACAAGATAAAGTTAAGGCTGAATATGACGAGTTAATCAAGAAAATTGCAGAATACGAAGCAATTCTTGCAAGCCGTCAAAAAATCCTTGACATAATCAAAAAAGAATTGTTAGAAGATAAAGCAAAATTCGGGGATGACAGAAAAACCCAAATCCTGCCGGATCAGGGAGAAGTTACTATTGAGGACTTAACTCCGAATACACCGATGGCTGTGTTTATCACACATCAAGGCTATCTGAAACGTATTTCACTCGATACTTTTGAACGCCAGAACCGTGCAACACGCGGCAAATCAGGTATTAAGACAAAAGAGGATGACGATATTCAACACTTCTTTACTGCAATGATGCATGATAAAGTTCTGTTCTTCTCCTCAAAAGGAACAGTCTACAGTCTGAGCGTTTACGACTTCCCTGAAGGCGGACGTCAGGCAAAAGGTTTACCGATAATTAATGTCCTTCCGATAGAGCAGGATGAAAGAATTACAGCAGTTGTTCCGGTCAGCACATTCTCTAAAGAGTTGAACTTAATTATGCTGACTAAAAAAGGCAACATCAAACGTATTGAATTAGATAATTTCTCTAACATCAGACGCAGCGGAATTATTGCAATAGGTTTGGAAGAAGGCGATGAACTCAACTGGGTAAAACTTGCAACCGGCCGTGATGAAATTATTATCGGTACATCCTGTGGTATGGCAATAAGATTCCCGATTGAAGATTTGAGACCGCTCGGCAGAAGTGCAAAAGGCGTCACATCAATGAAATTACGCACAGGTGATGAAATTGTGGGATGCGATATTGTTCCGCGCGATTATGATGCAGATCTGTTAGTCGTAACCTCTGACGGTTTTGGAAAACGAACAAAACTCTCTGAGTTCAGAACTCAAAACAGAGGCGGAATCGGATTAATCGCGACTAAATTCAAATCCTCCTCATCAAGACTTGTTGCACTGACTATTGTAAAAGAATCCGATGATATAATGATGGTTACAGCAAACGGTGTTGTAACAAGATTGAATGCAGGCTCAATTTCCCGTCAGGGCCGGCCGGCAACAGGTGTTAGAGCACAAAATCTTATGGAAAATGATACTGTTGTTTCAGTCAACAAAATCATTAATCCGGATGAAGATGAACAGATTGTGAAAGATGTTCAGGCAATGGAGGCGCAGGAAAATACGCCTAATGTATCACAGACAAGTCTGCTTGATACACCGGATGAACAAGCTTAAAGATAATTATTTTTTATATTTCAACAGACAACGTGATTAAAGGCGTTGTCTGTTTTGATTTAATAATACTTAAATACATAAACCTAATTTTTGACATGTAAAAAATAAACCTTAAATACATGTTGTAGAATTTCATACAAAAGTATGACCAAAGTCAGTGTAACTTAATGTATAGTAGTATTACCATAATTGGGTAGAATAGAGGGCATTTTGTTAAACGGAGTTTTTCAAAGACCATATTTAGTTAAAGACGGACGCGGCGGTGTTAAGAAAAAACAGGATGAGGACACCTCTAAATCTGCTGCCCAAACCCAACGCGAAGAACAGGCGAATTCTAATTCCAGAAGTAAAGGACTCCAATATACAGAACAAAGATTACCGGATAGAGCTTATAACAGAGCCGTACAAAAAGAAGTTCAGGTAGACTGGCAGGCGATGCGAAGCCAAATTCAGGGACAGGTTGCCCAGAAAAAAAGTAATACCAGAACAACTTCAAATTCGACAACAACCACCCCGCAAATAAACTCCTCTGCAAGCCAATTACAGCGCAGTTCTACTATTAATATTGCCCAAATTCTAAAAGACTTCAACAACACCGCTGTTGCAATTGGCACACCGGCCGATTTGAAAGAAGAAGTTGACGGCTATCTTGCGCTTGTTGAAAAACAAGTTCAAAAAGAAAATCCTAATACAAAATTAATTAAATCTAACCTCAAAAATGCCTCCTCTATTCTTGACGGTTACATTTCCAAAACCCTTAATAAGGATTCCAAAGTCGTTGAAAATTGGGTTGACGCCCTGTTTTTACAGCAAATCGATTTTAAATACGATGAAAATAATATCAATAAACAGTTTCTTGTAAAATTTCCGGAAGGGTCAACAAATAAAGCCGAAAAAACAGATGAAAAGGCAACTGTTGAGCAAACAGTGACCGAACCTGTAGAACAGGAAATTGCAACTGATGCAAAAGTTCAATCTCTTATTCCTCAGGACAAGGAGTTGAAATCACTGTTCATTCAATCAAAAAAATTAACTTACGCAAACGAACCTAAAAAGGCACTGGCAAAATTTCAGGAAGCCTTGCAGCGTGCCGATGAAGTAGGGGATACTGAAACTAAATCAAAGATATTTTATGAAGTCGGCAAAATCTATGATGACCACGATTTTTATGCACAGGCACTAAAAAGTTACAACAAATCCCTTGAACACACAACCGATAACAATATAAAAACAAAAGTTCACTACTCAATGGCTCAGATTTATGATGACGTAAACCAGATTACACCTGCTCTTGATCATTACTTTAATTCAATTTCTTTTGCCGGAGAAACAGAAAATCTGGTTGCACAATCCGCATCACTTACAAGAATGGGTAACATATACACCGATATGTACGAACAGGAATCCTTTGATTATTATGCAGTGGCCGGAGATTTAGCGGAACAGACAGATAATTCAAAGGTAAAAGGCTTTATTTCATCAAGTATGGCAAACGCATACGAAAAATTTGGCGAGCCTCAAGAGGCATTACGCTCTTATTCTAAAGCCGTACAGCATTATGCAGATGCGGACTCTCCGCTGAAAGTTGCTCAGAATTACAAAGATGCAGCCGAGATTATGCTGGAATACAATAATCCGTCCAAGGCGCGCGGTTTGCTGCAAAAAGCACAGAATTACGCACGCCAGACAGATGACGTCAATCTGATGAATGAAATAGAAGCAAAATTGAAAAATATTGTATAAAATAAAATTTGTGTATATAGAGCTTTTACACGATTAAATCCAATTCGGATAGTAATATAACTTTAGTGTGTGAGTTGGCTTGATTACAGCATCACCGCCAAAAATAATATTTGTAAATGATCCGAGAGGCGGCAATGGTGTCAGTGCCCATTTTAGCGGTAATATCCACAATGTTCTGTTCTGCCCGCGTTTTGAAATCGGCTCCATTATTTGATATCCCGGAACGTTTGGTATTTCAAAGTCTGTAATAAACAACTCGCCCGGAATACCGGAAATTCCTTTGCCTGTAATTATATCAACACGTGCTTTTACTTTTGTTCCGGCTGGAATTACTATTTTGTGGTTATAAATAACGTTTTCTTTGACCGTAAATTCAAGCGGCATGCCCTCGTAAGCAGCATATTTGCCGGCAGATGAAATTTTCTGTGTTATCTGTATCGGTATCATTACCTTGTCTGTATCCTGATAATTATAATCAAGATTAGCCTCCGGCTTTACAAACTCTTTTCCGGCAAGTGTTTGATCGACTAAATCATCTTTAACCTGAATATGTGCATAAGCAGAATTAAAAGACATAATAGCGGTTAATATAAACAATGTGATATATCTAATCATATTTAATCCTCTTGGTTGAACCTGTTTTAATTTTTTCTTTTAATTTTGCTCTGTTTTCAACAGAATTCAGAAGAAAATTTTGATAATTTATGTTATCAAAATAAACATTGTTCGCCAGATAATACGGGTAATTGTTATAAATATATTCGTACACAATAGCCATTCTTCTTGTCGGCGGGTTATGGAAAACCAATTTGTCCAATACATTTTGCGGACGGCTTTTGTTTAATAAAGTAATCAAACCTATAGGATTGTAGCCTGCATTAACCATGTAATCAACTGCGCGTTTATCTGCAAAAATCTCATATTTTTTCGGCGCAAATTTGATTTGTGCGGAACTTACAAAACCGCCCCATTCGCCGCTGAAAGATTTTGCGGCACGAGAAATTTGATGAGCAAGGAATGCGGCCATTTCATCATCATTGTCGATATATTTAAAATATTCGTTGTAAAAAATGATTTGACGTTTAGTTATTGTCGGATCATTCATTGTCTTTTTATATTCGCCCTTATCATAAGTGAATATAATATGCTTATCGATTTTATTTGCATTCAGAATTGTTGTGCCTATTTCGTTTATGTATTGCTGGCATGATTTTTCTTTCAACAGTGCAGCATCATCAACTGCCAGCACCATAGAGCCTGCAATAAATATTGCTAAAAATAATATAAATCTTTTCATAAATCCCCTTTTCAACTTCTATAATTTCAGAGTAGAGTAAAATTATTTTTTTGTCAACGAACTATTATTTCTGAATGTAAATTGTGCGGAATGTAAAGGCTTCCAGCGTTTCTGAGAAATAATTATGAGGCATGCCGGCTTTTTGTTTCAAAGCATTTAAAAACTCTTTTTTATCAGGAAGCTGTTCCCACACAACCGGTAAAAATACGGCCTGATAGTTTTTGTCGCGTATAATGAGTCCGTCAACATTAGGGATTAATTTATCAAGAAGTTCTTGTTCTGTTTTAAAATCAACGCGCTTAGGAGTAGATAAAAGTGAAATACTTATTTTTATATTTGCAAATTCTTCTTGCGAAAGCGGGCGGAAGCGAGGATCTGAAAATGCAGAGGCGTGTGCATTTTTGTATAAATCGGTAATTAGCGGCCTGTGCGCAATAATAGAGCCGATGCAGCCGCGCAAATTGTTGTTAATTTCCAGAGTGACAAAACATGCTCCGTTTTCTTCCAGAACGCAAGGGCCTTTTGCCGGCGGGTAGCTGCCTAATTGCAAACCGGATTGAATACTTTCGTGTGCTGTTTTTATCAAAAGTTCAGAATAATTTTCTTTGATATATTCGTTTTTCTCACCTTCGTACAAAAACCAGCCGCCGTAACCGACAACGCGTGAGGTGTCACCAGTTGTTGCAGAGGAATTTGTAAGCCCTGTTCTGATAAACGAATAATCCTTTTGAGCGGCAAAGTTTACAGCCCCGCAAATTCCGACGGCTCCGCAGGCTTGCTCGTATTCAAAGTTTTTTACGTCATTACTTTCTATCATGCCGGCCGTGTAATTGTCCAGTTTAATAGCTTCTTTGGCCGGATAATAGTGGCTCAAATCACTTGATATAATAAAGGCGTTTTCTTTGTTTTGATAAAAATGATCTATAACTTCTGTGAGATTTTTAAAATTTTCACATCCGTATACAACCGGAATAATTTGTACATCCGGCAAAAAATATTTAATAAAAGGAAGCTGAACTTCGATACTGTGTTCTTTTTCAAATGCAGCATCGTTTATGTCGCAGCCGCAAAATTGTGCAAACTCTTTAGTTAATTCGGAGTTGACATTTAGTGCACCAAGAGGTGTTTTAAAAGAATCGTAGCTGCTTATCACGCAGCCGTAAAGCCTTTCATAATGCGAAGGAGAGAATACAAAGACATTTTTAACGGATTTATCCAGAAATTTGTAAGTATTGTAAGCAGTTTGACCTGAATAAATGTATCCGGCATGGGGCACGATTATTAGACGGGAATTGTAGTTTGCCGGTAGTCCGTTATCAAATTTCTTAAATAGATTTTCTAAATCTTCTCTGCTGTCAGGATAAAAAGTCCCGGCCTGCGCTGTCTCTTTTGTGTTCATATATTCATTATACCCCAAAATAAAGTTATACGAATTACCATGGTGATTATTTTTGCACGATTTTAAGTTCGTAACCAAGATAGTCTAAAATTTCCTGTACAGTTTCAAAACGAATACGTTTTTTAAGAAGCCTGTCAGAAAGTCCGCTTTGCACAGGAATATCATACCCCTGTTCATGCATTAATTGAGCGAGTTTGCGGAACGATAATCCTCTGCGAAATAATAACAAATGTATTTCTTCTCTTATATCTAACATACTAACAATTGTAATGTCAGTTATTTCACTTGACAAAAATATGAATAATTGATATATATTACATGCTAATGATATGTATTATATATTAAATATGAATAGGAGAATTATATGAGCAAAAGAAATACTCAATTAAGACAGGCATTTACACCAGCAGGAGGCAGGTTCACCTGGCAGACTGAGTCTGGCGGGCAGATCCGCTCTTACACTCAGGAGACTGCTAAAGACGAACAACAATCGCTACAAATTCCTCGCCCCTTGCGGGAGAGGACGAATTTGTTAGCGAACGAATGTGAGCTTAGAAATTCGGGTGAGGGGTCAGACAAAAGCGATAAGACCGAAGTAACCCCTCACCAAGCAAGGCTAAACTCACGTTGTTCGTCAAGCCTTGCTATCCTCTCCCCAGAGGGCGAGGAAATTCATGACACACCCCGTCACAAAGCAGCAAAGCCAGCCTCATGTAAATCTATAGTGCCTCAGTGCCCTGTCTTGGATTTGCTTCACGCTCGCAGAGTTTCGCCTATAGTGCTAGCGCACAAGTCGGCTCAATCTGCTCGCTACCCGGACTCGCTTTGCTCCGTCCGTCCGCAAATCCGCTAGTGCCTTAGTAACTTAGTGCCTTTTAGGTCTGTAGGTGAGCAATATATCCGGCGGGAACATCTGTATTTCCTCAAATTCAAAATTTTTGCACTGTGCTATATCTGAAATTCGCTGAAAATCAAAGCAGGATAAAGAAGAATTGTCGCCTGTTATTTTCGGCGCTATAAAGTGATAAATTTTATCCGCAAACGTTAGTACCGACCCATTTAAGTGCCCGCCGCTTTCTACAAATATACTTTTTATACCGAGTTCAAATGCCTTTTCAAACACAAAATTCAGGTCAAGTTTTTCGTTTACAACAGGTGTTTTGATAAAATTAACCCCGCCTTCAAACATATCAAGTGTGGCGTTAAAAAGATAAATCTCGCCTTCTTTATATATCGGCGTTTCAAGATTGGTTTTGAGTTCTCTATCAAGTATGATTTTTTTTCTGTGCGCCATTGTCGGATTGTCTGCAATAATTGTTGCGGAGGATGTCATAATCGCATCATAACGGCTGCGGATTTTTCTGGCCTCCATACGGGCTGCATCTGAAGTTATCCATTTTGATGAGCCGTTTGAAGCAGCTATTTTCCCGTCAAGAGTTGTCGCTGTTTTTATTGCTATGAATGTTTTATTCTCCGTCATATTTTTTATAAATACTTCGTTGAGTTTTTTGCATTCATCTTCCAGCACACCTGTTATAACTTCAATTCCTGCATTTTTAAGTTTTTCAATACCGCGGCCTGCAACAAGCGGATTAGGGTCAACCATTCCCACAACTACACGCTTTATTCTTTTTTCAATGATAAAATCAGCACAAGGAGGGGTTTTGCCGTAATGCGAACATGGCTCAAGATTAACGATTAAGGTTTCGCCTTCTCCTGCTTTAATTTTGAGAAGCGCATCGCGTTCGGCATGGTTGCCGCCGTATCTGGCATGATAGCCGTTTGCTATTTCGTTGCCGTCTTTATCGAGTATAACGCAGCCGACAAGCGGGTTGGGCGATGTGCTGCCTTCTCCCTGCCGCGCAAGTTCTATACACTTTTTCATGTAAATTTCGTATTGCATAGTTGTATTTTAGCGCAAATAATGTTATATTAAAACAGTCAATGTACAAAAGGAGAGTAGTTATGGATTTAAAATATATTGGTCATAGCGCTTTTGAATTCACAGTAGGCGAAAAATCAATATTAATCGACCCGAATGTTGCCGGTAACGAAAAATATAACTGGCATGAGAGAAATATCACGGATATTCTCTTGACCCACGCACATTCAGACCACTTAGGTCAGGCAATAGAAATTGCTAAAGAAAAAGATGCGACCATTACAGCTGTTGCAGAGCTTGCAAGATACTGTTCAGGACAGGGATGTAAAACCCGGGATGTAAACCTCGGCGGATGGATACATTATGACTGGGGTAATATAATTTTCTTACCTGCATTCCACTCAAGTTCACTTCCTGACGGAAGTTACGGCGGCTGTGCGGCAAGTATTTTTATGAATATTGAAAACGTAAGAATTTATCATGCCGGCGATACCTGTCTGCATTCTGAAATGAAGCTCGTTAAGGAATTGTACAGACCGAATATTGCAATGCTGCCGATTGGCGGAACTTACACAATGGATGCAGAACATGCTGCAATTGCCGCACAATGGATCGGGGCACAAACGGTTATTCCTATCCATTACAATACATTCCCGTCTATTGAAGCTGATGTTCAGAAATTCATCAGATTACTGCAAGCAGGCAACAACAATCCGCTTGTTTTAAATCCGAAAGAAATATAGTACGTTTTGACAATGTATTTATATCAGACCGGATGTTAAGATTTATATGCAAGTCTGATATTTCAGACTTGCATTTTTACCAGACTGAAAGAGGCATTTATGAATATTTTATTTATCATTGACAGAATTGAACTCAAATATTTTGAATTTAATAATCTTGTTACGAATTTTTGGCTTATCAGAGAACTTATCAGAGAAAATAATGACGTATGTATAACCACCATTGATAATCTGAGTCTTGTGTCCGGAGTTGCGCATACGCATTGTTATCCGGTTTCAGAAATAAACGGTAATATTGTTTATGATAAAAAAGTTTCAGACAGAAAGATTGAGGATTTTCAACTGGTAATGTTCCGTCAGGATCCGCCGGTAGATTTGGATTACATAAATGCTACATATATATTTGATTTTGTTGACAGGGACAAAACCTATGTTATGAATGAACCGCGTGCAATACGTGATTTCAACGAAAAACTGCATACCGTAAAATTTCTTGACCTCATGCCGGAAAATATTGTTACGGCTTCAAAATCTGATATTATAGGCTTTTTAGATGAACATGAAGAAATTGTATTAAAACCGCTGAACGCATGTTTTGGCTCAGGTGTTATGACACTTAAAAAAGGTGATAAAAATACGGCGGTTATTATTGACTTAATGACGAAAAAGCAGTCACAGCTGATAATGGTGCAAAAATATATTCCGCTGGCTAAATACGGCGATAAACGAGTTCTTTTTCTCGGGGATGATATATTGGATGTTTGTATTCAAAAACTTCCGAGCAATAATGATTTTAAATTCAATGACCACTGTGACGCGAATATTATCAAGGCTGAACTTCTGCCTGATGAAAAAGAAAAATTTACACCTGTTGCAAAAGAATTAAACAAAATGGGCTTACCGCTTGTAGGGCTGGATGTTATCGACGGTAAAATTATTGAAATTAATGTTACCAGTCCTTGTTATTTTATTAAAGAAATTAACCATCATCACGGTGTTGAACTTGAAAAAACTATTACAAAATTCATTCTCTCAAGGGTTTATTCAAAACTTTTGGTTGCGTGATTGTAGTTGATGAATTTAAGATAATAAGAATTGCGTTCATTAATCCGCGTAATTCGGCCTAAATCAATAAGGCGGGTGATTAAATTGCCCTTTTTGTCACGGGTAATTACAATATTTTCATCATGATAATCCTTATGTATAAATCCGTATTTTGCTAAGATTTTTCGGATATCGGTATAATCCCCTGTAATTTTCATCAATTTTTTAAAATAATTTTCTTTGTCAATTTCGTCACTTGATAGCATCAAATGCCGCGGAATTTTTACATTTTGGGGCTGCGCATCATAGTGGGAGGCTATATAGCCGGCTTTTACGTCAGACCAGAAAAATTTCCAGATATGCCTGTCAGCCATAAGTTTGTTAAAATGCAGGCCTAGTGCTGTTTCGGGGTATAATCCGTCATAATCTTTTCTAAAGGCTCTTTGCTCTTTGTCTTTAAACTTTTTTATAAATACAGGTTCAAGTGCAGGATTTTTACCTTTTTCGTGTATTGTAAATACTCCTGATATAGTTCGGCCGTCAAGCTTTCTGCTTTTAATAATTACGATATTGCTTTCAGGTAAAATTTCAGCTTTGTGTAAAGCTTTTGTCAGGATTTTAGATTTTTCTTTGAGACTTTTTATTTCAGGTTCTGTAAATATATCACGAAAAGTTTGATAGACTTCTTTTATTGCGCTGTCACGAAAGTCTTTAGGTTTGTGCTGAATATTTTTTATCCATGAATAAGGCAAAGAGCCCGCAATACCGTCAGCTTTGGGGTGTTTTTCAAATACATCTTTGATTTCTTCAAAAGTCGCAAAATAGTTTTTTGACAATGTTCTTGTCAAACCCGAAAATTGCGGCCGGTAATTTTTATCTACACTTTGAATTTGCATATCTTTGTAAAACAGATAAAGATAAAAATTTGCCTATTTTATACGCGAAAACACTTCAACATTTACATCATCAAAAGTATTGGTGTTAAAATAAGCGCAAGATGCAACCATTGCCGCGTTATCTGTACAGTATTTCATAGGCGGGGCAAAAACCTTATAGCCTTCGTCTGACAGTGCGAAGATTTTTTTGCGAATTTCAGAATTTGCAGCAACACCGCCTGCGATTACAACCTGATTGTACCCGCTTTCCTGCAGTGCTTTTTTCAACTTATGAACAAGAGTTGAAGATACTGTTTCCTGAAAACTTGCACAGATATCAGCCACCGGCATTTCGTCCTGTTTAAATGATTTAACAAGTCTTAAAACGGCTGTTTTTAATCCGCTGAAACTGAAATTATATCCGTCAACTTTTGCCTCCGGAAGTTTAAAAGCAAAAGGATTTCCTTCCTGAGCCAGCTTGTCAAGTCTTGGCCCGCCCGGATAAGGGAGCCCGATAAGGCGTGCAACTTTGTCATAAGCTTCTCCAACGGCATCGTCTATTGTTTCACCTAAAATTGTTTGTTCTGAATATGATTTTACATCAATAATTTGAGTATGCCCGCCGCTTACAAGGAGCGCCATAAAAGGCGGTTTTAAATCAGTATCAATATAGTTTCCGCAAAGGTGCGCGTTTAAATGATTAACTCCGATGAACGGCTTGTCATAAACAAGCGCAAGGGTTTTTGCGGCATTCAATCCAACCAGCAGACATCCGACAAGTCCCGGGCCTACAGTTCCTGCAAAAGCAGTTATATCTTCCGGCGCAATACCGGCATTTTCTTTTGCCTGCCTAAACGCCTCGTCTATTACAACATTTATGGATTCAAGATGTTCGCGTGCAGCTATTTCCGGTATAACTCCGCCGTATTTTTCGTGAGTTTTAATCTGGGATGCCACAACATTTGCAACAACTTCGCGTCCGTTTTTTACAATGGCGCAAGCAGTTTCGTCACAGCTTGATTCTATTGCCATTATATAGTTGTCATAACCGCTATCAGGGCCAATTTCAATTTTTTCTTTACTAAATAGTTTTTCTTTTAACATTTTCATGCTAGCATAATAGCACAAACAGACTTAGGGATAAATTCGATATGCAATTTATAGACAAAAGCAAGATAAGAGTTGTATCCGGCCGCGGCGGAAACGGAATGGTTGCGTGGCGTCGGGAAAAATACGTTGACAAAGGCGGACCGGCCGGCGGTGACGGCGGCCGAGGCGGCGATGTTTATCTTGTTGCAGATGAAAATATGTCTACATTGATGGATTTTAAGCATAAATCCGTGTTTAAAGCGGCGTCAGGCGAAAACGGCGGGATTAAAAACATGCACGGCGCCTGTGCAAAAGATTTGTATATCAAAGTTCCTGTCGGTACTGTGGTAAAAGATATTAAAACAGGAAATATAATTGCGGATTTGACCAGACATGAGCAAACTGTGATGGTCGCAAAAGGGGGCCGCGGCGGACGTGGAAATGCCCGTTTTGCAACCGCGCAAAAGCGTGCCCCGCAGTTCTGTGAACCGGGAGAACCGGGGATTGAGCGCGAACTGTTTCTTGAATTAAAACTTATTGCAGATGTCGGACTTTTAGGGATGCCGAATGCCGGTAAATCAACTCTTATAAGCCGTATAAGTTCTGCAAAACCTAAAATTGCTGATTATCCTTTTACAACACTCATTCCGAATTTAGGTGTTGTAAAAAAACGCTCGGGTGACGGGTACGTGGTTGCGGATATTCCGGGACTCATAGAAGGTGCAAGTGAAGGTGTCGGCCTCGGACATGACTTTTTACGCCACGTTGAACGCTGCCGCTTCCTTGTTCATTTGATTGATACAACCGAAGAAGATCCCTTCAATAACTATTTAATTATCAACAAAGAATTAGAAAAGCATTCCGAAAAACTGGCTAATCTTTACCAGATTATTGCTCTTAACAAAATGGATGCCATAGATGAAGAAAGACGGACACAACTGATTGACCAATTTAAAAAGGTTTCAGATGATGTTTTTATGATATCTGCCGTTACAGGTGAAAATATTGATAAATTAACAGACTTTATGGGACAAAAAGTTGACGAAATTCCGCATACAGAAACCGAAATTGTTATTGAAGAGGACACCGGCGCATATAATAATGATGACAGCGATTTTGAGGTTATCAAAGTAGCAAAAGATACATTTATCATAAACGGCGGCAAGGTAAGCCGTATTGCAGGCGTTACAGATGAACGTAACTCCGAGCAGGTAATTAGATTTCAAAATATCCTCAAAGGTATGGGAGTTTTTGATGAATTAAAGTTGCAAGGAATAAAAGATGGTGATACAATACTTGTCGGACATCTTGAATTTGTGTATTATGAAGACGAAATGTACGGTTAAGGAGTAATAAATGATTAAACCCGTAGCTAATAATTATGATATTAACTTTATGTATTCCAACAGACCTGAAACAAAGCAGGAAAATACAACCAATAATGATAAGAATACCCCGAAAGCCAGCAGAAAAATAGCACGCACAGTAAGTATAACAGCAGCTGCAATAGCTGTCGGCGGCGGAGCTGCATATTATGTTTTAAGAGGTAAAAAGCCTCCTGTTGAAGATATTTTGGAAAAAGCTGAGGATATCGCAGAATCTGAAATTAAAAAGGGAAATGATATCATAGAGGACATTGTAACCGGTGCTGGAGAACAGATTAAATCAACAGCAAAAAATATTATTGAATATATAAAACCAAAAAATAAAGAAACAGGAGAATTTCATATCCGCGTGATGAACGGTGATACATTTGTAAAAAGCATAGAATCCGAAGGATATGAACAAAGCAGCGATCAACTGGTAAAAGACGGATTTGTACGACAAATTTATACAAAATGGGCAGATGGCAGTACTGCTACAACAGATGATCTATTAACTCCTGATAAAAAAGTTTATGAACGTATGACGGTTAAAGGTAACGATATTTTTAGATATAATTATGCCTATAATCAGGAAGGAAAAGCGATAGGTTATGCCAAAGAACATACGCATCAGGGTTTAAAACGTAATGTAGAACCGATGACAGTCAAAATGTTTGACGGTAAAGAAGTTAAAGCTAACGATGTGTGGAGCCTGTTTGAGGCTGAACCTGCATTTGACCCGCGGGTTACGCAAAAATAACACGGAGCATTGCCTATGACAGTAATAACTGAACACTTTGCGGTAAATACACAGGGTTTTACAGATATTATAGACATAACGCAAAAAGTACAAAATGCGGTCTATCGTCATTCTTTACAGAATGCAGTTGTGCATGTTTATGTTGCGGGAAGCACGGTTTCTGTTACTAATATTGAATTTGAGCCCGGTCTGCTTGTTGATTTACCGGAGGCGTTGGATAAAATTGCGCCTTTAAACGGTGACTATCACCATGACAATACCTGGCATGACGGTAACGGTTATGCGCACATAAGAGCTTCTATTATCGGAAATAACACTATGGTACCCCTGATTGACGGCGCATTACAGCTCGGGCAGTGGCAGCAAATTGTCCTGATAGATTTTGATAATAAAGCACGCACAAGAACGGTTTATGTTCAGATTTTATATTAGGCTCAAGAAAAATTTACAATCTCTGTATTCCTTTGATATCAAGGAATATAGCCTGAATATGGCGTCAATATTCGATTTTGGACTTGCATTTGAATTTTTTTGGTATATAATAATTGTATAAAATACATTCTTTAAAGTTAAAACTTTCATTTACACAACCGAAAGCCGAGGCTTTTAAGAATTTTCAATTTACAAAATAGAGGATTACATTTTGAAGAAATTAGTACTATTAACTTTTACGTTAATCTGTATGTTGTGTATTCAACATCAAGCTCAGGCAACTGACGTTAACTCTGTAAAAGCAACAATAGTTAAACACGCAATCGAAATGGGTGTTGATCCTGCTATTGCTTTAAGCATTGCTAAGACAGAGTCAGGTTTCAGGCATGAAGCCAGAAGTGCTCACGGTGCAGTGGGAGTTTATCAGTTAATGCCATCAACGGCTAGAAGAATGGGGCTTAATCCGTATTCTCTGAATGACAATATCAGAGGCGGAATTATGTATTACAAGATGATGTACAAAATGTTTGGTTCTGTAGAGTTGGCGCTTGCAGCCTACAACGCAGGGCCTGGCAATGTTAAAAAGTACAATGCAGTGCCTCCGTTCGCAGAAACAAAAAGATTTGTAGCAAAGATTATGGCTGATTACAATCACCAGAAAACTAATCCGGATCCTGCAATTCTAAATGCAAAGGCACCGGTAAAAGCGTTGCCTAAAACTCCGGCTCCTGTTCCAAATGTAAAAGTTCAGGATGCAGCCGATTTACAAGCTGAAATATTAGACGATTCTCCAATAGAATTGGATATTTCAACACAAACTCTTGCAATATAATTTACAAAAACGTACAAGTAAAAAACTCCAAAAGACAGCTCTAAAGGCTGTCTTTTTCTTTGTTAAGTTTCTTAACATTCAAGCATATTTTTTAAAGTTCAGAGCATGATAAGCCGATATTCTATATGTATCTAAGTACTCTGAGTAAGAAAGGAATCAGCAAATGGGCTTATCTGCTTCACAAGCAAGACTTTTAAGCATAACAGCAAGATTGACTCATAATGAGACTCGATCTCAGCTGATTACCAATTCAAAATTACGCCTTGCTGACAAATCAAGTGAGGCAAGTAAAGAGTACATGGAAGCTTTAAATTCCACTAAACTGGTTTATTCAAATTATGATTCAACAGGAACCAAGCAGACTCAAGATTTTACGGTTGGTGCCGTTACAACCTACAGCGATATTAAAAATCAGTATGGCTTTGTAGATTCAGCAGGAAGATTGTTGGTTTCAGCAACGGATGCAAAAAATTACCAGAACAGTAACGATTTAGCATCATTCTTAAGCTGCTACGGTATCGGTGATATGCAAAACCCTAAATATGATCCGGCATTGGAAAATATTTACGGCGAAGAATTTGATAACTTCTTTGATGAAAATAACCTTTATGAATGGGTAAATACAGTAAACGGTGCAACAGGTGGTGCTGTAGGACAAATGGTTACAGGTAACAACGGAACAACTCCTAGTTTTTCAGAAAACCTGTTACATGATGAAGCAGCATACAATCAGTGGGTTGAAAACTTACAAAACAGTGTTAAAAATATTGATACAGGAGGTACACAGACAGAAGGCCTGTTCAATACCTGGGTAGATTCTATTACTGATGTTCCGGAATTTGTTCCTGAACCGACAGCTCCGAATAAGCCGACTGAACCTCAAAAACCGGAATTCCCTGATTTTTCAGCATTGGCAACTGCGTATAACAGCTCTCAATGTTATTCTTCTGTTAGTGCGTCAACAAGCGGTATCGGGCATATGGAGCACAACCTTGCTGCACTTCTTTGGGGTGAAGGAGGTATGGGTGAAGGTACAATGAGTTTAACAAATTCATCAGGTACTATAACTATTAACCGTGATGCACCTATTGATTATAGTTATGTATCATTGACAAACTATGACTTTTCTGACACGACTTCATCTGTTGAGTTGGCAAATGCATTAAATGAATATGCTGATGAATATCCGCAAATCGCAGATATCAAACAAACATTGATTGATTTATACTGTGATGTTATCAATTACTTGCATAATAACGGCGGAGTTGGCAGTAGTACAACAGAACTTGACAGCAGCAGATACACAATCTCTGGTGGCGGCTCTACAAAAACACCTTCACAGTTGGTCGATCAGTGGAATGATTTCTATAACCAGTTAAAGAACTTCGAAACCTTACAGGAAGAAATGGAAAACGAATGGTATGAAGAAGTCTGGAAACCGTATGAAGAAGAATTAGCTTCATACAATGACAGATATGCTGAATATCAAGAAGAATATAACAAATGGCATGATGATTTTATCGGTGGTTTGACAACCTGGTATGAACAAATGCAGAACGCTAAAACAGCTTATACAGATGCCTTAGACAACTTGCCGGCAAAACTTGTTCCTGACGAAGAAGACCCTAAATATCAGTGGTATACAAACCTCTGGTTCAGAATGGGCGGCATATCTGAAGCTGAAAAACAGGACAATCAGAATAATTACAAAATTCTTGATGACTACTATATGTATAATGATGAGTGGCTGCAATTTGCCTTAGAACACGGTATCATAACTATGGAACAAGTTCAATATCAAGAAGAAGGCGAAACTCTTGTTGAACAGATGAATCAATATGCGTGGGTTTCTATCCAATACGGCAACTGTGCTGATTTGTATGAAGAAACAGATGAAGTTGCGATTGCAAAAGCCGAAGCTGAATATCAACGTAAAACAACTGAAATTCAGGCAAAAGATAAAAAATACGACACGGATCTGAAAAAACTTGATACAGAACACAGCGCATTGCAAACAGAATACGATTCTATAAAGTCAGTTATTGAGAAAAACGTTGAAAGATCATTCAAAGCATTCTCATAAACGTTTCAAAAGCCGGTTTATAAAACCGGCTTTTCATATATCAACTATGCTGCTTTAACAAAATCAGGAACTCTGTTTTTTGCCATCTGCATTGTTAAATATTGCTCTTTTAACTTTGCTTTTTCTTCATCTGTTGCAACTTTTGCCTTATCATTCATTTGCGTGTATAAGTCTTTTTCTATCTCGTTGCCTTTGATGTAAACATCCATGTCTTTACCTTTGGTGAAAGCATTTATTTTGCTGTCATAGGCAATTTTAGGCGCCTTATACATTGTGTAAAGCACTGCCATGCCTGCAATGAATAATCCAACAAGACCTACACTCGCCCCTAGTCCTGCAACAAAACGTTTATTCAGCGAGGCATTTTTGAAGTTTTTATTTGCGACTTTGTCACCGGCCTTGAAAAGATGCTCAAGTGCAAAATCACCGTCAAGGAGTTCCAAAAGCATTCGGCCGCCAAATCCGAGTCCGGCCATAAACGTTCCCAGTATTAATTGAGAACGTTCGCCGCTTCTTGTTATCGGATTTTGTTTTTTGACTGGCTGTTCAGGCTTTGAAACCTTTGCCGGTGAATTGGTGAAGTTGACATTGCTATATATACTATTAATTCGTAAACTCATAAGATATTTTTATGCACCTTTGATTAGTAATCCCGACCCGTTAGTAGCCATCTGCATTGTTGCATAATGGTTGATTTTTTCTTCTAACGGTACTTCTTCATCTTTAACCTCTTTATCTACTTCGGTTAAAAGATTTGATTTTAATTCTCTGTCACGGCTAAAAACATCCATTTCTTTTTCACGAGTGAATGCTCTTACACTTGTATTGTAAAGTTTTGCCGGCAAAGTAAGTGCCATTGTCGCCGCCATGACCGCAAGTCCTATCATTCCGGCTTTTGCGTACCTGTGTTTGGCTGTTTCTTTAATAAAGCAGGTAGCAATACCGCCTGCAGTAGCACCTAAAACAGCGCCGGTTCCTGCTGAGCCCAGAATGGAAAGACCTTTTTCCGTCTTTCTGTTAATCGGGTTTTCATACTGAGATTTTTCACCGTTTGAAGTGAATTTAACTGACGGTGAATAACTCTTAACTGCTTGAATTTTCATATACACACTCCTTAATATTTAACCCACTCTCATTATAAATCGGAACAAGAATTTTTTTGTTACTATAATAAGAAAAATTAACATAAATCCATAAATTGTAAACTTTATTTGAAATATAGAAATTTTATGGTAATATAACCCTATAATCAGATACTAATACACTTTAGAAAAGGGGAAAAATATGATTTCAGTAAACGATTTAAAAACAGGCCTTACATTGCAGTTAGATAACGGCTTGTGGTCTGTTGTAGAATTTTTACACGTTAAACCGGGTAAAGGGGCTGCATTCGTAAGATCTAAACTCAAAAACGTTGAAACAGGACAGGTAGTTGAAAAAACATTCCGTGCCGGTGAAAAAGTTGCAAAAGCAATGTTAGACAGACGCGAAATGCAATATTTATACAAAGAAGGAAAAGAATTCGTAATGATGGATATGGAATCTTACGAACAATTACAATTGACTGAAGATCAGGTTGGGGCAGGTATCAAATACCTTAAAGAAAACATGATCGTTCAGGTATTAATGCATGATACAAGAATTATCGGTGTTGATATTCCTGCACACGTAGAGCTTGAAGTTGTAGATACTCCGCCTGCAGAAAAAGGAAACACTGCTCAGGGCGGTACAAAACCGGCTAAACTCGAAACCGGCGCAGTTGTTAACGTTCCGTTCTTTGTATCTAACGGTGACAAGATCAGGGTTGATACCAGAACTAATGAATACCTTGACCGTGTATAATCAAAATTTATAGAAAGGCAAAACAAATGAAATTTGATACAGATTATATAGAAAAGTTAGCAAAAATTATCGCTGATAATGCGTTAACTGAAATATCTCTGGAAGATGGCGAACAGGCTATCACAATAAGAAAAGATTTACCGGAAGTGATTCAGGCTGTTGCGCCGGCTGTTTCAGCACCGGCACCTGTAGCACCTTCTGCTCCTGCTGTTCAAGCCGCACCGGCAGAGCAGCCTGCTGCTAAAAAAGGTACTCCGATTACTTCTCCTATGGTAGGTACTTTTTACAAATCACCTGCTCCGGATGCAGCTCCGTTTGTTCAAGTAGGCCAAACAATTAAGCAGGGCGATGTTGTTTGTATAGTAGAAGCTATGAAATTAATGAACGAAATAGAATCTGAAGTTTCAGGAAAAGTCGTTGAAATTTGTGTTGAGGACGGCCAGCCTGTAGAATTTGGTCAGGTTCTTATGTATGTTGAATAGTGAACAGTGAACGGTTAACAGTGAACTGTTGAATACGGGCGCTTAAGGAAATTGAGGTTTCTTGTGTTGCCTAAAATAACCGTTCAGCGGAACTCAAGGGAAAAGATTATGTTCAGAAAAGTATTAATTGCAAACCGTGGCGAAATAGCCGTAAGAATAATAAGAGCATGCAGAGAGATTGGAATTCCGACAGTTGCGATTTATTCGCAGGCGGATGCGAATTCTCTGCATGTAAGACTGGCAACCGAAGCATATTGTATCGGCCCTGCTGCAAGTTCACAGAGTTATTTAAGTATTCCTGCAATAATTTCTGCAGCATTAGTATCAGGTGCAGATGCAATACATCCGGGGTACGGCTTTATGTCTGAAAGAGCTGATTTTGCTGAAATATGTGCAAAGCATCATATAAAATTTATCGGCCCGACAGCTGAGTCTATGCGCAAAATGGGTGACAAGGCAACAGCAAGACAAACAATGATTGAAAATAATGTACCAGTAACTCCGGGTACAGGAATATTGAAAACGCCGCAGGAAGTTAAAGAATTTGCTAAAAAAGCGGGATACCCGATAATCCTTAAAGCAACAGCAGGCGGCGGCGGAAAAGGTATGAGAATTTGCCGCAGTGATGAAGATGTTGAAACTAATATGAACCTTTGTCAGGCAGAAGCACAAAACTTTTTCGGTAATCCCGATGTTTACGCGGAAAAATATCTGGAAAACCCGAGACATATCGAAGTTCAAATTCTTGGTGACCAGTACGGAAATGTAGTTCACTTAGGCGAAAGAGATTGTTCAATCCAACGCCGCCACCAAAAATTAATAGAAGAAGCTCCTTCTCCTGCTATTGATGAAAAAACTCGTCAGGAAATGGGCGCAGCCGCTGTAAGAGCTGCAAAAGCTATTAAATATGAAGGGGCCGGCACATGTGAATTTCTTCTTGACCATGACGGAAAATGGTACTTTATGGAAATGAACACACGTATTCAGGTTGAGCATTGTGTAACTGAAATGATATCAAATGTTGACCTTGTTCGCGAACAAATTATGGTTGCTGCAGGGGAAAAATTAGACTTTACACAAGAAGATATCGTTCTGAGAGGTCATGCTATAGAATGCCGTATTAATGCTGAAAATCCGGACAAAGACTTTATGCCTAATCCGGGGCAAATTACAGGTTATGTAACACCGGGCGGTTTTGGTGTAAGAGTTGATTCTCACGTATATCAAGATTATTCTATCCCGCCGTATTACGATTCTATGATAGGCAAATTGATTTGCTGGGGCAGAAACCGTAATGAAGCAAGACGCAGAATGTACCGCGCCTTGAAAGAATACGTTATAACCGGTATTGAAACTACTTTGCCGTTCCATCAGGATATTATTGAAGATCCGGTATTCATTAGCGGTAACTTCAATACAGGCTTTATTGAAGATTACTACGAAAGAACAGGCAAACATCACAAAAAATAACATCAAGGCCGGACATAAAATCCGGCCTTTTTTAAAAATATGATTACATTTTTAGCTGTCTTAATACGAATATTATCAAACTCAATGTCAAATGTTTTCCAGAAACAATTGACGCAAGAAGCCATAAAACCCTATGTAATAAATTTCTTGACATATCTCGGGCTGTCTCTGTTTTGCCTGCCTCTTGCAATAGGCCGCGATTTTAGTTTTGGCATTGATGTCTGGCAAAACGCTATTCTTGGCGGACTTTGCGGCGCACTTGGCAATAATTATTTAATCAAAGCGCTGGAAGAGGGTGAATTATCCGTGCTCGGGCCGATTAATGCTTACAAATCGGTTGTGGCGATGATTATAGGTATATTTTTACTTAAGGAAATTCCTTCCTTAACAGGATTACTAGCGGTTGCCCTGATAATTTGGGGAAGTTATTATGTGTTTGACGCGGCAGGAGAAAATTTTTCTTTTTCATTATTGAAAAAGACGGCTATACGATACAGAATTTATGCACTTGTTTTTACGGCAATAGAAGCAGTATTTATAAAAAACGTTGTTTTACACTCTGATGTAGAAATCGCATTTTATTTCTGGTGCTGGTTCGGGGCTGCATTCAGTTTTTTGAATGTAATAAAGCACCGGGAAAAACTGCCGCATTTTTCGGTGAACACGCTGAGCAAACTGGCCGCGTTAATCGGTTGCGTCGGAGTTATGCAGTATAGCACGAATTTTGTTTTTAACAGAATAAATGTAAGTTACGCGCTTGCACTGTTCCAGCTTTCAGCCGTATTGAGCGTAATTTTAGGTTGGAAATACTTTTCAGAACACAATATTCGCAAAAAATTAACAGGATCCATTATTATGGTAATAGGTGCAATAATACTGATAATTTTGAAATAATTCTTCACAAATATTGCAAACCTTGAAATAATATGCTATAATTGTAGTAGAAAGTGTGTGTAGGTGTAATTATGATGAGAACAGATATCTTTAACAGGTTTAGTAATCCTTTTCAGATGCGCGATCAGCAAAAAGAACAGCAGCACGCGCAAAAAGAAGCGCTTATCCGTAAAAATTATGCGGAAATTTACGCACATGAAAAAGCACACCAAAATGCGGGCGGAGCACTCGCAGGCCCTATTGTAATAGAGAAAAACGAGGAAGGAATTCCTGTTGGCGGACACGTGAATATCAAAATGCCGTCATTAAACCCTGCTGACCCGCAAAAAACTATTGATGACGCGAGTACGGTAATCCGTGCGGCAATGGCTCCAAGCGACCCGTCAGGTCAGGATTATGCCGTAGCAAATCAGGCACAGGGAATTAAAATGCGTGCTCAGGCTATGAAGCGAGAGGGTCAGGGCAATAAATTAGATATTCAAGCCTAGCCTGATTGATTGGTATTAATTGTTTTAATGATTTGTTTTTATAGTTATCAATGTCTGTTAATATTAAGTTAAACCTAATTATTTTAATATCAATTCGAAAGCAAGATTTTCTATAATTGTTTGGATGTTCATGTTTAATTGCTGCTGTTTTTTTGCATTTTCAAATGCCTTCATATCGCGCATCAGCTTCATTTTTAAATGGACATTATAAATATTGGACTTAATCATGGCTTCAATATAATTTTGCGCTTGAGTAAAAACTTCCGTAGGGTCATTTTCTCTGCAAAGCTCCAGCAATTTATCGTTCAAATCCAAAACTTCATTCCGCTCAAGTTCCAGATATCCGTCGAGCGCATCTTTTACCGGAGCAAAATCTCTTGGTTCTTCTTGTCTGGAAGGAACAAAGAAGCATTGTGCACGTGAGATAATTGTGGATATCATATCGGTTTTGTCCTTTGTCAAAAAGAAGAAAGTCGTTCTTTGAGGCGGTTCTTCAAATGTTTTTAGAAGCGCGTTTGCCGTCGGTTCCTGAAAATTGGTTTCGTTAAGCCCGCAGACATTTCCGTCCTTGTCTTTGTCACAAAATATTAATACCCTGTGATATTCGCTTGTGATAAGCAAATCATTTTTTATCATTCGTGCTTGATCTATCGAAATAACTGTTTTGGAGGTATCATTAGATGGCTTGTTGTCGACTTTCGAGATCGTTAATACGGCCGGATGTTTGTTTTCCCTTATCCAGTTGCAATTAAGACATTGACAATCACGCGTATGTGTACCTGTACAATTAAGCATTCGGGCAACTTCAAGTGCCAGATCGTATTGTGCCTGAATATCATTTCCGTACAGCAGAATACAGTGCGCAATATTTTTGTCAGGATTATTAACCCCGTTTTCAAAATAACGCATGAGGAAAGGATAATTTTCATATAAATCATTAGTATATGAAAGCATTTTCTACCTCCTCATCAGGATTTAGAAGCTGACCGGATTTGATTTTGTATTCGGTGTCTGTCAAACGCTGTTTAAGATGAACCAAATCTTTGAGATTTGTTTTCTTTAATTTTTGCAAGGTTAATTTCACAACATATTCGTGCTGACCCGTAAGACGTGAAAGTTCAGCGGGTGAACATTCTGATGCTTTTGCTTTCAGGATAATCCAGCGGCGCAGCATTGTTTGCAGTGTTGCAAGTATTTCCAGCGGATGTTTTTTATCCAGTAGTTTTCTGTATTCAAGCAAAGCTTTATCTTTTTCGTTTTGCATAAGGTAATCAGAAAATGCAAATAAATCTTCGTTAGAAATACATATTTCCTGCACCATATCTTTTGTTACAAGGTCTTTGGGATAAGCGAGTAATGCCAGTTTTTCAAGCTCGCCGTCAAGCTGGCGGAGATTATTGCCAACCTGTGCAATAAGAGTGGTGAGAGCGGCATTTTCAAGCTTTATTTTTTTTGATTTTGCCTGTTTTTGCACCCAGCCTTCAAGTTCAGCCGTCTTATATGTCGGGATAGTCGGAAACTCCTGTGCATTATATTTTTTCAGCAGTTTAAAGAATTTTTTTCTGCTGTCTAATTTTTTGCCTTCATCACGCGGAAGTTCAGCCACAAATACTATATCTACAGCATCAGTATTTGCCTCCAGTGCATCTGATATCTGTTTAATCTCTTTATCTTCAAATGTTTTGGCAAAATATTCAAGACAGTTGATTATGATGAGCATTTTCCCAAACATCATAGGCTGCGTTCTGAGAATGGATATTAAATCCGGAAATTTCGGATTATCGTAAGTTTTAAAACTCATCTCCAGAAAATTTTTATCCAGCGTTTTTTTGAGTTTTTCAATCTCGTTTGTTATATTAAATTCTTCTTCACCATAGAAAAAATATATTGCCATAATTATATAGTAGCATAAAAAATTTTTTGAACATTTAAAAAGGAGGCCTTGCGCCTCCTTAAAAATTATTCTTCACTTTCTAAACATTGATAACCGGATTTGTGTGATTTTAAAAGTACTCCGCGTTTAGAAGTTTTGATGAATTCAATCATATTTTCTATATACTGATTCATAGGAATTTCAGCTTTAATTTTTTCAATTGCCTGAGTAGTGTTGTATTCATCAGAGATGAGGAGTTTAAATGCTTCACGCGTATGGTTGCGAATATCAGCCGGAATACCGCGGCGCTTCATTGCAACAACATTTAAACCGCGCGGAACAGGCGGTCTGCCTTCACCTTTAGAGTACGGTAATATATCCTGACGAGAAGCAGAAAAACCGCTTACGATAGCCATTTCACCAATTCTGATGTTCTGGTGGAATACACTCATTCCGCCGATAAATGCACCAAATCCGACATGGATATGACCGGCCAGAGTTACGAGATTGGCTAATATAACTTCGTCAGCAAGAACACAGTTGTGTGCAACATGAGACCCAACCATAAGAAGACATTTGTTGCCTATACGTGTTGTAAAATCTCCACATGCAGCGCCTCTGTGAACAGTTACGTTTTCTTTAATTATGGTATCGTTCCCGATAACAACTTTGGTAGGTTCGCCTTTGTAACCAAGATCCTGAGGTTCTGACCCTATTGTCGCAAACGGACTTATTGTACATCTTTCGCCTATCTCTGCAAATTCAATATGTGCGTTAGAGATAACTCTTGTTTTACTTCCGATTTTTACATTTTCCCCGATAACTACATAAGGACCGATAATTGCATCGTCTGCAATCTGGGCTGTCGGGTGGATTATTGCTGTTTTATCTATCATAATTTCTCCCTCTCCTATTTTTTAATTATAGTACAAATATTGATATCACGCTGTTTCTTTATATTAACTTAATACATTTGCAATTATTGTTAACAATTGTTAAACAGTCTTTTATATGAAACGCAATTTTTATATAGAGAAAACGTTTATATTGATACGGGGATTATATATTTTTACGGGGAAAATATAAAAGATTAAGGGGATGGATTGTATGACAAGAGTAACGTCAACAGGGTATTCAAGCAGACAGCCGTTAAAAACAAGAAATCTAAAACAGCACATGGCTGAGCATAAAAAGCTTGAAATAGGTCAGATACTAAAATATGACACAAACGGCTACAGACGCAGAGGAATTAGAACTGATGAAGCAGTTAATTCAGGCACGGCCGCAACAGTTACTGACGCAAAAGGAAAAAGTGCACCTGAACAAGTTGAACAACCAAAACCGCAAAACGGTGCAGAAAAACCGGCAGTACAAACAAATTCTAAACCGGAGACTGCTCAAACAATAACGCAAGAAAATGTTCAGACTCAGAACAAAAAAACGGATTTATCTAATCCGGAGACATCTTTAAAACCGGAAACTGCTAAACCGGCAGCAGAGGAAAAACCACAGGCCGCAAGCCCGAATACTAACAAACCGACAGTACAAGAAAAACTGCAGACAGGCGAACAGAATGCTGCGAAACCTGCAGAGACTCCAAAAACAGACGTAAAACCGGCTAAAAATAATATTGTTCTAAATGAGCGCGGCACTTATGACGTAAAAATAAAAGGCGAGCCGACACGTACTTTCTCATCAGAAGCCGATGCTAAAAAGTTCCTTGACAATATGACCAAACCAAAAGCCAATAATGGGGCAATTGTCTTGAATGAACGCGGCACTTATGACGTAAAAATAAAAGGTGAGCCGACACGCACATTTACATCACAAACAGATGCGCAAAAGTTCCTAAATAATATGGAAACCAAAGCTAATCCAAATCCGGCCGCATCAGTTGATAATATTACAGGTAACAACGGCTCAAAAATAGCGGATGCAGGCCAGAAAGCCGCACAGGAAATTAAAGCTTCAACAAAGCCGGCCGGCAACTTGACACCGATAGAAGCAGGCAAAGCGCCATTTAATAAAAAATTCTGGGGTAATGGCGAGATTAAACTTGAGGCTGACAAATTGAATTACAAACCACAGCAGCCTGTTGTTCAACTCGGGGCTAAACCTGGTCTAACACCGATAGATCCGGCTAAAGCTCCTTTTAATAAGAAATTCTGGGGCAATGGCGAGATAAAACTTGAGGCTGACAAATTGAATTACAAACCTCAGCAGCCTGTTGTTCAACTCGGGGTTAAACCTAGTTTGACACCGATAGATCCGGCTAAAGCTCCTTTTAACAAAAAATTCTGGGGTAATGGCGAGGTTAAACTTGAAGCAGACAAATTGAATTACAAACCGCAGCAGCCTGTTGTTCAACTCGGAGCGAAATCTAGTTTGACACCGATAGATCCGGCTAAAGCTCCTTTTAACAAAAAATTCTGGGGTAATGGCAACATCAAACCGGACGCAAGCAATTTATCTTATAAACCGCAATCAGGCAAGGTTGTTTTAGGTAAGCCAAATGCCGGTAAAGGTAAATTTTCATTAAGCGGATTATTTAAAGGTAAAAGCACTCCGAAAATATTAAAAACCAAAGGCGGTAAATTCGGGGCAGCTGCAGCAGCTGTTGTAGCCGTAGGCGCAGGATTGTACGCGGCAGCATCTGCTGTATCCACCGGCAGCGGATATACAACAACAAATATCCAGTCTCCGAAAGGGTATGTCGATTTATTACGCGGCTATGAACAAATCCATGGCGGCAATGAATCTGAGCGTCTTGCAAAAATAATTGCATAATTCAAACAAGATTTATTTCAGATTTTGTATTTGTTTATATAAATCAATCTGTTTTGCGGAAATATCTTTCGGGATTATGATTTTAACCCTTGCGTTAAGATTTCCGTAACCGCCGTCTTTTTTCGGCAAGCCTAAATTCTTCAATCTAAGCATTTGGCCGCTGGAAGTTTTTGGCGGAATTTTTATCCCGATGTTGCCGTGCAAGGTGCTTATTTCTTTTTTACAGCCAAGAACAGCTTCAGGAGGCGTTATTTCAATGTCTTTTGTTAAATCAACGCCGTCAACGTCATATTCTTTGTCTTTTATGTTTATGACAAGGTATAAATCACCTTTTTGCCCGCGCGTGTCGGCTTTGCCTTCTCCTCTGACACGGACTTTTTGCCCTTCTTTTATTTCAGGCGGAAGTTTTACTTTAATAGACTTTTGTTCTGTTCTTATGCCTGTGCCGCCGCATACTGAACAGTAGCCGCCGTTTGGAGGACATTGCGTACAACGCTCTATTTCATTAAATTTTACTGTAATAGGTTTTTGGTCAAATAAGTCTTTTGCCGTTACGTTCAGTGTTTTTGTGACATCAAGATTTTCGTTCATAGTTTGAGCTTCGCGTGTTGTTCTTGATGTGCTTGAGCGTCTGCCTGTGCCGGCCGTGCTTGATGCACCTGCCGTACCAAAGTCGAAGCCGTCAAAAGCACTTTTGGTTCTGCGTGAAGAACGACCGCCCATTTGTGCGCCCATCATATCGCCGAATAATGAACTGAAAAAGTCAGAAAATCCGCTCATATCTCCGCCAAAATTAAAGGTTTGATAAGTGCCGCCCTGACCGCCGCCAAAGTTAAACTGCTCAAATCCAGGAGGCGGTGTGTATTCGGCACCTCCCTGCCAGTTTGCGCCAAGGCTGTCATAACGCTGACGTTTCTGTTTGTCGCCTAAGACTTCATAGGCCTCGTTTATATCTTTGAACTTGCTTTCAGCTTCTTTTGTTTTATTTACATCAGGGTGAAATTTACGTGCAAGCTTTCTGTATGCTGATTTGATTTCAGATTCGGTTGCGTCACGTTTTACACCTAGTATTTCATAGTAATCTTTGTATTCCATAGTCATTATCTCCTATAATAATGATAATATAAATTTTACTAATTATGTAAATAATTAATTATTTTTTAATGAGTTAATAAAACTTTATTAATTTAAAAAAATGTGGCAAAATTTTTTTTTCTTGTGTATTATATAATGCATATTTTAAAATGGAAAATGCAATGCAAGGACTTATTGACAAAGAATTATACTCCACCGACAAGATTCTGAAACCGGATTTCAATTCCAAAACAGGTCGTGAACTTCTTGCGTTTTATTTGCAGACAAAGTTTAAACAGATTTTATCTCACGATAAAAAATGCGAAAATCCTATTTTTAAAGAAGTTAACCCCGACTTTATTGCAAGATTTTCTAAACGGCTGATAAATAATCCGCGAAAGAGATTTCTCATAGGAATTACCGGAGAATCCGCATCAGGCAAGTCAACTATTTGTAAAAAGATAAAGAATATTATCGGCCAGTATGAAATGCCTGTTTCTGTCTTGAGTACGGATAATTATTTTTCTGATATTTCTGCACTAATCAGTAAATACGGGAGTTTTGACAGCCTTGTGGAAAGCGGTTACGATATAGATTCGCCGAAAAGTTTCCAGATGGATATATTACGGAGCGACCTGACAGACCTTTCAGAGGGACTGGATATTAAGGCTCCGATGTATTTGCCGAACGGAACAGGGGTTTCCGTACCGCATGCTCTTGATATTTCTTCTGAAAAAATCGTTGTTGTTGAAGGTATTGCAACAATGTATGACGAGATAAAAGATATTTTTGATGTCAAAATATATGTTGAGGCCGACAATGATATACGTAAAGCCAGATTTATGAAGCGGGCATGTGAGGAGCGAAACCAGAGTTATGACAAAGCTGTTCAGCACTGGAATTATCTTGAACATACCGGTTCAAAACATGTCCGCCCTTGCAGAAATGATGCTGATTTTGTTCTTAACGGCAATGCTGATTTAAAATATCTTGCACAGGTTCTTGAATATATTCATACAATTACTAATAATTTTATGTAAGACGCCGATTTTATAAGCTTTTTTACATTTTTGCCTTTATTTATAATGTATGTTATTATTTTATTAAAAGATATTATTCTAATATCTTTTTAATTAAATACACTAAAAAGTTGATACTATTTTATAAATATTCTATTATAATTAATCCGTATAGAAATAGGTGGCAAGTGATAAAAGACATTATTGAAAAGCTAAAAATCTACATAGACAGTGAGAAAGACAAGGTTTGGTACAAAAGAAGGTACATGCAGATACTTGTCGGAATTTTGGCGGTGATTATAGCGATAATAGGTATCGTGACATCGGCGCATAAGAATAATGCGTCAGTTGAAGAATTGGATACAGAAGTTCCGGTCGCGGCAGCACCTGAGGAAGCTCCTTCTGAAGATATAGAAGTTGTTGCGGCACCGCAAAATACTGATACAATGGTTACTATATCAATGGAAGATACGGGACGCGCAGATCCGTTCTTGCCTTCAGCAGATTATGAAGCTGTTGCGGCACTTTCCGCGCCGGGGGCTCAATTACCTTATTATATGGTTCCTCCGCCTGAATCTACAGGTTATGACCAGACCGCTGTTGATGTTGTTAAAACTAAAGTATCCGGAATTATGTATGACAGATACAATCCGTCAGCTATATTGAATATAAATGATACTGACTATCTGGTAAGAGCCGGAGAAACAATAAATAATTACAAAGTGCTCGCAATTTCGCCGTCAACAGTAACGGTACAATTGGGAGCAAATACCTATCGCGCCGGTGTCGGCGAAATGTTCACCGGTGAGGATATGAACTATGTCAATGACAGTTTCGGAAGCGCAAGGCGCAGATAAAAGTTTAAATAAGAGCAAAGGATAAAATAAATAAAAATAAGAAGCAGGAGCTAAAATGAACAAAACTATTTTTAAAAGGATTATTGCAGGTGTGATGTTGACAGCATTTTGTTTGTCGCACTTTTCAGTATTGAGCGCAGTTGCTGTTCAAAACATTGACCCTATAGAAGACTATGTGATACGAAATACCACAGTTGATTCAAAACCGGCTATACGTGAGACTGACAGATCTGTAGCAATGAAATTAAAAGGTGATGTAAGATTAACAGATAAAAACATCCCGATTAATTTGAGTTTAAGAGATTCCGATGTAAAACAGGTTTTGAGAATGTTTGCTGATAAGGCAGGCATGAACATTATTTTCTATGACTCTGTTAACGGTAAAATCACACTGGATCTTGTTGATGTACCGTTGAGTGATGCTTTTGATATGGTTTTGGAAACAGCAGGTTTGACTTATGCAAAAGAAGGCAATACAATCCTTGTTGCCTCAGCTACAGATCAGAATTTTACCGCAATGAAACAGGAGATGAGTTTAATTCCTGTTAAATATGTTGATGCTGCTGCAATAGCTTTGTTCTTAAATAAAAATATATTTACACTTAAGCGTCCAGGATTTTCAGGTTCTGAAATCGCGGTAACAAACCCTGCCAGAAACGAAATTCTTATTATGGGCTCAAAAAATGATGCGGAAATAGCGAAAAAGATTGTTGAAAAATTTGATAAAAAACCGGAAATAGCAACCTTTACCGTAAAGCATACAACTCCTGCTGAAATGGCGGATATGGTATGTAATACTCTTTTGAAAGCAACAGTCGGTACAGAAGGTGAGTCAAGTGACTCTGATACAATTAACACAGGTGATGACAGTGATATTATTGATGAACCGGATGAAGAACCATTGACTCTGGGCGGCGGTGTTGTTGCATGTACAGTTGCTACAAAAATAGATGAAAATAATATAGTATCAGTTCCGCTGCAGAATATGGCAATTTCTTACTACACACAACTCGGTGTAATTAAGGTTGTCGGCGGCTCTCCTGAACAGTTGGAAATGATAAGGGAATTTATTGAAGATTCTGATAGAAAACAGCCAATGGCATATCTTGAGATGTCAATTGTTGAATTAACAGAAGCCGGCAGCCGTGAATTTCAGAACCAGTGGGCTTTCTGGAGTAAGCACTTCTCTGCAAACTTCACAGGTACACAATTCCAGACTTATAATGATGGTCAAAATAGTTACCCGATATTTATTACCGGAAATCCTGATGATGAAACAGGCGGGTCACAATATCAAGGGGGAACGGCTCTTACTTATGCAATCAGATACTTGATTGAAAACAGAAAAGGGCGTGTTGTTGCCAACCCGAGAATTTTGATTACAAATGGTCAGGAATCTGTAATTGACCTTACCTCTGATTATGTAAAAACAGTAACATCTCAGGTCTTATCTACAGCAGGTATTGCGGGCGGTATCCAGAGAACTTATGAAATAGGTGATGATAATGGTATCAAAATAACGATTACGCCGTTTATAAGCCCTGAAGGCTATGTAACACTTAACATAGAACCGGATTATGCAACTGTTGCTGACTCTGTATATACAGAAAACGCGCAAACAGGTACACGTGACCTTGCGGCAACCTTATTACAAAGACGTAATCTTACCTTAAAAAATGTACGTATCAAAGACGGCGAAACTCTTGTAATCGGCGGTATGATACGTGAAGAAGAAACCAAACAGGTTAACAAAATTCCGTTCTTAGGTGACATTCCTATTGTCGGTGCTTTATTCAGAAGTACAACACGTGACAAGAGTAAAGAAGAAATGATTATCATGATAACTCCGAAAATAGTTATCGACACAGAGGACGCTGCTCCTAGAACTGAAGAAACATTATAAATAAAAGATGAATGAATTACTTACCAGATTAAAAAATAGTGTCAATACGCAGATACTAAATAAAGTTGAACAATCACTAATGGAACAATATAAATTTGTTCCAATTAGTGTTAAAGACAATTTTCTGTTTGTTGCCATTAACAGTTCATCTGATAAGTCGCTGATTAATTTAAAACTCAAAGAATATTTTCCGCAGCAGGTAAAATTCATTCAAATCCCTGATAATGATCTGGATTACCTGATTAGTTCATTCCGCAATGATGATGACCTTTTTTCGGAAGATGAAACCGAGCAAAAACAGGAAAAGCTGGGCGAACTGCTTATCCGCCGCGGTTACATTACGGATGTTCAACTACTCCAAGCTCTGGCAGAAAGCAAACGTCAAAAAACACCTATCGGTTCAACATTATTCAAACTCGGCTTTATCACTCTTGCCCAGTTGAAGGAAATTTTGCATATGCAAACCGGTCTGGAAATGGTTACTCCGGAACTTCTGGCAAAACAGGAAAAGTTTGTTAATATTTTGCCTGAAGATTTTATCAAAACCAACCAGATAATACCGATATCTTCTGACGGCAAAACGCTTGTCCTCGGTGTTGTTCAGCCTGTACGTCCTGAGATTTTAAAAGAAATTATCTATCTCACAGGGCAAAACCCTAAACAATTGCTGATGACGCATTATGAGTTTGAAACCTCTTTGAATACGTTTTTCAGCAGCCAGAAAAAAGAAACCCAGAAAATTATCAAACAAATTGAGCAAGAATCAGCCGAGTTTGAACAGGAAGAATCTCTATGGGAGCAGGTTGACAGTGAACTTCAAGATTCAACCGGTTCTGTTGCAAAATTCGTTAACCAGATTATCACAAACGCAATTGATAATAAGGTTTCCGATATTCACCTTGAACCGCGTCTGCAAGGTTATATCGTACGCTACAGAAAAGACGGTATGCTGCAAAAAGTACTGGATATCCCGCCAAAAGTCGAATCCTCAATTATCGCGCGTTTTAAAGTTTTGTCACGTATGAACATTGCAGAACACCGCCGTCCGCAGGACGGTACTTTCTCAATCAAGTACAAAAACGGATCTTATGACTTCCGTATAAACACGCTCCCTGTTTCCGGCAAAGAAAAAGTCGTAATCCGTGTACTTGCGCCCGCCGTAAGTTTGAATGCTGCAGATAAGCATATTCATCTGGTTGGTGCATTTGATGATGATATTGCAAAAATCAAATCTATGGTTACCTGTCCGAACGGTATTATCCTGACTTCAGGGCCTACAGGTTCAGGTAAAACAACAACTCTGTATTCTGTATTGAAAAGTTTGAATGACGAAGCTGTCAACATCACAACAATTGAGGACCCGATAGAAATTAAGCTGGAAGGTATTAACCAATCTCAAATTAACCCGAAAGCAGGTATAACATTTGCATCCTGTATGCGTGCGATATTAAGACAAGACCCTGATATCATTCTGGTCGGTGAAATTCGTGACTATGAAACCTTAGAAATTGCGATATCAGCCGCCCTGACCGGTCACCTTGTATTAAGTACCGTCCACACTAACTCAGCAGCCGCAACTGTTACGCGTTTGATTGAAATGGGTGCGAAAGATTATCTGGTATCCTCTACCTTGACCGGTGTCATAGCTCAGCGTCTTGTCAGAAAACTCTGTGATGACTGCAAAGAAGAATACTATCCGACTTACGAAGAAGCAAGTCAGATATTCACAAACGAGGATGATATTCAAGACTTCCTCAAGCAGCCTATTTACAGATCAAAAGGATGTAATAAATGTGATTTTACCGGATACAGAGGACGTCTCGGCGTCTATGAAATTATGCCTATTACAAAAGATATCAAAAAACTTATTGCAATGGGCGCGCACGATTTGGAAATAGAAGAAACTGCCGTTAAACATGGTATGAGAACTCTCCATAATTCTTGTATAAAACATATCCTCAACGGCGAAACTACTATTAATGAATTCATAAGAGTACTTGGTATGGCAAGTGAATAGCAGGTGTATAATTAATGACAATATTCAGTTATGTAGCATTAAAAAATAACAGAGATGTAGTTAAAGGAAAAGTCGAAGCAAACGATTTGCGTTCGGCACGTGAAGCTATCCGCAAACTCGGCTTTGTCCCTACAAAAGTTTACGAAGAAAAGTCAAAGCCGGTCATAGATGAAAAAGCTGTCCGAAAAGAGTTTGATGTAGCAAAAATGAAAAAACTCGGGCTTGGTGATAAAATTAACTTCACCTCAACCCTTCAAATTCTTGCACAGTCCGGTATTCCGATTATCGAATCCCTGATGTTTATTGAAAACGATGCGGCTAAATTGAAAGTGCGTCTGGTTGCAAAAGAATTAAGACGGCAAATCATGGCCGGATCCACTTTTGCAGATACAATCGCAAGATATCCGCAGCAATTCGGTCAGATTTATGTCGGTTTGTGTAAAGCCGGTGAAGATTCCGGTGAATTGGAAAAAACCCTCGCGCGTTTGTTAGAACTCTTAACCAAAGAAGAAGCCGTAAGAGGTAAAGTAATCGGAACACTGATGTATCCGGCGTTTGTAATCATTCTGGCAATAATCATTGTTCTGGTCATGCTTATGTTTGTATTCCCTGTATTCAAAGAAATGTTTGACAATATGGGCCGGGAGCTTCCTTGGATTACACAAACGCTTATGGATATAGGTGTATTTTTGAAAACTTACTGGTTCTTTGTTCCGTTGATTATCGGGTCTATAGTTGGCGGTGTCGCTTTCTTGTTCCGCTGGGCGCCAAGTAAAAAGAAAATTGATGAATGCGTTTTAAAAATCCCGTTGCTTTCTGATTTGATTCAGTTTGCAAATTTTTCAAACTTCGTTTCTGTATTGCAGGTGTGTTATGATGCAGGTGTTCCGATTATTGAATGCTTGTATCTTTCTAACCTGACCTTAACCAATCATACATTGAAAGAAAGAATTGAAACCGCAACCACTAAAGTTCAACAAGGTCAGCATCTTTCTGTTGCATTACGTACAACACGCGTTATGCCGCGTATGATTTTGTTTATGATAGCAACAGGTGAACAATCAGGTCGTCTTGGTGAAATGTTGTATCAGGCCACTATATTTATTGATAAAAAACTCGATACAATTATTGATACTATGACTAAAATGATTGAACCTATAATGCTTCTGGTCATCGGTAGTATAGTTTTAACTCTGGCATTAGCACTTTATATGCCGTTGTTCGCATCCTACATGATGGATTAAAGCCAAAGAGGAAAAATATATGTCAGAAAAAAAGAATATTGTAATAACAGGTGCAACTTCCGGCATTGGAAAAGCTCTGTGCGAACATTTTGCTAAAGACAATGTGGTTTATGCAGGCTATCGCAACGAAAAACTTGTTGAAGATTTAAAATCAATTTCCCATAATGTTGTACCGTTTTACATTGACTTGAAACAAATGGACAGCATTGCATTTGCGGCAAACTTTATCAAGGTTAAGGCCGAACATGTGGACTGCTTGATTAATGTCGCCGGATGCGTTGTGGCCGGTGCGATTGAAAATATAGATATAAAACGTATACGCGAACAGTTTGAAGTTAACACTTTCGGGCATCTTGATTTTACACAAAGATTGCTTCCGCTTTTGGAAGGCGGCCGGATTATAAACATCAGTTCAAAATCCAGTTTTGGCATATTCCCGTTTGTAAGCCCTTATTGTGCCTCCAAAAGAGCCCTTGATATAATGTTTAATTCATTGCTTTTGGAAACGCACAGGGATATCAAAGTAATTTCAGTTAAACCCGGAGTTATAGCTACTCCTCTGTGGGGCAAATCTATTGAGGAAAATAAGGACAGCATAGATGCAGCAATAGGCTTTGAGCGGGAATTAGATTATGTAATCGACAGCGCCCGCAAAAACGAGACATACGGACTTGATGTAATGCAGGTTGTAAAAGTTGTGGAAGAGGTCGCGGCTAATCCGAACCCTAAATCCACATATACAGTCGGTTGGGATGCAAAACTCGCAGAACTGGTGTCAAAATTACCGCAAGACTGGGTGAATAAGTTGATAAAAGCCGGCATGAAGGCAAAATTTGAAAGAGCAAAACGTAATCATTCGCAAGAATGTAAGGGTTGACAAAATAGAGAAGATATGTTAAACTAAAAATAACGAGTATGCGAAAGAGGAAATAGGATGTCGGAAGCGCAGAGAAGTAAAAAAGTGACTGGAGTGAGTAAGGTGAGTAGAGTGAGTAAAGTGTTAACAGAAGAAATTTTGAAAACCCACTTAATTACTCAATTGCCTGAAACCCTTGCTATTACTGGTTTTACGGGGGGGGGGGGCAAAACATTTAAGGCCCGCTGAGCGACTTGATTTTGCTAAAAATGGAAATATTATATATATAAACCATTTCGTCATCCCGCAACGAATTGCGAGCAGAGGCACGAGCGAAGCGGATTTGCGTACGGACGGAGCAAAGCGAGTCCGGATAGCGAACGGAACGAGCCGGCTTGTGCGCAAGCACTACAGGCGAGACTCCGTGAGCGTGGAGCAAATCCAAGACGCGAGAGACGAACAACAATCAACGGAAATGTCGAATTTTCGTTGTTGTTGTGAGCGGTGCCGTTTATCGCGAGCAATTTTTGAACGCAATACGCCACAGTCGTTGCCTTGCGGGATCTCAAATGAAGAACACAAGTTATTTCTAACTTGTGGAACTTGTGCTGCAAAAAAATGAATAAAAGAAAAATAGATTACAAGAGAAAACTGAAAGGAGAACAAATTATGATTGAAACAAATGTTAAAAAAGAGCAACAACAGCTACATTCCCTTCTCCCTCTGACTCTGCCGAGTACAAACAATCCGGTGGATTGTTTGTACGAGAGGAAAGGTGGCCGCAGGCCGGATGAGGGTGCGGACGCAGTCCGCTCTTACACTCTGGAAACCGCTAAAGAAGTACGGTCAACGGTAAAAAATACCCTCGCCCCTTGCGGGAGAGGGCAGAATTTGTTAGCGAACGAATGTGAGCTTAGAAATTCGGGTGAGGGGTCTTACCAATGCGACAAGACCGACATGACCCCTCACCAAGTTAGGACTAAACTCGCTAAACGCTCGTTAAGTCCAACTATCCTCTCCCCAAGTGGAGAGGAACTTCGTGACGTAACCCGTCACAACGCTACAGAGCCTAAAAATGTAAAGGACTTAACGTCTTATCGTCTTAACGTCCTAACGTCTTCAACTAAGGCCGCTTTTACCTTAGCAGAGGTGTTAATCACCCTAGCTGTAATCGGCATTGTGGCTGTGCTTGTTCTTCCGCCGCTGGTGAGGAATTATCAGAGTAGAAGCTGGTCAACCGCCTCAGATTTGTTCCAAAAGCGCTTGGCCGAAGCAACCAAACAGATGAATACTCAGGGGCAATTATTAGGTTATTCATCAACCGAAGATTTTGTCAATAACGGTTTGTCCAAGTATATGAAAATAATAAAAAAATGTAATAAGGATGAACTAGATAAATGCTTTAGTTCGAAATTTGAATACGGAACCGAAGAATTGGAAACTTCAGCCTTAACGTCAGCCAGCAATTTTGGTAAAGATGATTGGACGACAGATCCGTATGGTATAGTTCTGGATAACGGAACAACGGCCCTTCTTGTTTATAATAAAGATTGTTCTTATATAGATCCGTATAATAATCAGGTAGACGGCATTTCTTGTCTTTCTGTGGCGTACGATGTTAATGGAATGAAAACACCTAATGCAATAAATAAAGATTTGTACACGATGAATGCCTCGTTGTCAAAATACGCTTGTATTTCCAAAGGCTTGTTGAATGAAACAGGAGTATGTTTAACTCAGTCAATTTCGGTAAACGATTTTTCAGAAGAAGATTGTTTAAAAATAAAAGATGAATACGGTTTGCAATATTGTTATACGTATAACTGTGGTTTTGTTGGCGGAGATTGTGGTGATAGCTTTGCCGGAGCCGTTGTTGCTTGCGGCGGCATAAATCACGTTGCTTCTGAAGCGCAATTAAAACAAATAGCACAGTA
>CALUUH010000007.1 GCA_944323875.1 Candidatus Gastranaerophilales bacterium
ACAGTGTACTGTTATTACAAAATAGGGTAATGCGAAAATATTCTCACGTTGCCCTATTTTTGTAAATACTTAGTGCCTTACTGCCTTAGTGCTTTTTTTGAGATCCCGCAAGGCAACAATTCTGGCATACTGCACTCAAACTGTTGCGGGATGACGGAAAGAGATTGCCAGAAGTCAAACCTTTTTTAATTTTTCTGTTGGGCAAGAATGCCCCACCCTACATCTGTGACCTGTGAACAGTAAACAGTGTACTGTTATTACAAAATAGGGTAATGCGAAAATATTCTCACGTTGCCCTATTTTTGTAAATACTTAGTGCCCTGTCTTGGATTTGCTTCACGCTCGCAGAGTTGCGCCTATAGTGCTTGCGCACAAGTCGGCTCAATCTGCTCGCTACCCGGACTCGCTTCGCTCCGTCCGTCCGCAAATCCGCTAGTGCCCTAGCCCCTTAGTAACTTTTTTAGACAATGTTGGACTTTTCTCACGTTGCCTTTTTTTATGCTATAATATTTTTATAAAGTCGGGGGAAATATGCCGTTTGAATTTCAAAGATTAGCAATAGAAGATGTTGTTTTAGTAAAGCCGAAAGTTTTTGGCGACAACCGCGGTTTTTTTATGGAAAGCTATAAAAAATCAGAGTTTTTTGAAAATGGTATTACTGTAGAATTTAATCAGGATAACCATTCAAAATCAGGCAAACATGTATTGAGGGGGCTGCATTATCAGGCAAAACCATTCGGACAGGCTAAACTTGTCAGATGCAGCAGAGGCCGGATTTTTGATGTGGCTGTGGATTTAAGACCGGACTCCAAAACTTTTGCTAAATATGTTAAAGTCGAATTATCAGAAGAAAATAAACACATGCTATTTATTCCCGAAGGCTTTGCTCACGGGTTTGTCGTTCTCTCTGACGAGGCTGAACTCTTGTATAAGGCAAGCGGTGAATATTCTCCGCAGCACGATAGAGGGGTTTTGTGGTGCGACAAAGATATTAATATTGATTGGGAAATTGATTTTGAACCTTTGTTAAGCGAAAAAGACAAAATACAACCGACACTAAAACAAATAAATTTGGAGGAACTGGTTTAATGAAAATTTTGGTTACAGGCGGCGCAGGCTTTATCGGAAGCTGTTTTGTAAGACATATACTGAACAAGTATCCGGATTATCAAATTATTAACCTTGATGCACTTACTTATGCAGGTAATATTGAAAATCTGGATGATGTGAAGGATAATCCGAATTATACTTTTGTTCACGGCAATATTTGCGATAAAAAATTAGTCCCGCAGCTTGTTGAAAATGTTGATGCTGTTGTGAATTTTGCGGCCGAAAGTCATGTTGACCGCTCAATTACAGGGCCGGAAATATTTATTGAAACAAATGTGAAAGGAACTTTAAACCTTTTGCAGACTGCTAAAGAGTTTAAAACAGAAAGATATTTGCAGGTCTCAACAGACGAGGTATACGGAACACTGGATAAAGAAGGCTATTTTTATGAGACAACACCGCTTGCGCCTAACAGTCCGTATTCTGCATCAAAAGCAAGTGCGGATATGCTTGTAAGAGCATATTTTGAAACATATAATATGCCGGTTTTAACAACCAGATGTTCTAACAATTACGGCCCGTACCAGTATCCGGAAAAATTAATACCGTTTTTCATCTCACAATTATTGAAAGGTGAAAAAGTTCCTGTCTACGGAGACGGCTTAAATGTTCGCGACTGGCTGTATGTTTACGACCATTGTGCTGCAATTGACGAAGTTTTACACAGAGGGCGTGTCGGGCAGGTTTACAATATCGGCGGACATAATGAAAAAACTAACCTTGAAATAACTAAAATAATTCTTGAGGCAATGGGCAGGGATGAAAGCTATATTAAATTTGTGGATGACAGATTAGGGCATGACAGGCGTTATGCAATTTGTAACGACAAAATTCAGTCAGAACTGGGCTGGCAGCCTTCCGTTACTTTTGAACAAGGTATTAAATTGACTATTGATTGGTATTTGAACAATCAGGATTGGATAAAAAATATCGAAAATAAAAAGGCAGGAGTGTTATAAAATGAAAGTTTTAGTTACCGGAGCAAGAGGAATGCTGGGGCAGGATTTGTGCCCTATATTGGAAGATACCGGAGTTTTTGTGATAGAAACCGATATTGATAATCTGGATATTACAGATGAAGAAATGACAAAGGAAGTAATAACGAAAACTCATCCTGATATGGTTATCCACTGCGCTGCATATACAAATGTCGATAAGGCGGAAGAAGATTTTGAAACAGCCGAAAGAATAAATATAACAGGCACGGAAAATGTGGCTAAAGCATGTGGCGCTTTAGATATTCCGATGGTGTATATTTCAACGGATTATGTGTTTGACGGAACTAAGAAAACACCATATACTCCGGAAGATGATACGCGCCCGTTAAATAAATACGGATTAACTAAACTGCGCGGCGAAGAAGAAGTTAAAAAATACTGCGAAAAGTATTATATAGCACGTACAAGCTGGCTTTACGGCCATCATGGCAATAATTTTGTCGAAACCATGCTGAAACTTGCAGCAGAAAATAAAGAAATAAAAGTGGTAGATGATCAAATCGGTTGTCCGACCTGGACTGTTGAACTTGCTAACGGAATATTGAAACTTCTTTCAATGCCTTATGGTACTTATCACGTTTGCGGTTCAGGGTCAACAAGCTGGTACGGATTTGCCAGAGAAATTTTTGAACAGAGCGGGTTGAAGGTTGATTTAAAAACTTGTACAACCAATGAATTTCCGCGTCCGGCCAAGCGTCCGCGCTACAGCGTTATGGAGAACAACGGAATTTGCAGAAGCTGGCAGGCTGCACTACACGATTATCTACAACTCCGCAATGTTTAATTTGTTGCCCGAATGCGGTATTGAGTTTTAATTTTTTTTAAAGTATTATTCTCATAAAAGTAAGTAAGGAGAGTTTAAAATATATGATTTTACAAGAAGATTTGAAAGTAATAAATGACGTAATAAAAAATGTTGCAATTTTTATTCAGAATGATCCGATAGTAAAACCGGATTTTGAAGAATATCTGCGTACGGTCGGCGCAAGCGTTCAATCTGCTAACTTTCAGTCAGCTTGTTTTAATTATATTTTTGAAAGACGCCTCGGTGAAGAAAGAAAAGGTATTATTCAGACATTCGTTGAACGCACAATGAATTTGCCGGAAGATTTTAAAAAGGTTGCAGAAGCACTTTCAAAATCTGTTTCTTCTGTATTTGAAATCAAAAAAATTCTGAAAAACGGCTTTGAACTCTACAACATAATTAATGAAAAAGCTTATGAAGTAACTTCACTTGTAAAAATGACATCTTTTCGCGGCATGGGTTCAGGCCAGTATGTAATTGCAAGAATATTCTCTTATGAAGGTGCTCATTATCTGTTGGAAATATCAGGTGTTTTGCCTTCTAACAGACGGGATGATGCATTGCGTTTTTCTATTGCAAAAATTATTCAAAATCCTGAACTTGTTTATATGGACAATCCGGAAAAACTTAAAGAACTGGAAGAAAATGTTGAAGAAGTTTACCAAAAATTTATTGAATATTTTGGAAAAGATGAAATTATCACAACAAACAAATATGCAGATGATATAATCAGCCTTTTTAATGAGTATGCTGAATTAGGCGAACGCAATCCTTTTGAAGATAAGATTGAAACCCTCGAAACATACAAATATTTTGATGTAAGAGAGTTCAACAACTCATACGAAAACTTTTTGGAAAATTCGCTGGGCGGATTTTCTTCCCACAGCGAAACTTATGATGTCGGCGTAATCTTTGACCGCGAATTAGGTTTATATGCAATACCTTTCTATGAAACATTTAATAAAATATTTGAGGCAAAAGATTATAAAGAAATAGAAAATTATGCAGGATGCGTTCAATATTTCTTACTGAATGACAAATTTTCTGCAAATATAATCAAGCGTGTAGCTGAAAGACACGAAAACTTTATGAAAGTTATCAACGAAATTTGTAACGCAAACTATACTCTTGATGAACTTTTGAAAAAGTATAAGGCAAAATATCTGGAACAAAAAATATTTTCATCAACAACAGTTCTGTATAAATCAAAGGCATTTTCAAATACTCTGGGAATTATAGAAGAAAATGAAGAACGTCCGCAGATTGATGAAAATATTGATCTGTCAAAAGTAGGAAGAAACGATCCGTGTCCGTGCGGCAGCGGCAAAAAATTCAAAAAATGCTGCGGCGCACATTTAAAATAATTTTAAAAAGAGGTGAATTTATTTCACCTCTTTTCTGTATCTGCGGATTTATACATTATGGTGATTTAGAACTTAATGGCAGCAGGAAGCAGTGTAATTAGCTACATTAAACGATTGATTTTTAGCTTCAAATCTTGTAAATAAATTGAAAAATTTTGTGTAAAAGTATATAATATACTGGTAAAAGTACTTAAAAATGAGGTTGATTATATGAAATTACACATGCAAATCCTGATAGCTTTAGGACTTGGAATTAAGCGTAACTGGCATATATTTTTCGGTATTATTGCCGGTATTTTAGTCGGAATATTTTTACACGGACATCCGAGCGCGCTTGTGTCTGCAATTTTGACATTTGTCGGTCAGGTGTTTATCAGACTTATTCAGATGGTCGTAATCCCGCTTGTTGTATCAGCAATTATTATCGGTATAACCAGTGTCGGAGATAACAGACAACTCGGTAAATTCGGTAAGAAAATGATTTTATATTACGGAATTATTACAATCGCGGCTGTGGCAATAGGAGCTGCACTTGCTCTGATATTTAAACCGGGTATCGGCGCGGCGCACTATATTGCAGAAAATGCCGCTGCGGAAGTTCAAGCCTCTGTTGCGACAGCTATGGCACAACAGCAGGGAAATATCTTAAACCTGTTTTTAGGATTTATACCTAATAACCCTTTCCGCTCTTTTGCTTATGGCGATATGGTTCCGATTATCGTTTTCGTGCTGATTTTTGCTGTTGCACTGGCAAAAGTCGGGGATGTAAACAGGCCGATTGTTTCTTTCTTTGAATCAGTATTTGCAGCGACGATGAAGATAACCGACTGGATTATGTTTCTGGCGGCTCCGGGTATCTTTGCCCTGACTGCAAGTGCGGTTTCCAGTTTTGGTATTGATATTTTCGCAAGTATTTCAAAATACCTGTTTGTATTGTTCTTAGGATTTTTACTACAGCTTTTTGTTGTATATCCGCTGTTTTTGAAATTCTTCTCAAAGGTTTCTGTTGTAATGCTTTATTCTGCTGTGGCCGAAGCAATGATGGTCGCATTCGGTACCGCAAGTTCCTCAGCAACACTTCCTTTGACAATTGCTTGTTGTGAAAAACGCGGTATTTCTCATAAAATCTCAAGTTTTGTATTGCCTTTGGGCGCAACATTGAATATGGATGGTACGGCACTATTACAAACCGTTGCCGTTATATTTCTGGCGCAGGCTTATGGTGTTCCGCTTGATCTGTTCCTGATTGTTCAGATAGCTTTACTTGCAATAATTGCATCAAGTACATGCGCGGGTATTCCCGGAGCGGGCTTGATTACTATTGCCCTAATCCTTAACGGTATGGGATTAAGTCCTGAACAGCTTGTTGCAGGTTTTGCATTCCTGTTCACAATCGAAAGAGTTACTGATATGATGAGAACACTGGTAAACGTTACATCAGATACGGTTGTGGTTGCTGCTATTGCTGATAACGAAAACGAAATTAATTATGACCTGCTGAACAATCCTCAGGCTTACGAGGAAATAGCATAAGATTTAATTATTAAACGCCCCGCTTAACGCGGGGCGTTTTTGTGTTAATATAATCTCAAAAGAGGAATTTATGACCGACAGAACAAGCGAAATAGCCTCCAAATTTTTGGGTAAAAAAACAGACGGAAGCAAAATGTATGACCCGTCTTTGCTTGTTGCTGTGCCAAGGGCAGATAATAGATTACAATATAATATTGATAATAATGACTTGCCGTTTCTCGGATGGGATATCTGGCATGCTTATGAGTTTTCGACAATGACCGAAAACGGCATCCCGCTGACAAGGCTGCTTAAAATAAAATACAATTGCAGCAGTGAATTTATTGTTGAATCAAAATCATTGAAACTGTATCTGAACTCGTTTAATATGTCGCGCTTTGGAAAGACTTTTGAAGAATGTCTGCAAATCTGCAAAAATCTTATAGAAAAAGATTTAAGCGAGAAACTTCAAACCTCTGTTGTTGCGGCATTTATTGACAACAATGCACAACGCATAAATATTTTTTCCGTTTTTAAAAATATAATGAATTTTGTGGATGAAACAAAAATAGAAGCTGATGCGTTCAAAGAAGCACCTGAAGTAATTAAACTTGAAGATGCCGGATGGGTGCAGGAATATTATTTAACATTCGATGCATTGCGTTCTAATTGTCGCGTTACGCATCAGCCTGATTTCGGGGATTTGTTTATTTACTATAAATCCTGCAAACATTTTGATGAAGGGGCGCTGGTGAAGTACCTGACCTCTTTTCGCTGCGAATATCATTTTCATGAAGAATGCTGCGAAATGATTTATAAAAGACTTTACGACTTGTTGGATACAAAAGATGAATTGTTTGTTTGTGCACTCTATACACGCCGTGGCGGAATTGACATTTCTCCTGCACGCTGGAGTAAAAATTGTGTCGTAAAGGATGTGTATAAATTGATTGACGAAACAAAATTCGCCAGATGCGGTAATAAACAGTAGCCGGAGGATATAATGAATAATCGCACCAAAGGAACAGCCGGAGAGGATTTAGCTTGCAGGTACCTTGAAAAATCGGGTTATAAGATACTGGAGCGCAATAAACATTACTCGCGTTTTTGTGAAATAGATATTATCGCAGAATACAAAGGCACAGTTGTATTTGTTGAGGTAAAAACACGGCAGAGTGATGCTTTTGGCACACCTTTTGAGGCGATTACACAATCAAAACTTAAAAATTTAAAAACAGGAATAATGAATTACTTAAATGAACACAAAGTGAAAAAATATCGGCTTGATGTTATCGGCATAACACTCAAACCTGAGATGAAAATTGAACACATGAAAAATGTGGGGTGACATGGGAAAGTTACTGGGGTACGAAGGCACTGTAATTGTGACTAAGTGATTAGCGGATTTGCGGACGGATGGCGCGAACGAAGTGAGCAAATCCGGGTAGCGAGCAGATTGAGCCGACTTGTGCGCCAGCACTATAGGCGAAACTCTGCGAGCGTGAAGCAAATCCAAGACAAGTGATTAAGTGACTAAGTGGTTACAGGAATAAGGCAACGAGAAAATAATCACATTGCCTTATCTTTGATAATACTTAGTGCCTTAGCCCCCTGTCTTGGATTTGCTTCACGCTCACGGAGACTCGCCTGAGGAGCGCTGCTCCGGCCGGCTCGTTCCGTTCGCTATCCGGACTCACTTCGTTCCGTCCGTCCGCAAATCCGCTAGTGCCTTAGTGCCTTTTAGAGAGGTGAGCCGAAGTCGCCCGCTAAGCTAATTACCCACACACACGGCATAGTTTGTATTATAATTCTTACTAAGTCCAATATCTTCAGTGCTATCCGTATCGAAGATTCTACAGTTTGCAATACCTACAAGGCCATCTCCTGACCAGTAAATTTTGTCAAGAGTAATTGGAGGATTTTGACTATACTCGTCATTTACCTTGATTCCCGTTTTGTTCGTAGTCTCTCCAATTGTTATTTTGTTTCCGCTGCTATCTACATATAAATTGCTTGCCAGTTGTGCAAGTTGCTCAAGCGTTGCCAGACTCATGTTTTTCTGAGCGCATGTCTTTTTAGCACCGGCCCAATAATTATATTCACAATAAAAATTATCATCTCCGGTAGTATCATAAGCTTTATCTTCTTCTGTTCCGGTCGAGCATGTATTTAGTATTGTATTAGCAAGAAAGTCAGTGCTAAAGCATAAATCTCCGATCGGGTTATCGCAGGTAGAAATTGTTGCATTGGAAAGCAATATATCTTTGCCAACGCGGTTAGGAGATTTTTTACCGTTTACATCTATCATCATACTTAAACACGCAACCTGACTGCCGGTATCCTCAATCGGGTCAGCATAAGGACAGTTCGGATTATACGCCGCAATTACTGTTGTTCCGTCTGAAATAACAAAAGACATTGTATTTGTGTTCCAGTCGGATACCCCTAAATCATTTGCTGTCTTAAAATCTTCAATATATTTCTTTTCTAAATTATCTCTTTTACCTGTTAGAACGAATTCTGGACTGTAACATTTGTTTAAATCGTTATTGTCACAGGTTTTAATAACTTTCATATACTGTTTGAAAGTGTCCATAAAGTCTTCTGTTGTATCATGTCCTGTCATAACGCCATCGGTGTTCATTCTGCGAACTGTTTCGGTGAGTTTCTTTTCCCAGAGGTCCTTAGCTGTAGACCATGCCTTCTCGTTATGGTTCTTTATTAAACCGGGGATTGTCAGAACAGCCACCACGCCAATTACTGCGAGGGTGATTAGGACTTCGGCTAAAGTGAAAGCTGCTTTAGCGGCCACCTGAGTGGTGGTGCAGGCTGGCCTGCCCTCGGCAAGGGTGAAGGCGGTCTTGCGGAAAGGCACTAAGTTACTAAGGCACTGAGGCACTAAGGATTTACATGAGGCTGGCTCTGTGGCTTCGTGACGGGTTTCGTCATGAATTATTGTTGACCGTACTTCTTTAGCGGTCTCCATGTAAGAGCGGACGTAGTCCGCACCCTCATCCGGCCTCCGGCCACCTTCTCCCATAGGTAGAAGGGAATGCAGCAATTGTTGTTCGCCTTGTTTCGACATCTTACTCACCTCACTCACTGTACTCACTTTACTCACCTTTGATGTGTAAGAGCGGACTTGTCCACCTTTAGCGGCCACCTGAATGGTGGTGCAGGCTGGCCTGCCTTCCGCTAGCGTGAAGGCGGCACGCATTCCGCGCCCCTTGCGGCTCTGCCGAGCAAAAATTTTACTTAATTCTTCCATACAACCTCCTTTATGACATTATTTTTCGCTTTATTACAAAATATATGACAAACTATTGCCAGAAGCATGACATATTTTTGCATATTTGTCAAGTATTCACGCCAAATAATTGCCTTAAACTTGCATACGGCTATCGTTATAATTTAACAGGAGGCTGAGATGAATATCAAAAAACTACTCGGGGCCAAGATAAAAGAACTGCGAAAACAAAGAAAATATTCTCAGGAATATTTTTCAGAATTAATTGATCTAAACCCGCGGCAGGTTGTTAGAATAGAGAATGGTGAAAGCTTTCCGACAGCAGAAAATCTTGAAAAAATTGCCGATGCATTCGGAATTAAGGTTCAGGAATTATTTATAAATGATTGTTTTGCATCTGATGAAGAATTAAAACTCGCAATTTTAAATAAACTAGCCTCATTAAATGGCGAAAAATTAAAAGCTTTATATTTAATGGCGATTAATCTGTAATATTGCCGTTTTCGATTTTGTATATTCTGACATCTTTTAAAAACTCTTCTTCAAATAAAATTGTGTCTACTGATGTGATGACAGTTTGTGTTTGTGCATTGATTGATTTGAGCAGATAATTTTGTCTTAAATCGTCAAGTTCGGCCAGTACATCATCAAGAAGCAAAATAGGTTCATTCCCTGTTTTTTCCGTAATAATATCAAGTTCCGAAAGTTTTAGAGCAAGCACAATTGTTCTTTGCTGTCCCTGAGATGCGTACTTTGTTGCCTCATTATTGTTGATAAAAAACGCTATGTCATCACGGTGCGGCCCCACACAGGACTGGCCGCGGCGTATTTCTTCATTTTTCCTTTCTTCTAATGCAGTTTCAAATGCTGAGGCTATATCGTCAATTTCGTTTTCATCATTTAAAAATGAACATGTATATTCCAGACGCAAATCTTCGGTTTCTGAAATTATAAGATGTTTTTCTTTTGCAATTTTTTCTATTTCTTTTAAAAATTTTTTTCTTAAATAAATGATATTGCTGCCGGTTATTGTCAGTTGTTCATTGTAAACATCTAAAAGAGTATCATTAATGACGCCTTCTTTCAAAAAGTTATTTTTTTGAACGCGGATTTTATCGTATTTGGAAAGTCTTTCATCATAAGCCGGATAAACCTGTGATATTGCTCTATCAAGCCAGTCACGCCTGTCAGAAGGGTTTCCGCGCAGCAATAGCAAATCAGAGGTTGAAAATAAAACGGTCCTCAAGACTGATTTAAAATTTTTAGGAGTTGTTTTTACCCCGTTAATCTTCAATTCGCGGCTTTTTTCTCTTGTGTATTTATAAGTCAGTTCTATATCAGTGTCAGCTTTGATTATATCCGCTTCTATTTCAGTCTCTCCAGCGTCAAAATTAATGAGTTCTATATTATTTGAGGTTCGCGGGCTTTTTAATGACGACAAAAAGTAAATGCTCTCCAGAATATTGGTTTTACCCTGAGCATTTTTTCCGATAATTAAAACTTTGTTTGAATTAAAATCAAGGCTCAAATCCTTGCAATTTCTGTAATTCGTCAGTCTTATATCCACAAGTCTCATATTGTTATTATACATTAAACATAGTATTTATTGCGTAAATGTTAGACTAAGAACTGATTTTCATATATAATATTTATAACAACATAAGATATACGAGAGGATATTATGTTACCAATTGTATCAGAGGAAAATGCAGCTACAGTATTTAGTCAAATATTCAAAGATATACCGGCATGGCGCAAAAAAATGATTCATTATATAAAGGATGAAAATCCTGAGATTAATACGGCAATAATTGAAGCGGCAAATCATACTGATTTAGACCCGAAAGCCGTGGCATTAGGAGCCTATATGACGTATTTGCTGATAGAAATTGCGATGAAAGAAGCAGATTCAATAATGAATTTTTCAGAATAAAAAAGGAATAACAGATGGCAATAGAAGAATTATTGGAACGAATGGTAAAAGATGGCGGCAGTGACTTGCATATATCAAGCAATCTTCCGCCGGTTGCACGTATAGACGGTAATCTTAAACGATATGATATGCCGCCTTTGACGCCTGATGAAGTTGAAAATTTACTTTTCCCTATGCTGACAAATGAACAAAGAAGACGTCTTGAACAGGATTGGGAACTGGATTTTTCTTATGGCGTAGAAGGGATAAGCCGTTTCAGGGTTAACTTTTATAAAGACAAAGGCAATTATGCGGCTGCATTCCGTACGATTACGGAAAAAGTACCTTCGTTTGAGCAATTAGGACTTCCTGATATTGTCAGAAAGACCTCTGAAAAGCCGCGCGGACTTGTGCTTGTAACTGGCCCGACAGGTTCAGGTAAATCAACAACACTTGCGGCAATGATTGATTATATTAATACAACAAGATCCTTGCATATTTTAACAATTGAAGATCCTATAGAATATATCCATATATCTAAACAAAGTATTATTCACCAGCGTGAGTTAGGTATGGATACAAGATCATTCTCAAATGCATTGCGCGCTGCACTTCGTGAAGACCCTGATATCATTCTGGTAGGTGAGATGCGTGACCATGAAACCATCGCACTTGCGCTGACGGCCGCAGAAACAGGGCACCTTGTATTCGGGACTTTGCACACCTCGTCTGCTGCACAAACTATTGACCGTATTATCGACGTATTTCCGGAAGGTCAGCAGCAGCAAATCCGTGTACAGCTTGCTAACTCGCTTGTAGCTGTATTTGCACAAACCTTGCTGCCGCGTTTACAGCCAAACGGAACGAAAAAAGGCCGTGTAATGGCGCAGGAAATTATGCTTGTAACTCCGGCTATTTCAAACCTTATCAGAGAAGCAAAAGCCGCTCAGATTTATTCAACAATACAGATGAATCAGGGAATGGGGATGCAAACTCTTGAAATGTCTCTTGCCAGTTTGCACAAAGAAGGTAAAATAACCCTGGAAGATGCAATGGCTCGTTCTTCAAGACCTGAAGAACTTAAACGAATAATGTAATACAACAGAAAGTTTTAATGTTGCATCGTTTTTATTTAGTCAAAATATCTCTGTTTGTATTATAATAATGGTATGATTAATATTCCTAACATCGTTGAACGCTTGCGCGAAATAATGGATGACGAGACTCTGACTCAATTGAAAGAAGAACTCGCCAGCTATCACGTTGCGGATTTGGCGGATATATTTCAAGAATTAAAACCCGATGAGCGTTTAAAGTGTTTTAAGCTTCTTGATATTGACGAAGCAGCAGACTTAATGGAATACTTGAACCCGCAAATGCAGGTTGAACTCCTTGGGGATATTGATCAGGAAATGGCTTCGAAAATCATCACAAAACTTCCGCATGATGCTGCGGCCGATGTTTTGGGTGATATGGAAGAAGATGAGAGTGAAACTTATTTAGACAAATTACCGCAAAAATTCTCCGATGAAGTCAGAGAACTTTTAACATACAATGAGGACACTGCAGGGGGGATCATGAACCCGACTGTCCTGACAGTAAATTCTGATATGACTGTTCAGGATGTCTTAAATCACATAAGAATTAAAGCAGAAAAAGATAATATGGAGCTTTACTATGTTTATGTTGTAGATAAGCAAAATCACCTTCTTGGTGTTGTTTCCCTGCGCAAACTGCTTACCTCTCCAATTAACAAAACAGTTGAAGAAATAATGATTAGCGATATAGTTAAACTTCATGTTGACGATTACAGCGACTACATCACAGATGAATTTATGAAATATCAGTACAGCGCTCTGCCTGTTGTGGATTTGTATAACAGGTTAAAAGGGATGATTACGTGGGATGACGTTCATGATTTGTTTGAAGAAGAAACCACAGAAGAAATTTACCAATCTTCCGGTATTTCAACTGAAGTTGTTGACGAAGATGAAATTCTTTCAGGTAATATAATACAGGCAATACGTGCACGTACCCCGTGGCTTTTTATAACATTACTCGGGGAATTTGTTGCGGTTAATGTGGCTCACCATTTTGACCACACATTAAATGCATTGCCGATTATTGCGATATTTATGCCGCTTCTGGCCGGACTTGGCGGAAATATTGGTACTCAAAGTATCACGCTTATGGTACGCGGACTTTCTACAGGGCAGGTAACATTGAGTTCTGCTTTTCATCACATGATGAGAGAAATGTTTATAGGTATGGCAATAGGCAGTATTTTCGGGTTATTAGTTACGCTTGCGACATGGGGCTGGCAGCATAACATTGAACTCGGCATTATTGTAGGTATAGCAATGGCTGTTAATATGACTATGGCAACGGTTATCGGAACTTTTACGCCTTTTGCACTAAAAAGTTTGAATATAGATCCGGCGGTTGCCTCAGGCCCTGTAATCGCAACAACAATTGATGTCATCGGGCTGGCAATATATTTCACACTTGTTTCAACATTCTTGATATCAAAAGTTTTTTAAAATCATTAAAACACTTGATGCATATTCAATATTATTGAAATATAATTTAATTTCTAAAACTAAACTCAGGATAAAAAAATGACAATACATAATATTAACGATCAGAATAACAATGTAAACCCTCAGCTTGCGGCTGCACAGGAAGCGATTGAAAAAGCACGTAAAGCCCGTGCCGAACAGCGTTCTTTTATGCGTGCAATTGTTTTAATGTGTATTATTTTTGTGGGCGTACTTTTAAGTATTTTTATACTGGCTGATAATGAAAATTTTCTGGCTAAACATTTTGGGGATAATTCACCAATAACAAAACTGTTTGTAAAATTGTCAAGAAGCAGTAAAAATAAAGAGCATGCGGATTTTGCCTGGCCGTTTGGCCCTAAAAGACAGAATATTCTGTTTTTGGGCGTTGATTCAAACAATGACAATGTTGCTGATGTTTGGCAGGGAACAAGATCCGACACTATTATACTTGTAAATATAGATCCTAAGACAAAATCAGTTAATGCGTTGTCTATTCCGCGAGACAGTAAGGTTTATCTTCCGCGGAATGCCGGAATAAACAAGATTAATGCGGCGCATGCAATAGGCGGCATTGATATGGTGAAAGAAACCGTTGAAAATACGTTAGGGGTGCATATAGATAAATATATTATGGTGCATGACAATGCTGTTAAGGAAATTATAAATGCAATGGGCGGCATTGATATATATGTAGAAAAACCAATGCATTATAATGACTATGCCGGTAATCTTCACATAAATCTTTCTAAAGGCGAGCATCATTTGTCAGGGGAAGAAGCTGTCGGATATTTGCGCTTCCGTCATGATGCACTCGGGGATATTGGCCGAACACAGCGTCAGCAATGGTTTATGCGCGGTATGATCGAGGCTTTAAAAAGTCCTGAAACCATAACTAAAATACCTGATATTATAAATGTTGCAAGACAGTATATTAAAACTGATTTATCGGTGTATGAATTGTCACAATATGCAGCAATGGCAAAGCATATTGATATGAATAAAATAGAAATTGCAATGTTGCCGGGGGCGCCAAACCAGAGAGGTGCTGTAAGCTATTGGATTTTAGATCCTGAAAAAACGCAAGAAGTTGTAAATAGGGTTATCTATAGAGATAAAATGCCAATTGATGAGACTGCAACATATAGTGCAAGTGTTATGCATTCAACAGATAGGGCTGAGGATGCAAGACAGCTTGTTAATGCGTTCAAAAGTTTAGGAATTGAGGTTAAATGTACGGGCGAATCTAACCGTTCACATTCACAGTTTATTGCGCATTCAAGTAAAGTAACGAATGAATATTATAACCGTTTAAGCCAGAAGGTTCCGGGTTTTAGCGGAATACAATTTGTATATGACCCGAATAATTACTATTGCGGCGAGACCGATTTTACGATAATATTGTCAGGTCAATAGTGTGCCTGTAGCTCAGTTGGATAGAGCGTTTCCCTCCGAAGGAAAAGGTCGTGCGTTCGAATCGCATCAGGCACAAATAAAAACCTCCCTTATGGGAGGTTTTTATTTGTTACTGATATCAGACGAGAACGGTGATTGCGTTCGAGCGGATTTCCGTACGGACGACACGAGCATAAGCGAGTTAGTCCGGATAGCGAACGGAATGAGCCGGCTTGGGCGCAAGCACAAAAGGCGAAACTCCGTGAGCGTGGAGGAAATCCAAGACAATCGCCTCAGGCCTAGCTCCCTATTTACTTAGGGAGTGGTTTATTTGTGCCTGATAGCAGCCGAGAACGGTGACTGCGTTCGAGCGCGAACGAGCTGAGGGCGAAGGCTTGGCGGATTTTACCTATTAAGCCCGATTGTTGTGCGGAGATAAGTTTGTAAAATCTCCGCAATATTTGCGGAGATTAATCTTGCTTTTGCGGAGAAAATAGGTTATAATATACGCATAACATGCGGAGATTTATATGAAACAGTATATATGGCAAAATCCTGAATATCCACATTTCACGTATAACAAGACTGTTATTTTTAAACTTGTATCAGAAGTTAAACTTAGACAAGGGTATCTGTTGGGAAAAATGGCCGGAGCAGGTTTTGAAAATAATAATTCTGCATTGCTAAATGTTATGACAGAAGATGTTATTAAATCTAGCGAAATTGAAGGACTTAAACTGAATGAGGAACAGGTACGTTCATCTATCGCTAAAAAACTTGGATTGCATATTGGCGGCGATATTTTCGTAGAAAGAAATGTAGAAGGTATTGTCGATATGATGTTTGATGCAACGCAAAATTATGCCAAAGAACTGAGTGAAGAAAGGTTGTTAGGTTGGCAGGCTGCAATGTTCCCGGGCGGTTTTAGCGGATTATATAAGGTTATTACAGGCTCTTACAGAGATGATAAAAATGGCCCTATGCAGGTAGTTTCCGGAGCGCTTGGTCATGAAAAAATACATTACGAAGCACCGCCTGCAGCATCACTAAAAAAAGAAATGGATGCATTAATAAATTATATAAATAATGAAAACGATACGGATTTGATTATTAAGGCCGGAATTGTACATTTGTGGTTTGTAATTATTCATCCTTTTGAGGATGGTAATGGACGAATAGCAAGGGCTCTAACAGATATGCTTCTTGCAAGAAGCGAAAATTCATCAAATCGTTATTATTCTATGTCATCACAAATTAAAAAAGTTAGAAAATCGTATTATGCAGCACTGCAATTAACACAAAATAACTCTTTAGATATTACAGAATGGCTGAAGTGGTTTTTAGAAAACCTGCTTTGTGCGATAAAAAATTCAGAACAACTGCTGCAAAATATTTTTCAAAAAGCTGAATTTTGGCAAATGCATAAAGGTATATTGTTAAATGAACGTCAGCAAAAAATTCTGAATAAGCTTTTGGATAACTTTGAAGGAAATCTGACTACATCAAAATGGGCTAAAATATGTAGTTGCTCGCAGGATACGGCGATGCGGGATATTGCAGATTTGATACAGAAAGGTGTGCTTGAAAAAATAGGAGAGGGTAGAGCTACTCACTATTTAATTGTAAAAAGGCAATAAAGTATTATTTAATCACGAAACAAGCGGCCGGTTGAAATTCAACCGGCCGCTTTCTTTTCTTTATGAATAAAAATTATTCAACTTCGATAGCGCTTACAGGGCAAGCTTCTGCTGCTTCTTTAACACCATCCATGTTGTCAGCAACAGCTGATTCGTCAACTTTAGCGATACCGTCTACTGAAAATACAGCGTCACAAATTGATTCGCAAGCGCCGCATCCGATACAAGAATCGTTAACTTTTACTGTCATTTTAGTATCTCCTTTTTTTAGTATTACTTTGGCAATTTCTTTGCCAAACATATTATAACACCAAAAATTTAAAATATCCAGTCTTTTATAATTTTTGCAACATAATCGAAACCTTCGATTAATCCTAAATTTTTTGGAGCTACCTTTTTGCCGTAAACCAGTAACGGCACGTATTCACGGGTATGATCCGTACCCGGAACTGTCGGATCACAGCCATGATCAGCCGTAATAATCAGTAAGTCGTCCTCTTGTAATTGTTCTAAAATATCAGACAGATAGCTATCTATTTCTTCTATAGCTTTTCCGTAACCTTCGGCATTGTTTCTGTGCCCGTATAGCATATCTGTATCAACAAGGTTGGTAAAAATTAGATAATTTTTATTTGCACTGTCTTTATAATCAGGATATGCAATAGGCTCAAGCGGCAATTCTTCTTTTATTGCTTTTAATGTCAACTCCAGACCTTCTTTGTTGGAACCGGTATGAATAGCATGTGTTATTCCTGATTTAGAAAATATATCTTCAATTTTGCCTATGGCAACAACTTTCATGCCACTGTCCTTTATATCATTTAACAGTGTATGTGAAGGCACCATTGAATAGTCACGTCTGTCTTTTGAAATTCTTGTGGGCTTGCCGTCTATGATTTTATAAGGACGCGCAATTACACGCGATACGTTGTAATCATCCTCATCAAGTATTCTTCGTGCGGTTTCACACCAGTTGTATAATGTTTCAAGCGGGATTAAATCAGTATCGACAGCAATTTGAAAAACACTGTCCGCACTTGTATAAACTATCGGGAATTTTGTTTGATGATGTTCTTCGTTAAGCTGTTCAATAATCGCCGTTCCGCTTGCAGGACAGTTGGCAAGCACTCCGCCGCAATTTGTTTCTTCGATAAATTTATCAATTAATTTCTGCGGAAACCCTTGCGGAAAAGTTGCAAAAGGTTTTTCTGAGATTAACCCTGCTATTTCCCAGTGGCCTGTGGTTGTATCTTTTCCTTTTGATTTTTCTTTCATTGTTCCGTATTGACCGATCGGGTCAGGATTTTTGGCAATTCCTTCAAAATCCTGAATATTGCCAAGCCCGAGTTTGACAAGGTTCGGGAGATTTAAACCATGATTGAATGCGCAAACATTACGCAAAGTATTACATTCCGGAATGTCGTTGAATTCACGGCAGTCAGGCATAGCGCCGATACCGCAGGAATCTATGACCATTATTATTGCTCTTGCCATCTTTTTCCCCTTGTATTTTTTGCTATAACTTTGTTTTTATTATAGCACAAATTATTCTTCTGAAGTTGTCTTTGCAATATCTAAAATTGTGTATGCATTGAAATCAATGTTTCCGAAAATGATTTTAACTTTGTCTTCATCCTCAGGTAATAACTCTACAAAGTTAATATGTTTTTGTCCGAAATCATCTAAAGTTTCGCACGCCGGCAGCTGCGCTATTAAATAATGTGCCTGATATAGTTTTATGACAGGTTCACCGTTTACTTTTTCTCCTACAATTTGATAATGCCCGACAGGTATTACATGGTTTACATCTGCTTGAAGCGGTGCCGGAATACACAATACAGGCAGTTCCTCATCAACTTTATTTATATAATCGGTTTCGTTGCTTTGACGGTAGCTTTCGCCTTTTGGAATGTTTTTATTTTTCTTTTTGCCAAATTTCTTTTCTTTTAGCTTTTCAACAACACTGTTAAATTCTTCATCAGAAACAGGTTTCTGACCGTAGGAATTGTGATCTCCGCTCATGTTGTCCCATAAATCACCGTCCGCTAAAACGCAGCCGCTGCTTATAAAGATTATTGAAAATAAGATTAAAAATATTTTTTTCATAATTTTATATTAATGTTTTTTAGAGAGAAGTAAACATCTGTTTATATGAGTTGGCAGAATTTATTAAAAAAATATTTGAGGTAAATTTTTGAAAAAACATTACTGTTTATGCTAATATACATTTGAAATGGCAGAAGGACAAATATACAAAATTCACTCTGATTTTTATTATATAGATGACGGCTGTACAACAACCGTCTGCAAAGTTCGTGAAGTACTGAAAAAACGGAAAGAAAAAATTTATGTAGGTGATTTTGCCGAATATAATAACGGATATATAGAAGAAATCATTCCGCGAAAAAATTATATAGCAAGACCGAGCGTTGCAAATATCGATCAGATAATTATAGTTTCGGCCCTGAAAGAACCTGACTTAAATCTTGCACAGCTGGATCGATATATTGCTCTGGCTCATTATTATAATATTCCGGCCCAATTGTGCTTTAATAAAAGTGACTTAAAATGGGATAGACATCTCAAAGAAAAAATTACAAAGATATATAAAACTCTGGGGTTTGATGTTGTGTATACATCAGCAACAGAACACAGCGGAATAAAGGCGTTTGAACGTCTTTTGAAAGATAAAACAAGCGTCTTGTGCGGCAATTCAGGCGTTGGAAAATCAAGTTTAATAAATGCGATTAATCCTGAATTAAATTTGCGGACAAAAGCCGTGAGTGAAAAATTGCAGCGCGGGACTCATACAACAAGACATTGCGAAATAATTAAACTCAATGATACTTCAAGGATAGTGGATACACCAGGATTTAGTAATGTGAAATTTGATTTTATCATGCCGGCTGAGGTTGATTTGCTGTTTGATGATATAAAAATTTATAGTGACAAATGTAAATACAGCAACTGCCTCCATATACACGAGGATGGATGTAATGTTCTGGCTAACCTTGACAAAATAGATCCGTCGCGATATGAAAGTTATCTGGCATTTGTGGATGAGGCCAATGCATACAAGGAGCTTGTTAAGTATGAGGGGACCAAAACAGAAGTTTTAACCAAAAAGATTAACAATAAACATGTTGCCAAAATAAGCGGCAAGAAACGCCAAAATTCGCGTAGAACTTTAAAACAGAATTTATATAAGGACATAGAAGAAGATGAGTAAAGCAAAAAAAATATTTACAATGGAAGAACTTATTGACATTGTAGAAGATAAACTTGATGAATACATGGTTGTGCAGCAGCCGGAAGATTTGTTTAAATCAATGCGGTATACGGTTTTATTGCCGGGGAAAAGACTAAGACCTGTAATGTGCCTTGAAACCTGCCGTATGCTTAAAGGTGATATAGAAAAGGCACTGCCGACAGCCTGTGCAATAGAAATGTTGCATGCTCAAACACTTATTCATGATGATTTACCGTGTATGGATAATGATGATTTCAGACGGGGAAAAATCAGTAACCACAGAATGTTCGGAGAAGCTGTTGCCGTACTGGCCGGCGATGCGCTTTTGACATTCGCTCCGCAAATTATTCTTAAAAATTCTGAAGCCCTTTCTGATGAATGCAAACTTAAACTTTTAAATGAATATCATAATTATGCGGGAGCTTATGGCGTAATTGCAGGTCAGGTAATTGATATCCAAAGTGAAAAGGGAGAAATAAAAGATAATAAAAACGAAATACTCAGATATATTCACCTGCATAAAACAGCAGATTTGTTTAAACTGTCAATAAGGTCAGGAGCAATTATTGCCGGAGCTGATGATGAAAAAATGGCAATACTTACAGAGTTTGCTGAAAAATTGGGTCTGGCTTTCCAGATAGCAGATGACGTTCTTGATGAAACATCAACATTTGAAGCACTGGGCAAAACTCCGGGAAAAGATAAATATGCAGGAAAACTTACATACGTAAGCCTTTTCGGGATTGATAACGCAAAATGTAAATTGACTTGCCTGTTTAAGGAATGCTATGATATAATGAATACACATGAGTTTAACTCCCAAATTTTTATAGACATAATAGAAGGAATTAAAAAACGGGTTAAGTTATGATTACCAGAATTATAGACACAGGATACGAAGCAATAGTGACAGGTTTGCTTTCGGCATTTACCGCTCAGATATTGAAATTTATTATATTTACCGTAAAAACAAAAAGAATAAATTTTAAAATATTTTCAACAACCGGAGGAATGCCGAGTTCTCATTCGGCAGGTGTAATGGGATTGTCCACGTCAATAGGGATAATTGCAGGTTTTGACAGTTTAATATTTGCGGTTGCAATAGGCTATGCACTTATAACAATGTATGATGCTGCAGGTTTAAGACGTGCTGCCGGAAAAACTGCAGCCTGTTTGAACAGAATGATGGATGATTTTTATAAACACGATGTTCAGGCATTAGGCGGCAAGTTGAAAGAATTGTTAGGTCACACGCCGCTGGAAGTTATTGCTGGAGCATTTTATGGTATAGGCGTTGCATACTGGGTGCATTTTCATCTTTTGTGCTCTTAATGTTTCGTCATAAACTTGCTTTTTAAAATTGTTTATCGTATATTACTATTGTTGTGGGCTTATAGATTTTAAAAAATCTATATTCGGAATTAAACCCTTAGGTAAAAGAAAGATTAAACTCTAGCGAATGAGCGTTCCAGAATTTAATTACAAGTATATAAAAGACAGAGCAGGTGCAGGTAGTTGGCGCCGCGGATATGAGTATCATACAAAAGATATGGTATTTGATACTTATCCTGAAAAAAATTTCTATATGGGAAAAGTAAAAGGAAATTTTCAGGATTACTATAATACAGACCTTATCTTTAAAAAGAATAAAGTTGAGGCGCGCTGCAATTGCCCGCTAAAAGAAGAATGGTGTAAACACGCGGTAGCTGTTGCATTAAAGGCAATTGATGAACACGCTTATGAGGACTGGCTTGAAACAAAATACGGCATAGAAACCGATTTTCCGGATGAAAATACTGCTCTTACTGAGGAGCCGGACGGAAGTTATCTTTTCCATTTTAATGCAAAACGCAAAGCCAATTACTTCTCAATACTTGTACGTTCAAGGGAAACAGGCAAAGTCGTCCGCCAGATTGAACCGATTTTGATGGCTCTGATAGAAGCTCAAAAGCAGGATCCGACATTCAAACTAAATAATTCTCAAAAGGTTGAAGTCGCTATCTTCCAGCAGTTATTGAAAGTATCACGTCAGGATAAAAAAGCAGGCTGGTATGACATTCCGATTACAAAATTCGGTCACATGTTCACACTTCTGGGGATGGCCGATGAAGTTCTTGATGAAAAGACCAAACAGCGTTTGAAATTTACCAATCAGGAATGGAAATTAGTTCTATATGTAAATACCTCGCAGACAGGTAACATATTGCTGTCATTGGAGTGGAAGCGCCCTGATAAAGATGATGTTTATCCTTTTGAAGAAGTGCGTTATTTCTCCCGTCATTTAAAATGGGGCCGATACAAAAATATAATCTTCCCGACAAATGTCGCAATACAATCATTGCCGCAAAATCTTATCAAATCTTCATTTACAGACTTAAAAGATTCTGACGGCGGCCAGTTTATTTATGAAGAACTGCCAAAATTACAAGAAATAATGGATGTTGAAATTGCAGAAAATATCAGCAAGCTGATGTTAGAAGAAAGACCGCCTGTAAAAATTGTTACAATGGGAATTGATTATGACCAGTCATTAAAAGCATCTCTTGAATTTGAATATGACGGCGTAAGAGTTCCTTACTCAAAATTAACTGATAAAACACCTTATATCACAATCAAAAAGCCGGGTGACGATTTTGTCTACTGGATAAAACGCAATTTAAAACATGAACAGGAAGCTTACAATATGCTTTTGGCATGCCGTTTTGTCCCGATGCAGACAAACAACCTTGCGCTGGAAAAAGAAAATGCAATTGATTTCTATAATTATTACATCAAACAGGCCGGTGATGGCTGGAAATTTATAGAAAAAGACGATATGAATTTCTTCAAGCTTCTTGATGATCCGTTTGAACTCTGTGCAAAAATTGATTTTAGTGAAGAAACTCAGGATAGTTTTGAAGTATTTCTGTACGGCCGCGTAGGTGAAGAAATTATAAGTTTTGACGAAATATACGATACTATTCAGGGAGGGGAAAAATACAGCCGTATAAGAAGTCTCGGTTTTGTTGAATATCCGGCGCAGGATATCTACAGTCTGCTTCGGACTCTCAATTCGTTTGATGTTTTCAGAAACGCCGATAACAAATTTATTGTAAAAACATACCGTGCAGGCCTTATTTCAGAAATGAAAAATCTTAATGTAAAACTGGATTTGAGTGAAAACTTTGAAAAATTCTGGTCACAAATATCTAATTTTTCAGCAACGGATGATTTACAGCTGCCAAAAGAAATAAATGCAGATTTTCGTGAATACCAGATAAAAGGTTTTGGCTGGCTCTGGTTTATGTATAAATACGGTTTAAACGGTATACTGGCTGACGATATGGGGCTTGGTAAAACCCTTCAGGCGCTTACTGTCTTACAAAAAGCTAAAGAGGAGGACGGGCCTGAACCGACACTTGTTATTTGTCCGACAACAGTTGTGTTTAACTGGGAATCAGAAATTCAAAAATTCGCTCCGACTTTAAGCTGTTTGAAATTAACCGGTACTGACAGGAAAACTTTGTATAAAAAAATACCTGAATATGATGTTATAATTACCAGCTATGCACTTGTACGTCGTGATATTGAAAAATTAAAAGAATATAATTTCAGATATATTATTCTTGACGAATCCCAAAATATCAAAAATGCGCTTTCACAAACTGCACAGGCTGTTAAAAAATTGAATGCCGTACATAAATTAGCGCTATCCGGTACACCTATCGAAAACAAACTTGAAGAATTGTGGTCTGTATTTGATTTTCTTATGCCGGGATTTTTATTCAACATGTCTGAATTTAATCAGCGTTATGTTAACCCGATTATGGAACGCGCTGACAAAACAGTTGAGAAACGTCTTAAACTGCAAATCTATCCATTCATCTTACGTCGTATGAAACGTGATGTTGCAAAAGATTTGCCGGATAAAGTTGAAAACATTGCATACTGCGAACTTACGGATGAACAAAAAGACTTTTACTTGCAGGTGCTTGACAGTACCAAAGAAGAATTGTTTAAGAGTATTGAACAAAACGGTCTTGAAAAGAGCAGACTTTCAATCTTCTCAGCATTGCTCAGATTGCGTCAAATCTGCTGTCACCCGCGGCTTTATGATAAAGAAAACGTCAAACATATATCTTCATCAGGTAAATTTGAAAAACTTAAATCAATGCTTGAAGAAATTATATCAGAAGGCCACAGAATACTTTTATTCAGCCAGTTTGTCGATATGCTGGACATTGTTAAGGGCTGGCTTGAACGTGAAGGTATTAAATACGAGTATCTGACCGGTAAAACCAAAGATAGACAAGCTGCAGTTGAAAACTTTAATAACAACCCGACAATACCTATTTTCCTGATAAGCTTAAAAGCCGGCGGAACAGGTTTGAATTTGACCGGAGCGGATTATGTAATCCACTATGACCCGTGGTGGAATCCGGCGGTGGAAGATCAGGCAACTGACCGTGCGTATCGTATCGGGCAAACGAAAAAAGTATTTGTATACAGACTTATTACCAAAAACACTGTTGAAGAAAAAATTCAGAAACTTAAAACTATTAAAAGAAACCTTGTTGACAGCGTAATTTCCGTAGACAGAAATATCGTAAAATCGCTTACTATGGATGATATCAAAGAAATATTCTCTGTCGATTAATCAATGTAATTGTATGATAGAATTTTTTATTTACATATTATGTAAATAATTATTGCTAATACTTTGTTTGTATTAAATTTCTTGACACTATCGACCGTTATACAGTATTATAGTTGAGGACGTATCTCATTTTTATGAGGGACATCAATGGGTATAATGAAGAAAAATGCATTCACTCTGGCAGAAACTCTTGTCACGCTTGCCATAATAGGTATGGTGGCCGCTATGACTATACCACCATTGGTAAACAGTTATAATAAAACAGTTAATCAGGTTAAACTAAGAAAAGTATACGCTATTCTTGCACAAATTGCACAACGCGCAGTTGCAGAATACGGTGATATGCCCTATCTTGATTTTTATGACGGCAGTTCTGACAAGGTTCAGGAATGGTATTTGACTTATTTTAAACCTAATTTAAAAGTCGCAAAAGAATGTTTTGATGAAAGCGGCTGCTGGCCGGAAAGCGTTACTCATCTTAATGGTGACAGCGTTTCTAACAGTTCTGCACGTGGAATTGGCGGTAATATCGTAACTTTTCAAACAATTGACGGAACATTATATAATATTGACGGTAATATACCGTCAGATTTAGATGCGCAATTCGGGATTGATTCTGATATTGACGGGCTCGTTGTTTATGTTGATTTGAACGGCAACAAAAAGCCTAATGTAATCGGTAAGGATATTTTTGTCTTTGTATACACGTATAAAGGCTTTGTTCCGGCCGGTAACGACAGAACAAAAGAATTTGTTGCACAAGACTGTTCTAAAGACGGAAGCGGCATGATGTGTGCCTCTAATATTGCGCGCAACAACTGGAAATTTGACGATGTAAATATGTAAGCTTGTAATAATATCTTGTCAGTGGTATAACGTTGTTTGTAGTTAGTTAGGGGGATCCACCCCGGGGACGAAGGTTTATTTAAGTGTTGTTAATTAAACAGAAATTCGTCGCAAAAACCCGAAAGGATAAGGAAGGATATTTTTATGGAAAAAAACAACGAAACACTCCACATTCTCAGGCACTCAACTTCACACATTATGGCTCAAGCTGTTCAAAAGCTGTTCCCGTCTGCAAAGTTAGCAATAGGGCCGGCTGTAGACAACGGTTTTTATTACGATTTTGACTTAACCGACGGCCATGCGTTTACCGAAGACGATCTGGGTAAAATCGAAGAAGAAATGAAAAACATAGTCAAACAAAATCTTACGTTTGAAAAATATGTTATTCCGGATGTGGATGCGCAAATTGCCGAGTTTAAGAAAGAAGGCGAAATTTACAAAGCGGAATTGCTGGAAGAACACAGAAACGACAATCCGACACTGTATTTAACAAAAGATAAAGACGGAAATGTGCTGTTTAACGACCTTTGTGCAGGGCCGCACATTCCGAACACAAGTTATATAAAGGGCAATGCGTTCAAGCTGCTTAAAGTCGCAGGCGCATACTGGCGCGGTAACGAAAAGAACAAAATGCTGCAGCGTATTTATGCAACGGCTTACTGGAATAAAGAGGATTTGCAGGACTATCTGAATTTTCTTGCAGAAGCTGAAAAACGCGACCACAGAAAATTAGGTGCAAAGCTTGATTTATTTTCAACAAGAGAAGAACTTGGCGGAGGGCTTGTCCTCTGGCATCCTAACCTTGCAATTGTACGTGAAGAAATAGAAAATTATTGGAGAACCGAACACAGAAAACGCGGTTATGTAATTGTTAATACTCCGCACATTGCAAAATCTAAATTGTGGGAAATTTCAGGCCACGCAGACCACTATAAAGAAAATATGTTCTTTATCCAAAAAGATGATGACAGCGATGAGCAGTTTGTTCTCAAACCAATGAACTGCCCGTTCCATATTTTGATTTATCAGGCAAACAGATATTCATACCGTTCATTGCCGTTAAGAATGGCTGAACTCGGTACTGTTTACAGAAAAGAAAAATCAGGTGCATTGTCAGGTCTGACACGTGTTCAAGGCTTTACGCAAGATGATGCACACATTTTCTGTACACCGGAACAGCTTGTTGATGAAATAAACGAAATTATTGATTTTGTTGCAGATACAATGGCTTTGTTCAATATGTCATTTGAAGTTGAACTGTCAACACGTCCGGAAAGTTATGTCGGTGAAATAGAAAACTGGGATAGAGCGGAAGCCGGTCTGAAAGCAGCAATGGACAGACGCGGAATGCAATACGAAATAAATGAAGGTGACGGTGCATTTTATGGCCCGAAAATCGACTTTAAAATCAAAGATGCGATTGGCAGAATGTGGCAATGTGCAACAATCCAGTTAGATTTCAATTTACCGGAACGTTTTGATATAAAATATCAGGACAAAGACGGGTCAATGAAAACACCTGTTATGCTTCACCGCGTAGTATTCGGATCAATGGAACGTTTCCACGGTATTTTGATAGAACATTATGCCGGAGCTTTCCCGACATGGCTTGCGCCGACACAGGTGGCTATAGTTCCTATTTCAAACGAAAAACACACCGATTTTGCGGAAGAAGTTTACAAAAAAATGCGAAAAGCAGGTATTCGTGCAAAACTTGATGACCGTTCCGAAAGTATGAACTACAAAATAAGAGAAAGCTTGCAGGATAAGAAAATACCTTACGTTGTAGTTATAGGCGATAAGGAAATAGAATCCAATGCAGTTGCAGTTCGTGCGCGCGGAATAGGTCAGGTCGGAACAATGCCGGTTGATGAATTCATCAAAAAAGTTGAAGATGAAATTCATGCACGCGCTTCCGAATCGTTTGCTAAAGACATAGTTAAATCATAAAATCATACCAAAGATTTTTCTAAATAAATCATATCAATTAATTGCTTTCCGTTTTCAAAAATAGGATGAGAATAATTATCAATAAAGAAATTTTTTACTCTGCGGGTTTGTACAAACCCGCGTTTTTTATAAAAATTAAGCGTACTTTCATTTTCTCCCGTTCCAAGTATTAATGTTTTAAAATTTTCGCGATATTTATTACATACAAAATCAAGCAATGCTGATGCGTACCCTTTATTTTGATATTCAGGATAAGTCGCAATATTTTTTATCTCAACTATTTCAGAATCAATCTCCATAACAGCACAGATTGATGTCAAAATATTATTATCGTACAAAACAAAAAGTATTGACGATTCCAGATATTTGTTAATCATTGCGCCATCTTCATCTCCGATTAACAAAATATCCATAAAATCCGTTTTATTTGAACAAATTTTTCTAATTTCCATCTTTAAATTCATTTTTACTTATTTGTTCATTATAGTATAAATTTAGAGAGTGTAAACAATCCAAAAATCAGAATATTTATAACTTTTTTCTTACCACAAATCTGTCCTATAAATTTTTTCCTAACTCATAAGCCTGTTTCGGATATTGTGTGTGATTAACATCTCCCTCTGTCCAGACTCCTGACGCGATAACTTTTCCCGCATCTGACCAGCCAAGATAATTCAATAAAGTTTCATAATGGCTGATTATAGGCTGTGCTTCTTTTGCGGATGTATCAGCGTAAGCCATAATTAAAACAGCTTTTTTAGGTACATGAATTTGTCCGTTGATTGCATAAAATCTGTCTATAACGGCTTTAATCTGTGCTGATATTCCGAAGTAATACATAGGAGAAGCAAAAACAACCGCATCTGCATCAACAATATTATTTCTGATAAATTCAAAATCATCTTTGAACACGCATTGACCGTTCATTCCGCATTTGTTGCAGGCAATGCAAGGGTGAACATTTTTGAAGGCTGAATCAAATCTTACAACACTATGTCCTGCTTCTTCTGCCCCTTTTATAAAATTGTCTACAAGTGTGTTTGAATTTCCGTTTTTTCTCGGACTTCCGGTAATAACAAGTATTTTCATTTTTTTATCTCCTTTTGATATTTTACTGTTAGTCAGACCTGCTCCAGTACCCAATACAGCAGCGCCGGCCGTTGCAATAAGAGTGTTTTTTATGAACTTTCGTCTATCCATTTTTAACCTCCGTTATTATTTTACATCCTTAGAGTAGCTCTAAGTCAAGCTATTTTATTATAAATTGTTACAAAAGCGGCGCGCCCGATACCGGGCGCGCCGCTCTATTTTTATCCACTCAACTTATGCTGAAATATCAATGATAGTATCTGCCGGAGCGGCTAACGCTGCTGCATAAGCACTCAATACGAATGTCGGATCTGTATTCCTTAATTTGATTGCATTAAGTTCATCAGTATCCGGCTCCTGATACAAGATTTTTACATTGTCAGTGTTGTTGTCAGCCTCTATTCTCTTGATGTTTTCAGCCGCAAGCATATTTGTGCCAAGATTCCAGCTTGACTGTACCTTCAATATTCCTGCAAATGGTGTTGTATTTATTGGATTTACTTTCATAAAATATCTCCTGATCTGTTTTATATAATACCTATTGATTTATGTTTTTCATAAATCTGTTCAGCCATCTCATCAAGCTTTTCAAAATCTTCGGCTGTTGGTTTGCCTTTAACCTGTAACGGTTCTATCAAATCGAGTTTCAAAGGTTTTAACATATCTGCAATTAGACCGAACAAGTTTCCGCCCCAGCCGTAAGAGCCTAAAAGTGATGCAAATTTTGCTTTAGGTCTGAGAACAGCGGCGAGATAAGCTACATTCACAGCCATAGGGTGCGGGCCTGCAAGAACCATTGATGTGCCAAGTACAATCGTTGCCGCATCTACAAGCGCCATTGCCAGATCGCCAAGGTCATCATCCACAATATCAAATTTGAATGTATCTATACCTTTTGCGTTTAGTTTTTCAGAGAGATAATCCACCATTTCTTTTGTGCTTTCGTACATTGAAACGTAAGGCAATGCAACAAGGTTTTTAGGCATATCAGATGTCCAGTCTGCATACAAATCCAAAATATAATTCGGGTTTGTATAAACAGGGCCGTGGCTCGGCAAAATCATTTCCACATTCAGGTCTTTAATCATCTGTGTATATCTTTTGCACATCATTCTGAATGGCATCATAATTTCTGCGTAGTAACGCTTTGCACTCTTCATCAGTTCATTGCTTTCAACGGCAAATACATCACTGAATGTATAATGCGCGCCTAAAAAGTCGCAAGTACAGATTACATTGTCCTCTTTAATATAAGTAAACATTGTATCAGGCCAGTGAACTCCAGGTGCAAAAATAAATTTCAAAGTTTTATCGCCGAGTGAAAGTTCTTCGCCATCTGCAATAACTTTTATTTTTTCTTCCGGAACATGGAGCATGGATTTAATATTTTCGGCAACTTTCGGGTTAGTCACAACCATTGCATTCGGATATTTTTCCAACAGTGCCGGAATTGAACCTGAATGATCCTGTTCACCGTGGTTTGCTATTATATAATCAACTTTGCCGACCTGATTGTCTGCTAAACGTTTTAAATATTCCTTGGTTTTTGGCGGATACATTGTATCAATAATTGCTGTTTTTTCACTGCCTTTTACAAGGTAAGAATTGTAGCTTGTACCGTGTTCAAGCGGTATAAGTTCATCAAAAATTCTTCTGTCGCAGTCGTTTAAACCGCAATAATAAATTCCATTTTTAATTTCCTGAAATTTCATTTGTAAATCTCCTTTACTATTTATATGCTAATTTGGCTTTTTGTAAAAAAATACTTCTTCTTTCAGACATAAAGGGCAATACTGAGGTTCTTCCTTTTGAACAAATATTGCGCCGCAGGTAGAGCATACCCAATTGTATGTTCCGTCAGGATTTGCCGGGGTATCATCTTTTAGTTTGCAGATGAGTTTTTTCATACGGTCATAGTGAATTTTTTCTATATTCTCAATATTGGAAAACAATCCTGCTATATGTTCAAAACCTTCTTCACGTGCTTGTTTAGCAAAAGATTCATATATTCCTTCAATTTCTTCTTTTTCATTTTTAAGAGCACTTTCAATATAATTAATTAAGCCGATAGGATTTTCTGAATTAAGCCATCTGTACCAGAGTTTTGCATGTTCTTTTTCATGGTCGGCAAATCTTGAAAGCAGTCTGCTTACATCTTCAAGTCCTTCCTTTTGCGCAATAAGTGCGTATATATCGTATTCAGAGCGGCGTTTTGAAACAATATCAAATGCTTTTTGTAAATTTTTTTCTGTTTGTGACCCTTTTATTCCCAATTTTTAAGCCCTCATGTTTTTTCTGTCGTGTATATGATAACACAATAAAAAGGGCTTTGCTATATACACAAAGCCCTTTTTTATTATTAGTAATTTTTAGCCTTCATAAAAAAGTAAGCTTTCGGGTGCTTGCACACAGGACAAAGCTCTATTGCTGATTCACTTTCAAAAGTGTGGCCGCAATTTGAACATTCCCAAACGACTTTTTCACTCTTTTCAAATACAGTTCCGTTTTCTATATTTGCAAGCAGTTTTCTGTAACGTTCTTCGTGTTCTTTTTCAATTTTTCCGACCAGTTCAAAAAGTGCAGCAAGTTCTGCAAAACCTTCTTCTTTTGCATCTTTTGCAAACTGAGCGTACATATCTGTCCATTCGTAGTTTTCTCCGTCAGCAGCATCTTTCAGATTTTCGAGGGTCTGAGGGATAGAGCCGCCATGCAGATATTTGAACCAGATTTTAGCGTGTTCTTTTTCATTGTTTGCTGTTTCTTCAAAGATTTTGCTGATTTGAACAAAACCTTCTTTTTTGGCTTGAGAGGCGTAATAAGTGTACTTATTTCTTGCCTGCGACTCACCGGCAAAAGCCGTCATAAGATTTTGTTCTGTCTTTGTTCCTTTTAAATCCATAAAACTTCCTTTCAATTTAACTTATTGTTTTTCAAACATGTCTTTGCCAACATTGCAAAGAGGGCATGTGTAATCTGCCGGCAAATCTTCAAATGCTACATTGTCATTTTCAGCCGGGTCATAGATGTAACCGCAAATAGTGCATACGTATTTGTCCATTAGTTTTCTCCTTTACTGTTTTTGCATTCACTGCACAATCCGTGAAATACAATATCGTGTCCTTCAATATAAAAGCCTGTTTCTTCTTGTGTTTTTTTAACAATATCCGGTGCAATTTCCGCACTGACGTCAAAAACTTTTTTGCACTTGTCACATATAAAATGATAGTGATTATGTGTATTATGGTCGAAATGTGCGGAAGATTCAAGTCCGTCAATTTTTTTAATAATTCCCGCTTCTGCAAGTTGGTTCAAATTGCGATATAAGGTTGCGAGGCTGATTTTCGGATTTTTGTCTTTCAAAATTTCGTACAAATATTCAGCCGTCGGATGTACAACGTTTTCTTTTAAAGTGGTCAATACTTGTTCTCTTTGTCTTGAAAAATTCATACTTTTACACCTTAATTGATAATCATTCTCATTTTTTCATATTTTTTGAAAAAAGTCAACCCTAAAATTTACATAACTTTATATAACAGGCAAATTTAGGGTAAAATGTGTTTTAAATAAGATATGACAGGTAGTGTGAATACTGATTTTAATAACCCGAAATTCAATGTAGGTTTACTTGTTCCGCCGGATAAAGTTAACCGCTTTGTTATGTATTCAGACAAAGAGGCAAACTCTAACATTAAAGTTGCCAGCCAGGATGTTTTTGTAAAATCTAAAAAGCCGCGTTTTGAGGACAGGTTTAAAACGCCAAAATCTGTTTTCTATTCAATCGGAGCCGCTGTATTAACTGTCGGTGCGCTTGTGCTTCGCAAGTCGTTCAAAAAATAGTCAGCCGCGCTACTTTGCAACAGTAAAAATTTATAGTATGATGATATTATGCAATTAATTAAAGAGAGGGGATAAAATGAAGAAAATACTTAGCCTTTTTGTTGTTTTGGTAATGGGTACAATTGCACTGGCTGCAGATTTTCAGGTGTACAAGCTTGATAACGGCCAGAATGTCATAATTCAGCCGGTAAAGAATAATCCGATTGTGACTATTGATACCTGGATTAAAACAGGGTCTATAAATGAAAACAACAAAAATAACGGAGTATCACACTTTTTGGAGCATTTATTCTTCAAGGGTACGACTAACCATGCACCGGGGGAATTTGATAAGATACTAGAAACTAAAGGCGCAATTACAAATGCCGCAACAAGTAAAGATTTTACGCACTACTATATAACAATTCCTTCCGAATATTTTAATCTCGCGCTTGAAATGCATGCTGATATGCTCTCTAACCCTCTGATCCCCGGCAAAGAACTTGAGCGGGAAAGAAAAGTCGTAATTGAAGAAATAGCAAAAGATTTGAATTCGCCAAACACACTCTGTTATGACAATCTGGTGGATATGCTCTATACAAATCACCCTTATAAAAGAAAAGTAATCGGTAAAAAAGAAATTATAGAAACCATCACGCGTGATGAAATTCTTTCTTACTACAACGACTATTACAATCCGTCAAACATGGTTACAGTAATTGTCGGGGATGTTGATCCTGAAAATGCAATAAAAGAAGTTAAAGAAAACTTCAAATCAGAATATAAAAAGCCGATAAAAAATACTTATCCTAAAGAAGAAATATTAACCCAGCAAAAGAGAAAAGTTGCATATTTTCCGTCAGAAACCGGCTATATGCTGATAGGTTTTCGCGGAACAAAAATTGATGCAAAAGATTCTTATGCTCTGGATGTGCTTTCTACCATTCTCGGTGAAGGCCGCTCCTCTGTATTCTATCAGGATATAAAAGACAAAAGACAGCTTGCAAACAGTATTTCTGCAATAAACGCAGGATTTAAAGATGACGGTATTTTCTATGTTTCCGCAAACTTTGATCCTGATAAATTAGAACGTCTGGAAAACGCAATTTTTGAGGACATAAAAACAATTCAAAAAGAGGGTGTTACTGGGGAACAATTAAATCTTGCAAAAAATATTATAGAGCGCGACACTTATTACAGCCGCGAAAGTATTTCCAACATTGCAGGCGAAATTGGATATACCTTTGTCACCACAGATGATATTAAACTTTATGAAAATTATCTTAATGACATAAAAAAAGTTACGGCAGCAGATGTCAAACAGGTAGCAAATAAATATCTCGGTGTTGAAAAAAGTGCGGTTTCTATTGTGCTTCCGCAAACCTGTCAGAAAGTTCAACAGACTAACTCAGAAGTTGAAATAGCAGCAGTCAGTCCCGCTAAACTTATCAGCGAAAATGCCACTACTCAAAAGTATCAACTTTCAAACAACGCAACTCTTTTATTAACGCCAAATGAAATAAACGATATCATTGCAATAAGTATTTATGCAAAAGGCGGCACTCTTATTGAAAAGAAACCGGGAATTGCGCAAATTACCTCATCAGTACTTTTGAAAGGAACAAAAAATTATTCCTCAATCGAACTTGCAAAAGTTCTGGAAGATAACGGAATAAAAATTCAACCTTCCACAAAATCAGATGCCTTTATAATAAATGTTCTTACAACAAAAAATGAGTACGAAAAAACACTCAATCTGTTAAACGAAATTATTAATCTGGCATCGCTGGATGACTATGAAATTGAAAAAGTTAAAAACAATACTATTCAGGCAATAAAACAAAGCAAAGATACACCTTTGAATGTTGCTGTAGACGGATACAAGAATTTGATATATGAGGGTTCACCGTATTCAATTTCCAACGACACACTGGAAAAATCTATTCCGACAATAACACGTTCTGATATTGCAGAATACTACCATCAAATTTTTAATCCGCAAAATATGGTTATCTCAATTAACGGTAATGTTGATAAGGAAAAAACACTGAATGAATTTTCAAAACTATTACAGACAAAACAAGGTGAAAAATTTGAATATGACAACTACGCAAATTTAATACCTTATAACAAATCTGTAAAAACCGCTTGCAAACAGATAAAGGATTTGAAAACCGATTGGATTTTGTTAGGCTGGCAGACTTCCGGAGTTACCAATTTGAAGGATTATGCAACGCTTGAAATAATCAATACAATTCTTGGTACAGGCATGGATTCCAGATTGTTCAAAAATCTGCGTGACAAAGAAGGTCTTGCATACCAGATAGGTTCAGAGTTTGGGCCGAATGTTTTACGCGGAGCCTTCATAACATTTATTGGAACAAACCCTGAAAATCTTGAATGTGCAAAAGAAAAAATGCTTCAGGAAGTATTTAGATTTAAAACTGAATTTGTCAGCACAAAAGAACTGGAAGAAGCAAAAGACAAACTAATCGGACATTATATAATTGCGCAGGAAACTAATCTTGATAAAGCCGCAACAATCGGCTGGTTCGAAGCATCCGGACGCGGTTATGAGTTTAATGAACAGTATAAAAAGCTGATTAACAGCGTGACTGAATCCGATATTATTGAAGTTGCAAACAAATATTTTAATAACAACTATGTAATATCTGTAGTTAAAAACTAATATAAATATTCTAGAGAAACCTTTTTTTCAAAGCTGTCAGGAATATTTTTGCAGCCGGAGAAAACACTTGATATTTTTTCCATGCAATGTCTAAACCTGATTCGAGCTTTGGACTCAATGGTCTGAAACATAGACTTGAAGTCTCTGATGTTTTAACTAATTTATCAAGCGTTATTGCGTATCCGAGTCCTGCTTCAACCATAATTGCGGCATTGTAGACTAGATTGTATGTCGCTGCAATGTAGAGTTCATCAAAGTGTTCGCCGAACCAGTTCAGAAATCCGCTGCTGGCCGAATATTTTCTGGACATCTGGCGTGAACTTATCAAAGGAATTCCGGTCAGGTCATGAACTTCAATTTTATCTTTTTGGGCAAGCGGGCTGTCTTTTCGCATAATAACGCCCCAGACATCTTTTTCCGGCATGGTAATATAGTCATATTTTGATAAATCTATCGGTTGAATTAAAAGTCCGAAATCAAGTATTCCTCTGTCGAGTTTTTCTGTTACGTCCTCTGCATTTCCGCTGTAGATGTGGAATTTGATATCAGGATACTTTGACTGAATATCTTTCATAACCCCGGCAATATATTTCATGGAATCTGTTTCGCCGCAGCCGATATAAATATCTCCGCTGACTTTGTCTTTGAGTGATGAAAACTCAGCTTCGGTTTTTTCCACCATATCAATAATTTCTTCGGCACGCTTGCGCAAAATCATACCTTCAGGCGTCAGAGATATTTTGTATTTGCCGCGTATAAGGAGCTTTTGTCCGAGCTCTTTTTCCAGATCCTGCAGCTGCCTTGACAGAGTAGGCTGCGTAAGATGCAGATTGTTTGCTGCGGCTGTTATGCTTCCTTCTCTGGCCACTGTTACAAAATATTTTAATACCCGTAATTCCATTAATCCGTCCTCTAAAACAAATAATACAATTTTTAGCTATGCCTGTCAAGTATTTTTAATTATTTAATATAAGTATTTGCTATTTTTAAGAACATGAGAAATAATATAAATATAAAAACAAAAAAGGAGGAATATAAAATGGAAATAATAAGAGTAAATACCCCTCGCGGATTGGAATTAAAAGGAGCAATGTGGGGCGATAATACTATGGATACAGTTGTTGTGATGATGAGCGGGATTTGCAGCAATGTGTTCCAGAATGATCTTTTGACCGCTGCCGGTGATTTGCTTAGTGCAAATAATATTGCATTTATTGCAGGACAGGCAATGGATGCTTTTTCGTGCATTGCATATTCAGATTTTTCTACGGGCAAACAAAAATATACCGGTGTAGTTTTTGACGATTTCAGTCTTACGTATGAAGATGTTGAGGCTTATGTAAAATATGCAAAAGAATTAGGGTTTAAGAACATAATTCTTGCAGGACATTCTCTAGGTTCAAACAGGATAATAAATTATCTTGGAAATACCCCTGACGATTTTGTGGATTATTTTATTGTGAGTGCGCCGGTGGATCTCGGACACTGGTTTAATGTTATGCCTAATGTAGATGAGTGTATTAAGCTTGCGGAAAAATTTGCAGCAGAAGGCAGGGGCAAAGATATTTTGCCATACCTCTTTGGTGGGTTTTCACCTATGTCTGCAAACGCCGTGCTGAGCTTTTATAATGCGTTTAATCTTAAAAATTGTCCGGTTTTAAGTAATGACGGTGAGACTAATTCGTTGTTCAATATAAAAATAAACGGTGCATTTGTTATAGGTGCGAAAGATAGTCTTACAAATGGCGATCCGAAAGGATTTATGGAAAAAATAAATGCCTGCTGTAAATATCCGGAATTGAACAAGGTAATTGTTGTTCCTGATGCATCACATATTTTTTACGGAAAGCATGAAGAATACGCAAGTGTTGTGCTTAAGTCTGTGGAAGATTTTGTTAGTGCAGCTGTTTGCGCTGAGTAATATTTGTTGCCGCTAAATTTATTTGCCTTTTTACAAAAAATGTTGAATAATAAAGTTAAAAGGGAAAAAGGAAATCCGGTATCGGATAATTAAGCAGGTAGAATATGCAGCGGAAGAATTTATGTTTATACTGTAACATAGCATTATTAATGACAGCACTTATCTCGGGGCTGTCATTTGTTGCACAAAAACTCGGAATGCATTATGTCGGGCCGTTTACATTCAACACATTGAGATGTTTTATCGGGTGTTTGAGTCTGCTGCCTGTCATGCTGTTGTTTGGAAGGCTTTTGCCGCATACAAGAAAATATTCTTCACGGCCGTTGATAAAAGGCGGTATACTGGCCGGCATTATTTTGTTTGTAGCTTTTTCCATAAACCAGTACTGCATGATTTATGCAGATGCGGGCAAAGCCGGATTTATCACGTCATTATACATTCTTTTTGTCCCGATTATAGCTGTGTTTATGAAACATAAATTACAGAGAAACGTTAAAATCAGCATTGTGGTTGCACTTGTTGGACTTTATCTGTTATGCGCAAAAGGTACTATGCAATTTGCGATATGGGATGTGTTACTTTTGGTCAGCGCATTTTTTTTTGCGCTGCATATTATAACGGTAAGTTATTACTCTAAAAAAACAGATGCGGTCAAACTTTCGACCCTGCAATTCCTTGTCGCAGGTATATTATCAGCGCCGTTGATGTTTCTGATAGAGCAGCCTTCAATGAATATGATAGTTGCCGGTTGGAAACCTATTCTGTTTATCGGTGTAATTGTGACCGGTGTTGCTTATACTTTGCAGATATTCGGACATAAAGCAACAAAACCGGTATTAGCAACCTTACTTTTGAGCAGCGAGGCGGTTTTTGCAGTATTTGGCGGAGTTCTTTTGCTTGGCGAAACACTTAGTATAAGAGAAATAACAGGATGCCTTATAATGCTTAGTGCAATAGTCTTTTCGCAATTGCCGGACAGGCAGGTTATTAGAGAAGTCAGATAAAAAACTGATTTTTGTTCGAAAACTTTCGTTTTTGTGTTAAGATTTTTATATGGAAAATAAAAAAATTAAAATCGGACTAATCGGACTCGGCACAGTCGGCTCAGGTGTTTATAAAACTCTTGAAAATTTTGATAATGTAGAAGTTGCCAAAATTGCGGTAAGAAATTTGAACAAACCGCGCAATATTGAAAATCTTGACACCTCAATAGTTACGGATAAACCTTATGAGGTTGTTAATGACCCGGATATTGATATTGTAGCGGAATTAATCGGCGGAATAGAACCGGCCTTTGATTTGATTAAAACAGCGATAAAGAACGGTAAACACATTGTCACCGCAAACAAAGAACTACTTGCAAAACACGGTGAAGAATTATTTAACTTTGCCGAAAAACACAACAAAGTCGTGCTTTACGAAGCGGCAATTGCAGGCGGCATCCCGTTAATCATGCCGATAAAAACAATTCTTGCAGGCAACAAAATAAATAAAGTGGAAGCAATTCTGAACGGTACAACAAACTATATCCTTACAAAAATGGATGTTCAGGGAGCTTCTTATGAAGATGTATTGAAAGAGGCACAGGAATTGGGTTATGCGGAAGCTGACCCGACCGGTGATGTGGAAGGTTATGACGCTGCATATAAAATCACAACCCTTGCAACAATTACTTTTCGCAAACGGGTAAAACTGGAAAATGTTTACCGTGAAGGGATTACCAAAATCCGTGCGCAGGACATGGAAGCTGCAAACGATTTAGGTTACAAGATTAAACTCATAGCTTCTGCAAATATAGATGAACAGGGACGCGCTGACGTAAGAGTGCACCCTATGCTTGTGTCTAAAAAATCAACACTTGCGCATATAGATTATGTAACAAATGCCGTAAGTCTTGAAGGGCATCCTGTCGGAAGCGTAACACTTTCTGGCCCTGGAGCAGGAGAATTCCCGACAGCAAGTTCTGTTGTGGGTGACATTCTTGCTATAGCAAATGAATTAGGCACAAGTGATTACATACTGCCGATGATGAGATGCCAGCACAATTCAACGGCTATTCCGGTTTCTATATCTGATACGGTAAACAAATACTATATCTCTATCAACGCAAAAAATAATAAAGGCGTTATCGGTAAAATCGGAACAATTTGTGCTGATAACGGAATAAGCCTTGCAAGTATTGTTCAAAGAGGGGTTTCTGATGACAATACTGCCGATATAACAGTTATAACAGAACATGTTCTTGAAAAAGACATGCAAAAAGCAATAGCAGAAATTGAACAAGACGAATATATTAACAAAGTAAACAGTCTTATTCGTGTACAAATATAAGAAAAGAGGACAAATATGTACTACCAGGGTTTGATAAATACATTCAGAGAATATCTGCCGGTAAGCGATAAAACACCGGTAATCACCTTAAACGAGGGCAATACTCCTTTAATTAAGGCCGACAATCTTGCTAAAAAAATAGGTTTGGAAGCAGAAATATATCTGAAATTTGAAGGGTCAAACCCGACAGGAAGTTTTAAAGACCGCGGCATGACAATGGCCGTTTCAAAAGCAAAAGAAGCCGGAGCAGAGGCAATCATTTGTGCTTCAACCGGAAACACAAGCGCATCAGCCGCAGCCTATGGCGCAAAGGCCGGCATGAGGACTTTTGTTCTTATTCCTGACGGATACATTGCGCTCGGCAAACTTTCTCAAGCTATGATGTACGGAGCAGAAATTATTGCGATTAACGGTAATTTTGATGAAGCGCTTGAAATGGTAAGAAAAATCGCTGAAGAATACCCGATTACACTGGTTAACTCAGTAAACCCTTACAGAATTGAAGGTCAAAAAACCGGTGCCTTTGAAATTTGTAATGCGCTTGGACAAGCGCCGGATTACCATTTTATCCCTGTAGGTAACGCAGGAAACATAACAGCTTACTGGAAAGGTTATAAAGAATTTCATTCACTTGGCAAAATTCCTTCATTACCTAAAATGATGGGATTTGAAGCAGAAGGAGCCGCTGCAATTGTTCGCGGTGAAAGAATCTTGCATCCTGAAACGCTTGCAACTGCTATCAGAATAGGTAACCCTGCAAGCTGGAAGCAGGCAGAAGCCGCAAGAGATGAAAGCAACGGTATGATAAATTCCGTTACTGATGAAGAAATAGTAAATGCATATAAACTCATTGCCTCATGTGAAGGTGTTCTCGCAGAACCTGCAAGTGCCGCTTCTGTTGCCGGATTAATCAAGGTGAAAGATACGATTAAAGAAGGTGCAAAAATCGTTTGTATCTTGACCGGAAACGGCCTCAAAGATCCTGACAATGCGATAAAATATTCAAATGCGGATGTTAAAAAGACATCAACAGATTTAACAGAAATATTAAAAGTGATGAATATATAATTTATTTTAATTATTAGTTTAATATATAGTTAAATCAATGGAAAAGCCCTCCTATACAGAGGGCTTTATATTTTGTATTTCGGGTTTGCTTATTATTGACATCCGTTTTCAAGGATATATTTTTCAAGGTCTGACTGACTTGTGAATTTCTGGCTGTCAACCAACTGTTCTTGTTCACCAGGTCTGGTTTCATATCTGTTGTATGTATATTCAGTTCCGGTTTGTTGTTCAGTCATTCTAGGATTAAACTTACCTGTATATGCTTTTTGCTTTTTATCGTATATTTGAACTGTACCTTTAACTTCATTGTCACAGTCGAGTTTGTAAACTTTGTCACCTATTTTTATATTATCATACAGTTTCAATACTTTTGGCTGAACGTTATCACTGTATTTAACACCGTGGTAATCTTTGAGTTTGTGAACTACTGCAAGAACTTCTTTGTGGTCTGCTTTTTGAAGATTATATTTGTCTCTGGCAATGTCACTCCAGCATTCACCTTTTCTAGGTTTATATTCACAGTAGTCAAGATCCGGTTTTTCCTCCATAATTGGAGCGGTTGTAACTTCTTCTCTGCATTGTGTCTGCGGAGTTGGTGTTGGTGTCGGAGTTGGTGTCGGAGTCGGTGTTGGTGTCGGAGTTGGAGTTGGTGTTGGTGTCGGTGTTGGTGTTGGTGTTGGTGTCGGTGTTGGTGTTGGTTGAGACTGACCACCAATTATACCTGCAATTTGTTCACGTTGTGTATAATCACCTTCACCGTTGTCTTTGATTTTCTTCATTGTACCAAGACCTGCGATCAAACCTGCAACGCCGCCGCTTACTGCACCGGCTAAAGCACCGGTTTTAGCTGAGGATTTTCTTGTATCAATTTTACCTTCAAGGTCACAGTTTGAATCAACTGAGACATCAAAGTTTGGATCGTTTATGTTGACGTGCTTATGATTAATATCTTTCAGGTTGGTTACAGAACCGGTTGCATAACCGATACCTGCACCGATACCGGCGCCTGCTGCTGCACCGATACCTGTATAAGCAAGTACGTGTAATGCGCGTCTGCCTGCGGTACGGTCTTTTTCTTTGTCAAGACCTGCTGATTTTGCTGCTCGACCCATAATTTTACGAGTTGAATCATATTGTTCTGCTGCATCGTCCAATTCTGCAAGATCTGCCTGATGGTCTTCTGCAGCTATGTTTTTCATGAATTTTTTGTACTTATCACTTGAGAAATTACCGTCCTCATCATAAAATTCTTCTTTATGCGCTTCGACAAATGCTCGTGATTTTTTGCTTAACAGTTCATAATTATCTTTGTTTTCCTTGTCTGCAGCTCTTGCTTTTTTGTATTCATCTTTGTCAATAAATACCTTTCTGTTTTCAAATCTTAAAGCAGCCTGTTCTTCTTTCAGTGCCAATTTCGCAAGTTTTTTAGCTTCTTTTTCGCTTTTGCCCTGTGCCATAAATGCCTGTTGATACAGGTCTTTCATTGTTTCTTCAGCGCCTTTTCTTGTCTTTTTGTCACTGCTGTCTAAAAATTCTCTTGTTTGTTGAATTTCTTTTTGAACAGTCTGTTCAAATGGATGTAGTTCCAAATCTGCTGATTTGGTCAAATTTGTTTTTGTTTCAGGTTTGCCGATCGGAACTTCTACATATTGAGTTTGACCGTCGACTACAACTTTTTTGTAAAGTTTTTCGTTTCCTTGTGTTGCTTGCAAGGCATTGTTGCCGTTAATTGCAAAGTCTGCCATTTTTTTCCCCTTTCAATTTTCCTCGTGACTTTTTAGTAAAGTCCTTTATTATCCCCTATGCTTTTATAAAAAAATTTGGGCTTAAAAAATTGCCATGTTTGTAAAAAATTACCTTAACATTTGTTAATAATTTGCCGTTAAAAGCCTGTCATTACAGAAATAGCCTTTTCGGCTATGACATTTTTCCTGTATTGTGTATAATTACTGTAATGGCAATATTAGAAGTTAAAAATTTGAATTTGGGCTTTGAATGTGAATGCGGGTTTCGTCAGGCGCTGTATGATGTCTCATTTTCACTTGAAAAGGGAAAAATGCATGCACTTGTAGGAGAATCAGGCTGCGGCAAGACGATTAGCGCAATGAGTGTTTTAAAACTTTTGCCAAAGACAGCCTCTATAATCGGCGGCGAGATATTTTTTGATGGTGAAAATATATTGCTGATGTCAAATTCTAAACTGCAAAAACTTCGCGGGGCAAAAATTGCACTTATTCCGCAAGATCCAATGACTTCGCTTAATCCGCTTTATACAATCGGGGATCAATTACTGGAGGTTATCAAAATACATCAGGGACTCCATGGCACAGAGGCTTATCAAAAGGCCATTGAGGCGCTTGAACTCGTTCAAATTCCATGCGCAAAAGAAAGATTTAAGGCCTATCCGCATGAATTTTCAGGCGGAATGAAACAGCGCGCAATTATTGCTATGGCACTTGTGTGTAATGCTGAAATTCTTATTGCTGATGAGCCGACAACAGCTTTGGATGTTACTATTCAGGCACAAATTATGTCATTACTCAAAGACATACAAACAACGAGAAATACTGCAATTCTTTTGATAACGCATGATCTGGCACTTGTCGGTGAAAATGCTGATTACGTTTCCGTAATGTATGCCGGCCGTATTGTAGAGAGCGCGCCTGCTGCGGAATTTTTTAACAATCCTAATCACCCTTACACCCATGCGTTGCTAAAATCTATGCCGTCTGCAAAGCGTAATGAAAGGCTGCAAACTATAACCGGCCAGCCGCCGACAATACAACAATTTATTAACGGCTGTAAGTTTCATCCGCGCTGTCTGCAATGTATGGATATTTGTAAAACAGTCGTGCCGCCTGTTTATTACGTAGGCGAAAATCACTTTAGCGCATGCTTTTTAAACAAAGATGCTAATTGTCCGAATGATTAAAACGCATCTGTCTTAATAGGGTTCTTGAATTTTGTAATATTGCCCTGGAATAGAAGTTTAATTGTACCGATAGAGCCGTTTCTGTGTTTTGCAATAATAATTTCGGATTCACCTTTGGAAGAAGCTTTAGTTACTTCATCTTCTTCATCGGCCTTTTTGTAATATTCATCACGGTAGATAAACATAACGATATCAGCGTCTTGTTCTATTGCGCCGGATTCTCTCAAATCTGAGAGCATCGGACGTTTATCTGTTCTTGATTCAACGGCACGGGAAAGTTGCGAAAGTGCCAGAACAGGGACATCCAATTCCCTTGCAAGAATTTTCAAACCGCGTGATATTGCAGAAATCTGCTGCATACGATCTTCACGGCTGGAGCTTTCCATCAATTGTAAATAGTCGATAAGCACAAGCCCGAGATTTTTTTCTTCCATTTTCAGACGCCGGCATTTTGCGCGGATATCGGTGATTGTACATCCTGATGTGTCGTCGATGTAGATAGGAGCCTGCGCAAAGGCATTCATTGCATTTGCAAGTTTTTCCCAGTCTTTGCTCTGCATATTACCTGTTTTAACCCTTTGCGAATCTATTTCCGCTTCAGAGCACAACATACGCTGCATCAATTGTTCTTTTGACATTTCAAGAGAAAATATTGCAACAGGAATATTGGCTTTGAGCGCAACATTTTGTGCGATATTGAGCGCAAAGGCGGTTTTTCCCATTGCAGGACGTGCCGCAAGAATAATTAAGTCTGATTTTTGTAAGCCGTTTAATATTGCATCCAGTTCATAAAAATTCGTCGGAATACCGGTTAATTCGTTTTTATGTTCGTATCGGTATTCAATTTTTTCGTATGTTTCCAGCACTAGATCCTTAACATGGGTAAGATCTGATGTAGCTTTTTTAGATGCAATATCAAATATAAGTTTTTCCGCTTTATCTAAAGAACTGTCAATCGGATCAACGTCATAACCAAAGCTTACTATTTCCGAACCTGCATTGATAAGAGCGCGTTTAATAGCTTTTTCCTGCACTATTCTTGCATAATATTCAATATTTGACGTTGTAATTGTTTTGTAGCTTAAATCATTTATAAATGCCCTGCCGCCAACTGTTTCTAGTTTTTGGGTATAGTTCAATACATCTGAAACCGAAACAATATCAATCCGTTCGTTCTGGTTAAACAACTGGAGCATTGCCTCATATACATATCTGTGTGCCGGTTTATAAAAGCTTTCAGGTTTTAAGGTTTCAACAACTTTTGTTATAACCTGCGGGTTTACTAAAATTGCACCGAGAACAGCTTCTTCGGCTTCTATATTTTGAGGTAAAAGGTTTGCTTCCAGACTTTTATCTTTTGTTTTATATGTTGCAGGCATGTTTTATTCTCCAATTAATTTAAAATCATGATACATAAACGAAATAAGAATTAAAATACATGATTAAACATTATTACGAAAAATATTTGACAAATCATGCCAAAAGCAATAAAGTAAAGCTATGCAGACACTGGAAGAACAAATCGGAAAAATTTTAATAGAAAATAATCTGACAGCGGCCACCGCTGAGTCTTGTACCGGCGGACTTTTGAGTTCAAAATTGACGGATGTTACGGGCAGTTCGGCTTATATTAAACTGAATTACGTAACATACGCAAATGAAGCTAAACAGGCTGTTCTGGGGGTAAAATCAGAAACTTTAAAAGCCCATGGCGCCGTTAGTTATGAATGCGCTTATGAAATGGCCGAAGGACTAACCAAAACCACGGGATGCGACCTTGCAATTTGCACAACAGGAATTGCAGGCCCTCTGCAAGACGAAGGTAAACCTGTCGGGCTAATTTACATAGGTGTGGCTTTTAAAGAAAAAATTCATGTGGAACGAGTTCACATAAAAGAAAAACTAACCAAAGCGGAAATGAAAAATAGGTTTGCAAATCTTGCGCTCAAAATAGCTCTGGATATTATTTCAGAAGGAATTCAGCAATAATTTCCGGCATTCTGTCCATCATTATTTCTGCAAATTTTTCTGTATCCATTTGCGTAATTACAGTAGCCAGTAAATCATTTGGCAATTCTTCGGTCATCTTAACAAGCTCTTCCTGTTCAAGAACAGCCATAGATTTAACCATATCAGGCTTTTGTTTATGCGTATCAATCATATTTGTGTAAGCATTTGCATCAAATAGTTGGAACCATTCAGGATGTTCTTTACCCAGTGACAGCACAAGCTGCTGCTTTTGGGTAGGTTGAAAACTTTTCAACACATCAACAAATTCCAGCGGTCCCAGTTCTCCGATTTGCTTAACTAAATCGTAGCTCTTCTGGTTTTCAGGAGTTTGACCTGTTACATTTTCTAATACCTGAATCAAATATTCTTCCGGTATAGATTGCATGTGTTTAAGAATTTTATTTTTATCAATTTCTGTACTAGTCAAAAATTTATCCAGTTGCTCGTCCGGTAAAAGTTGTACAACCTCTTCTTTGGAAAACATTTCAAATACGACTTTAACAAGTTGTTCCGGCGGAACATCTTCCAGCATAGTCATAAGCTTGTCCTCTGAAAAATAATACAACCCCTGAACAAGATCTTTTTCTTCCATCTGAGGTAAAAACAGCTGTAATTCCTGTGCTGTCATCTGGCTCAATATTTCATATTTGTTATTAGCATCAGAAAGATTAAACAATTTTATAACAAGATCAACATTATTTAAAAGTTCATTAGCAAGCTTAATTGCCTCCTGATTGCCGGAAGCAGCTTCCGCTTCAATAATCTCTTCTACAGATAAATTAGCATATTCTTCTTGCAACTTCAAAGAACTGATATGCAATCGCGTTTGTAAATAGGCTAAATCGGCGTCAATTACAATGCTCATAGTTAATCCTTGTTTTTATTCTCTCTTATATATAATAACGCTATATTTAGACCAAAATTTCACATAAAAAAGTTTTTGTAACTTTTCGTAACAAACATGACAAAATATAGAAAGCGGGATTCTCACCGTAGTAAGAATCCCATGAAAGGAGGAATTTCCCAAACAAAAAAAATTCCAACACGTAATGTACTAATATTATAATACTTTTTATAAAAATTTTCAAAGATTTTCGAAATTTGTAACATTTAGCAATAAATTTGTTAAAAAATGGGCGGAATTTATTTAAAAAATTCCGCCGCAATGAAGAATTAAATAGTAATATAAAAATTATTCTTTAGTATATTCAGCATCGATTACATCGTCATCTCCGCCGTCTTTTTTGTCGTCATTTGAAGATGCATTTTCACTTGATGCTGTTGATTGTTCTTCTTTCTGTACAGCTTCATAAGCTTTTTGAGAAATGCTAAACATTGTCTGCTGCAAATCTTCCGATAATTTTTTCAAATCATCAACAGGTTTATTTTCATCAAGTGCTTTTTGCAATGCTTCTTTTTGTTCGTCAAGTTTTTTCTTGTCTGCTTCATCAATTTTGCCTTCGAAATCTTTAACAATTCTGTCAGCAGACCCGATTAAACTTGTGGCATTGTTTTTAATTTCAGCTTCTTCTTTTTTCTTCTTATCTTCAGCCGCATTAGCTTCTGCTTCTTTAACCATTTTGTCAATATCAGCTTCTGAAAGGTTAGAAGAATTTGTGATTGTGATTTTTTGTTCTTTGTTAGTAGCTTTATCTTTAGCTGAAACGTTAACAATACCGTTAGCATCGATATCGAAAGTTACTTCGATTTGCGGCAAGCCTCTCATTGCAGGCGGGATACCGTCAAGTCTGAACATACCTAAAGACTTGTTATCTTTAGCCATCGGTCTTTCACCTTGCAGAACGTGAATATCAACTGCGGTCTGATTGTTTTCTGCTGTTGAGAACACCTGTGACTTAGAAACAGGGATTGTAGTGTTTCTAGGAACAAGAGGAGTCATCACGCCGCCAAGAGTTTCAATACCTAATGTTAATGGAGTTACATCCAGCAATACGATATCTTTAACTTCACCGGCCAATACACCTGCCTGAATAGCAGCACCAACCGCTACAACTTCATCAGGGTTAACGGATTGGTTAGGGTCTTTACCTGTGTATTCTTTAACTAACTGTTGAACAGCCGGAATACGTGTTGAACCGCCGACTAATACAACTTCGTTGATATCATTTTTTGTAATTCCGGCATCTTTCAATGCGTTTTCAACCGGAGTTTTACATCTGTTCAACAGGTCACGGCATAAATCCTCAAATTTAGCTCTTGTTAAGCTTAAATCTAAGTGTTTAGGGCCGTTAGCATCCGCAGTGATGAACGGAAGGTTGATGTTAGTTTCCATAACTGATGACAATTCGCATTTAGCTTTTTCAGCGGCTTCTTTAACACGCTGCATAGCCTGCTTGTCGTTACGAAGGTCTATACCTTCTTGTTTTTTAAATTCATCACACATCCAATCCATGATTTTCTGGTCGAAGTCATCACCACCTAAGTGTGTATCACCTGATGTAGAAAGAACTTCGTGAACACCGTCACCGATTTCAAGGATTGAAACATCGAATGTACCACCACCTAAGTCGAATACAAGAACTTTTTCGCTCTTTTCTTTCTCAAGCCCGTAAGCTAAAGCAGCGGCAGTCGGTTCGTTGACAATACGGAGGACGTCTAAACCTGCGATTTTGCCGGCATCTTTTGTTGCCTGTCTTTGTGCATCGTTAAAGTAAGCCGGAACAGTGATAACAGCAGAGGTTACTTTTTCACCGAGGTAAGCACTTGCATCATCAGCCAATTTTCTTAAAATCATTGCTGAAATTTCTTGCGGTGTGTAATCTTTGCCGTCAATATTTACTTTGTAATCATCGCCCATATGTCTTTTGATTGAAGCAATGGTTTTATCAGGGTTAAGAATAGCCTGACGCTTAGCAAGCTGACCGACTAATCTTTCACCGTTTTTAGAAAAACCAACAATAGAAGGGGTTGTACGAGAACCTTCAGCGTTAGCAATAACTGTAGGTTTACCGCCTTCCATAACGGCTACAACTGAGTTTGTAGTACCTAAGTCAATACCAATAGTTTTTGCCATAATTTTTTATCTCCTTTTACTAAAATTAACTTGCATTAATCTATATAATTGTTATAACACCTATTGGCGCAAATGTGAAAAAAATAAACAAAAAATTAATATTTTGTTTATTAACCGGATGAAGAATATTCCTGAACTGTTATTAATTATATTTTGCAGTTAAATATAGCAGTGAAACTTTGTCTTTAATAAATTATATTTAGAGTGATAATTGGGTATGCTTTTTCTATAAATGCTTTTACAAAGTTACCAGCTGCGGGATGTTTTTTATCTCATAGAATATTGACCCAGCCTGTTTAAAGTTTTCAGGAGATGCGCTTACATAAAATTTTTCAAACGCTCCATTTTTTTCATCCGAAAGCAAATCATTCTTGTCTAAATCATTTTTTATATATTCAGCAAAATCAATTGCAGGGTCTATAAACAATTTTTCTGGTGCTATTTTACTCAAGACAGACAACAAAAACGGATAATGTGTACAGCCAAGAACTATTTTGTCAGGTTTATTTTCAAGCATTTTCATCAGGTCATTATGGATTATCTCAATGCTTTGCGGAAGATTTTCCCGCTTATTTTCAACAATTTTTACCCATTCAGGACATGACATTTCTATAACTTGCATTTGAGGATTAATTTTGTGAATTTCTCTTGCGTAAACGCCTGATTTAATAGTTGCAGGCGTTGCAAATACTCCGAGTTTTGTTGCCGGAAGTTTTGCAAGTATACTGCTGACTGATTGAATTATCGGATAAATCTTATAGTCGTAATTATCCTTTAGTTTTTCGTATGTAACAGCAGATGTTGTATTGCACGCCATTACAACAGCTTTAACTTTTTGTTGCTCAAAAAAACGGAAGATTTTGTCGGCAAATTCTATCAACTGCTGCTCTGTTTTTTCGCCGTAAGGCATGTTTTTGGTATCGCCAAAATACAAGTATTTTTCGTCCGGTAAAAGTTTTTTGAGTTTATCAAAAACAGTCAGTCCTCCGACGCCGGAGTCAAAGAATGCTATGGGTAAATTTTTATTGCTGCTGTTTGAAATAGTTATTCACTCCTTCCATTATAGCTTTTGCTGTATCTTGTTTACGTTTATCACTGTTCAATTGACCTCTTTCAGCATCATTGGAAATAAATCCTATTTCACAAAGAATTGCCGGAACCGTTGTATGATTAATTACATAGAATTTTGATTTAAACAAACCTCTGTTATTAGAATTTATGTTACTTGCAATTGAAGCGTGTACAGTTTGCGCAAGTGACAAACTTTCCTGATGATAATAGTGGGTTTCAACACCTGTAATTTCAGGTTTTACACTGGAATTTACGTGTACACTGATAAATATATCAGGGTGCGCAGCTTCTGTAATATCACAGCGTTCCTGCAAGGAAAGATATTTGTCAGTATCTCTTGTCATTATTACATTATAACCTTGTTTTTGCAATAGAGTTTTCAATCTTTTTGCGACATCCAGCGTAATATCTTTTTCGTTCACTGAATCTCTTATAGCTCCGTAATCAGAGCCGCCATGGCCTGCGTCAATAACAACTGTTTTAGCCCCGTTATTTTTGTGTAATACTGCCGGATGTTTTGTAGATTTTTTAACTCCGCGTACTTTGATTTTTATGGATTTTCCGTCTGCCCCCAAAAATGTCCTTACCAGCGAATCATTTTCCAGAGGGATTGACAATACCATTCCGATTTTAGGCATAAGCGTTATTTTGGCGTCTGAAAATACAGAATTTGAATACGTTGAATTAAACAGTTCTTCACTATATTTTGAAACATTGTATAAATATATATTAAGATTGTTGTTAGTTCTTTCAATACCGTGCACAACAGGATGATTAAATGACAAAATCATAGAGCTTGTCTGGTCATCAATTCTTTCCTTGTCATAAGCGATAACATCGCTTGTGTTGCTTAACAGTGCATTCCGGTCAACTTTTTTTGAATTTGCCAGTAACAAAGATTGGTTATCGCTTGAGAATATCGGGATGTAATCATTTACATCAGCGGTCGTAATAACAATTCTGGCTTTATTCATTTCAAACTGACCGACTTTTGCTGTATCAGTTTCGTTTATTTTAAATTCTTTATTGCGTATAGTTTGAGAAGTCAACGCATTAGGGATATCATACACAATTCTGGTCGGATTTTGAAGAATCATAGGTTTTTCGATTGTTGCGGCCCCAAATCCGTTTATAAGTATCCCGTAAGGTTTTATCGTAATATTTTTCAGATAGAATTGAGTGTTAAGCTTAAGTGATTTTTTTTCCATAGAAGGAGCAGGCTGTTGCACGGCTGTATTGAAGGCCTGTTGTATTTGGTTAACAACATTTGGCGGATTTGTAGGTTCAATAACAGGGGAAGTCACAGTCAGCGCTTCATAGAAATCGCTTGAGGATGTATGTTCATCCCTGTAAGTTGTTTGAAAGTAGTCATTACTAAACTGGTTATTTTTTATCTTAATAATTATGTTGTTTTTTATTCTGTAGAATTTCAAATTATCAGGATTGTAGTCGTCATTAAAATACAAAACACATCTTACGACATTTGGATTTGTTGTAAACTGGTTAATCTTTACCTGTTTAATTCCGCCGGTATTGAGCGTCCAGTCCTGCTTCGGGATTGTTAATACAGCAGAATCAATATCAAAATAAGCACGGGAAGGATTTTCAAGTTTTATCAACTTAATATCTTTCATAATATTTTCTGTACTGATAGTATCTTTAGCAGTAAGAACAACAACTGAGTTGGCTGTATCAAAATTTGCGGAGGTAATTTTGTAGATTTCTTCGCAAAGCGCATCAGGCACTAATCCCAAGAATATTGATAAAAATAAAGCTATAAAAACAACTATTTTTTTCATAAAAATAAAATTCCTATCGTTATCATTATATAACGATTATTTTTCATATACAAATTGTAACGACAAAAATTTTAATATAGATTTACACCAGATTAGCTTTTGCGGCCATATATACAAGCAGCGTTCTGTTGTCAGCGCCGGTCTTTTTAAGCATTGAACCGACATGCGCTTTTACAGTATGAACACTGATAAATAATTTTTCAGCGATTCTGGTATTGGTGTATCCTTTGCAAATGTATTTTAAAATCTCCAGTTCTTTTTGTGTAAATTTTTCCATAACTTTTCCTTTTAAATCATCTACAAAGCAAGAATAACATATAAAAAGTCATTTGCGATTAAAAATAATTCATGTTTTAAATTTTGTCAAAAATACTTGAAAAATATTTTTTTTTAGCTAAAATAGAGAAGGACAAAATAATAAAATATGCCTTGACGGAATGCGTGTGTAGCTCAGTTGGATAGAGTGTTTGGCTACGAACCAAAAGGTCGGGGGTTCGAATCCCTCCACGCGTAATAAAAAGAGATAGATATTTTCTATCTCTTTTTCTGTTTTTAAATTATAATTATAGTTTTTCAGGACAGTTGTGGCGGGAGTTTTGTCATAAATGTCTCTAATTTAGGGGCAATAGAGACAGATTTATATTGTAGAGATTTATCGGACTATTCTTGCACTTTTGTCCTAATTTTTGCACTCTTTTGCACTGATATTCAGTGTCGCTTGAGGATTTCTACCCCAACTAATCTACTACGGTTATATTAATAAAGGCTGTTGTTACAAAAAGGGGTTGCAATTTTTAGAGAGATACGGTATAATATTTGTATGAATAAACATTTGGCGAGAATAGTTATGGATATTGAGGATTTAGCGGGGTCTAACCTAAAACTTGACAAGGCCGCAAACCATTGTGTTGCAAGGCTTTCAGACGTCAGGGGGGGGGCTCACTTGCTCCAATTGTAAACTTTTCGCAATATTCTTATTGTTGCACCACGACGCAGTTTTTTCACGCGTCATCCCGCAGTGGTTTCGTGGCGTCTCGCCTCAGTTGTTGCCTTGCGGGGTGGACAAGTCCACTTTTACACATTGGCAGACCGGCAGGCCAGCCTGCACCAACACTCAGCTTAACGCTAAAGACATACAAAATCTTTCCGTCATCCCGCAACGGTTTGAGTGCATCTTGCCAAAATTGTTGCCTTGCGGGATCTCAAAACACAAGTTGAATACTTGTGACAAAACATATAAACCAAATAAAGGTGGTTTAATAAACAGAATTATTGTACAATATAAATCAATAAGGAGAATTTTATGAAAAATAATTTAATAAATGCTGACACGATAAAAAAAGGAGATGCAACTATGTACAACCAAAAAACAAACAGTTATGGCGGACAAGTCCGCTCTTACACATCAAAGGTGAGTGAAGTGAGTAGAGTGAGTGAAGTGAGTAAGATGTCGGAACAAGGCGAACAACAATCGCTACATTCCCTTCTCCCTCTGGGAGAAGGTGGCCGCAGGCCGGATGAGGGTTTAAAGGAAATCGTGCGATGCAACAGCGATGAGATCCTGAAACAAGTTCAGGATGACGGGACTCGTCACAAAGCCGCAGAGCCTAAAACCTGTAACCACTTATTCACTCAATCACTTAGTCACTTAATCACTTCCCAGAAGGCCGCCTTCACCTTGGCAGAAGTCCTAATCACCCTTGCTGTTATCGGCATTGTGGCCGCCCTGACACTTCCGGGGCTCATACAGAACCATAACGAGAAGGCATGGTCTACAGCTAAAGACCTCTGGGAAAAGAAACTCACAGAAACCGTTAGAAGAATGAACACCGACGGCGTCATGACCGGTCATGATACTACAGAGGATTTTATGGACACTTTCAAACAATATATGAAAGTCATCAAAACCTGTGATAACACAGATATTAACAAATGTTATTCTCCTAAAGTCGTTACTACAGGAAGCAACGAAGAACCTATGGATGTTGAAACTGATTCTTTAACCTCTGCGTCCAGCATGGGACTAAGCGATTGGCAAACTAACACTAATACAATGTCTTTTGTAGTAGCGGACGGAACAACAGTTATTATGGCATACCAGCCGGAATGCCCTTACGCAGACCCTATAGAAGATACAGGTAGTCAGGTATCTTGCATGGGCTATATGGTAGATGTAAACGGAAAGAAAGGCCCGAATAGAGTAGGTAAAGATATTCAATTATCTTCCGGCGTAGCATTTTCAACCTGCGATAACCCGATAGGCGACATGTGCTGGAGTACGGAGTTCCAAGCGAATAGAGCAATAAACACCTGCGAAGGCAGTGAATACGAAGATATGGAAGAACAACATGGAAGCAATTGTTCAACAAACTATTGGGCAGGCGCAAAACTAACTTGCCAAGAAAAAGGAATGGAACTTCCAACGAGAGCACAACTTGCACAATTAGCGAGTGAATTATATGTAAACTCAAGCGATGGAAGCACAGTAACGATAGGAGCAAACGAGGATAAATCAGGCCTCAAGGTAAAGGACGAATACACCCAAAATCCTCCAATCAAATACATTGGCTACAACTACTGGTCCAGTGAGGAGTACAGTGCTCTCAACGCGTACGGCCGGGACTTCGACACTACCTACACGGACGGCAGTGACGGTTACTGGGGCTACAAGAACAGCAGCAACCGCCGCGCTGTTTGTATTTCCAACTAAGGACAGCGTCCTTAGTTGGACGTGCCTAAGTGATTAGCGGATTTGCGGACGGATGGAGCGAACGAAGTGAGCAAATCCGCTAGCGCCTTAGTGCTTTTTTTGAGATCCCGCAAGGCAACGACTATGGCAAGCCGCCGCGAAACCGTTGCGGGATGACGGTTTTGGCTTTCTTTAGCGGTCTCCAGATGTGTAAGAGCAGACTTGTCTGCCCCGCAAGGCAACAATTCTGGCATACTGCACTCAAACTGTTGCGGGGATGACGGAAAGAGATTGCCAGAAGTCAAACATTTTTTAATTTTTTGTTGGGCAAGAATGCACCAACCTACATCAATCCGACCGTTAGCCGGAAGCGCCGGAGGATGTTAATGAAACAACAGCAAAGCGCGCGTTGTCTGAGCGTAGCGAGTTCGCGCGCTTGAGTTGATTTTACATACTCTGTGCGCTGCAGGTAAAGGTCGGGAGCTTCTTTGCTTACTTTCTTGGCGGTACAAGAAAGTAAGATTACATGTCAGCTTAGTAAAGCTGAACTACTTGTCCAACCCCCACCTAGAATTTGTAAGCTCATTACATTCGCCAACAAATTCTTGTCCTCCCCCTTGGAGAGGACGAGGGTTTCAGCGGTCTCCGTTCTTTTGAGATCCCGCAAGGCGTCAACTGTGGCGTATTGCACACAAACCGTTGCGGGAGGACGGAAAGAGCTTGACTAAAGACGCACAATAACAATGTCCTCCCCTTGAGACTCTGCCGAACATAAACAATCCGGTGGATTGTTTATGTGAGAGGAAACCGAAATCTTTGATTTCGAGGAGGGGGCATGAGCGAAGCGAACACTTGACCCCTCACCCTAGCCCTCTTCCCAGGGGGAGAGGGTATTTTTTACCGTTGACTATACTTCGTTAACAGCTTCCAAGTGTAAGAGCGGACTTGTCCGCCCTCTCGCACAAACAATCCACCGGATTATTTTTGCTCGGCAGAGTCGCAAGGGGAGAGGAATGTTTTATCGGTAGTGTGAGAATTCCCAGCGTTGACTTATTATTGTAAACACTTAGTCACCTATTCACTTATTCACTTAATCACAATTACTGTGCCTTAGCCCCCTAGTGCCTTATTTTGGTAACCACTTAGTCACCTAGTCACTTAGTCACACATTAATGCACTTAACGTCTTATAGTCTTACTTTTTTAACTCCTTACTGTCTGATATATTTCTTTTTCAGCTTCATTATTTTTTCGTAAGAATATTCAATATTGACAAAAAGTTCTTCATCAACAAGAGCCTTTTGCGCAATATTTTCTATCATGTTTATAATATCAGGTGTTGAATATCTATAAATAAACATATTCAATCCCGCACGTATGCCCATTTCGCAAGCCTCTTGCATCCCAAATCCTGCGACACCTTTCATAATCATATCATCAGACACTATAACTCCGTCAAAACCGAGATTATTGCGCAAATATGAAAGCGCATTTTTACTAAGTGATGCCGGTATAGTTTCTTTTTCAAAACAGGTACAATGCAGGTGAGCAGCCATAATCATTTCAATTCCGCTTTTAACAGCCATGGCAAACGGTTTGATATGAGTTTTTTCCATATCTCCAAGCGGTAAATCTATCTCTGGCAAAGTCAAATGACTGTCTGCATTCGCATCACCGTGTCCCGGATAATGCTTGACGCACGGGATAATTCCGTTTTGACGGTATCCTGAAGAAACTATTAAGCCGCCGTTTATTACATCCTCAACATTTGATGAAAATGCGCGTTCACCGATTATCGGATTATCAGGATTTGTATTCACGTCAATACAAGGCGCAAAATTCAAATTTAAACCGTAGGATTTCAATTCATCTGCAATATCTTTTGTTTGACGACGCAAAAATTCTTCGCCTTTTTCATACGCAAATTTGGCTGACAAATATTTTTTGCCGTTGTGAATATTTTCGGTACGCTCTACCCGTCCGCCTTCCTGATCTATTGATAAAAACAGAGGTTGAGCCGCCATTGATTTTATATCCGCAACGAGTTTGGTAAACTGTTCTTTACTTTCAATATCGCGGGTAAAAAATATCATCCCGCCGAGCCCTTGTGAAAGTGCTTTTTTATATCCGCTGCCTTCTGTCCCCAGAATAAACATCCGGTATAGTTTGTTTCTGATATCCATTAAAGTATCTTTCCGCTAAGCGCAACTAAGTCTTTAAGATTGCCGTTTTCGATTACTTCTTCAATTTTTGCAAGAACTTCTTCATCTTTACCAAGTTTTTTGAAGCTGTCAGGCAATTTAATATCCTCTGTTTTTTGTACTTTTGTAAATCCTTCGTTAACCTTCAAAAACTCCCGGTATGCTTCAAGAATATTCATGCTGTTTGAGTCGAATGAAAAATCTTTTCCGGTGTAATATTTTACATCTTTTTTAAGTTGTTCAATGTAATTTATAATAAAATCTACCTCGGCAAGAGTTTCGGATTCATCATAATCACTGTCATAACCAAAGTTGTTCAAAACAGGTGTATCCTCAAGATTTTTGATATAACCTGCCCAGAGCATGCAGCCCATATAAAATCCGAGATAATTTTCAATCAGATGTTCTATTTTAGGTAAAAGCATTTTAAACTGTTGCTTTTTCATCCCGAAATTTTTAAATCTGTTCAACGAACCGTAAGCATATTCAATATTCGGAACAAATGCGGAAATATGTTGTACAAACCCGGGGTCAAATTGTGCACCGTCTTTAAAATCCATAATAATTTCTCCTATATATTTTCTTTTTCTTTACTGAAATCTTTTTGTAGTTTTTTATATTTTCCGGAGTTCAGAACTTTTTGTTGAAATTCCGGATCATATTGAAAATCATAACCGTAGAGGTACGTTTTTACAATAGCTTTGGCAAGTGTTTTGCGTGTACTCCAGTATGATGTATGTGCAAACAGAAATGAACGTTTGCTCCAGATACTTGAGTTATCAAAAACAAAACCACCCGGATTGTTCACCTCAAGATTTGCAATACGTGTAATTTCATCAATTGTCAAATTACGTGAAGTCGGAAAGCCCAGCGGATCCTCGCGATAGTTTACGGTAATCCAGAAAAGTCCTTTTTCCAGAATATATTTTAACATCAATTTATTGTAATAAGTCAATTCGTATTCAGGATCTGCAAGATCCGAATAGAAAAGCACAAGCGGACTGGCAAAGTTTACAATACCTTTTACAGCATTTTCCGGCATACATGCCTGTTCTGTTGCCTGATCCAATTTATCATAATGTTCTTTAAAAATTTTTTCATCAGGGTCAAACATTAGTTTGCCGTCCTCTGACACAATGCCGATTTGTCCTGTTTGCAATGCGGCTATACAGGTATTATTTTTTGGATGAGTTTTGACATACTCTTTTATGTCTGGCTTAACATTTTGACTTTCAAACAGATTGTTTAAATTCAAATATGGCAGCCGGTTAAAAAGATATTCGTACGTTACAAAACTTCCTGCTGAATATCCGTATAAAACAAGGCTGTTGCCTTTATTATATTCGGATTTAACCAGAGTGTTCAAATCCTCGAGAACCTTATTCATATTATGTTTTTTCTGAACCCATATTGCGTCATGCAAACAAGCTGTAAGTATTTCTCTGACCTCATACGCAAGTGTTGGGCCAAGTGCTTTTGAAATATCAAGCTGTTCTTTCACAAACTCAAGATTGCTCTGACTTTTATCGCCCCAGAAAAAAATAACAGGCTCCTCGTTAATTTTATATTCCCCGTTTTTCAAAAACAATTCTGCAGTTCTTTCATTTTCTTCAAATTGTTTTTTCATAACCGGATGAAGTTTCTGAATACCATCCAAAAACCAGTTTTGAGACTTTTCATCATTGTTGTTTGAGCCGTTAATATAAACAAAACTTATACTGTTTTGCGCAAAAGCATTCAACTGAAAAGCCAGTAAAATAAATAAAATTGATAAAATCTTTTTCATAAATATATTATAGCACGAAAAGAGAATAAAGGTGGCGGACGCCGTGCCGGCGTCCGCCACCTTTTATTCAAAACTATTAAATCTTTTATTGTTTAACAAATTTATATGCAAAAGCAGCGACAAATCCGCCGAGAAGGTTTGCCAGAATAGTAAGCAGTATACTCGGCCAGTCAGCTATTTGCAGAGTTCCCAGTCCTATTGCAACAGCCGGATTAAATGCACCGTAACATATTGCACTGCCTACAGCAAAAATACCTGTCGCTACAGTAGATCCGATAGCAAGCCCGAAATAAGAATTTCCTTGCGTATCTGGTGAAGTAGCTGTAAATAAAACTACATAGCATAATGCAAAAGTAAATAAAAATTCTCCGATAATCAGCCCGATACTTTCATAGTTGACCGCATTTGTAAACATTGGCGGTACAACCATTTGTAACATCAGCAATGCCGCCGCAACAGCGCCAAGGATTTGTGCTATCCAGTAAGGAAGCAGTTCAGATACAGGCAAAGCCCCTCTTACTACAGCCGCGAGAGAAACAGCAGGGTTATAATGTCCCCCTGAAACAGGGCCGCCCGCATATACCATTATCATCAATGCGCCGCCTATCGCTATTGCAGGGATGACTCCCGGCATATTAAACAGAACGCAGCAGCCGACCGTAAATACAAGAAAAAATGTGCCGATAAATTCAACAAGATACTTTCTACAATTTTCTTTCATAATCAAAACTCCTTTCATCTTTTCGTTTCTGTTTTTATTTATAATTTTATTTAAGATTTTGCTTATTTATATAGTTAACTTTACCTATTTTATTGTATTATAAAAATATGTTTTATTTTAGTTATATAAACAATAAAAAAATATTAAAATCAGACTTGCTGGACTCTGTTGAACACTTTTTTACAACACGCGAAACCTGTATTAAATCAAAAGAGCCCGAGTATGAAAAAATTGTATTTGAGAATAAAAAAGATATTTGTGAATATTTGAATATTTCACCGCAAAATCTAATCACACCTTCTCAAACACACACCGCAAATATTGCAATTGCGCATTCCGGACAGAACAATTATCCGGACACTGACGGGCTTATAACAACAGAGTCTGATATTGCCATATTTCTGAATTTCGCAGACTGCACTCCGATAATTTTTTACGACAAAAAGCAAAATATCGGCGCAGTATCACATGCCGGCTGGCGCGGTACAGCACAAAAAATTGCTGCTTTAACAGTCAAAAAACTCGCGACTGAATTTAATTCCGGGGCAAAAGATATTATTGCAGCCATCGGGCCGGCTATCTCAAAATGCTGTTACAATGTCGGCGAAGATGTTGCTAATCAACTTCTGGCAACAGTATTAAATAAAAACGGTTTGTCTGAACAGCACGGAGAAAAAATTTTTGTTGATTTAAAGGGCATAAACAAACAGCAGCTTCTGGAAGCAGGTGTTGAACAAATTGATGTCTGCCCGTATTGCACGGTCTGCAACAATGACTTGTTTTTCTCTTACAGAAAAGAAAATGCAACAACCAACCGTCACAGCGCTGTATTAAAATTGAATTAGTTGCCGTATAACAAAATTTATGCTAAAATTAGTATTATGAAATTTTGGAATGAAAAACGGGTCAGACTGGCAAACCCGAAAGCAAAATTTTATAACTTCTACGAAGGCTGGAGTGCAAAAGGCATAAAAATTACTCACAGCTCTTTTGAGGACGGAAATATTGCAATTGTACGTCTTGGTGATGAAACCATAGGCATTTCCGAAAAAAATCTCGAAAAAGTCTTTGATAAAGCCAGTGCAATAGTTTGTACCAATGCACAGCCGTTTTTAGATTTGAATATTCCGATTATAGAAGTGCCGGATCTGAACAAATCCGTTATCTATTTCGCAAAATTCATAAGAAGAGTTTTCAAAGGCAAAGTAATTGCAGTGACCGGAAGTTCAGGAAAATCAACCGTTACAAAAATGTTCTACGATGTGCTTGAACAGTACGGTGTTTCCTCAAACCTTAATCAGGCAAATACAACCTGGGGAATTTGCTGGAACATGTCCAATTTTTCGCTTCATGTTCCGTACTGGGCAATAGAAACATCCCTCGGCGGCGGAATGACAAGAAATTCACTGATTACACGGCCTGACTATGCAATAGTTACTAATGTTGCCCCTGTTCATCTCAAAGATCATCAGTGTGTAGAAGATATCGCTCGCAATAAAGCAAGGATTTTTGACGCTGCTCCGGCAACAGGAGTCGCCGTTATTTATCGTGAAATGCAATATTTCGACATAATAGAAAGTGCAGCAAAAGAAAAAAATCTAAAAATTATTACCGTCGGAGAAAGCGAACAAGCCGATATAAGAATTGAAACAGGTGAACAAAATATTATTCATCTTCCTGACAGGGATTGTGTTATGAAACCTTTCCTTCCGCGTCACATAGTCTTAGATATGGCTTTTGTTCTTGCAGTAATTAACGACATGGGGCTTTCAGTTGATGATGCTCTTGAAAAATTGAACAGTTTTCAGGCACTTGCCGGCCGCGGAGAAATTTTTAAAGGTAAAATCCAGAAAGACCGCGAAATAGTTCTTGTTGATGAAGCGTTTAATGCAAATCCGCTTTCTATGAAAGCCGCGCTTGAAGGGTTTGGAAAAATGTTCGGCGGAGCAGATAAATCCCGCGTCCTAATCCTCGGCGATATGGCCGAAGGCGGCCCTGAAACACGTCAGCATCACCTTGCGCTTGCAGAAACCATTGACAAAATTCAGCCGGCACGAATTCTGCTGTGCGGGCAGGAAATGAAAAATCTGTGGGATGTCTTAAAAGATCGCTATTCAGGTGAGTGGTATCCTGAATTTTCAGCGCTCAACAAAGATATTCTTAACTGGCTTAAAGATGGCGACTTTGTTCTTATTAAGTCTTCGCACTCAATTTGTTTATATAGAATAGTCAGTTATTTAAAATTATTGATGGCCAAATACAATGAGTCTGTATAATTATATTACCTATATTGAATATCTGAATAAAAAACTTTCAGGATTTTTTGAAAATCAAAAAGAATACATCTGCTGTAAAAAAGGCTGTGCAAAATGCTGTAAGCACGGCAATTACCCGTTTTCAGAAATAGAATTCAGGTATCTTATGTTCGGGTTTAAAAAGCTGGATATAAATAAACAAAATGAAATTAAAAACAAAATTATAAATCTCAATGAAGAAAAAATCACTTCCTCCGAAAAATATCTAATGTATGAATGTCCGTTTCTGTTTAATGACGAATGTGTATTATATGACTACCGCGGCATAATTTGCAGGACATTCGGACTAATGTACTTTCGCAAGGACGGCAGCACTAAAATACCTTTTTGCGCCTTTGACGGACTGAATTATGCAAACGTACTTGATACAGAAACAAAAACCATTTCAGAAGGAAAATTTGAAGAGCACGGATACAAGCAGGAACCGCTGGCGTTTAATGTTCACTACAATTTTTTGACCGACAAAGATCACGAATTTGGTTATGGCATTGAATTCGGGGAACGGAAAACATTACTCGATTGGCTTATTGAGGAATTTCACATCCAATAATTTTATGAAGTAATGTAAAACAATATAATGTTTTCTTGACCTGAAGTTCGCTCCAAGTTGTATTCTAAAAATAAAAGGAAAAAGAGATGAAAATATCAGAAGTCAGTGAAAAATATAACCTTTCTGTAGATACCTTGAGATACTATGAAAAAGCCGGATTACTGCCAAATGTTCAAAAAAACGCAGGCGGAATAAGAGATTATTCCGAAAACGACTGCAACTGGGTGGAGTTTATTAAATGTATGCGCGGTGCAGGCTTGCCGGTTGCCGTGCTTAAAAGATATATAGAATTATTTCAGCAAGGCGAACAAACTCTCGGAGAAAGAAAGCAAATCCTCATAGACGAACGCCAAAAACTCATAGAAAAACGTGATACAATACAAGCAACAATAAATAGACTTGATTTCAAAATAAATGTTTATGAACAAACTATTGTCAAACGTGAAAAGGAACTTTTACAGGGGAAATAATTTTAACAAACAATATGTATAAAGAATAGTTTTGTAATTTATTTGTTAATTAGTCTAAAGCCCTTTAATTATATGTCTACACCACGCATCATATCAATTAATGTTTGAATTGTTGTTTCCATAGAAACACTATCCGAAGTTCTCTGTTGCAAGAAACCGTTAACCTGAGGCATCATTTCTATTGCCGTATCAAGTTTAGGATTAGACCCCGGTTGATACATACCAACATCAATCAAATCCTTATTTTCTCTGTACATAGCAAGTATTTTACGCATTTTTGCGGCAGCCTCTTTATGTTCAGGTGTTGCAATAGCAGACATCAACCTCGAAATACTTCCCAAAACATCAATTGCCGGATAGTGGTTGCTTTCCGCAACTTTTCTGGACAAGAATATGTGTCCGTCAACAATACCACGCACAGTATCAACAATCGGATCTGATATGTCATCGCCTTCCATCAACACTGTATAAAGTGCGGTTATTGATCCTTTAGGACTGTTGCCGGCACGTTCAAGAACTTTTTGCAGCCAAGAAAATATAGACGGCGGATAACCTTTCATTGTCGGAGGCTCCCCGATTGACAAACCAACTTCACGTCCGGCCATTGCGCAACGCGTAACAGTATCTGTCATAAGGAAAACCTTTTTGCCCTGATCTCTAAAGTACTCACAAACTGCTGTTGCCGTAAGCAGTGCTTTTTGCCTGATCAATGGCGGCTGGTCACCTGTTGAGCATACAAGAACAGATTTTTTCATGCCTTCAACACCCAGTGAATCTTCAACAAACTCTTTAACTTCACGGCCGCGTTCTCCGATTAGCGCCATAACGTTAACATCCGCATCAGAGTTTCTGGCAATCATACCGAGCAATGTACTTTTACCGACACCGGATCCGGCAAACAATCCAAGACGCTGCCCGCAGCCCATTGTCATGCATGCATCAATCGCACGAACACCGGTCGAAAACTGTTCTGTAATAATCGGTCTTTCAAACGGCCCCGGAGGCGGCCCTTCTATAGCCCGCCATGTTGCACCGGTCGTATCCATAGGTTTGTCATCAATAGGTTCACCCATCGGATTAATAAGCCGGCCGAGTAAAAAATCTCCCACAGGTATAATAATAGGTTTTCTGGTTGTCGTAACCAGACTGCCCTGACCAATACCCGCACCGTCAAGCAAAAGCAGCAATTGTGCGGCATCTCCCTTAAACGCAACAACTTCCGCAGGCTTCTTTTCTCCGGTATATGTTTCTATATAGCACAAATCCCCGATCTTTAGCCCCGGCAGTTTAACTTCTACTGTCAGGCCAAGCAGTTTAGATACCGTGCCTTTAAACTCATAAAGTGATGTTTCTTCAAGTTTTTCGTGCACACGATTTTTTAAGTTTACAAGTTTGCTGTCATCAAGGTCATTCATATTTTATATTATAATGATTGTTAGCGCATATTTCAACTACTTTACAAAGAGAAGCGGCGGGCGCCAGAGGCGCCCGCCGCTAAACCTATTTATTCTTCTTCCTCATCCTCATTAACTTTTATTTTATCAACAACCATTTTAGCCATTTCTTTGGCAATGATATGCTGAGTTTTTTCAGGACAATTGTGAAGCATGTTCATCGCTGTACGCAGTGTTGAATCAATATCATACCAGCGGCCTTTTCTGTTGTCATCCAGACCGGAGCCAACAGCGTTAATTATATCTTCTACAGCCTCAAATTTTTCTTCTTCAATATTGTGCTCAATAATAATTTTAATCAAATTCAATGCAATACGAATTTGCGTTTCGTCATCTGTTTCTTCCAGTGTTTTAACAGCCTGTGACAATACAGGGTCTTTGTCATACCAGCGGCGTTGTTGATTGCTGTAAACTTCTTTCATTTTTGTTTCTCCTTTATATAAATCTATCCTTGTTTAAACGTTACACCTTTTGTTCCGCGCGGATATTCCCACTTTAAACATTTTCTCTCACACACAATACGGCAGGCTCCGCACTCCAGACAATTTTCATAGTTCACGATAAGTTTTTTATTCTCGTCATCCCATGAATATACATTTGCCGGACAAACAATTGTACAACATTTTGACAAACATTTCAAGCATTCTTTACAATCGGGATTAAGATGCGAGTATATGTCGCTTGTGTATTTAACTGTAGAAAGTTTATCATCTATACTCATTTCAAAATACTCCATAAAAGTTTCATAATACTGCCCGCATCCTTAAAAAGCTCCGACAGCTTGCGGTCTGTGAAAATACTTTTTATAAAATCCAGATATTTTTTGCGCTTTGGAATACTGTCAACAGATACAAACATTTCAAAAAACGCATTGATTTTTTGCAGATAGTATTTCAGAAAAGATTCTTTTCTTGAATGCATTATCTCCATCAAATCCTTATATGTTTTCAAGTCTTTCAGAACAAAAGAATTTTCGAGTTTTTTCTGATATCTTGACAGCATAGAGGCCGAAAAATCGTTTTGCTTTAATGCGATAAGTGCTGTTTCACCGGCTAGCTTTCCGCTAATCATTGCAAGATTTGTACCTTCCCAATGCAGATTGTTAACCAGCATTGCGGCATCACCCGTTACCATTACCCCGTCAGAATAAAGTTTCGGAAGCTTTTTGTATCCGCCTTCCGGAATTAAATGCGCTGAATACTCAAGTAATTCACCGTCCTTAATCAAAGGCGCAATAGCGGGATGCGATTTCAACTCATCCAACAACTCATAAGGTTTTACTTTGCCGGCAGTCAGATCATCCAGAGTTATCCCCAGCCCGATACTCACCGACTCTTTATTCGTATACATAAATCCCAGACCGAGTTTGCCCAGCATTGAACCGCCAAAAATCTCATATATACAGCCTTCATCATCTGCAATATTAAATCTGTCGTTAATTTTCTCTTTGTCAATTTTAAAAACTTCTTTTACACTCAGCGCAACATCTTTGCATTCAATATCCTCTCTTAACCCGACAGACTTTGCCAGCAGTGAATTTACACCGTCCGCAAGAATTACTATATCTGCATAATAATCCTCCAGCTCTGTTTTCACGCCCGTTATTTTTCCGTTTTCCGAAATCAATTCTCTAACAACTGTTTCCTCGGCAATATAAACTCCTTCTTTGCGCGCCTCCTGCGCCATCCAGCGGTCAAACTTTGCCCGAATAACAGTATAACTTCCATAGTCTTCCGATTTTTTATTCCGATAAGAAACAACTGTTGACTCATCTTCTGAAAGTATTGCATATCTGTGCTCAATATTACGGCGCTCAAGGGGAGCCGTTTTTTCAAAATCAGGAAATATTTCTTTTGTCGGCTGCGTATATATAGCTCCGCCAAAAACATTTTTGCTGCCAGAGAATTTTCCGCGCTCAATCAAAACGACTTTTCTTCCGCCGCGTGCAATAGTTATTGCGGCCGCAATACCCGCCGGCCCGCCGCCCACAACTATTACTTCTGTTTTATTATTAAGCTCTGTCATAAATTATTGAAACTCCTCTTATAAATATCATTATACAATAAATCTTGTTCATTGTAAAATAGTTATATGATTATAACCGCTGGAAAATATAAAGGTCAAAAAATTACCGCACCGGACGAAAATATAACCCGCCCGACTCTCTCCAAAGTGAGAATGGGCATTTTTAACACACTGCACTCAATGATTGATTTTGAAGGCAAAACATTTCTGGACATGTACGCCGGCTCCGGAATTATGGGGCTTGAAGCACTGTCAAGAGGGTTTGAATACGCATGTTGTATAGAAAAAAATCCGAAAGTCGCAAATATCATCAAGACAAACTTTAAAAAATTTGAAGAAAAACCGGAATTAATAATCGGCGACAGCACAAAAATTGTTAAACGGCTTAACAAAAAATTTGATGTGATATATATTGACCCGCCGTATTTTTCAGGTGTCTATGAAAAAAGTCTTGAAGCGGTGAAGGAGCCAGCCGCAGGAATAATAATACTGGAACATGTAATAGAGGTGGATTACAGCGGATTTAATTTGATAAAACAAAAAAACTACGGCAGCAAAACAATAACTTATTTAGAAACTGTGAACAGTGAACAGTAAACAGTGAACTGTTGTTATCAAAAGGGGGGTTGCAATTTTTAGAGAGATACGGTATAATACTTGTATGAATAAATTATCAGGAATAAGCATAGTTATGGATATTGAGGATTTAGCGGGGTTTAACCTAAAACTTGACAAGGCCGCAAACCATTGTGCTGCAAGGCTTTCAGGCAATGGGGGGGGGGCTCAAATCCGCTAATTGTAAACTTTTCGCAATATTTTCGTTCAACACAAGGCATATTCCTTGTGTCAAAGTGTATAAATTCAACAAAGGAGGTCTATTAGATAGAAATATGTTAAAATATAGATTATTAAGGAGAATTGTATGAAAAATAATTTAATAAATGTTGACACTATAAAAAAGGAGATGTAACCATGAAACAAAACAATGTTAATTATGAGCAACAACAGTTGCATTCCCTTCTACCTCTGGGAGAAGGTGGCCGAAGGCCGGATGAGGGTGCGGACGTAGTCCGCTCTCACACTCTGGAAACCGCTAAAGGCGGACAACAATCGTTACATTCCTTCGCCCCTTGGGGAGAAGGTGGCCGAAGGCCGGATGAGGGTGCGGACGTAGTCCGCTCTCACACTCTGGAAACCGCTAAAGGCGGACAACAATCGTTACATTCCTTCGCCCCTTGGGGAGAAGGTGACCGAAGGTCGGATGAGGGGTTAAATGACGAACCCCGTCACGAAGCCGCAGAGCCTAAAAATGTAAAGGACTTAACGTCTTATCGTCCTAACGTCTTAACGACTTCTAAGAAGGCCGCTTTCACTTTGGCTGAAGTATTAATCACCCTCGCCGTTATCGGAATAGTTGCCGCATTGACCTTACCGGGGCTGATCCAAAATCACAACGAGAAGGCATGGTCTACGGCTAAGGACCTCTGGGAAAAGAAACTAACTGAAACCGTCAGAAGAATGAACACCGACGGTGTTATGACAGGACACAATACTACAGAAGACTTTATGGACTCTTTCAAACAATACATGAAAGTCATTAAGACCTGTGACAATACAGATATTAACAAGTGTTATTCACCAAAAGTCGTAACAACAGGAAGCAACGAAGAACCTTTGGAAGTAGAAACTGACAGTCTTACAAGTGCATCAAGCATGGGCCTGAGCGACTGGCAGACTAATACTAATACAATGTCTTTTGTCATAGCAGACGGCACAACAGTGATTATGGCATATCAGCCGGAATGCCCTTATGCAGACCCGATAGAAGATACAGGTTCTCAAGTATCTTGTATGGCATATATGGTAGATGTAAATGGTAAGAAAGGACCGAATAGAGTTGGTAAAGATATTCAACTATCTTCAGGTGTTGCGTTTTCAACCTGTGATAACCCGATAGGAGACATGTGCTGGAGTACTGAGTTCGCGCCTACAGCAATAAATACATGTTCAGACGGAACAGAGGAAGATAAAGCTTACGACCAAATTGGAGACAGTAACAGCTACTGTGCAACTAACTATTGGGCAGGAGCTAAAAAAGCATGCGACCAGAAAGGCATGAGCCTACCTACGCGAGCGCAACTAGCACAATTAGCAAGTGAATTATATGTAAACTCAAGCGATGGAAGCGCAGTAACAATAGGTGCAAATGAGAACAGAGAAAGACTCAAAGTAAAAGACGAATACAGCCAAAATCCTCCAATCAAACACAATGGCTACCTCTACTGGTCCAGTGAGAAGTACAATGCTGACGGCGCGTACCTCCGGAACTTCTACGCTACCTACACGTACGGCAGTGACATTTACTGGGGCTACAAGTACAACAGCATCTACCGCGCTGTTTGTATTTCCAACTAAGGGCTTTGGCCTTAGTTGGACGTGATTAAGTGACTAGGTGATTAAGTAATTACAGGAATAAAGCAACGTGGGACTTTTCTCACGTTGCCTTATTTTATCATATAAAGCGGTGGGCACGCTTGCGCTGTCTTGGATTTGCTTGTCGCATCGTTCGCGAATAACGAGTACGCTTACGCTTTAACTCTTCGCTCACTCGCTCTCCACGCTCACGGAGACTCGCCTGAGGAGCATTGCTCCAGTCGGCTCGTTCCGTTCGCTATCCGGACTCGCTTTGCTCCATCCGTCCGCAAATCCGCTAATCACTTAGTCACAATCACAGTGCCTTAGTAACTTAGTGCCTTCCCTCCGAGCTTCCGCAAGGCAACGACTATGGCAATACGCAACGAAACAATTAACATTTTTTAAACTAAATTTTCTCAAACCTTATTTTTGTAGTATAATATCGTTGAGGTAACCGAATTGAAACACTCAAGACTCACAGCTTTGATATTTATAGCCCTTATTCTCGGCGTGCTGGTTGGTCATTTTGCCCCTGATTTCGCGGTTAGAATGCGACCGTTTGCCGAAATATTTTTGCGTATGGTAAAAATGATTATCGCACCTTTACTGTTCGCAACTCTTGTTGTGGGTATTGCCGGACACGGTGATGCAAAAAGCCTTGGTAAAATCGGACTTAAAACAATAATCTATTTTGAAATTGTGACAACTCTGGCACTTATAATCGGGCTTACTATGGGCAACATCTTTAAACCGGGTGTAGGATTTGTTTCAGGAACAAGTGCACACGCCATACACATGCAGGAAGCAGGTTTGATGGCCGCTACCCGCGCTCATACTTCTATAGGTGCTATGGTCACAGACATATTCCCGACAAGTATAATTGATGCTATGGCGCAGGGCAACTTGCTCCAAATAGTTGTGTTCTCAATATTCTTCGCTCTGGCAATAATCGCTGTCGGCAAAGCAGCTAAGCCGGTTTTAGATGTTTTAAACTCAGTTTCGCAAATAATGTTTAAATTTACCGAATACGTTATGTATTTTGCCCCGCTCGGTATTTTTGGCGCAATAGCTTCCACAGTTGGCGCTAACGGATTAAGCATTCTTAAAAACTATGCCAAAGTCATCGGTGCATTATATGTTGCGCTTGCGGTCTTTGTTTTACTCGTTTTAATAATCGTTTGTAAAATAGTTAAAATATCTTTCCGCAACCTTTTAAGAGCCTTACAGGGGCCGGCTTTATTAGCTTTTACAACAGCGAGTTCAGAAGCGGCGTTTCCTAAAGCTATGGAAATTATGGAACGTTTTGGAGTGCCGAAAAACATTGTCGGGTTTGTTATGCCGACAGGATATACCTTCAACCTTGACGGCAGTACATTATATCTTGCAATGGCCGTTCTGTTCTCCTCTCAAATCGTCGGTATTCATCTGGATTTAAACCAGCAGCTTATCATAATGCTCGCGCTTATGTTGACAAGTAAAGGGGTTGCAGGTGTACCAAGGGTTTCACTCATTGTTCTTGCAGGTACTCTGGCAAGTTTTAACATCCCGATATTGGGCGTTGCAATTCTGCTCGGTATTGACCAAATTCTTGATATGGGCAGAACTACCGTTAATTTAATCGGAAATTGCGTTGCAACCGTTGTAATCGCACGTTGGGAAAACGAATTTGATTATGAAAAAATGAACGAATTTGTTAAACAGTCAAAAGCCGAAAGTCTGGGTGAGGACATCAAGCACAATATTTTACATATAGATGAAAGCAATATTAATATTGAAAATAAAGAAGTAATACAAGTAGAAAAAGGATAAAAGAATGACTAACGAAACCAGCACTAAAGTAGAATATAAAGATACTTTGAATTTGCCTCAAACCACTCTTGCAATGAGAGCAAATGCAGCAGTCAGAGAACTTGAAATACAAAAATTCTGGGAAGAGCACCATATTTATGAAAAAAATATTGAGCAGCGCGACAAAACAAACTCTTTTGTTTTGCATGACGGCCCTCCGTATTTGAGTTCAGAAAAAATTCACGTTGGTACTGCATTAAATAAAATCCTTAAAGATATTCTGATAAAATATAAATCTCAATCAGGTTTTTATGCTCCGTACGTGCCGGGGTATGACGGCCATGGACTTCCGATAGAAAATGCCGTTGTAAAAAACATAAAAGGCGGCCGCAGCGCGCTTACTCCGGTTGAGTTACGCCAGAAATGCCGCGAATTTGCGCATAAAAATCTTAAAGGGCAGGAAAGCGAATTTAAACGCCTCGGAGTCTGGGGCGACTGGGAGCACCCTTATCTTACAATTAATCCTGAATTTGAAGCCGAACAGGTTAGAGTTTTTGGCGAAATGTTTAAGAAAGGGTATATAGAAAAAGGGCTTAAACCTGTATACTGGTGTGCATCTTGCGAAACAGCGCTCGCTGAGGCTGAAGTTGAGTACGCAGATCATACATCAACTTCTATTTATGTAAGATTTAAGTTTGAAGATGAGGACAGAAAAAAAGCTTATGCAAAGGCCGGCTTTGAAAGTGACAAACCTTTATACGCCGTAATCTGGACAACAACACCGTGGACAATTCCTTCAAATATGGCAATAAGCCTTCACCCGAAATTTGAATATACTTTCTTTGAATACAAAGGAGATGTTTATGTTGTTGCGCAGGAACTTTTAGGGGCATTTCTTGCTGATGTTGAATGGCAGGAAGCAGACATAAAAGTTCTGGGTTCTTGTGTCGGTCAGGATTTGGAACTTTTAAAAACCAAGCACCCGCTTGCAAACAGAAAATCTCCGATAATCTTAGGTGAGCACGTAACACTTGATGCAGGTACCGGTTCTGTCCACACTGCTCCGGGGCATGGTCTTGAGGACTATGAGGTCGGATGCAGATACGGTATTGAAGTATTTTCACCGCTGGACGGACGCGGAGTCTGGACAGAAGCTGTTCAGGACAAAGATCTTGAAGGCGTTCCGTATTACAAAGGAAACAAAATCGTCATAGAAAAACTTCAAAATTGCGGCGCACTACTTGCACAGGCTGATATTCAGCACAGTTACCCGCACTGCTGGAGATGTAAAAATCCTGTAATTTACCGCGCAACACCGCAATGGTTTGTTAAAGTAGACAAATTCAGAAAAGAAACTCTTGAAGCAATAAAAAATGTAAAATGGATTCCGGCAAGCGGTGAAGCAAGAATTTCAAATATGGTAGAAGGCCGTTCAGACTGGTGTATTTCACGTCAGCGTGCATGGGGTGTGCCGATACCTGTTTTCTATTGCAAAGACTGTGGTGAAGTAATTGTAACCGATGAAACAATAGAAAACGTAGCAAAAATATTTGAAAAAGAAAGTTCAGATGCATGGGTTAAATACACTGCTGATGAATTATTGCCGCAAGGTTTCAAATGTCCAAAATGCGGCAAAACACACTGCTTTACAAAAGAAAACGACATCATGGATGTATGGTTTGATTCAGGTATCACATGGCGCGCTGTTGTAGAAAAACGCGCTGAGCAATTAGGGCATACACCTGTTGATATGTATCTTGAAGGTTCCGATCAGCACAGAGGCTGGTTCCAATCCTCACTTTTGACATCAATTGCAACTCAAGGCAAAGCGCCGTATAAAACAGTTCTTACTCACGGCTTTGTGTTTGGTGAGGACGGACGCAAAATGTCAAAATCTTTAGGCAACTACATCAGACCTGATGATATAATCAAAACTTACGGGGCTGATATCCTTAGACTCTGGGCCGCTTCCGTTGATTACAGAAACGATACCAAAATCGGCGACAACATAATTAAGCAGCTTGTCGAAATATTTAAGAAAACAAGAAATACATCAAGATTTTTACTCGGCAATCTGTTTGATTTTGAACCTGATAAGGATTACGTACCTTATGATGAACTCAAAAACATTGATAAATTTGCATTGCACAAATTAAATCAACTGATTACTCAGGTAACGGAAGCATTTAACAACTATGAATTTTATAAATACTTCCAGCACCTGCAAAACTTTGCGGCAGTTGATTTGAGTTCATTCTATCTTGATATTGTAAAAGACAGATTATACACAGCAGGCAAAAAATCTTTATCACGCCGTGCATGCCAGACTGTTTTATATGAAATTTCCCAAACACTCGTAAGACTGCTTGTACCGGTTATGCCGCATCAGGCCGAAGATATCTGGATGAGTGTTCCGGAAGCGCAAAAAGGCGGACTGGAAAGCATCCTGCTTTCAGATTGGCCAAAAACAAATAATAAATGGAACAATACCGAAATAGAAGCAGAATTTGAGAAAATTCTGAAAGCACGTGAAGTCGTAACACGTGCAATTGAACCGTTACGTGCTGACAAAAAAGTCGGCAGTTCTCTTGAAGTCGCTGTATACATAAAAGCTGACGACAATTCGGTATTAAAATCTAATGAAGAGGAATTATGCAATATATTCATCACATCTCAGGCCTATGTTGTTGACAAAGCTCCTGACAATATCCTGAATACGCACACAGAAGAAGGATATACAGTCTGGGTAGCAAAAGCCGAAGGTGAAAAATGTGCACGCTGTTGGAAATACAGAAAACTCAATTCTGACGGCATTTGTGATGAATGTAAAGAAGCTATACATACTTAAAAAATACTATACTTTAATCCAACGTATTAATTTATTCATAGGGCAGGTCACCTGTCCTTTTTCTTTGTAACAAAATATTAACATTTGTCACAATATGTCTAAAGTTTTCAAAAGCATGAGCCGTAAACATAAATGTAAAGTTGAACAATTTAGAAAGGACTTTTCACTATGGGTATGGCAGCCAGTCAGGCACGTCTATTAAGTATAACAGCCCGTTTGACTGATAATGAACAGGCAGGTCAAGCCATTTCTTATGCAAAAGAAAGACTTGCCAATCAAACAGATCAGATTACAGCTGAATACAATAACGCGTTAGCTGCGACTAAATATACCGTCTTAACAAGTTTTGACGGAGCATCTGCAAACTATAGTGATTTAACTTATAAAGTAATTACAAGTCCTCAAGTCGCTGAATTAGGTAAACAGTATATTGTATCTGATACCAAAGGCCGTGTACTGGTTAGCGAACAAATGGCAGACCGTTTCCTTGAAAGTAACGGTGATTTAACCAGATTTTTGGCATTATACGGTTATTCGATTTCTGATATAGATCCTGATTTAAAGGTCACGGATGGAGATAAAACCGATGAACATACAGAAGCTGAAGAAAAAATTCATGACGCCTGGGATAAATATTTAACCAGTGTCGGCATTGAATATGGTGATGATGAGCACGATTTTGGCTTTGGCTGGATGTCATTCGGTGCTGCAGGGTTAGGATATGCAACTTACACACCTGCAGGTGGTGACCCACAACCCATCAACTATAACGGTACAACCAAAGAACAACGTGAATTATATGATTATGCCGTAGCTCTGACAGAAGCTTATTGCAGTACTTCTGCTACTCCGGATAAAACAGCTTATGATGTAGAAAACAAACAGATGATTACATACTACGAAAATCTTTTCTACAGAATGCAATCAGGCGACTTCTTTACCTATACAGACAGCGCAGCAAAAGCTAATCAAGATAGCAGTCATTATATCCTCACACAAGTTGATAATGATATTAATAAATCTCCATTAACAGATATGTCAACATTTATCGAAGAATTAGAGCAAGGTAATTTCAAACTTGAATACTATTCTGCATCTGAAGGCGGATTTGTATCAACTACACTGAGCGAAGATGAATCAATTCAGGAAGTTAAAGATGAAGCTAAAATATCCGAAGCCGAAAGAACATACACTCAGGCACTTGAAGACCTTGAACAAAAAGATAACAGATTTGACCTTGAATTAAAGAAATTAGATACTGAACACAACACTCTTCAAACCGAATACGACTCAGTAAAAAGTGTTGTAGACAAAAACGTAGAAAAAACATTTAGTATCTTTTCTTAGTACAAATTTTCCCTTTCCCCTATTTTCCCTACCAATTTTAAATGCCGCTTTTCAAGCGGTTTTTTATTTTTAGATGAATTTAGCAAATAATATATTTTATAAGTTAAAATCTAAAAGTTCACAAATTCTCATTTCAAATGCCCTTGAGATTTGTAATAGGTTTGTATAACGAATGTCCGTTTTGCCGGTTTCAATATTACTCAGTCCGTGAACAGAAAGATTTGCAAGTTCGGCAAGCTGTTCCTGGCTAAGCTGACGTGTTATCCGTTCAAATTTTATTTTCTGCCCCAATTTTATTAAGTCAATATTCATATTAGTAATATTTTATCTGCTTGACAATGTTTATTAAATTCATTATACTGAATATGAAATAATTATAATGAATAATGAGGTAATACTATGAAAACTATTTTTAGAATTTGTGCAAAAAAACTACCAACCGCTAAAGCTGCGTTTACTCTCACCGAAGGCAGGCTAGCCTGCACAAACACTCAATCACTTAGTCACCTAATCACTTCCCAAAGGGCCGCCTTCACCCTTGCAGAGGTACTCATCACCCTCGCGATTATCGGCATTGTTGCAGCTTTGACAATCCCAGCTGTTGTTAAGAATTATCAGGAACGTGCATGGAATACTGCCTCAATAGTTTTTGAAAGAAAACTTGAAGAAGCTTTAAAAAGTATGAATGCTCAGGAAACATTAGCCGGTTATACCAATACACTAGACTTTGTAAAAGAATTATCTAATCATATAAAGATTAACAAAATATGTAAAAATGATAATCTGATGTCTTGTTTTGAAAATAAAGTATATTGGGGTGCAGACAGACAAGAAATTGATATGGAAAAAATAAAAAATGCTAAAAATTTAGGCCAAAAGGATTGGGGAACTGAAAATATAGGTATCCAGTTCGCAAATGGTGTAACAGCTCTTGCTGCCTATAATCCTGATTGCAGTCAGGATCCATACAATAATCAGTACACAGGTATAAGCTGTCTGGCAATGCTATATGATACAGACGGATTTAAAAATCCAAATACCCAGTTGAAAGATTTAAGAAGTATCAATGTTCCGGGATTAAATGGTAAAAATTGTGCGTTTGAAATTGGGGAAAAATGCTGGGGAACACCGTTTCATGCACCTAGAGGCAAAAAATGTAATGAAGAAGAAATGAATTCCGAATTTGGTTTATCATGTCCAAAATACGGAGGAGAATATTGGTCAGAAGCTGTAAAAATGTGTAAATCACAAGGTGGAGTATTGGCATCTTCTGCTGATGTGCGGCTATTAGAGAAAGAATTTTATAACGGTTTATTAGATAAAGACAAAGCAGCAGAATATGGCTTTGTACCTACACATTCCTGTTGCCCTGTGTTTGGTGTTTTTATTCTGGATGACCTTTCAAGTTCCGGAGTAAGTTATCCTTCTAAAGTCTTCGGGTTTTATTCTAAGAAAACTGGAGCTGATTTTAATGGTAATCATTCAGAGTATTATGCTGTATGTATATTTTAACAATAAATAATATTCACTATATGTATAAACTAAAAAAAGAGGCTCAAAATTTTGAGCCTCTTTTTTCGTTATATTGATAATGGACTTATGCTTTAGCAGCGCCTGATTTCTCGATAATTTCTTTTTCGATATTTGCAGGAACCTGTTCATAGCATTTGAATTCCATTGAGAATGTACCGCGTCCTTGAGTTTTTGAACGGATATCTGTTGCATAGCCAAACATTTCAGCCAGCGGAACGATAGCGTTAATCTTCTGGATACCGGTACCTTCAATAATTTCCATACCTTCCACACGGCCGCGGCGTGATGAAATATCGCCGATAATATCACCTGTGTTTTCTTCAGGTACTTCAATTTCTACTTTCATCATAGGTTCAAGAATACAAGGTTTTGCTTTACGGCAGCCTTCTTTGATAGCCATAGATCCCGCAATTTTGAACGCCATTTCTGAAGAGTCGACTTCGTGGTATGAACCATCGTAAAGTTCAACTTTAACGTCTATCATAGGGAATCCTGCTAAGATACCGCCTTCAAGAGCTTCTTCCATACCTTTTCTTGCAGGTTCAATGTATTCTTTCGGAATTGCACCACCGACAATTTTGTTTTCAAATACAAATCCTGCATTTTCATCGGCCGGTGAAATTTTGATTTTAACGTGACCGTATTGACCTTTACCACCTGATTGACGGATGAATTTAGAGTCTTGATCAGCGTTTCCGCGAATAGTTTCACGGTAAGCAACCTGCGGTTTACCTACGTTTGCATCAACTTTAAATTCACGTAATAAACGGTCTACGATGATGTCTAAGTGAAGTTCACCCATACCGGAGATGATAGTCTGGCCGGTTTCGGTGTCAGATTTAACCTTGAATGACGGATCTTCTTCTGCAAGTTTTTGAAGAGCGATACCCATTTTATCCTGATCAGCTTTTGTTTTAGGTTCAATAGCAACAGAGATAACAGGTTCAGGGAATACCATTCTTTCAAGGATGATTGGTGATTTTTCATCACACAAAGTATCACCTGTTGTAGTGTCTTTAAGACCTACTGCAGCACAGATGTCGCCTGCGTAAACTTCATCTTCTTCAATTCTTTGATCAGCGTACATTTGAACAAGTCTTGAAATACGTTCTTTTTTGCCGTTAGTTGCGTTAAGAACGTAAGACCCGGATGTTAATTTACCTGAATATATTCTCAAGAATGTTAAACGACCTACATAAGGGTCTGTCATAACTTTGAATGCAAGAGCTGAGAACGGTTCATCATCTGATGAGTGTCTTTCAACTTTTGTACCGTCTTCAAGTTCACCTTCGATAGCTTTAACATCAACAGGGGATGGCATCAACTCAACGATTGAATCGAGGAGTAATTGAACACCTTTGTTTTTGAAAGCAGTACCGCAGGTTACAGGAACGATTTTGTTGTCGCAAACACCTTTTCTCAGACCTTTTTTCAATTCATCAATTGAAAGTTCTTCGCCTTCAAGGTATTTCATCATGATATCATCGTCGCATTCTGCAATAGCTTCGACAAGAGCTTCTCTGTATTGTTGAGCTTTTTCCTGCATGTCAGCCGGAATATCTTCAACTTTAATATCAGTACCCAAATCGTTAGTGTAGATGTAAGCTTTCATTTCAAACAAGTCAATAAGGCCTTTGAAATCAGCTTCTGCACCGATAGGTAATCTGATAGGGTGAGCGTTAGCGCCCAAACGGTTTTTAATCTGGTCTACTACACGATAGAAGTTAGCGCCTGTTCTGTCCATTTTGTTAACGAAAACCATACGCGGAACTTCGTATCTGTTAGCCTGTCTCCAAACTGTTTCTGATTGAGATTGAACACCGCCAACCGCACAGAATACAGCGACAACACCGTCTAATACACGTAATGAACGTTCAACTTCGATTGTGAAGTCAACGTGACCAGGGGTGTCGATAATATTAATCTGGTGGCCTTTCCAGTTTGATGTAACAGCCGCAGATTGGATTGTAATACCTCTTTCACGTTCTTGTTCCATAAAGTCGGTTACAGCAGCACCATCGTGAACTTCACCGATTTTGTGTGTTTTACCGGTATAGAACAAAATACGCTCAGTAGTTGTGGTTTTACCGGCATCGATGTGAGCGGCAATACCAATGTTTCTGATTTTTTCTAATGGAGTTTTTCTTGCCATTTCTTTTTTCCTTTTTACATTAATTATTTAGTACTTTGCTATTATATATTTAGCCATACTGTGATTATCCCACAAACATGAATTTTTACAAATAGTGAATGTGAGAATGTTAAAAAAAAATAATCATTTTGGCCATTAATTTATCGCGGCGGCTATTTCTGAAGCGCTGTTGTTTTTGCGCTCAAGCAGTTCACCGTTTACATACCATGTTTTTGCGCCGGTTATTTTGACGTTGACAAATTCACCGGTTAAATCCTCATCACACGGTATGTGCACAATTTTATTGTTGCGCGTGCGGCCGGTGATGACATTTTTGCCTTTGTGGTTTTCAAATCCTTCAATCAGAACTTCCATTTCGCGGCCGATAAATTTTTGATTTGATTTAAGGCAATTTTTTCTTACCTGCTCGTTTAATCTTGCAAGCCGTTCGGTTTTTATATCCTCAGGTATGTATTTGTCAACCCATTTTGCGGCAACGGTTTTTTCTCTCGGAGAGTATGCTGCTGTGTTTGAATAATCAAGTTCAAATTCATCAATTGCAGTAAGTGTTTCCTCAAATTGCTCTTCTGTTTCTCCCGGGAAACCTGCAATAAAATCACTTGTAATCGTAACGTCTTTAACTTTGTCACGCACTTTTTTTACAATTGCTGAATAAGTTTCACGGTCATAACGCCTGTTCATAGCTTTTAATACAGGTGTTGAACCTGACTGCATAGGAATGTGAAAATATTCGCAAACTTTGTCCAACTCCACAACCGTATCAATAAGTTCATCTGTAATGTCTGTCGGATATGATGTTACAAATCTGATGCGGAATTTACCTTCAAGTGCATTCAAATCTCTCAAAAGCTGCGCCAGACGGTAGGTTTTATCTTTAAAGTCTTTACCGTAACTGTCAACATTTTGTCCTAAAAGAGTAATTTCTTTAAAGCCTTGATTAAGCGCGTCTTGCGCCTCTTTAATAATTATTTCCGGTTCTCTTGATCGCTCACGCCCTCTTGTGTACGGAACTATGCAGTAAGTGCAGAAATTATTACAACCCTCTGTTATCGGGATCCAGGCATTAACGCTTTTTACGCGTTTAATCTCGTAATCTTTTTCCTTATCTGCTTCTGTTTTGTGAGTTTCTTCACACTCGCAAACCCTTTGTCCTTGATTAATTTTTTTAATTATCTCCGGAAGTTTATAAATAGTATGAGTTCCGAGAACAAAATCAACATAAGGGCAGCGTTTAAGGATGCCTTCTGCTTTTTGCTGTGCAACGCACCCGCAAAAACCTATCTTTAAATCAGGTCTGTTCTTTTTCCATTTGCCCCACAAGCCTATTGCGCTAAATGCTTTATCTTCACTCAACTGTCTTATAGAACATGTGTTAATCATCAACAAATCGGCCTTTTCCGGCGCTTTAGTTTCAACATAATCAAAGTGTGCAAGCATGCCAAGCATTCTCTCAGTATCTGATTTATTCATCTGGCAGCCCATTGTTTCTATATATACCTGTTTCATAAATGTTCCTGTTTTATTTTCCTAATCACTATTCTAATTATAATACAAAATCTTTATATCTTGACTTTTACTCGCATAGATTATATCTTAATAGTATATTGATAGTTTTAGGAGTAAGTAAACATGGGATTGAGAAAATACAACGCACTAACATTATTGGAAGATAGAACTAACAACTATTCTGACAGAGTTGCATTGGGGATAAAAAATCAACTGGGCTGGCGTGAATTTACCTATAAAGGCCTTAGTCTTCTTTCCAAAAAAGTGGCCTGCTACCTTATGGATGAAGTAAAAGTCCAAAAAGGCGACTGTCTTGCAATACTTTCAGAGTCTAAACCGGAATTCGGCGTTGCTGTTTTTGCGTCAATAATCTCAGGGCTAACCACAGTCCCGCTCGATGTTAAATTAACCAAATACGAACTTAGAAACATCCTTTCCGACTGTCAGCCTAAAGTAATGCTTGTTTCTATGGCTAATGCAGAAAAAGCACTTGAACTTAAAAAAGAAATTCCGTCAATTAGAGAAATTCTTGTTATGGATGAACCTCCATGTACAAGCGGTCTAAAAAGTATTTATGAATTACCGAATAACTATGAACATAAATGGGTTATGCGCAGTTCTAAAGCTACTGCATTTATTATTTACACCTCAGGCACAACCGGTTCCCCAAAAGGAGTTGAAATAACTTTTGCAAACATGTTTGCGCAGCTGGATGATTTGAGCGAAGCATTTAGCAGTTTCCTCCCGAAACGACCGATTAATATTCTCTCAATTCTTCCGATGAATCACTTATTTGAAATGACTGTCGGATTTTCTACGTTTATGAATTTCGGATTTTCAATTTATTACACACAAAGTCTGAAACCACGTGATATCCTGAGCATTATGAGAGAAAAACGCGTTGAATTTATGGTTGTTGTTCCGGCATTCTTAAAACTTTTGAAAACAGCCATAGAGAGCGATATTGCAAGCAAGCCCAAAGCAGTACAAAAAGCATTTAAAACTATGCTGGCTATCGCCAAATACATACCGTTTGCAACAGTGAAAAAACTTATGTTTAAACGTATACATGCCAAATTTGGCGGCTGCTTTATGGGGTGTATGTCAGGAGGTGCGCCGCTTGATTTGTCTGTAGGTGAATTTTTTGAAAGAATCGGCATAAAAATTTATCAAGGCTACGGGTTATCAGAGGTAAGCCCTGTTGCGTCAGTAAATACAAACAAATCACGTGATCTTGCCTCTGTAGGCCCGCTTTTGAAAAGTTTTCAGGCTAAAATTGACGAGCAGACCGGCGAACTCTTACTAAAAGGGCCGGCTGTTATGAAAGGCTATCACAATCAACCCGAACTCACTGCAGCGGCATTCACTGAAGATGGCTGGCTTCATACGGGTGATATCGGTGAAATCAGACGTAACGGTCATCTGTACATCACCGGCCGTATCAAAAATATGATCGTACTATCAGGGGGCAAAAAAGTATTTCCGGAAGAAGTAGAAGCCGTTCTTGAAAAAAGTCCTTATTTCAGCGAAGTCTGTGTTCTGGGCGTCTCAAGAACATTCGGAGCAAAAGACGGAACCGAAGAAATTGTTGCTGTTGTTGTTCCATCTGAGGATGTTGAAAATAAATATGATAAAGATACAGTTAACAAACTGATGCGAGACGAAGTTAAACGCCTTTCACTTCAATTAACCCAATATAAACGTCCGGTAAATATTGTTGTTTCACATGAACCTTTACCGCGTACCGCAACCCGTAAAGTGAAACGCAAAGAAGTAAAAGAACTCGTGACAGCATAAAAAAGATCCTTTCTTTTTTAAAAACGAGCGCGTAACTTAATAATTCCGCGCTCGTTTCTTTTTGATATCTATACAATATTCAAATTATGAAAAGTATCTTTTCAATAATCCGTCAAAACCTTTACCATGACGTGCTTCGTCTTTAGCCATTTCGTGAACTGTATCATGAATTGCATCATAACCCAATTCTTTAGCGCGTTTTGCAATGGCTAATTTGCCTTCGCAAGCACCATGTTCAGCTTCTGCACGTAATTCAAGGTTTTTCTTTGTTGAGTTAGTAACAACTTCACCGAGTAATTCAGCGAATTTAGCAGCGTGTTCAGCTTCTTCAAAAGCATATCTTTTGTAAGCTTCAGCAACTTCAGGATATCCTTCTCTTTCAGCTACTCTTGCCATAGCAAGGTACATACCGACTTCAGTGCATTCACCTGTAAAGTGTGCTCTTAAGCCTTCCATAACTTCTTTATCTTCTACTTGACCGTCGCCGACATTGTGTTCACAAGCGTAAACTTTTTCACCGCCGCCAATTTCTTTAAAAGTAGTAGCGCCGCAAAGAGGGCATCTTTCCGGAGCTTTGTCAGCTTCTGTTGACCAACCGCAAACTGTACATACGTATTTCATAATTAACCACCTTTCTTAATCTACATGATAATAATACAGCAAAACAAAATATTTGTAAAGTGAGAATTATTATCATTTTTAACATTTCTTTATATTTAGATTCAAAAAGATCTCTGATGCCAATTCCATTTATGTAACTACATTAAATTTTACTTATCTTGCCACATCCTTTAATAACCTGTATATAATTCGTAATTGTTTATCATCAATGGTTTTCAAAATACTATGTATTTCGTCAAGAAGTTCCTCACGCTGTTTTAAATGTGAAAAGGCAAACAAATCCGCAATTTCAACTCCAAACGCCTCGGCAAACTTTTCTAGGTTTGCCATTGTCGTAAATGTCGTGCCTGTTTCTATATTGCCTATTTGTTTTTGAAAAACACCCAAAATCTCGGACAACTGCTCCTGCGTGAGATTATTTTGTTTTCTGAGTTCTTTAATTCGTTTGCCAAATAACTTTTGTGAATCCATAAAAGCTCCTTTCAATAATTGTATAAATTACTGAAAGAATAAAATACCCTTTTTAAATATCTAAAATACTTGAAAAAGATATTATAACATGATATAATGATATTATAATGAGGTATTTGGCTAAAAAAAGATAGTTAAAAGGAGGTAAAATGAAAAAATTATTAGAAAAGCTGGCGAGCCCAAATAGCAGAACTCTGTACCCTAGGGAGTCTGCTAAAGATGCACAATCTCAATGTCCTCCCCTTGAGACTCTACCGAACATAAACATAAACAATCCGGTGGATTGTTTATGTGAGAGGAAACCGGAATTTTTAATTCCGAGGAGGGGGCAGACAAGTCTGCTCTTACACAGAGGGGAAACCGCTAAAGACGAACAACAATCGCTACATTCCCTTCTACCTTTGGGAGAAGGTGGCCGGAGGCCGGATGAGGGTTTAAAGGAAACCGGCAGGCTAGCCTGCTCCACCACTCAGGCGGCCGCTAAAGCTGCTTTCACTTTGGCAGAAGTCTTAATAACACTCGCTGTCATTGGAGTTGTGGCCGCACTCACGCTTCCGGGACTGATTAAGAATCATAATGAAAGAGCTTGGGCAACCGCTAAAGATGTATTTGAGAAGCGTCTTGAAGTAGCCGCAAAACAAATGAATACAGAAGAAAAGCTTGCAGGTTATTCAAGTACCATAGACTTCGTAAACGAATTGAAAAAATACATAAAAATAACAAAAGTATGCGACAGTAATCATCTGACAAAATGCTTTGAAAGTAAAATATTAACAGCCGACGGTCAGGAAGTAGATGCATCTAATTTAAGAACCTCCTCACAGATGGCAAAAGAAAACTGGGGTACAGAGACAATAGGTGTACAATTCGCGGATGGTGTTGGGGCACTTATTGCATACAACCCCAATACCGATCAACAGCCGTTTAATAATCAATTCAGCGCAACAGCAGCAAGCATGGCAATATTGTATGATGTATCAGGGTATAAAAATCCAAATACTTTAGGTAAAGATGTAAATCAAAATGCTAATGTAACAGATTTAGGGTGTAGAATTAGCCCTGATCTAGTGGGTGGCATGTGTATAACGAAAATATTAGCCCCAGTAACAGGATATAGCCCCATGACATTAACAGAATGCGGAAATGCAGTATCAGAAGGTATAATTGGAATAAACGGATGTAACTATGACCCTGATTATTGGGCCGGAGCTGTAAAAGCATGTGGCAATATCAATAAAATGCCAACAAGAACACAATTACATTCATTAGCAGTGTATCTGTATGACAATGCAGAAATAAGTCAAGATCGGGGATTCTCCTATGCCAAACTAAACCGAGATAAAGCAGCACCATTTCTTGCTATACCATCGTCCTATGCGGATAATAGATTTTATATTTGGACTGGTGAAGAAGCTACTAGAGTTGGGGCTTATTATCGTGGATTTTATAATGATTATACATCAATAAATTATAATTATGGCGATGATGCTAACCGTGGAGCGAATTTTATTGCTGTATGCTTAAAATGATATATTACATACATTCAACAAAGCCGGTTTTGATAAACCGGCTTTGAATATATAAAAAATACACATATTAACGTTTTGAGAATTGGAAACGTTTTCTTGCACGTTTGCGGCCATATTTCTTACGTTCTTTAACTCGTGGGTCACGGGTTAGTAAGCCTTCCAAACGTAAAACATTTTTATATTCTTCGTTTACCTGAACCAATGCTCTTGAAATACCATGTCTGATAGCTCCGCATTGCGCAACGATTCCGCCGCCTACTGCTTTTACTCTTACATCGTATTTTTCTTGATTGTCTGTTAATACTAAAGGTCTGTAAACCAACATTTCAATAGCTGGTCTGTTGCCGATATAATCTCTTAACTTTTTACCGTTTACAAATATACGGCCTTGACCTTTAACTAATTTTACAACCGCGATAGAGGTCTTTCTACGTCCTGTTGCCATAACTTCTTTATTAGCCATTAGTTGTTACCTCCTTCTTTTTCAAGAACAATCGGTTTTTGTGCTGCATGCGGATGTTCTGAACCGTTGTATACTTTAAGTTTAGTGAATTGTTGTGCACCCAAAGTATTGTGTTGCAACATACCTTTTACAGCTTTTTCAATCAATAATCTTGCATCTTTTTCACGTAATTCTTTTACGCTTGCAGATTTCAAACCACCCGGATATCCTGTGTGGTGATAATAGATTTTATCAGTTTCTTTATTACCTGATACACGAACTTTTTCAGCATTGATAACGATTACGAAATCACCTGTGTCAACGTTCGGTGTATATTCAGGTTTGTTTTTGCCTCTCAAAATATTAGCGACTCTGGTAGCCAATCTGCCGAGGATCTCTCCGTCTGCATCGATTAAATACCATTTTCTTTCTACTTCCAGAGGTTTTGCTGAATATGTTTTCATGCTAAGTCTCCATTTATTATTTTTTCAATATTCTACTTTTATCAAAGTCAAACCGTAAGGACTGACCGTTTGACCGGCTTTGCGCCGATCTTTTGCCTCAAGAACTTCTTTCATATATTCTGGCGGCAGGTTGTGACCTTCTATTTCTAAAAGGGTGCCGACGATTGTTCTTACCATATTATAGAGAAATCTGTTTCCCTTAATATCAATAATCACTTTATCGCCGTTTTTTAAGGCTTTCGCCTCAGTTATTATACATACTTTGCTCGGGTTCAGCGTTCCGGAATTTTTGAAGCTTGAGAAATCATGTTCGCCGAGCAAATAATTCAGCGAAGCCTGCATGCGTGTTTCATCCACATCAAACTTCACTCTCAACAAGTCACCGTCAAAGGCATTATGCGATTTACGGGTTATAAATTCATACCTGTAATGACGGCTTTTTGCTGACTTTTGCGCGTGAAATGTTTCATCCACCTGTCTCAAATCAGATACGGAGATGTCTGCGGGCAGTATTTCATTCAACGAATAGAGAAACTTTGAAGCAACAAATTGTTTATCTGTGTCAAAATGAACAACCTGCCCGTATGCATTCACTCCTTTATCTGTTCTTCCGGAGAAGTATGTTTTTATGGGTCTTATATTATTTGCGGTATTTCCGCATATCAATGTTCGAATTGCTTTTTCAAGTTCGCCCTGTATTGTGGGAGATGGTATTTCCTCACCGTTTCTAAATTGAATTTGGCTTCCGGAATAATTTTTCCCGACATACTGAACCTGAAGTGCGTAACGCATGGTTTTTACACCAATTGAATTAACGCCATTTCAGAAGCATCACCGCGTCTTGGAGGCAATCTGAATATTCTTGTATAGCCGCCGTTGCGGTTTTCGTATTTTTTACCGATTACTACAAACAATTTTCTCAACACTGTTTGAGAAGCAAGTTTTTTGTCAGCTTGAGGTGCTTCAAAAACTTCACCTGTAGCAAGGTCAATATAGCTGCCGGTTTCTTTGTTGTAGATGAATTTAGCAGCCTGACGGATGTTGTGTAAACCGCCTTTTTTTGCAAGGGTGATAATCTCTTCAGCGTATGGTTTCAACGCTTTTGCGCGAGCCATAGTTGTTTTGATTTCACCATGCACAAAAAGTTCGGTAGCTAAAGAACGCAACAAGGCTTTTCTTTGGTCTTGTGCTTTTCCCAGCGTATGTTTTTTTGTCATGTGTCTCATTTTTATGTTCCTTTATAGTTTATTTATTAGCCAATTTCTTCTTCTATTTCAGGGTTTGGAGCAAGGTCTAAACCGAAATGATGAAGTCTTTCGATTACTTCGTCAGATGATTTTTTACCGAAGTTTTTGATGTTTAACAAATCATGTTCTGATTTTTTCAACAATTCAGCCATTGAATTGATGCTTGCACGTTTCAAGCAGTTGTATGCTCTAACAGACAATTCCAATTCTTCAATGGTCATACTTGGTACATTTGAATCATCTTCTTTTTCTTCTTCAATAGCAGCGATAGGCGAAATTGCCGGTTGGCCTGCTATTGCTGAAATCTGCATAAAGTGTTCAATTAATAAGTTAGATGCCTGACTTAAAGCCTGAATAACATCAATTGAACCGTTTGACCAGATTTCCAGAGTTAATTTATCAAAGTCGATAGAATCACCAACACGGGTGTTTTCTACGGTGTAGCTTACGCGTTTGATAGGCATGAATGTTGCGTCTATAGGTAATACGTCGATAGAAACGCCTTTTGCATCTCTAGGTACATCGTTAGCAACATAGCCTTTTCCTGTTTCTACAATAATATCAGCATGGAAGCTGCCGCCGTCTGCAACTGTACAAATCAACCAGTCAGGGTTTACAACTTTTACACCTGCAGGCAGTTGAATATCACTTGCCAGAACAGCACCCGGTTTATCTACGTCTATACGCAAGTGTTGAGGGTCTTTTGAATCTGTTTTTACAACAAGGCCTTTCAAATTCAACATTACGTCGATTACGTCCTCTAAAACGCCAGGTATTGCTGTGTATTCGTGAGTTATACCTTCAATTCTGACAGATGTTACTGCTGTACCTTCAAGGCTGGAAAGCAACACGCGTCTCAAAGAGTTCCCGATTGTAGTACCAAATCCTTTTTCCAACGGTTCTACCACAAATTTACCATATTGTGATCCATCTGAACTTGTTGTCGTATTAACGCATTTAATTTTCAATTCCATGTTTTTTCTCCTAGTTGTTTGATTAACTATTGTTGGATTTCTCCGTTTGGTGGGCTTTAATTCATCAAAACCCGTCCGAATTGTCCGGCCTGCACACTCGTTTTGAGGTGTTCAGGCGGCGTTCAATCCGTTATTTTGAATAGTACTCAATTACGAGTTGTTCTTTGAAGTTCGGATCTAATTCTTCTCTTTCCGGAATTCTGTCGAAAGTGATTTTCAAAGCTTCTTTGTCAATTGTCATCCATGCCGGAGCACAAGCCATATCAATAAGTTCTGTTACATTTTTGATAAATTCTGTACTTCTTGATTTGATAGTAATGACATCGCCTGCTTTTACAAGGTATGAAGGGATATCAACTTTCTTACCGTTTACAAGAACATGACCGTGATTTACGATTTGTCTTGTTTGTTTACGTGTAACACCTAATCCTGCTCTGTAGAGGACATTGTCAAGTCTTGATTCCAAAAGCTGTAAAAGAATTGTACCGGTTACGCCTTTTCTTCTTGCAGCTTCGTTATAATATTTAGCGAATTGTTTTTCGCTTACAAGGTATGTAAATCTGATTTTCTGTTTTTCTGCTAAGTGAAGCGCATATTCAGAAAGTTTTTTTCTGACTGCACCGTGTTGACCTGAAGCAGTTTGACGCATAGAACTGGTCAGTTTTCTGTTTGACAAATCACTAACCTTCTTGTTGCGGAATAATTTATTATTAGGTCCTGTGTATCTAGCCATTTGTGTATATTCTCCTTTACTTTTGTGCGGGGCATCTATGGTTTGCCTTTGGCTTTTCAGCAAGCCCCCGCGGTTACATAGTTGTTAACTGTATTTTCAAAACGGGTTAGTGTACCCGCTTCCTTTTATTTAAAAAAGGGTTTCCGTGTCATTAATACATTTATTATACACGGCGTTTTTTAGGCGGACGGCAGCCGTTGTGCGGAATAGGTGTTACATCTTTAATCAATGTAATTTCCAAACCTGCAGCCTGAATTGCTCTGATAGCTGTTTCTCTGCCTGAACCAGGGCCTTTGATATGTACTTCAACTTTTTTCATACCCTGATCAATTGATTTTTTTGCAACAAGTTCTGCTGCTGATTGTGCTGCAAAAGGAGTTCCTTTTCTTGCACCTTTGAACCCTGTAGCGCCTGCTGTTGCCCATGCAATAGCATTTCCCTGGGTGTCTGTTGATGTTACGATTGTATTGTTAAAGGTTGATTGAATATGTACAACACCTTGCAATACATTCTTTTTTTCTTTTTTCTTTGTTTTTTGTGGTCTTGCCATTTTTATTTCCTTTATGTTGTGTTTAGTTTTTATATTCTTTTACACGCCCGAAACTAATTCGGATTTGATACCCGCCGGCCGCCTACCGACTCCGGCAGATCCCGAAACAAGTTCGGGATAAGATATCCGTAAGGCTCGCTTGCGCTCGCCAACGGCTATCTTACTTTTTCTTAGCAACTGCGCCGTTTTTCTTTCCGCGGCGAGTTCTTGCATTAGTCTTTGTTCTCTGGCCTCTGCACGGAAGGTTGCGTTTGTGGCGCATTCCTCTGTATGAGCCGATTTCCTGAAGGCGTTTGATGTTCATTGTTACTTCACGTCTCAAATCACCTTCTATATGATAGTTTGACAGCTCGTTACGTAAGTTTTTTATATCTTCTTCTGTCAAATCGTCTGTTCTTAAATCAGGTGATATACCTGTAGCAGCAAGGATTTTCTTGCTTCTGGTAGGCCCTATTCCGTAGATATAGGTCAATGCTATTTCCATTCTTTTGTTACGAGGTAAATCTACCCCTGCTAGTCTTGCCATTTTAAATTTTCTCCTTTGTTACTTGTTGTTAGATTTTTTTGGGTAAGAGGCTTAAATACTTCCTCTCCACCTGCCG
>CALUUH010000008.1 GCA_944323875.1 Candidatus Gastranaerophilales bacterium
ACAGTTTGTAGGGGAGTTCTGATACTCCCCTATAAAAATGGCTATTTATCAACTGTTTGTTGTGACATAGCCTTTTACAAAAATGCAGCCCCGTATTTTACATTTTTGCAGTGTTCTATTTTACAAAATTGCAAAAATCGTCTTAATTAAACAGAATACCGACTATTGCAGCAGACATATAGCAGGTAAGTGTTCCGCAAATCAGTGCGCGAAGCCCTAATCTTGCAAGGTTTTTTCTCTGGTTTGGCGCTAATTCACCAATACCGCCGAGTTGTATTGCGATAGACCCGAAGTTTCCAAAACTGCATAAAGCAAAGCAGGCTATTAAATAACTCTTTGCGGACAACTGCTGCGGCAAGTTTGCCAGATCAACATAAGCAACCATCTCATTTAGAACTAATTTTGTCCCCATCAAACTTCCGACTGTCGTTGCTTCTTCAATCGGCACCCCCATAAAATACGCAAATACAGCAAAGATTTTACCCAAAATCATTTTCAGAGAAAGCTGGGTCAAATCAAAGCCGACAATATTAAAATGCAAATATTTGACAATCAAATTTCCAAAGTTTGCCAGCACCCAGTCAACCATTGCAACAAGTGCAACCAGAGCTAAAATCATTGCCACAACATTTATCGCAACTTTCATACCTTCTGATGCACCGGCTGATATTGCATCAAAAAGATTGATATAAGGTCTGCGTCTTTTACTGTATGATATTTGAATATTTTCACTCGTTTCCGGAGTATGTGTTTCAGGATAAACTATTTTGGAGATAACAAGTGCCCCGGGAGCCGCCATAATTGATGCAGCCAGCAAATACTGTGCAGGAATTCCCAAACCTATATAAATCGGCATTGTAGCACCAGATATACATGCCATACTTCCAGCCATTGATGCCAGCAACTCAGAACGCGTAAGTTTTGCAAGATACGGCCTTATCATAATTTGTGCTGCAATTTGACCTACAAATGCACTCGCAACATTCGACAATGCTTCCGCACCGCTAACTGACATAAGTTTATTCATAGCCTTGCCGAATAACGGCACTATACGCTGCATTATCCCGTAATAATAAAGGATATTCACCAGTATCATCATAAATATCAGTGATGATATTAATTGAAGCGCAAAAACATTTGCCCCTCCTGAAAACACCGCATCTAATTTCGTATTATCAATCAAAGGCCCGAATACAAAATATCCGCCTTCTTTTGCAAAATCCAGAATTTTTTGGATAAATAAACCTATATTAAAAAATATTGCACGTCCCAGCGGTACTTTAAATACAAAAACAGCCAGCAATACCTGTAACAAAAATCCCATGCCGACCGTTTTATAATTTATAGCTTTTCTATTATTTGACATCAGGTATGCAATACCGAATATCAATACAATTCCGAGTAATCCGAATAGTCTTTCCATCTTCACCCTTAAAAAAATCTTTTTACAAAATAATTATACAAAAAAAAGGAGTCGGGTAACTCCTTTTTTTCTCAAATGTGATAAAAGTTAACTTTTTGCATTTAATGCAAGTTTTACTTAGCTGCCGGCGCGACTTCCGGAAGTTTATCTCTGTCAAATCCGAGTTTGTCGGTGTATTCAAAGATAGAGCCTTTTTTGCCCGGCTGGTTCCAGCTAAAGTCAACTTTAAGGTCGTTTGCAACCATTTGTTTGTATTTGTCGTGGTCGTAGAAATACATTTTAAGTCCTTCAACCATTTTTGCATATACATCATCGGTACTTGGAGTTGACGCAAGGAAACCAGTTACGCCATCTGTAATTGTATCATGGAATCCGCCGACATCAGTTGCGATAACCGGAGTACCTTTTGCAAAACATTCACCTTGAATCAATCCGCAAGGCTCGTAATCTGACGGGCCAGTAAAGAATGTGCAGGCTGACATAATTGCAGGGTTCGGAAGACTACCTTTCAACGCAATAGTACGGCCTATACGTGCTTTGTTTGATCCTATACTTGCATCTTTCAAGTTGTCAAGATATTGAAGCTGTCCAGCATCTTCAACAGGACCGCCGACAATAATTACAGGCATTGGCTTGCCGGGGAAAAGGTTATCCCAGTTGTCAAAAAGTCTTGTTACTGCTTCTGAGAAGTATTTCAATCCTTTCTGACCTGACATTCTGTGTGCCCAGCCGATTACAGGTGCATTTGCAAAATCATCTTCTGATATATTCATATCAGCAGCATCCGGTTTTACAATTTCAGTGTCTGCCGGATAATTTTTATCAATAATTAACGGTTTTATGAATGCATTATATACTCTGCGTTTGTTATACATACGTTTTTCCATAACTTCATCAATCGGGGTATTTTCATCGTATGTTTGTAAATTTAATGTTTCACCTTCCTTGCGGAATTTTACATAGTTACGGATATTAGTTGCTTCCATATCCAGTTTATTTTTATCTGAACCGTTGAGTATACCGCCTATAGTGCCGGTGTTTTGTCTGCGTTGCAGCAGTGACCATAATATACGTGATTGTCTTGGATCATCAATACATTCTTTAGCGTGATTTGGTGATACAATTTCAAACCAGTCTGCAAGTGCTGCACCGTGGAATAAACTGTTGAATTGTTTATCACCTGTTCTGCGTTTCATAAGAATTGTATTGCATATATCTTCATTTTGCAGACCGCTGTGTCCGTGTTCTGCAAGAGCTTTTGCGTAGTGGTCATACAATGTGTTAATAACGTTTTCTGTTGTCTGGTTTTTAGCAGTCAAAGAGCCGTTACCTGAATTTGTATTACCCTGTTCGCCGAGGTTGTGTCCAATCATCAGCATCGGCATGTCTTTTAGAGCATACATAACCTCTTGTGAAAGTTCCTTATATGCGTATTCCATAGGTGCACGGTATCTGAACAGACCGGCAACAGAACCTGCGTGCCAATCATTTAATACAAATGAATTTGGAGCCTTCAATTCATCAAATGCAGCTTTGTCAGCGATTTTGATATTTTCAACGCTGGTTAATTTGCTGCCAAGTGCTTCTGACACTTTGTATTTAGCAAGAGTGTAAACTGATTTTGTAAACAGTGCAAATTTTTCGGTTTCTTCTGCAAACGGAGTTGAATCATATATTCCATCCCGGAAATAATCATTGTTTTTAACAAATATCAGAGTTTTTGTCTTATCTGATCCTGCAATAGGTTTTTGCGCACTGTAGTATTCAACTTTTTCCATTAGTTGTTTGCCGTTACGATAAGTCGGTATTGTAATTTCGGCCAGCTTTTTCAAATCGTATTTTTCTTTATCATATATATATTGATAATGAGACTCATCTTTTTTCGTGTCAGGATTGTATTCTCTAACTTCCTTGAATTCACTGAGTCCTTTTTTCAAATACATAGGTATAAAGGTTGGAGAATCTATTCCAAGCGTAGTAAAGTTATCCTGTAAATCTGACGGAACAACACCCAGACCGCCTTTTTTGATAGGTTCGTATTCTGATGTCATACCCCAGAGAGAAGTTAATTCCGGATATTTTTCTTTATAGTTTTTGATATCATTGATTGTAGCATCCGCTTTTCTGTCAAGACGCATTACAGCCGCATCATGGATAATATTAAATGCTTCTTTAGATTTTTTGAGGTCAATTTTCTTTTCCCAATCTCTTACAGACATGAGTCTCAAATCGTAGAATGGTTCAAGGAACAAATTCATAATTTGCTTATCTCTTGCACCTGCCGCATCAACAGCATCACGGGAATTTTCAATTGCAACGTTAATTCTGCTGTCATAAGCATTTGCAATATTTTTAGCTTCTTCGGCCATACCGTAAACAGAATTAGCCTTATTTAATGCTTCGGCTGGCTTTTCGATTATGGAAGTAGCTGTTTCAGAGGCTTTAGATATTTCATCATCAGTGAAGCCCTGTTCTTTTATCTGCTCTTTGTTGTCTTTCAAAAATTCTGCAATACCTACACCTGAGCCGATACCGAGTAAAGCTGTCGTAAGCAGAGATTGTTTAGATACAGGAATATTTTTGTTTGACTCATTATTTTTAGTTGCTGTTTTTATGGCTTCTTGAATTTTATCTTCCAAATCCAAATCTTTTATTTTTTTAGACAAAATATCTAACGAATCTTTAAGTTCATTCAACATTTTGCCATTTGCAGATTTACCTTTTTTATAAACCAGAGGCAATCCGATTACAGAAGTAGCAAGGGCGACTGTACCGGTTGCTAATCCTCCGTATTTCTGTGCCAAATCGCTAAATTTATTTGTTTTTTGTTCGTTTTGTTGAGGAGCCGAACTATTTACGAATTCATCTTTTTTCGGTTGTTCCTGCATTAACGGTTTAGTTCCTGCCTCTTCTTTAAGCTCTGTCTTAACTGTTGGTTGAGCCGGAATAAATTGCGGCGACTGGTAGTTAATTTTTGTCTGGCTAAAAGATGACAACAGATTTGTCTTAGGTTGAATTTCAATACTCATACAAACACCTTTTTACTTAACTAATATTCCTACTATCTATAAAGCTAAAATCTGTGAAATTTATTTTTTGCTAGCCGCATAGAAATGCGAGCAAAGTTGTTACAAATCTTCACCCGAGATTAGTTTTGAGACCACCATTGAAATTAGCACGAACAAATCGTCTTGTCAAACGGAAAAGATCAGTCAGTCGGGCAATTTTTTAAAAAATTTATATTAATAATGAATAAGAAATATAAATTTTAAAAAAGTTATTGACAATAAAAAATGTTCTTGCTATATTAAAATCACTGACGAAATGAATAGCGAGTAAGCGCTTGTAGCTCAGCAGGTAGAGCACTCCCCTTTTAAGGGATAGGTCGCGCGTTCGAATCGCGCCAAGCGCAAAATAAAAGGAAGGTTTAACCTTCCTTTTATTTTGCTGTTTAGCTAAGATGAGAACGCCTCTTGCGTTCGGCAGATTTTGCGTAGTGCGCCGTGTGAGCGAAGCGAACCCAGCGCGAAGTAGCGCGCAGCGAACGAACTGAATTTTTACAAAGTAAAAATAAAGTGAGTGACAGCGAAGCGTGAAGCAATAATCCAAGACAACCAGGTATTCCGCAAACACAGAAAGACCTGCCGTTTAATGCGAGCAGGGCAAGACGAATCGCGCCAAGCACATTTTTTAAATATACAGAGGGTTTGAATTTTGCAAAAAATAATTTTTCTCTGACTTAATACACCGTACAATAGGCTTAGGTTGGATTTTTCTGCGGTTTAAAATGTTTTGTGTATTTTGTGTATTTTTGATTAAAATTTATCAAGTTTTATTACCTGAATATTTATAAAAAAAGAGTGCGACATATAACCTCGCACTCTCGCTATATAAAAATGTAATTACATATTCTCTTTTATCAATGCCTTATATTTGTTCCGCAGTGCTTTTACAACAATTGGTACATTTTCGTTAAGGTCTTTGATTTCAGCTTTATTATAATCAGAACGTTCGTTGTCCTTGTTATTATTCAAGAGTTCCTGTAATTTTTGGTTGGAAATACCATATTCACCGCCGAGCTTTAACAGTTTGCCAAGTATCGGATCCATTACCGGACGTCCGAGTCCGAAGCCCCATTCGTTGTTTACGTATTCAAACAGCGGTTCATCAGGTGAAAGACGCTCAAAACCTTCAAGAACATCTACAATATTGCTTTCGTCTATCTTGCCAAGCATTTCTTCTGTCACATCATTGTCACTGTACCACTTCAACTGTTTGTACAAGTCGTCTGCCAGATCACAGCTTTTCAGGTTGCCGTTTGCATCCAATACGGTTTGATTGCCTTTGGATCCTTTGGTATATTGGACAACATTACCTTTGTCATCATAAACAGGTTTCAAGTCTTGGTTGCTGTTCATTACGCTGAGTTCTGTGACTAGATCCAAATTGCCCGGTTCATATCTTTTAACAACGACATTTGAATAATTAGGATATGTAGTGGCAATAGATAAAACTTTTGTCGTGTCACCATTTTCATAAACAGTTGTTGTCGTGTATCCGTTTTTAAATGTTTCTAAAGAGTCAATTTTATTCAAATCTCCGTTTCTGTAATGGATTGTTTTAACTTTTTGTCCGTTTACGAATTCAGAACGCTCTGTTACCTGCGGTGTACGCATAAAGTCAACAGCATTAATTTTTTCACCGTCTTTCATTCTTTCTGCCATTGCTATATTTTTTTGTTCGTCATTCATGCATTTTACTTCACGGTAAAGCTGACCGTCTCTGTAACCTCTTTGAACTGCAATTTTAGCAGGATTTGTATCGTGGTATTCTTTTTCTTTAACGATAACACCATTTTCATATTCTCTGTCATAGTAACGTCTTGCTGTAAGTTGTTCACCTTCCATATTTACAGCATCTTTCGGGTAAGCGGTTTCATGTTTTTTCAAACCGTTTTCATAAGTCATAACAACTTTTCTTCCTTTACTGTCAACAAAGGATAATTCATTGCCTTTGACTGTGTATTTAATACCCTTTTCATCAAGCTGTTTTTTGCTTACATCAAGAGTAACTACTCTGCCGCCCTGCGGCGTTTCGACGCCATCTGCCGGCTGTGTGCCGCCTGCCGGTTGAGTGCCGCCTGCCGGTTGAGTGCCGCCTGCCGGTTGAGTGCCGCCCTGCGGTGTTTCGACACCATCTGCCGGCTGTGTACCGCCTGTACCGGACGCTGAACCTCCTGCTGATATATCTTTTTTCCATTCGGCTATTTCTTTTTCAGGATCTACGGTAAGTATAGCTTTTGTATCTTCATTGTATTGTAATTCCATAGGTACACGAATTTTCGCACCTACATCAAAAGCTTCTATTGTTTTATTTTTACCCTGATATGTCTTAATTAAATCTTTGTTCAGTTCTTTAAATGCATTAACCTGTTCTTCCGGTGCATCTTTACCTAACAAGCGTTCGGTAGTCATTTTTAAGTTTTCACCGTTTTTAACATACACAAATGTATTTCCGTCTTTATCATATTCAATTGTGTGAGTTTCGTCACCATCTTTAACGGTAGAGGTTTTGCCGTTTTCGTGCCATTTGGTTGTAATCACATATCCGTCGCGTTTTTCTTCTATTTCATCAGGAGCTATTTGACGGAATTCACTGACTTTACCGTCTACCCCTGTTGTTTTGCGGTATAAAAGAGCATCTGTTTTACCGCTTTCCTGATCGATTGTGTATTGGCTTTCGGTTTCTGCAATACCTTCTTTTAACAATACAGGGTTGTTTTTAATTGTTTGCGTCAAAGTGCCGTTTTCATCATCAAATTGATTAGTTACAACAGTACTAATATCACTGCCGGCGGTTGATTCGACTATTTTAACCGGTCTTTTTTGTGCATCAAACTCTGTTACAACTTTAGTCCCCTGCGCTTCAACTGTTTGTTTTGTCAAATTATTTTCTTCGTCATATTCATAATTTGTTGTTTGAACATTGCCGTTGCTGCTGTAGGTTTCTTTCTCAGGCAGATTTGCTTCATTATACTGGACAATATATCCGTCATTGCCTGATTTTTCTGCGTATGATGCAATTTTTGATGTATCTCCGTCACGGTAGAAAGTGAATTTTTCTATTGTCTGGTCGCCGCTCTGAACAGTTTGCGCCTGATATTGAATTTTACCGTCACTTTTGTAATATTCTGTTGTGTTCTCATCAACCTTAGTCGGATAAACTCCTTCTGAATCTGTTATTTGTGTTTCCAAAATATCATTTAACATTTTGACAGCCTGCTTAATTTCTTTTCTGCTGCCCTGTAATCCCATTTCCCTTGCTTCTCTTACTGATAGCTTTCCATTCTCGTTTTTGTCGAATTTCGTCATTAAATCCTGAATATCAGACGCGTAAACATAGTTGCCGTCTGATAAACCTGCATTCTTGAAAAATTCGTAAACCTGCTTGTTTTCTTTAAGTTGAGAAAGCTGCATTCCCTTTTGACTGAATTTCTGATTAGAAATTGCACCCATTTTACCTACTTCATCAACCATTTTTACCTGCCTTTCGTTATAGTAATACACACTACAAATGAGTTAACGGACAGCATGGCTGATTACTTTAGGATAAAATACTAAAATTTAATATATTGTTACATTTCGATAAAATTCAGGCATTCCTGATAAGTTTCAAAAACCTTAACTCTGTCGGTTATACCGAGTACATCAGGCGTTATATTCAGTGTTGTTGTATTTTCTTTTATAAGACAGATGTTTATATTTCTTTTCAGAGATTCAAAAACAGGTATAGAGCCAACCGCATCATAAGGCATAACAAGAAAATCAAGATTATCAATCGAAATACCTTTTTTTTCTGTTGTCAACTTAGGAGCCTGAGTCAGCCCGAGTAAAATACATGGCAAAAATGTCGGCGTAATATATTCTGATGCAGAACGCGGATCTACAAGTTTCGGACTGATGGTATAATCATCAAAAGCCGGAGAATGTGCGCACGGGACTTGCAATTCTTTAGATATAAAATGTGAAATTATTGCCTCAACTCCTCCGACAGGGTCGACGCCTGTGCCGTTTGCGTAATCAGGATTATCATCTTCCGGATCTTCAAACATACCGACCAGAGCAAGTGCTTCTGCACCTTGTTGCAAAAGTTTCCTGCATGAATGCAGCAAAGTTTGCGGATTTTTTATTCCTCCTGTAGAAATTCCGTTTTCATCTATAAAAAACTCAACTCCCAACTCCTGTTCCGTCACTTCATACCCGTATAAATCAATGTCATAAACGGTTTTTACGGCATTCATTGTATTGATATGTATATTCAAAACATCTTCCGGTATAGCTTTGTCAAATACTATACCTATTTTGTTGTTATCAGAGGGCAAAAGATTTATTTCACCTTTAAAAAAGCTGTCCAGAGAATACCCTTCCACATAGAGCATATTTTGTGTAATTCCTGAAAATCCGCCTGCATTAACAACATTTGGATTAACAATAAGTTTTGCGGCTCTGGCAAACCTACGCGCCTGGACGCTTGCATCACCGGCATACCCGCCGATTGATGCGCCGATTCCTGTCGGTACAATAAATGCCCCTAATTTTTCACCCGTATCTAACATAAAATAATATTACAACAAAAAAGCAGCCAACGCTGCTTTTTTGCTAACAAAGCTATTTAATTTTTCAAATATTACTGTTGTTGTCCTCCGTATGCAAAGTCCTTCTTAACGTTTGTTTGTAATAACTTGGTCCATGAGCTTTCAAAGGCTGTGATTTCATTCAATTTCGTTTCGTAATTGTTCTTTTCAAGTTCAAGCTCAGATTCCCAAGATTCTAAGTTAGCTAACTCCATTTCATGATCCTGATTTAAGATCTCTACCAGATCTGAATATGCTACAGGATCTTCTTCATAATATTCGTAATAGTATGTTTGTAACTGTTCATTATAACGAGCCTGTTCTTCTGCATTTTTCTTTGTTGCGGAAGTCATGTTGAACATAACGTTTGTCAACTTCTCGTTAAGTAAAGCTTTTTGTTTTGAATACATCAACAATGTTTCTTGAATATTTGATATTGCCATTGCTCTGTCCTCTTGTTTTAACTCTCTTACTTATATAAACAAATTTGAGAGAAACCGATTTCAGAATGTATTTAATTCGTTACAATTGTTAACATTTATTTTTATGTTATATTTATACTATAATATTAGATATAGATATCTGTTAGGAGAACACGATGGATCAGGAAACTTATTTTAGAATTATGGGTTATGTACCTACAGTAATAGAGGCTTCTTCAAGAGGTGAACGCTCTTTCGACATTTTTTCAAGACTGTTGAGAGAAAGAATTATATTTTTAGGTTCAGAAATTGATGACGAAGTTGCGAATTCAATAGTTGCACAATTGCTTTTACTTGATAGTGAAAACAATGAAAAAGATATTATGCTTTATATAAACAGCCCTGGCGGTGTAATAACTGCAGGCATGGCGATATATGATACAATGAATTTAATTAAGTCTGATGTTGCGACAATATGTCTTGGTGATGCAGCATCAATGGGAGCATTCCTCTTATGTTCAGGAACAAAAGGCAAAAGAATGGCTTTGCCGAATTCAAGAATAATGATTCACCAGCCTCTTGGCGGCGCTAAAGGACAGGCAACAGATATCGAAATTGAAGCAAAAGAAATTCTTAGAATGAAACACATGCTCATTGATATCATTGCAAAAAATTCCGGTCAGCCTTATGACAAAGTTAAAGAAGATTGTGAACGCGATCACTTCCTTTCAGCACAAGAAGCTTTGGAATACGGATTAATTGATAAAATTGTAGAAAAGACAAATAAACAATAAAGTTACAAAAGTTTACAAAGTCTCGAAAAACATGCAATTCCGCGGAATTGCATGTTTTTATATTCATGTAAGGTTACAAAAAGGTTAGTTATTTTAAAGGTAGGAGTTAGAAATGTCTCTATTAATTTTCGGCTTTCGAAAAATAGACATTATCAGGCAGAAGAACGATTTGAACTATCGTTTGATGCAGGTTACCAAAAAGCTGTCTGATTTGCAGCAATACTCTGCAAATATAGGCGATGGTTCTGTATCTATGTTTGATATGATGAATACACCTGCATCAATGTTCAACAGGCAGATGATGTTTTCTATGTATTCACACAATATGGCATTGGCCGGTGCCCAACAAAACTTTATGATGATGCAGCCTATGATGAACATGCAAATGCAGCAAATGGATCCTAGTGCGCAAGCTATGTATCAACAATGGGTGTTCAAAAATCTGTATCAGCAACAAAAAGAACGAATTAACAAAGTTGAACAAAAATTATTAAATCAACAGGAAACACAAATTCAACAGGAAAAGGCAAAAATCGAATCTCAATTGAAAATGTTAGATCAAGAATTACAAAGTGTTTCTGAAGCAGAAAACAAAGCTATAGAAAACTGGAAACCTAATTATGTAGCATAAACTTCTGATTAACCCCTATCCTTAAACTGACCATACAAAAGGGCTCACAATTAATGTGAGCCCTTTTAACATTCTATATAATTATTGTATGCGTAACAGGAATATCAAATTCGTCATGCGGAAGTTTTTCAGTATACAGTTCTTTTGGAATTAGTGAAACAGTTGTAATATCCGGATTTTTAGCTAAAAATCTGTCGTAAAACCCGCCGCCATAACCAAGCCGGTAATTTTGCAAATCCAACATAAGAGCCGGTACAACAACCAGATCCAAAATATTTGCATCAACAGGAGCAGAACACGGTTCCATAATTTTTAAGTCAGAACATTTAAACTCCAGACAATACGGACAAACCAGTAATTTATCGCCATCAACTTTCGGGAAATAAAAATTTTTGTCGTCGTTCAGCAATTCCAGCAAATCTATTTCATTTTTCAACGGGTAATACAGCATTATATTTTGAGAATTAATATAATAGTCTTTTTGTCTGAGTTCGGTGCAGAACTTTTGACTAACTGTCTTTATATCAATCTCTTTTCGTTTAGTTTTTGCAATTATACGCAGGTCTCTTTTATTATCCATATTTTTACTATATAATAAAGTCAGGTATTATGACAAATTTATGCAGCAACAATTTAATAAATCCTAATTGGGCAAAACACGGCTATATACAGGTTTATACGGGCGACGGCAAAGGTAAAACAACAGCGTCGCTGGGCCTTGCAATGCGTGCACTCGGACGCTGCTGGAAAGTTCTTATAATTATGTTCACCAAAGGCGGAGACGATTATGGTGAATTGAAATCATTCAGAAATTTATCGGACGAAATTCGTGAAAATTTAACCATTGTACAGGCCGGACTGGACAGGATAGTTTATTCCGATAACAAGAATGATTTAGACAGAGAAGAAATTCAAAAGGGCTGGCAGCTTGCCAAAAGAGCTATCCTTAATGACGAATATAACCTAATTATTCTTGACGAGGCGAATATAGCAATAGATTTAGGACTGATTGAATTGGAAGAAGTCATAGAAGTTTTAAAAAGCAAGCCTGAGGATATGGAAATCGTTTTAACCGGCCGGAATGCAAGACCGGAGATTATAGAAATTGCGCATCTGGTTTCAGAGATAAGACCTGTTAAACACTACTGGGACACAGGCATAGCGGCCCGCGAAGGTATTGAATATTAACCGTAGGAAGGAATTTTTAACAAATATGTATAGCACAGCTTTATTGAGTTGCTAGGGGCCTAAGGAGTAAATAAAGACGTTAGGACGATAAGTCCATTAATATGTGACTAGGTGACTAAGTGATTAGGTGATTAAGTGGTTACCAAAATAAGGCAGTAAGTTGCTAAGGCACTAAGGCAGTAAGGAGTTACAGAAGCGGTGAACTGTTCACTGTTTTTCTTGGAAAAATCTGTGATAAATTATACCCTTTTGGTCAATTTAATTTTTCATAATTTATGAAACAATATAATATAAACAGGCGAAAGGTATGATGAGGCACTTTACATTTTTGCTCGGTTTAATATTGTTTTTGTCAGCCGGAAATAGTTTGGCAGAAGCTGTCGGATGCAAATCTCATAAATATTACGAAAAGGATTACCAGCAGGCGTGGTGCGCGGCTTCGGGCGGCACGACAGAATATGTTCTGCCAGATAAAGCAAGAGTTGACTGTGTTACAAATACTCATGCAATAGAATTTGATTTTGCAAAAAAATGGGCTGAATCTATCGGTCAAGCACTGTATTATGGTAAGAAACTTAACAAGCGCCCCGGTATTGTTCTGATTGTGGAAAACGGCGTCAAGGATGAAAAATATATTAACAGAGTCAAAACCGTTGCACAGGACAGCAACATATCTCTCTGGCTTATGACGCCTGAAGATATGTTATCAGATAAAAAGAGTGCACCTTAGTTAAGTCTGTTAAGCGGATTGAAGTTTGTCAACAGATATTGTGTACCCCAGCCCGCCTAATATTTTGTTTATTGTTACAAGACTCGGTGTTTTTGTTCGCCCGTGCAAAATATCAACCAGCTGTACTCTGTTCATGCCGACATCCTCGGCAAATTTGCTTACGGTTGTGCGTGCTTTGATTACCTGTTCTAATGCCCTGAAAAATTCAATGTAATCTCCGTCTTGAGCGTACTCAATAAGAGTCTGTCTTATCCATTCACGCTGAAATTCAGGGTTTTGTAATTCTTTATTTAAATAATCATCAAACTTTATGTTCATTGCTTTTTACTCCTGGTTATATAGTCTTTAAGGTATTTATCGGCTTGCTTAATAACTCTTTTTTGATCGCTTTTGTCACTTCCTGCTATTATTAGAATTATTACATTATCTAATTCTTTAAAATAAATACGGTATCCTTTACCAAAAAATAGACGCATTTCACATAATTCGCTGTTTTGTAAATGTTTCCAGTCTCCGTAGTTGCCATCGCGCATTCTGTTTATACGCTTGTTGATACGAATGCGGTAATCAACACTTAGTGTTTGAACCCATTCAATGTAAGGACATTTACCCTCTGCAGTTGTGTATAATTCTATTTCTTTCATATATTTATTGTAGCATATCTGCTACACTTTGTCAAGCGGCACAAATTTTTTTAAAAAGGGGGTTGACTTGGAGTTGACTCCAGATTGTAGTATAATATGGTAAAGCAATTTATGGAGATGGTATGAATAAAAAATTAATTATTTCAATTTTAGGTTTGGTTGTTATTTTATGCTCTCTGGGCATATACAAGGTTTTGGCTGATCAAAACAAGGAGGTCTATATGGACGATAAAAAAATACTTATTGCATACTTTTCCCACTCAGATAACACAAAAGCTGTTGCCGAAAAAATTCAGGATATTACAGGTGGTGACTTGTTTGAGATAAAACCGCAAAAGCCTTATCCGCGTGAATATAATGCAGTTGTTGAAATAGGTAAACAAGAAAAGGAAAACAATGTATTTCCTGAATTGGCGGATAACGGAAATGTTGAAAATTATGATATAGTATTTATAGGAACACCTGTATGGTGGTACACAATGGCCGGCCCTGTCAAAACATTTATTGCCAATAACAATTTTGACGGCAAGATAATTGCTCCTTTCTGTACTCATGGCGGCGGCGGTGCTTCCGCAACTTATACTGATATGCAGAAACTTGCCCCGAATGCTACTGTGACAGAAGGATTTACTTCTTATGAACATTCTGCTAAAACAGAAGATGTAAAAAAATGGATAAGTGGTTTAAAATTTTAGAGGATAAAAATGAAACGAAGAGAATTCATAATTAATTCGGCACTTGCAGCGGGCGGCGCTGCATTGCTTGCCGGATGCGGTAAAAAGGAAATTAAAAAATCGGAAAATCAGGTTGTGAGAAGAAAATTTGACAATCTTGAAATTCCTTTAATTGCCCTTGGATGTATGCGTTTGCCTATGAGCAACGGTAAGATTGATATGGTCGAACTTGACAAAATGGTTGCGTATGCAATGGAGCACGGGGCAAATTATTTTGACACGGCATATATGTATGTTGATGGGAAATCAGAAAATGCTATCGGTGAAATTTTGAAACAGTACCCGCGTGACAGTTTCTTTTTAACCGATAAAAATCCGTCATATCTTGTTAATTCGCCGGCTGATGTTCACAGAATATTTAAAGAACAGTTGAAAAAGTGTCAGGTGGAATATTTTGATAACTATATGGTGCACAACATAAATAAAAATACCATAAGCAACTATCGTGATAATGATATGTACGGAGAACTTTTAAAGCTTAAAAAAGACGGCTTGATTAAGCATCTCGGATTTTCATTCCACGGAGATCCTAAAATGCTCAAGGAAGTTATTTCCGAACATAAATGGGATTTTTGCCAGTTACAATTGAACTATTTGGATTGGGAAGTTGTGAACGGCGACCAGTTGTATGAAATTGCAGAGGAAGCTAATGTGCCTGTAATTGTTATGGAACCGCTGCGGGGCGGCGCTTTGTGCAATATTCCGGCAAAAGCTGCGGAAAAACTTAAAGCGGAATGTCCGGAGGATACACAGGCCTCTTTCGGGTTGCGCTGGGTTGCAAACAAACCGCTTGTGTTTACTATTCTTAGCGGTATGAGTAATTTACAGCAGGTTAAGGAAAATATTGATACTTTCGTAAATTACAGACCGTTTACCGAAAAAGAAGAAAAAACAGCGCACGAAATAGCGCAGATTATCCAATCTCAAGGCGCTATTAATTGTACGGCCTGTAAGTATTGTATGGAAGTTTGTCCGAGAGGGATAAATATTCCGGCAATTTTCGGACTTTATAATTTGTATAAAGCAAGCGCTCAGCCAAACGCAGCATTTATGTTTGTAACAAATTATAATGCGCTGAAAGAAGAAGAACGTGCAGATAAATGTATTCATTGCGGACTTTGTAACAAAAACTGTCCGCAAGGTTTGGATATACCTAAACTGCTTGCTGATGTGCTTGCAAAAGTTAAGGAAGTTGAACAGGGAATGTAATAGTGAAACATTTATATAAAATCAGAGTTATAACTTCTTTAATAGTTTTTGCGATTGTAGTATTGGGAATGTTAGGTATTTTTTATCCGGCAAAGATTTTTGATTTGCAATTTTTGCCGGTTGCCCAGAGAGTGATTGTAGATTTTTCTGTTGCAGCTCTTGTGGTTTTGATATTTCTTGTCGGAGCGACATTGATTTTTGGGCGTGTGTATTGCTCTTTAATCTGTCCTTTCGGGATATTGCAGGAACTTATCGGATTTGTAAAAGGCAAAGTTAAGAAAAATCATAGCGGCAGACAGATAAATTTCCCGCTGAAATATTTTGTTGCCGCGATTGTATGGGGAATACTTTTGGGCGGCAGTGCAGTTGCAATAAGATATATTGAGCCTTATACATTGTTTGGCTCAGCATTGTCCGGAACTATCCTCGGGCTGGCTGCGGTTGTGATTATTCTTACGGCCGTTATACTGAAAGACAGAATATTTTGTACAAATTTTTGTCCGGTGGGTGTGCTGCTCGGACTTTTATCAAAAGTTTCGCTGAATAAAATCTATATTTCTGATATTTGTGTTGCCTGCGGGCAGTGCGAAAGAAATTGTCCTTCCGGCTGCATTGATGTCAAAAATAAAACGGTTGATAACGAGACATGTATAAAGTGTTTAAAATGCATTGATATATGTCCGAAAAGCGGTATTAAATACGGCATTAAACCAAAAGGCGAAGTAAAATTCAATCCTAAAAGGAGAGATTTGATTATTGCAGTATCAGCGCTTGCCGTGTTTGGCGGAATGATTAAGGCCGGAATTGAAATTAAAGACAAAATTGTCGAAAAGATTAAGGATGTAATCTTGCCGCCGGGGGCTGTTGATAAAGAAAGATTTTTGAACAAGTGCCTGAATTGTAATCTTTGTGTTGAAAATTGCCCGAATAAAATTATAAAGAAAGCAGATTCAGAATACGGAGCAGTTCACTTAGATTATTCAAATGCACCTTGCAAATTTGATTGCCACAAGTGTTCAGAGGTTTGTCCGAGCGGAGCAATAAAACGTATCGGACTAGAGGAAAAACAGCGCACACGTATTGCTATGGCAATGATAAATAAGGACAAATGCGCTGAATGCGGTCTGTGCGTTGAGGCTTGCCCTGTACATGCTATAATCAAAGAAAACGGTAAAGTGCCGATTTTGAATGCAATGAAGTGTATTGGCTGCGGAGCGTGTAAACATGCATGTCACTTCGGTGCAATAGAAGTTTTTCCTATAAAGGAACAAAAAACAATTTAAACAAAGGAGAAAGATATGTCATTAGGAATAACAGAAATTTTACTTATACTGGTTGTGATTTTACTTTTATTCGGCGGTAAAAGAATACCGGAAATTGCAAGAGCGCTCGGGCGTGCATCTTACGAATATAAAAAAGCAAAAAATATCTTGAAAGAAGAAGCACAAGGACTTAAAGACGCGATTGAAAGTACGGCTGAAAAACCTGAAGAATACCAGCCAAAAGATGTGTAAGTTATGAATGAAGAAAAGGATGAAAGTTTAATCTCGCATTTGGAAGCACTTAGAGATACATTGTTGAAATGTATTATCTCTTTTTGTATTGCATTGCCGTTTACATTGTGGGCGGCACCTGCTGTTCTGGATTGGCTGATTCATACGATTTTGCAGGACAGTAATGTTAAACTCAACTTCTTTTCTCCGGCCGAGGTGTTTTTGATACAGATAAAAACAGCTATGGTTCTGGCGGTTATTGTTGCTTTTCCTTATATGGCAAAAAAACTCTGGGATTTTGTTTTGCCGGCACTGTATGATAACGAAAAAAAATTCATAAAGACGGCAGTACTTTCTTCAACGTTTTTGTTTGTATGCGGGGCCGCATTTTGTATTCTGGTTATACTTCCGCTTGTCATAAAATTCGGATTGAGTTTTGCGGGGCCGAATGTCGATCCGGTGTTTGGAATTTCAAATATAATGAATTTAACGCTGATGATGTCAATTGCTTTCGGGCTTATGTTTCAGATGCCGCTGGTGACAATAGCTTTAATCCGTTCAGGCGTTATATCTTATGAAACGGTAAGTGATAAAAGACCTTACGTGATAGTTATTATATTAATTCTTGCGGCGATATTTACACCGCCTGATGTGGTCAGTCAGCTTATGCTCGGTATTCCGACATATCTTTTGTTTGAACTTGGACTTTTGCTTGCCAGAATAAATAACAAAAAAATAAAGGTGGAAAATGAGTGATAAATATGTAGAACTTGATTTTGCAAAACTTGATATTGAACGTCAAAAACGCCGCGGATGTTCTGAGGCTGTGTTTTGCGAATGCAAGACTAATGAACAGCTTATAAAGATTTTTAAAACATTTCATGAACACGGACAAAATGTTATAGGTACAAGAGTTACACCTGAACAGGCACAGGCTTTGCTGGAAGAATTTTCTGATATAAAATATAATTCTGCGGCGCGGGTTGTGACATTGGTCCAATCAGATATCAGTAAAACAGGAGAGATAGCAATATGCACGGGCGGCACAGGTGATATTCCGGTTGCGGAAGAAGCAGCAGCCGTTGCAGAGTTTTACGGAAGTAATGTCAAAAAGTATTATGATGTAGGTGTTGCCGGAATACACAGATTGTTTGACAAAATTGATGAAATACGAAAGGCAAATGTCATTATTGCGGTTGCAGGCATGGAAGGAGCTCTTGGCGGAATTTTGGCCGGACTGGTGGACAAACCTGTGATTGCAGTGCCGACCTCTGTTGGATACGGAGCATCTTTTAAGGGGCTTTCTTCACTTTTGACAATGCTTAACAGCTGCGCGGAAGGTCTGACTGTTGTTAATATAGATAACGGTTTTAATGCAGGATACAGCGCCGCACAGATTAACAGACTTATTTCAGGAGGGAAAAATTAATGAATTTATACTTTGAATGTAAATCAGGAATTTCAGGAGACATGTCGGTTGCAGCACTTTTGGATCTTGGTGCTGACAGAGAAAAACTTGAAAAAGCACTTGCCTCAATGAAGTTGGATAATGAGTTTACTTATAACATTTCAAAAAAATCAGTAAACGGAATTATGGCAACGGATTTTGATGTAATATTGCCGGATCGTTGTAACGGCGGACACAATTGCGGGCATGGGGCACATCACTGCGGACACGGGCATGATGATTGTGAACACGAACACTGCGAAGGTGAACACCATCACCATTGCGGGAATGGAAATTGCGGACATTCTCACTGCCATGAGCACAGAAATCTGGAGGATGTAAATGCAATTATTGACAGTGCTGATATAACCGACAACGCTAAAAATCTTGCTAAAAAGATATTTAAAATAGTTGCGGAAGCAGAAAGCAAGGTTCACGGAAAAGAGATAAAAGATGTGCATTTCCATGAAGTCGGCGCAATTGATTCTATAGCCGATATTGTGAGTTTTGCTGTTCTGTTTGATGATTTGTCACCGGAAAAAGTTTATTTTTCAACATTAACAGACGGACAGGGGTTTGTAATGTGCCAGCACGGGAAAATTCCGGTTCCTGTGCCTGCTGTTTGTGAAATAGCAGCGGCTTATAAACTCCCGTTAAAAATAACCGATAATGACGGAGAAATGGTTACTCCGACCGGAGCGGCCATTGCTGCGGCTCTTTACACAGGTGAAGAACTTCCCGAAGAATTTGTGATAGAAAAAACAGGATACGGCGCCGGTAAACGCCATTATGAAAACCCTGTTTTGAGAGTAATGAGTATAAAGTAAAGGAGGATATTATGCATTTAGGAAATGGTATTATTTGTCCTGTAACAGGACTCCCGATGTTAGCAATAGCAGGCGCAACGGCTTATTATGCTTACAAAAAAGCAAGGAAAGATTTTTCAAAAGACCGAATTTTACCTGCTGTTGCCACAACAGGACTTGTTTTTGCATTGCAGATGATTAATTTTGCAATACCTGCTACCGGTTCAAGCGGGCATATTGTCGGCGGCATACTGCTGGCGGCTCTGTTAGGGCCGTATGCGGCATTTCTGGCTATGTGCGCAATTCTGTTGGTTCAGGTGGTATTTTTTGCAGACGGCGGTTTGCTTGCTCTCGGATGTAATATTTTCAACATGGGATTTTTAGCATGTTTTGTCGCTTATCCGTTGTTGTTTAAACCGCTTGCAGACAGAAATAAACCTTTCTTAGGCGCTGTTTTGGCATCAATTGCAGCTTTGCAGCTCGGTTCAATTGCTGTTGTCATAGAAGGCGCGCTTTCAGGTTCTGTTGCACTTAACAGTATTATGAATTTTACAGGTTTAATGCAGGTAATTCACCTTCCTATAGGTATTGTTGAAGGTGTTGTTACAGGCATTGCTGCAGTAATTGCAAAAGTAGTTGACAGTAAAAAATTGTCATATACTTTTGCCGGAATTTCAGTTGTTCTTGCAGGTGTAATTTCACAATACGCTTCACAAAAACCGGACGGACTTGAATGGTCTTTATTAAACATTTCTGATTCTGTTGTTATACAGACACAAGGGATGCTTTATGCAATGTCAGAAGCTTTGCAGGCTAAAACGTCAATTTTTGCAAGTATGCCGTACACTTTCGGAAGTATAGCAGGATTGGCTGCTGTTGCCGTAATTATGTATCTGTTCGGAGTCGTGATGACAAAACATACGGTAAATGAAAATGCAGAATAAATTTTCACAACTGAAAAATTATTTATACGACTTGGAAAAGCAGGGTTTATACCTTGCTTTTTCCGGTGGTATTGACAGCACGCTTTTGCTCTGGATTTGTAAGGATTTAGATATTATTGCAGTGACTCTTAAATCGGTTTTTCAAACAGAAGAAGAAATTAAACAGACAAGAAAAATATGCGACAAATACGGAGTAAAACAAAAAATCGTAGAATTTTTTCCTCTGGAAAGCGATATCTTAAAAAATAATCCTAAAGACAGATGTTATCACTGCAAAAAATTGTTTTTTACCAGACTAAAAGAAATATCAAAGGACGGCTGTGTGATAGACGGCACAAATTTTGATGACCTTAGTGTATATAGACCCGGTTTAAAAGCATTAAAAGAACTCGGGATAATTTCACCTTTTGCAAAATTTGAAATTACCAAACAAGAAATTAGAGATTATGCAAAAGAATGCGGAATAGAAATTTTTGACAAACCTTCAACCCCGTGCCTTGCAACAAGATTTCCTTACGGTACAGAATTGACACCTGAAAAATTAGCGCTGGTTGAACAGGGTGAAAAAATATTGAGAAGTTTCGGGTTTAATTGTTGCCGTCTGCGCATGCACGGTGATATTGCAAGGATAGAAATACCAGTCTCTCAATTCGCACAATTTTTAACTGCAAAAGACGATATTATAAAAGCTTTGAAAACACTCAATATAACCTACATAACCCTTGATATGGAAGGTTTTAGAAGCGGAAGTATGGACATAGTTAAATAATATTTTACTACATTCATGTTTATAATAAAATAACCATGAAAGGATTAAAAAATTATGAAAACTCAAAGTATTACCCCGAATTTCACAGGTAAATTTACTATTCCGAATGCAGGTAATAATAAAAATGTTACTTATTTATACAACAAAGTTTCAACACTTGTAAAAGATAATCATGTAACAGCAAATTTTCATCGCGATAAAATTGAAATAGCTTCTCACAATTCAGCGGACAAAAAGATTAGAAAAGGGCTGAAACAGTTAGGTATTGAATATACAGAAAAAGAACCGCCTAAACAGAATAAATTACTGGAATTAGCACACAACTTAATTTCTCAATTTATTCCTCAATAGGAACAATCTACAGTCCGTATTTTTGTTTTATCTCAACGAGAATAAGCATATTGGGGTAATATTGCGGACAGTAACTGTATGGAGTCATCAGTTTTGCGGTTGTTTTTAATTCTTTTGCCGCGGAAGGTCTGTCATAAAGGTCATTTACATAAGTATTAACAACCATTGCAACAGAACTCGTTGCTGCATCTAAAATGCTGCACAAATTTTGCGGTTGATTTTCGGAGGCTTCCGGAGTATTTTCCGCAAGTAGTACACGGCAGTCATTACTCTGTTTTTTCATAAATTTGAATTTACTGAAAGGATTTATGTTTTTTGTAATCAGTTTTGCCAATAATTCCTCGTTCTGGCAAATATTTGTTATTTCAATCTGTTGTCTTGAAATAATAAAATTTTTAATCCCGAAAAAGCCCCAGAGTAAAACCAAAATTCCAAGCGCAATAGCAAGCGACTTCCAGTATTTTTTTAACATATAACTTCCTAAAAAATTTAACCTGACATTTATATTATAACTTATTTTTTAATAAGTTTCAACCCCTAATGTCTTATGCAGCAGCGCTCGAGTTTACGGACAAAACGTGTAGGCAGATTTTCTGTTTTTGCGGTTATAGAATCCACCAATATGGTTTTGCAGCCAAGCTTTTTTCCGCACCAGATATCTGTCAGCGGTCTGTCACCTACTAAAACAGCAGTTTCAGCAGTAATTCCGTGTTCTTGCATAAATTTAGCGGCTTTAGTGCAAGAAGGTTTATTTGCGTCAAAAAGTATCGGAAAATCTGATATTGCCTGGACTTTTTTTATGTAATCTGGATTTTTATTGTTTGATATTACTCCGATAAAGAAATTCTGCGCAACTTTATCCAGCCAGTCAAGGGTTTTAAGTGTGTACGTGCCTGATTTTGAGGCCATTATCGTACTGTCGAGATCAAACAACATTGCCTTTATTCCGATTTTTTGCAATTCTTCCAGATCTATTGCATATATATCTTCTACATTGTAATCAGGTTTAAGAAACATGCTGTTTTACTCCTATTGTGCGGGCTATTGCATACTTGTAATCAATCGGGCTTTGTGAAAATTTTATATAGATATCATCATTTGTATTAGCAAGTTCAACTTCCTCGCCCAATTCATTTTTAATTGAAACCACTTTTGATTTGAATTGCTCATGTGGAGTTATAATTTCTATTTCATCATTCAGCAGCATTTTGTTTTTGATTTTAACCAGATAGTAATCTTCATCAGTTTTGAAACCTTTGAATTCGCATAAGAAATCCGCGCCGGCCAATCCTTTAGATATATCGTAGCTGTAACTGTCACCGTTGTTGTCACCTAATGCAAATCCGAGTGTATAGCCGCGGTTGCCGACTTTTTGCAGTTCGGTAAAGTATTTGTGCAAATCATCTGTTTTGCCGGCTAATATTTCATCAATAGCGCCGCGGTAAGCCTTTGCTACAGCAGAAACATAATAAAGACTTTTGGTACGTCCTTCTATTTTAAGAGAGTCTACGCCTGCTTCAATCAACTGCGGCAAGTATTCCACAAGACACAAATCTTTCGGGCTCAAAATATGAGATCCGCGTTCATCCTGATTAATCTCGTAATATTCATCAGGACGTGTGCTTTCAACGAGTTTGTAACTCCATCTGCAAGGCTGTGAACAGTTGCCATGATTAGCTTTGCGTTCTCCTTTTGAAAAATAATCGCTCAAAAGGCATCTTCCTGAAAAAGATACGCATTGCGCCCCGTGTACAAAGCATTCCAGTTCAATATCGGGAACTTCTTTTCTTATTTCTGCAATGTCTTTAATCGGCAGTTCTCTGGCCAGAATTACACGGCTTGCGCCAAGGTCGCGCCAGAATTTAACGCTCTCATAATTCAGGGTATTTGTTTGTGTGCTTACATGAACCTGTGTTTGCGGCATATATTTTCTGACAAGATTAAAAATACCGAAATCACTTAAAATAACAGCATCCGGAGCTGCATCCTTAAATCTGTCTATGCAGCTTTCCAAAAGTTTTATATCATTGTTAAACGCAAAAATATTCAGCGTTAAATAAGCCTTTGCTCCGAGAGAATGTGCCAGTTCAACTGCATGTTTCAAATTCTCAAGTGTGATAAGTTCGCCTTTACGCATTGCGCGCAGGCTAAAATCCACAACACCAAGATACACTGCATCCGCACCGTATCTAATAGCGTATTCCAATTTTTCCAAATTACCCGCAGGTAACAACAGTTCTACTTTTTGCATAACTGTATAATACCCGAAAGGTGATAAATAATCAACCGAATAGGTGATGTCTGTTTGTGATAAATGTGGACAATATAATTATCAAAAGAATTTATGGAGATGAAAGTATGCAAACAATAGAAAATGCAGCAACAACTATTAAAGAAATTTGGGAGTATCAACACCCTCTAATGCATATGTGGTTTGGTATTAGTGCTTTATCATTATGTTTTATGTTTGCATTAATATATTTTATAATTTAACATAGCAAAAAATCCATTTTTCGGTTTTATATTATTCATCAGAAAGGTCACAGTATGGGTAATATAAGTTTTCAGGCTAATTATATAAAACCGGTTTACGTCAGGAAAAAGGATGCGGATGATAATTTCCATCCTTATAAAACCTCTATGGTTGAGATGGATAAAACTTCTGCAAATGATCGTAGAGTCTTGAATGCGCTTTCCCACGGCTGGGGAAGATATAACTTTGTGTCAGATATTTACTTTGATATAGAGCGTGATTACTTCGCGGGACGGGATAATTCTAACAAACATGTTTTTGCGATAACCTCACAGGTTGATGATTTTGATAATTTGCGTGCTGATGATGTGCTTGCCGTTGCAGAATTTATAGAAAAGAAGAACTTAAACGAATTAGAATATCTGCAGGTCAATCCTGATTGTGCTTATGTAAATCCGCATTCCTGTTTTAAAAATATCGGTTCTGTAATGCTGAATTTTCTTGCCGACCGTTTCCCTGATAAAATTATTAAAGTATTCCCGACAAGTACTGCTGTAGCAAGCTTTTATAAGAAAAACAGCTATTCCGTTATGCCGGAAGATTCAAGATATCTATGGAATGGCTAGGCATTTATTTTAACTGCTTCTTGCTCAAGATGCTGATTAGCGCCTATAACCTGAGAATATAAATCCACCCCGACAAAACAGTTTGATGCAACTATACTGTCTTTGATTTTTACGTTGTCGTCAATCTTGACATTATCCCAGATAATACAGTTTTCAAGGGTTACATTCTTTCCGAAACTGCAATTTTTACCTATTGTACAATTGCCAAGAATGTTTGCCTTAATATTCTCTGTTTCGGAAATGTATTTTCCCGTCGCGGTTTGTACAACAGGTGAGTGATTAAATTTGCACAAGCCGTTAAACAAATCCTGTGTGGACTGTCTGTACTGGTCTAAAGTCCCGATATCACTCCAATATTCATCTATCTCAAAAGTATTTATCTGTTTGAGTGAGACAAGTTGCGGAAAAACATTTTTCGCAAAATCATAAAATGTATCTTTCGGGATAAATTCAAAAATTCTATAATTAAAGATATAAATTCCGGTATTTATGAAATTGCTTTTAGCATCTTCAATAGGCGGTTTTTCCTGAAATTCAGTTATAAAACCGTCATCATCGGTCACAACAACCCCGAAATTCGGAATATCTTCCATCGGAACCTGTTTAATCCCGATAGTGGCAATAGCCTCTGATTGTTTATGAATTTCAATCCCTTTTGCCAAATCTGCATTAGAAAGTCCGTCAGCAGAAAGCACAACAAAATCTTCATTTTCATCAAAGAAGAATTGACATTTTTTCAAGCCGCCGGCCGTTCCGGAAAGATTTTCTTCTCTAATATAATTAAATCTGACGCCATACGGATTATTAGAATATCGTTCAATAATCTTGTCTGCAAGATAATATGTATTGGCTACGACATCACGTACGCCAATAGATGCAAGTTTTTCCAGCAAAATATCCATGACCGGTCTGTTTGCGACAGGAACAAGAGGTTTAGGAAGATTTTGTGTAACAGGGTCAAGTCTTGAGCCTACGCCTGCAGCCATTATCATTGCTTTCATGGATTTTCCTTCTTTTTTCTGTAAGTATTATTATTTTGACATAAAAAATTGCATGTGGCAAATTTTGTTAAGGAAATATAATTTGCAATTTTACTTGATTTTTATGTTTTTAGATGATAAATTAGAAAACAGAGAAATGAATAAATACAATTTGTGGGCGTGTGGCGCAGTGGTAGCGCAGTTGACTCTTAATCAATTGGTCGTGGGTTCGAATCCCACCGCGCCCAGTTACTTTTTCTTTGGTAAAAAGAAAAAGTAACCAAAAAGAAAACCACACTCTAACAACCTAAAAAAGCAGGCGAAAAAGAAAATTGAACATAAGGTTTATCTAAAAAGAAAAAGTAACAAAAAAGAAAACCATACTCCAGCAACCTAAAAAGTAGGCAAAAAAGAAAATTGAACATAAGGTTTATCTAAAAAGAAAAGTAACCAAAAAGAAAACCATATTCCAGCAACCTAAAAAAGCAGGCAAAAAAGTTTGTAGGTTCTTGTTCATACCCCGATTAATCTATTGTTTAAATCACGTAGAAACGCGCTGGTCGCCGAATAAGAATACCTGTAAGATACTTTCATTTTGTTTTATCGGACGGTAAAAGTCTTTTACTAAAACTAATTGGGTTTGGATTAGATCAGCATTAATGCTTCGCAGGTAGTTCTCTAATCTTTCTGATGTTTTTGTATATTTTTTCTGTTTAACAAAGGCATAAAAGACGGTTTTGCGTCTGGAAATTTCACTTAGTGCAAAGTCAAGAATATCGTCATAAGAAATATCGTAACCGTCGTTAGTAGATAGATCAATTATGAAATTCACATTATCCTCGGTTGTAATAGATAAATACGCAATAATACGGCCTTTGGCCGGTTCTTCCATAACATAACGGTTTTTGTAAGCATTTGCAAAGCCAGCAAATGTCGGTTCCTGATATTCCTCTTTTGTTCTGTCTAAAGACGGCCTGTAAAGGCTTACCAGTTCGCCGTTAAACAGTCTTGAAACAGCTTTTGCATCGGATTTTTGGCAGTAGCGGAATAAATTCGGGCTGTGGTTTTCGCTTTTTGTGTTTTCAAGCTTCCAAAGGCATTCGCAGGAACATTGCCGGAAGCCGCAGCCGCTCCTGAATAAGTCCACAAGTTCTTCGTGAGACTCGTCCACCATTACATTAAACGAAACAGCGCCTTGAGCCCCGAATCTTGCAATAACAAAATCAATAAGCTGTTTCCCGACTTCGTAGTAGTTTTGCTTAAAAATTAGGCGTGTAATGTTAATTTTATAAGGATTACCATAAGTCGGAACGATTGTTATTAGACCTTGTATTTCACCTTCATCCAGCAGAATATAGGACTCTGGCAGAACTCTGTATTTGAGCGGCAAAAGAGCACTCAGCATAACAAACGCTTCCCTCATAAGCGCTTTAGAAAATTCGTTCTCGCCGCCGAGGTAGGATATCATTTTTTTGATTTTCGGTCTGTCGAAACAGTTCAAACGTCTTATTCTGCTCATATAACTATTATAATATTTTTTGCAGCATTTTTCAAGTTTATGGTAAAATTTTTTTGAGAGGTTTGCTATGAAAATTGCAGTTATAAACGACGATAAAATAGTGACTGCTGACGCTGATAATTTATCCCTGAGCGGACGAAAAGGTGCGGTAGTAAAAGTTCTTGGCTGCGGCTTGTGCGGCTCTGATATCGTTAAATTCGTGCATAAAATTTCCAAAAACGGAACTGTTTTAGGACACGAAATAGTCGCTGAAATTGTTGAAATAAATTCAGATACTAAGTTTAAGACAGGTGATGTGATTGTTACTTCGCATCATATACCTTGCGGGGAATGCAAATATTGCAAACACGGTAATGTATCTATGTGCGAACATTTTAAATCAACCAATATTTATCCGGGCGGCTTTAGCGAATTTGTCTACCTGTCAGAAGAACATTTGCAAAATGTTGCGCATTTAAAGCCTGAAAATTTAACAGCGATAGAGGCGTCTTTTTACGAACCTCTTGGCTGCTGTGTTCGTGCGGTTAAACGCGCAAATCTTAAAACCGGAGATACGGCGCTGGTTATCGGATTGGGCTCAATAGGTATACTTATGGCGCAGGCGCTAAAGGCTTACGGGATAAACGCCGTGGGTTGTGATTTAATCCCTGAGCGCGTAGAGCTTCTGAAATCCTACGGGCTTGAGGCGTATAAAGAATTACCGCAAGGGTTTGAGGCTGACGGAATATTTATGACATCAGGTGCGGACAAAGCAATTGATACCGCCATAAAATATGTCAGAAGCGGCGGCAAAATACTCGTATTCTCAAGTACTCCAAAGAATTTCGGGTATGTAAATAATGAAATTTACTATCGAGAATTAACGGTTATGGGTAGTTATTCGCCTGCACCTGTTGACTTGCAAGATTCACTTGAGATGTTAAAATCAGGAAAAGTTAAAGTTTCCGGTCTGTCAACTGTATATAAGCTGGAGGATATAGAACAGGCCTTTGAGGACACTATGAGTAACAAAATAATGAAAGCTTATATATTAATTAGTAGTGAACAGTGAACTGTTAACAGTGAACCGGGCTTTCCAGCCCAACAAGATACTTGCCCAACAAGAAACTAAAACCGATAAAAAGGTTTTTGATAAAGTAAATAAGTAAACGGTTTTAAAATAAGAGGTAATGGGAATAATGCGTGCAATACAATATTACGGACCACAAAATATAAAGTATGAAGAAGTAATGGTTAAACCGCCAGAAGAAGGCGAGGTTGTCGTAAAGGTCATGTCAGCCCTGACCTGCGGCACTGATGTCAAAACATACAGGCGCGGTCATCCTGTGCTTATCAAAAGTGTACCGTCAGGATTTGGACACGAATTTGCCGGTATTGTGGACAGAGTTGGTAAAGGCGTAGAAAATTTTAAGGTCGGTGACAGAGTTGTCGCTGCAAATTCAGCCCCTTGCGGACACTGTTTTTATTGCAGGCATGAAGAATACAACCTGTGTGAAAATCTTGATTTATTAAACGGTGCTTACGCTCAATATATAACTGTTCCGGCGCGTATTGTGCAAAAAAATATGCTGATTTTACCTGACGATTTGAATTTTGACAAGGCGGCTTTCTGTGAGCCTTTGGCAAATGTTGTCCACGGCGTTGAACGTACAGGAATAAAGCCGGGGCAAACCGTCGGGATTATCGGGATTGGCCCTATAGGTCTGATGTTTGCGCGTCTTGCTAAACTTAAAGGCGCTAATGTAATTGTTGCAGGCCGTAATCCTATTAAGCTTAAGGCCGCCGAAGAATTTTCACATGCAGATGAAATAGTTGACCTTACGCGTTACGCTAATCCTGAAAAAATCTTCAAAGAGTTTACAGAAGAAAAGAAGGGATTGGATGTGGCTGTTGAATGTGTCGGGTTGCCTGAAATATGGGAAAGAATATTTTCCTGTGTACGTCCGGGCGGCACTGTTCACTTTTTTGGCGGCTGCAAATCCGGTTCGACTGTGACATTTGACACAACAAGAATGCATTATGATGATATAAAACTGATGAGTGTTTTTCACCATACACCGCAATATTTCAGGCAGGCTCTTGAACATATTGCCTCAGGGGATGTTGAAGTAGAAAAGCTTATCACGGACACAATAGGCCTTGACAAAATCGAATGGGCAATGCAGCAGCATATAGCCGGCAAAGCTATTAAATTCCTCGTCAAACCGTGGATGGAATAGAAAGCTTTACCATCAATATTTATAATAGTAAAAAAAAGCCCGTCGTAACGGGCTTTTAACATATAAACTCTCAAATCTTATTTTAAACACAGCACTACTTAACTGCATGTAATCGTGCCTGAATACCAGCATCCGCATTAATCATTTTTGCGTTTGCTATCGCCATACTACGGCGTTTTCTCGCTCCTCTTAATATAAATTCAACACTATCGCTTACATTACACGAAGGTTGTGAAATCTTCTTTATCATAAATTTACTCCTTAGATTCTAATTACATTTTTTCTATCGGAGTTGTTTAAAAAAATCTTTAATAAAATAAGGCGATTGTAAATAAAATTTAACATTCTTTTCTAAAGTGAAATTGCAGAAATAAAAAATACTTTATAAAAATATAGTGGAAAGGAGTGTGTGTATGATAGGCAGCGTTACAAAATCAGGGGCACTAAATTTATTTGCGCCAACAACACGTCCACGCAGACCGGACGAAATTATGCAGGATGTTTTTAACAAAAGACAGCAAGAAAGAATAGAAAAAGTATATGAGAATTTGAGTACAAAAGTTAAAAACGGAGAGCAGTTATCTGATGCAGAAAAATTACAATTCGTTTTTTTAAAGGCATTGGATATTGCTCAAGATATTTCGCAACCGGTAATAAAATACAATGCATAAGCTAAATTTTTTCAAAATTTATCTTATAACCCAATAATCCTGCAAGTTTCTCCAATTCATCATAAGGCATTGTACCTCTGACGAGTTTTTGTGAGAGGCTTTGTACTGTATATTTTTTGTTTAGAGCAACGGAAGCTTCAGCCGCCAGCTCTGTCAGCGTCATGTGTTCTTTTACCAATAGTATTTTTAAGTCGTCTCTGGCTGTCATATATAATCCTGTTTAATTAATATTATATATTTTTTGCCTGATCTTGACATTTTTCTCCTGATATGATATATGTTTCAATAAATATAATTATTTATAATTATATTTATTGAATATAATGTTAGATTACTTAATATATGGAGGGTATAATGAATAGATTTGCTTTTACGCTTGCTGAAGTTTTGATAACGATCGCTGTAATCGGGATTGTTGCCATACTGACAGTGCCGGCAATCGTAAAAAAATATCAAAAGAAAGTTGTTGCAATAAGGGCTAAACAAGCCTATAGTACACTTGTAGAAGCAATAAAATTATCCGAAATTGAAAATGGGCCTAGTTCAGAGTGGAATATTGTATTAAGTTCTGATGGTACAGAAAATACAAAGTTAGTAGTGGATAAGTATATTGCACCATATCTGAATAATTTGCGGTTTTGTGACAACAATAGTGATGATATATCTAAAAAGTGTGGTGCGTTTTTAAGTTCTGCGGGGAAAGGTTATTTTTTGCCCAACGGTACAAGTATTTCGTTTGTCGCAGGTGGAGAGTCGTATAATGAGGATGAAGCCGTTAATGATTTTATATTTGCAATTATTGTAGACACAAATGCCGGCAAAAAACCTAATATGCTTGGATATGATGCTTTCTATTTTCAGCTTAATAAAGACGGATTTGGACCATTTGGATTCAATCAACGAGATACATTTACCAGAAGTGATATTTTAAATGGGTTTGTTAATGACCGGGGAGAGTTAATATCCTGCAAAAAGGAGTCAATAGATGAAAACGATCTGTGTTACAGGCATGGATGTACGCTTTTGTTAATGTTAGATAACTGGGAAATAAAAGATGACTACCCGTGGTAAATGATTTTTAAAAGCGGGCATTTCTGATTTTGAGTTTCAGAAATGCCCGCTTTTATAATATCTTTGGATCTATTAGCCAGCAGCGTAAACGCTTACTTGTTTTCTGTCGCGTCTGTGTGATTCAAATTTCACCTGACCGTCAATCAATGCGAACAAAGTATCATCAGATCCGATGCCAACATTGTTGCCAGGGTGAATTTTAGTTCCTCTTTGACGAACTAAGATATTACCGGCTTTTACTGTTTCGCCGCCGAATTTCTTAACGCCTAAACGCTTCGCTTCTGAGTCACGTCCGTTACGGGTTGATCCCATACCTTTTTTATGTGCCATTTGTATATCTCCTTTTTTTGTTGGGCTGGAAAGCCCAACCTACTTTCTTTTTTCTACTATAGCCTACGATTTTGGTCGTATCGCCTTTTGATTAGATAGTATTAATTTGTCAATAACCGTGTTACCGGCTTTATTTTGTCAATGCACTCGGGTGTTCTGTCGGTACTTATTAATTAACCTAGGAACTTGTCCCTCGCACCTGTTTTTCTACCATAGCCTACGATTGTAATCGTATCGCCTTTTGGTTAGATAGTATTAATTTGTCAATAACCGTGTTACCGGCTTTTGTTTTGTCGGGCAGATAAGCCCAACCTGCTTATTCTGCATCTTCTGTTGATTCAGAAGCTTTCTTTTGTGCTGAAGTTCTGATTTTTGATATCATAACTCTTGTAAAACCTTGTCTGTGGCCTTGTTTTTTTCTGTAACCTTTTTTAGGTCTTTGTTTGAAAACAATGATTTTTTTAGCTTTGTCATGTTTTACAACAGTTCCTTCAGCTGATGCGCCAACAACATAAGGCTGGCCAACTTTAGATTTTTTACCGTTAACTATCATAACGATTTTATCAAAAACTACTTTGCTGTCTTGTTCGGCTTCTAATAATTCAATATCAACGTAACGTCCTTCTTCTACCTGATATTGTTTGCCGCCTGTTTCTACAATTGCGTACATTTTTTTGTCCTTTCATTTTGGGTTTCGTAACATTGCGTGACAAACCTGACGTATGGCTTGAAAAGTATTACTTCGGCTTGTAAATGTCACTCAATGTGTTTATTGCACGAGTTACCACTACTAATACATTTGTCATTATCCACCAGTCAATGCGCTATGTCAAGTAGTATTAATATTTATTAACTTTATACTCCTGATTCGTTTTTTGGAGTATCATAAAGGTATTATGAAATTCAGTATTGAAGATATTAAATGCGCGACAGGCGCACATCTTATTAAAAACACCTTAAATCAAGACGAATACAGCATTTCAACAGATACAAGAACTATTGAAAAGAATGACATTTACCTGCCTTTGAAAGGCGCAAAATTTGACGGCGAAAGATTTTGCGATAAGGCAATTCAACAAGGCGCGGCAGGATGCTTTGTTACAGGGGATGAGTTCCCGAAAGATGCCGGTATTGTTTTTAAAACGGATAATACCTTGTATGCTTATATGGCGCTGGCTAATTACGTAAGAAATAAATTCAATCCTATAACCGTAGCAATAACAGGCAGTTCCGGTAAAACAACAACTAAAGAAATTCTTTATTCAGTACTATCACAAAGATATAAAACCCATAAAACTTTTTCTAACCACAATAACGAAATAGGTTTTTGCCAGACGGTTTTATCAATGCCGGAGGATACAGAGGCGCTTATAATAGAAATGGGAATGCGCGCTCAGGGCGAAATTGAACTGCTTTCTAAATATACACAGCCTGATTATGCAATTATTGTCAATGTAGGGTCTGCACATATCGGCCGATTGGGCTCTCTTGATAATATAGCAAAAGCAAAATGTGAAATAACTTCATACCTGAAACCAACCGGAACACTTATTGCAAACGACTGTGAAAGAATACGAAAATTTGTCAGCTTTGCTGGTGAAAAAATATTTTATTCAATGAAGGATGTGAAAATTCTTGTCCATAAACCTTCTTACACAAAATTTATCTATAAAAACAACGAGTACGAATTGCAGGTAGAAGGTGATTATAATGTCGAGAATTCTCTTGCCGCAATTGAACTGGCACAAAAACTGGGACTGACTTACACAGAAATTAAGCAGGGACTTTACAATTATCATCCGATAGAGAAACGCTGGGAAGTGGAAGAAGTTAAAGGGCTGAAATTTATCAATGACAGCTATAATGCTAACCCTGATTCTATGAAGGCATCTGTTTCAACTTTTATGGAATTATATAACAATCCTGTTGTTGTTATCGGAAATATGGGTGAACTCGGCGATAAAGAGGTAGAATTCCACAGAGAAGTCGGTGATTATCTTGGAAACAAAGAAAAAAATAAACATGTAAAATTTATTACTGTCGGTAATCTTGCAAGGTATACAGGCGAAGAACTTGCAAAATTCGGATTTGATGTAACAAGTTTTGAGGATAATCTTGCAACATCTCGTTACATTCTTGATAATCTTGATGTCGGTACTACAATATTCTTAAAGGCTTCCAGAACAATGAAGTTCGAAGAAATTATTCAATCCGTAAAAGAGGGAGAAAGATAATTATGATAATGATAACAGTGGCATTTTTGCTTGGCTTGATATTGTGCCTGCTTTTTGGTGTCCCGTATATCGACTTTTTAAAGAAAAAAATGATTGGTCAGTACATAAAAGATTGCGCACCTGAGGCTCATGCCAAAAAAGAAGGCACTCCGACAACCGGCGGCGTTTTTATCATTGTTGCTGTTATAACTTCATCAATAATTACTTTGCTGTTGGCACAACACCTGACTACCGAGGCATTTATAGTTCTGATAACACTTTTGTTTTATGCTTTTGCCGGTTTTCAGGATGATTATATTAAAATAAAAGGCAAGGGCAATGACGGACTTACTCCGCGCGGCAAACTGTTAAGACAAATTGCTATTGCGCTTTTGCCTACATTGTATTTAATGATGACGTCAGATAGTGCGGCTGTTGTTGATATCGGTAATTATTCAGTTAATCTTGGCTGGTTGTATCCTGTGTTTGCTGTTTTTGTGATTACAGGTTCTTCTAATGCATATAATTTAACAGACGGTCTTGACGGATTGGCTGCATTTACAGGCCTTTTTGCCTTTATTGCCTGTTCAATTGTTTCCCTGTTAAAAGGTTCTGTTGAAGAAGCTATAATTTCTGCTGCTGTTGCAGGCGCATTGTTAGGCTTCTTGCGTTATAACAAACCGAAAGCGCAGGTTTTTATGGGCGATACCGGTTCGCTTGCAATAGGAGGATTGCTCGGAACTATTGCGGTTATGGCTAAATTTGAATTCCTTTTAATCGCTATAGGCTTTATTTTTGTAATGGAAACTTTATCAGTTATAATTCAGGTAACAAGTTATAAATTAACGGGTAAGAGAGTTTTTAGAATGTCGCCTATACATCATCATTTTGAACTCGGCGGCTGGAGCGAAAAGAAAATAGTTTTAACTTTCGGGCTGGCGTCCGCATTGCTTGCAATTTTAGCGATAGTAAGTTACCTGTTTACTTTAGCCGGAGTAAAATAAGATGGATTTAAAAAATAAAAAAATACTTGTATTAGGTTTGTCTAAAAGCGGCATTGCGGCTGCGAAATGTCTTGCTAAACGCGGTGCGGACGTTTACATAACAGAAGGTAAGGACGCAAAAGAAGAATATAAATCCAAAATTCAGGATTTGAATAATACAGGAATAAAAGTTGAAACAGGCGGGCATAGTGATGATTTTATCAACGGCTCGGTATTTGCTGTTACAAGCCCCGGTATTCCGCCGCACAGCAAGATTATGAAAAAACTGAACGCAAAAAATATTCCTGTAATTTCAGAAATAGAACTTGCATACAAACTGACAAAAGTACCTTTTATTGCAATAACAGGGACTAACGGTAAAACAACAACAACAGCCCTGACTGCTCATATATTGTCTGAGGTTTATAATGCCGTGCCTTGCGGAAATTACGGACTTCCGCCATGCGATATGCTGGATGAAGATTTAGATTATTTTGTATGCGAATGCAGTTCGTTCCAACTTGAATATACAAAAGAGTTTGCCCCGAAAATATCAGTATTCACAAACTTTACGCCTGACCATATTGACTGGCATGAGGGACTTGAAAATTACTTCAATGCAAAGGCAAAGATTTTTAAAACGCCGCAGGCACCTGTTTATTCTGTACTGAATGCTCAGGATGAAAAACTGCTGGACTTTTCTAAACATTGTGACGGTGAAGTTTTTCTTTTTGACGGTGATATAGGACAAAATTGTTCTTATATCAAAGATGACGCAATTTATTATAAAAGATATGGCACAGCAGAAAAAATTATTGATCTGAAAGATTGTCCGCTAATCGGTCATCATAACTACCAGAATGTTATGTGTGCCATAATTTGCGCTAAACTCACAGGTATTGAAAATGATCTCTTGCGTCATGCAATAATGACGTTTAAAGTGCCGGAACACAGATTGGAAAAATTCGCACAATCCGGAAAAACTGTTTTTTATAATGATTCAAAGGCAACTAATCCTGAGGCTTCACTTGTTGCAATACGTTCTTTTAATAATTGTGATGTTGCGTTAATTGCAGGCGGACGTGATAAAAATACTGACTTAACCGAGTTTTGTGACGCAATAAAAAAACATATTAAGACTGTTATATTACTGGGTGAAGCTGCGGACAGATTTGAAACGAATTTGATAAAGAACGGTTTTGATAACATAATAAGAGTAGATACATTTGAACAGGCGGTTGATAAATCAATCGAATTGAAGCCGGATGTTGTACTTTTGTCACCGGCATGTGCAAGCTTTGATATGTTCTCAGGTTACGAAGAAAGAGGAAAGGTTTTCAAAGAGTATGTCTTATCAAAGATCAATTAGCAACAGAGAAAGAATATCTAAATATGATGATCGGCCGGTACAGAGCGTAATCGTTTCGTCACCGGATCAGACACTTTTGATTGTTGTTGCGTTTTTGATAGTGATAGGATTTATGGCGATTTTTTCTGCCACTGCTCCGAAATGTCTAGATGAAGGCGGAAACCCTGCACAGTTTTTGATAAAACAGGTAATTTGCTTTGTTGTTGGATTTTTCGGATTGAAATTCTTTTCAAATTACGATTATAAAAAACTTGCGGATTGGAATGTCGTAATTATGGTATCAATTATCCTTGCTCTTGTATTGGTTGATTTTACGCCGCTCGGGGTCATGGTAAACGGGGCAAAACGATGGATTAATATTGCAGGATTTCAATTGCAGCCTTCTGAATTTGCAAAACCGGCCGTTGTACTTTTGCTGGCACATGCTTTTAGAAAAGACGGACGACTTTTAGATCAGGAAAAATGGGTTTGGGCCTTTATTCCTATTATCATAATGCTGGGCTTGATTTTTATTCAACCGAATTTAAGTATGGTAATTTTGCTATTGGCGACATCTGTTGTAATGTTTTTGTGCGCCGGCGGTTCTATGAAGCTGTTTTTAAGCTGCGTCGGAGCCGGTGTTATGGCAATTATTGTTGCTGCGACGACGATTATAAAACCGTACCAGCTGCAGCGCTTGAAAACCTGGACCAATCCGGAAATTGATCCGCTCGGAGCCGGATATAATATTATTCAATCATTGATTGCCTTTGCCTCAGGCGGTTTCAGCGGCGTGGGGTATGGCGGCTCAATTCAGAAATTATCTTATCTCCCTGAATGCCATACAGACTTTATATTTGCGATTATTGCGGAAGAATTGGGATTTCTCGGATGCCTGCTTGTAATCGGGTTGTTTTTTACACTTATACACCGTGGATTTTTGATAGCTGCAAGATGTCCTGATATGTACGGCAAAATCCTTGCTGTCGGATTAACTTTTTCAATAGGATTTCAGGCATTTTTGAACATGAGTGTTGCAAGCTCATTTTTACCGACAACCGGTGTTCCGCTGCCGTTTATAAGTTACGGCGGATCTTCTCTTATTGTTTCTATGATAATGATCGGTATTCTGTTGAATATATCCAAAAAACGTATAATGAAGATAAGGAATAATAACGGTGTCTGATAGTCAAAAGATTACATATTTTATAACAGGCGGCGGCACAGGCGGACATATTTATCCGGCCGTTGCTGTTCTTGATGCTTTGCTGCAGGACGAAGATACAAAAGCTGTTTATTATATTGGCAACCCGAATAATCTCGAATACAGTATTATAAGCCAAAAGCCCGTAAAATTTTTGGGGATAAATATTCACGGAATGCCGAGAAGATTTAGTTTTGCATTTGTAAAATGGGCATTTCAGCTGTGGCTGGCATGGTTAAAATGTTGTTATTATATATTCAAATACAAACCGGATGTTGTATTGGGAACTGGCGGATATGTTTCTGCCCCTATGCTAATGGCTTGTATGTCGTTTGTCAGAGGGACAAAAGGACGATTTACACCTTATATGATGCATGATTGCGATGCGCAACCGGGACTTGTGACAAGAGGATTGGCCAGATATGCAAAAATGGTTTCACTGGCATTTGAGTGCGCAAAAGATTATATTAATAACAAAAATTGTGTGATAAACGGAAACCCGATACGTGCGGCATTTAAAACTTTAACAAAAGAACAGGCACGCAAAGCTCTCGGACTGGAAAACAGATTAACCGTCTGCATAATGGGGGGCTCTCAAGGTGCAATGAGTATAAATAATGCGGCGGTGGAACTGCTGCAAAAACTTTCTCAAGCAGGAGTTCAGGTTATATTCCAGACCGGAAAAAAGAATTTTGAACGCGTAATTGAACAGTTGATAAAGATTTATCCTGAATATGAAGATGATAAAAACCTTGTTGTAAAACCATATTTTGACGATATGGTAACAGTGATGAAGGCATCAGACATAGCGGTGTCCCGTTCCGGCTCATTGAGCTTATCTGAGATTGAGGCATCAGGTATTGCGGCAATTCTGGTTCCATACCCGCATGCGGCAGCAGACCACCAGCGTAAGAACGCAAAATTTTTGCTTGAAAAAGGTGCTGCTCTGTATCTGGAAGATAGCGAGGTTAATGAAAAGACATTATCGGAAAAACTTTTTGAACTCATTAATTCTCCGGAAAAACTTTCTGAAATTCAGCAAAACGCACTATCTCTTGCAAAATTTGATGCTGCTAAAAATATTGTTAATCAGCTAAAAGAGCTGATATCGTAATTTGATGTTTGTGTAAACGTACAAATTCTTGCAATTTTTAAATGATTAACAATTCAGGTATTTTATTAGTAAAAACTTTATGCTATAATTTTTGTATAAAAGGAGAAAAATATGACTTTAAGAAATGAACGTGTAAGAAAAGAATTAATGCGCGATATCTCAGATATATTACAAAAGGAAATACGCGGGCTTCTCGGTGTTGTATCAATCATTGATGTGGAAGTTTCACACGACAACTCTTTTGCAAAAGTCATATACAGTGTTCTCGGTTCTCCAGAGCAAATTGAAAAATCTAAAGAAATAATAGAAAAAAGCACACCTAAAATCAGATATGAAGTAGGCAAACGTATACGCCTGCGTCTTACCCCTGAATTAAAATTTGTATATAGTGATTCTTTTGAAAAAGGTTCACGCGTAACAGAGATTATTGATAAAATATCCCGCGGAGAATTGTAATCGTGTTGAGCGACTGTGTCAATACAAAGTCTTGTTTCGGATTTTTAAATATCTACAAACCGGCCGGAATGACATCCCATGATGTTGTCTATAAAATTAGGAAAATAACAGGCATTAAGCAGGTCGGACACACAGGAACTCTTGACCCGTTTGCAGAAGGAGTTCTGCCAATATGTATAGGTAAAGCAACACGGCTTATTGAATATTTGACAGATGATAAAGAATATCTTGCAACTGTACAATTCGGCAAAAGTACGACAACATACGATCTTGAAGGCGATGTAACCTCTCAAACAGACAAGAAAGTATCAGAAAATGATATTCTTTCTGCACTAAAAGATTTTGAAGGTGAAATAGAGCAGTTTCCGCCAATTTATTCCGCGATAAAAGTTAATGGTAAAAAATTGTACGATTATGCAAGGCAAGGTCAGGAAGTTGAAATTAAACCGCGTAAAGTCGTTATTGAAAAAATCGAATTGAAAAAATTTGACTTTGAAAGCCAGAGTGCGGAAATTCTTGTCAAATGCTCCAAAGGTACATATATCCGCTCAATTGCGCATGATTTAGGACAAAAGACAGGTGTTGGAGCATATCTTACCAGTCTCGTCAGAACTCAGGCCGGAAACTTTTTTGTAAAAAATGCAATAAAACTTGACGATATAGAAAATAATTATTCCGCCAATATGCTTATCAACCCGCTTGATGTTCTTGAGCAGCCAACAATAGATGTCGCAGATAGTGAGCTTGAAAAAATCAGGAACGGACAATTTTTGAAAAATAACGGAATAAATAATGGTCAAACTGTTATTTTGATTTATAATAAAAATGTTATCTGTGCGGTTGGAATTGCAGATTTCAACAAAATAAAACTAAAGAAAGTGTTTATCTAGTATGAAAAAATTGCTTACTTTATTTATTCTTTCAGGATTTTTATTGTTTAATCAGGTCAGTGCAGAAAACTGCTATCAGGAATTTAAGTGCCCTGCTGAAAACGGTTTAACCTCAACATATTCAAGGTTTTTTAGCAATGTAACAGGTAATAAAATTCTTGCTGAAAAAATAGCGCAGGCCATAATCAAAAAAAATATTAAAAAAAATGCGCAAGGCGACTTTAGTGTAAAATTAAAATCCTATAGCGCGCGGGATATGAGAGCCGGACGCTTCAAGTCCTTTGAACTCAAAGGCAAAGATGTAAATTTTGAGGATGTTTACGTCTCAGAATTTGATCTCAAAACAATCTGTGATTTTAATTACATAAATCTCGACAAAGATTGGAATATGACGATTGTCGAAGATGTGCCGATGACTTTTGAATTTACAATAACAGGAGAGGATCTGAATAAAACAATGTCCTCAAAAGAATATCTTAGAGTTTTGCAGGATATAAATTACCTTGGCGGCGGTCTGTTTACAATCGAATCAACCGATTTAAAAATAAAAGATAACAAAATCTATTACATATTAAAATATGCCATTCCTTTTGTACGCAAACCGCAGGAAGTTGTTATAAATGCAGGGTTGGAAGTTAAAAACGGCAATATAAAATTTGCAGACGCGCAAATTCTTAATGACAATTTTCTTCTAAAAGCTGATAAATTATCTTCTGTTTTAAATTATATTAATCCACTTGATTTTTCAGTCAAAATACTGGAAAATAAAGATGCAAGATTAAATATAAAAAATGTCTCAATAGAAAATAACCAAATACAGGTTGACGGCACAGTTGTTTTGTTGAAAGATATTATTAAAGAATAAGGAATTGAATTATGCGAAAAGATCAAAAGGTATTTTTAGGAACACTTGCAGTAGTAATGGTTGGTATTTGCGCATTTACGGCAATGAAAGTATTGTATAACGATGAACAGGCCGCAACAGGGCCGCTCTTACCTGTTCAGGAACAACAAGGAGAACAACCGCCGGAAGAACAAAAGCCTGTTGAAAAAGAAAAAGTTTATGTAAATGTATTTTTTATAGGACAGGATGAAAATAATTACGAAGTATATAAAGCCGTAAAACGCGAATACGATCAGGCGGTAGACGGCTCTAAAATAGAATATGCTATCGACAGCCTTATAATGGGGCCAAAGCCGGAAGAAAAAGCATACGGTGTATATTCGGAAATTCCGTCAGGAACACGCGTAATCTCAATTACAGAGCGTCCGGAAGGTATTATTATCAATCTTTCTTCTGAATTTGAAGCAGGCGGCGGCACTGATAGCATTTATAAAAGAATTTACCAGTTGATAAAGACAGCAAAAAGAAATACCGACAAGCCGGTTTATCTCTATATAGAAGGCCGCAAAGCTGATGTTATTGGCGGTGAAGGTATTATGTTAAATCAACCTTTAAATGAAAATTCTCTGGATGGCTAATCTGGCATGGAAAAAGATTTAGACTACTACTTAAATTTGAATTGGACGCTAATCGAAGGGCAAGATCTCGATTTTGAAGGTAATCCTTATTTTTATATTGAAATAAGAGAACTGCCGAGTTTTGTTTTCTGCGCAAAAACACTCGAAAAAGCACGTGCAAATTACAAACAGCAGCTTGCGCTGACATTAAAAATTATGCTGGATGAAGGAGACGAAATAATTGAACCTGATGATTTTGAGGATGAACCGGATTGGGAAAGTCTTTGTCCTTAGCAGATAAAACAAATTGCTCAAAATATTAGAATTTGCAATTTAAAATATCCTCAATATTAACATTCAGAGCTTCGGCTATCTTGTATAAAGTTTTTATTCTTATATTGTAATTGCCTCTTTCAATTGCGCTCAGCGCATTAGTACTCAAGTCGGCTCTAAACCCCAATTCTTCCTGCGAATAATCTTTTTTAAGCCGTAAATAACGAATACTCTGTCCTATTTTGAATAGCAACTCATCTTTCATATCAACATATTAAGTTGTTGACAAAGATAAATCCAATATGTATACTTAGATTATTACAAGTATACATGTATAAATACAAGTAAAATTACAGGCTTAATATAAACGGAGCAGCCATTTTATAATGGTGACGGGTAGACATCCATTCCCTGTTTACCCGTCTGCTTCGTTTTATTATTTATAAGCTTTTGTATACTGCGGATTTACGGCAAGCCATTTAAAGCTTTGAGTTTCGACTTCCGGCTTACTTACAACAAAAGTTCCGCCGTAACGGCCGCGGTTAAAGATCAGATAGCCTTCTTTTGCCAGATTGCTAAACGCTTTGCGGATTGTATTAGGACTGAGGTTAAGTTTTTCTGCCAATTCAAATATTGAAGGTAATTTATCACCTATTTCATACTCATCCGCTATCAATTTTTTGATATAATTCTGCGTTTTTTCATAGTAATAGAATGCAGCTTCAGGTGCCGGAGCAAAAATAGAAGTTTCTTTTTGTTCATCATAAGAATTATCATTAGGCATTTTTATAACTGTTGTACCATAACGTCCGCGTCTAGGAAGGATGATGCCGTCATAGACTAATATTTGTAACCCGTCATGAACTGTTTTTATACTAGCCTTTAATATTTTTGAAAGCTCAGAATGCGATGGCATACGATCACCGACTTTGAGATTTTCCACGATGTAATTTTTTAGATCATTTTCTATTTTTTCAACAAGTGTTACCATTTCTGAGTCAACTATTTCAAAATCAGTTGAAACAACTTCCCAGCAGCTTATTTTTTCGTTTTTCTGATAATTACGTTTAAGAATACCAATAGAACAGAGATAGTCAATAGCCAGACGTGCCGTGTTTGCAGAATATCCTATTGTATTTCCGATAGCACGCGCTGAGGTCAACTTGTCTCCTTTTTTCATATTATTGGCTTTGATATACTGTTTAATTTTTTCTATTGCCATCTCACGTTTGGAGGTAAGCTTGCGTAATGCAGTTTTTTTGTCTTTCGGATCTTTGACAATCGTTCCCAGACACTGCTTTGACTCCAGATATCCTAAATCCTCTACACGTCTGTAAGCTGTCTGAATAGTACCTATACTAACGCCGAGCAAATAGGCTAAATCAGGTTTGTGCGGCAGCACGTAGTTAAACTTAATTTTTCCGGTATTTAAGCCGTCCTCAATCCATTTTACAATCCATTTGGCAATTACTGCAGTTTTAGGCTCAGTAATATTTTTTAAATCCGGCAGCGGAAAATCAATATCTGAAACATTTATTTGAGTTAACTCATTTTTATTAGGAGAAATATAATTTTTTTCCATACACACATCCTACTTTGTAAAAATAATACACTATTTATAAAAAAACATCAAATATTTTTTTGTTAGCATGTTAAGAAAGTTTACAAAATCTTCCAAGGAAGTACACATTTTCATGCATACCCTTGCTAAATCAGTATTACACCACGCCAACTTTACAATTCTTAACCGGATATCTGCATGCCGGCCGATTTGGTGTAAAATGTACATATCTGAAAAAGTTTTTCATTATAGAAAGAGGTAGTATATGAATACAGTTGTATTGGTCGGCAGAGTAGGCCGTGATGCAGAAATAAGATATTTTGAATCAGGAAAAGTTAAAGCTAATTTTTCTGTGGCCGTAAACCGCTGGGACGCAAAAACAAAATCTGAAGTTGCAGACTGGTTTAATATCGATGTATGGGATAAACAGGCTGAATTTGCAGGTGAATATGTAAAAAAAGGTATACTTGTTGCTGTTGACGGCCGCATTGACGTAAATCGCTGGACTGATAAGGCAACAGGGGATGATCGCGAAAACTTTTTGGTCGTTGCAAATAATATAAGATTACTTAGTTCTAAAAGAGATGTAGAAGCATTATGATAGTTACCTCTAATATAGTCGGAATACTTGCTGACGATTTGACCGGTGCTAATGATACCGCGTTACAATTTCATATTCAGGGGGCAAACACACAGATATTACTTTCTAATGATGTTGAGCCGCTGAATACTAAAAATACACAGACCTGGGCTGTTTCAACTGAATCAAGAAATGTGGCGCCGGAAGAAGCGTTTCAGTCTGTCAAAAGTGCAGCAGAAATGCTTATCCAGAAGATAAATCCTGACTATTTCTATAAAAAAATTGATTCTACTCTGAGAGGGAATATTGCGGTTGAGGTACTGGCATTACTTGATACATTAAATTGGGATGCAGCGGTAATTGTGCCTGCTTTTCCGCAGGAAGGCCGTATTACTGTCGGCGGATATCATCTTTTAAAAGGTGTGCCGATTGAGCGTACAGAAATGGCCAGAGATCCTTATTCGCCTATATTTGAATCTCATATTCCGACTCTGTTTGCCGCGCAAATTGATGAAGAATGCAAAGATTTAATCGGCACTATTGAGTTAAAGACCATAATGAACGGCGCGGGCCCTATTTTACGCGAGTTAAATGAATTGATTTCAGACGGTAAAAAACTTATCATCGCTGACGCGGTTTCAACCGTTGATATTGAACAAATTGCACTGGCTATAAACAAATCCGATTATAATATTCTGCCGGCCGGAACTGCCGCATTTGCACGTTCTCTTGCCGAATTATGGTTTATTGACCTTGATAACAGCCATATCACTAAAACTTTCCCTGAATTACCAAAGTTAATTATTTCAGGAAGTGCAACACAAATTACGGCAAATCAAATTAAAACTCTTGAAAATAGTGATGATATTGACGCTCTCATAATAAGTCTGACATACGATAATATCAAAAACGGTGTATCTGAGGCATTAGTTGATCGTATTGTATCTAATTTGGGACAAAAAAATACGGTTTTAGTGCATACATCTCATATTATCCAAAATTTTGACGGATTTTCTGATGATTCCCTGAATGCCGAACTCACCCGTACTAAATTAGCCACGATGATTACGGATTATCTGGCCGAATTGACACAGAAAGTAATTGCTAAACATGAGGTTATTTTAATAACTCTCGGTGGTGAAACTTCTTACAAATGCTGTAATGCCATAGGTGCAAACCAATTGCAGCTTATTGATGAAGTTGTTCCGGCTATTGCTCTTTGTATGGATCACAATGCACAGTGGATTGTCACCAAATCAGGCAACCTCGGGAATGCTAACACTCTTATTGATATATTAAAATATTTTGAGTCACACGAAAGCTCTGCAGGATAAAAATGGATTATCAGAATAAAATAGCGATTACAACGGGCGATCCTGACGGTATCGGCGCTGAAATAACAATTAAGGCTCTAAACAGGCTTAATTTACCGTCTGAAAGCGTTGTAATTATTTCTAACAGCAAAATTCTTGACTACTACGGCAAGTTAAACAATTCGTACGAAGTATTGGAAATTCCCTATAATGCAGAAGTAAGTCCGGGGCAAATAACAGCCGAATGCGGCGAATTTTCTTTTTTGTCACTAAAAAAGGCGTGTGAAATAAAGCCTAAAGCGATTGTGACAGCTCCGGTTGCCAAAAGTGCACTGCATAAAGCCGAACATATCTTCAACGGTCAAACAGAAGTGCTTCAACATTTTCTTGCACATGACAGGCAGAAGGCCGAAATGCTTTTTGTTGCAAACGATTTTAGAGTCCTGCTTTTGACACGTCATTGCGCTCTAAAAGACATTCACCTTACGGAAAATGTTGTTATAGAAAAGATAATGAACCTAAAACAATTCTTTAATAATCAATTGAATATGCAGGCTCCTAAATTTGCTTTATGCGGATTTAATCCTCATGCCGGTGAGGACGGGATATTAGGACGGGAGGAAATTGATGTTCTTATTCCTGCTGTCCAAAAGCTGCAAAAAGCAGGAATTGATATCACAATGCCGCTGCCGGCCGATACGTTATTTGTAAAAGCCGGACAGGCTTATCGGGATAACAAAAAAATGCCTTATGACTGCTATATAGCTAACTACCATGATCAAGGGCTAATCCCGATAAAAACCGTTGCCGGCAGTGCAACTGTAAATATGACAATAGGACTGGATATTATCAGAACATCCCCTGGGCATGGCACAGCCTTTGATATTGCAGGAAAAAATATTGCAGACGAAACTGGCATGATCGCGGCAATTAAGGCTGTTTTGTAAGTTTTTAATATTTTTACCATTAAGTAATACAAATTTTAAAAACAGGAAATATTTTAAATCAGAATTGACACTATATAAGTTATTATATATAGTGTCAATTATATTTAATGAAAGGAGTATAGATATACGATATGAAAGACAGGATTGAACTCTATAACAACAGGATTTTTTACCTCTTGCTTTCCGGATTAACATACACAGAAATTGCCGAAAAATATTATCAAAGGAATAAATATAAATTTATCTATCAGGTTCAAAAGCTTTTTAAAGCACTGAATATACGAAACAGAAGGCAACTGGCATATTATGCTGTAGAAAATAATTTAGTAGACCTGAACAGAGTCGAGGCATACAATGGATTTACTAACCTATGAAGAAAAAGTAGTCATGGAAATGCTTATCCAAGGGTACAATGCTCAAGAAGTAATCTCATGGCTTGCGATAGATTATCAGGAATATAAAAAAATAAAACTTCGGCTCATGCATAAATTGCAGGTAAAAAGAATTATACAGCTACTTCCGTTTGCTATAAAGTTATATAAGAATTAAATAGAGGCGCCGCTTTTTCAAAAAGCGGCGCCTCTCATAGAATAGCCCTTTAAATAGCTGCTTTTTGTTCTTTTTTATCGTTCCAGAAGTCAACAAGCATACTACAGAAGAATATACTTGAATAAGTACCGACAGCAATACCGAGTATCATAGCCAGCACAAAATCTTTTGTAGTAACACCGCCAAAGAAGTATAACGCAAGCAATGTTATTAATGTTGTCAAAGATGTATTAATACTTCTTGCCAGTGTCTGGTTAACAGAAGCATCCACTATCTCGCCGAAAGTCATTTTCTTTGCGTAATACCTCAGATTTTCTCTGATACGGTCAAATACTACTATTGTATCGTGGACAGAGAATCCTACTACGGTCAATAATGCAGTGATAAACAATCCGTCAATCTGTACGTTAAATACCAATCCGAGTATTGAAAACACACCGCATACAAAAAGGACGTCATGTACAATACCCAGAATAGCTGCAAGTGCATAGTCAAATCTAAAGCGGAATGACAGGTATGCAATAATTCCTAATACAGCCAGCGACAATGCTAACAAAGAATTTTTAAATAATTCTTTACCCATCGTCGGACCGACTGAATTAACTGAAATCAATTCCGGATTACTATATTCCTGCTGCATTACAGACATAATCTGCTGCGGTACTGTTGAATCCTTATCTATGAATTTTGTTCTGATTGAAATAATAGAGTTAATATTTGATTTTGTCTGCTCTTGCTGGGTGTTGTTTACGTTAAGAACCTGAATATAAGGATTTTCAATCCCTATTTTTTCAAGAGCTTCACGGTTTTTAGCTACATCTTGATTCGTAACTTTTTCTACCAGACCGTATTGCAGGATTGTACCGCCTGTGTAGTCAATGCCGACTTTCATCGGTGCATGGTTTGGATAGATTGTTGAAGAATATATCATTGCGATAATACCCGGAATGAGTAATAACGCAGTTAAGCCCATCCATAACCATCTGAATTTTACAATATGTACTAAATGTTTTCTACCTGTATTTATCATTTTAATTAATACCTCATTTCTAGTCTAAGATACCAAAGCGAGCTTTTTCGCGTTTAGTTTCCACTGCGTCATAACCTTTTCCTATTTCATCCTGTCTGAGTCCGAATGTACCCGGATGTTTGAGTTCTCCTGTACCAAAGATAAGGTGCATAAAGTTTTTGGTAACTGTAATTGCTGAGAACATTGATACGATAACACCGAGTGCAAGAGTTAATGCAAATCCCTTAACAACACTTGTACCGAGCATATAAAGGATTATACAGGTTATGATTGTTGTCATGTTTGAATCGAAAATACTTGTAAATGCTCTGTCAAAACCTGAGTTAATTGCTGTAAAGAGGTTGCGTCCTTCTCTTAATTCCTCTTTTGTTCTCTCAAAAATAAGGATGTTGGCATCAACAGCCATACCGATTGATAGGATAAAACCGGCTATACCTGCAAGAGTAAGCGTTACAGGAATTGTTTTGAACAAAGCAAACAGTATAACACTGTATATAATAAGTGCAATGTCAGCAATTAAACCCGGAACTCGATAATAAGCAAGCATAAACAACATAACAGCTGTCAAACCTATGATACCGGCTACTTTAGATTTAGCTACACTGTCAGCACCCAGAGTCGGACCAACTGTATTTTCTTCAACGATTTTGGCCGGAACAGGCAGAGCACCTGCGTTTAACAGGTTAACCATTCTGTTTGCTTCTTCATAAGAAAAACCTGTGCCGCCGCTTGTTATTTGAGCATTACCGCCATAGATAGGTTCATTTACTCTCGGATCGGAAATCAATTCTCCGTCAAAGAATATTGCCATTGTCTGGCCGACAAGTTCTTCTGTCAGGTCACCGAATTTTTTTGCACCGGCAGAGTTAAATTCCAATGATACAACCCATTGGCCTGATGCATCGGTTGTAAGTGTTGATTTTGATAAATCCTGACCTGTCAAGCCGGTAGATACCCATTCTTCAACACCGTTAGCATTTTTAGCTTTTTTCTTAAATTCCAACTGCGCAGTTTCACCGATAAATGATTTTGCTTCGGTTAAATCTGTTACATCCGGTATTTCAACAAGTAATCTTTTGTCACCGACCTGTTGAACAACTGTTTCTGCAACACCGAGTTTGTTAACACGGCTTTCTATTGCGTATTGCAGACGCTGCATTACTTCCGGTGTAATTTTTGCAACACTGGCGGTTGTTTCCGCTTCCAGTACCAATCTTGAACCGCCTACAAGATCCAGTCCTAATTTTACGGGTTTCTTCCAAATTGCCACTCCTGAAAGAAGGACAATTAACACGATAACCCAGAACATAATAATTTTGTTTTTCACTTTTGTATTCCTTTTTTATACTGATTAATCTTATTTTAATTAAAAATTAAAATGTTTTATAGCCGTTATGGGCTAATCTTCATAAAATGTATCCAATACGGTAAAGAATTCTGATTTTTGTTCGTCATTAAGCTCAACAAGCGGGTGTCTGACAAATTCTTCACATAAACCTTTATGCGCAAGAGCAGCCTTTAATGGCACAGGATTTGGCGCCATAAACATTTTTTTCATAATCGGATAAAGCTTTTTATGCATGTTCATCGCCGCAATAAACTGGCCGTTTTTGTAATTTCTTATCATTGATTTCAATTCTTTACCGAACAGATGAGATGTAACGGAAATAACACCGCGCGCTCCTAAAGAAAGCATAGGCAGTGTTAAACTGTCATCACCTGAATATACGCTAAAATCTTCCGGCGCTTCAAGTTTTATTTCTGTTACTGCATCCATATCAGAAAAACTTTGTTTAACCGCAACGATATTCTGATACTTTTGAGCAAGTTGAGCTATGGTTTTCGGCAGCATCTGCACTCCTGTGCGTGACGGAATGTTATACAGAATAATAGGTAAATTTGTACTTTCCGCAACTGCTGAAAAATGAGCAATAATACCTTCCTGAGAAGGTTTGTTGTAATAAGGGACAACAGATAAAAGTGCGTCTACGTCTTCTTTTTCTGCAAGTTTTGCTGTTCTGCAAGCCGTAGCAGTACAGTTAGAGCCCGCATTCATAATCACTTTTGCCTTACCCGCAACAGCACGTCTGACAGAACTCAGCAATTCCAATTCTTCTTCGTGAGTAAGTGTAGGTCCTTCACCGGTCGTGCCGGCAACAAGAATAGCATCACTGCCGTTTTCCGCAAGATATCCTGCAAGCTGTTCCGCTCTGTTGTAGTCAATCTCTCTTTTTGCATCCATTGGCGTAGCCATAGCGGTGATTACTTCTCCGGCATCATATCTTAAAGCCATAAAATACCTCTTTTCTTTTATATATCCCTTTTCATAACGATTATACCCCAAATATAAAAATAATAAAAATATTTTACAAGTTGTAAAACAATTGCAGGCTGTATAACTGATATAAAATAAAAGTCCTCTTTTTGTTGAGGACTTTTACTGTTAGAAATTATTACAAGCTTTTGCGCTCAACTTCTTCTGTCGTTGAAACTTCAATAATATCGCCGACTTCTATGTCATTGAATTTAGCAAAAGATATACCGCATTCAAAACCTTGTGCAACTTCTTTTACATCATCCTTAAAGCGTTTAAGCTGATCAATTGCGCCTTTGAAGATTTGTTTTCCGTCACGGTAAACAATAGCGTCTTTGCTTCTGACGATTTTGCCTTCAGTTACATAACAGCCGGCAATTCTTGTTGTCTTACCGATTGTGAATACCTGACGAACTTCCGCTTTACCCAGTTCAACTTCTTTGAGTTCCGGTTCAAGTAAAGAAAGCATTGTTTTTTCAATATCTTCAAGAATTTGATAGATGATGTCGTATTTCTTGATTGTAACACCTTCTTTTTCAGCGGCAGCCGCTGCATTGGCATCTTCTTTAACAGTAAATCCGAGAATTAGCGCGCCGGAGGCAGATGCAAGCATAACATCCGCTTCTGAAATATCTCCAACACCAACATGGATTATTTTTGTTTTAATTAGATTACTGTCAAGCTGTGCTATAGCCTGAGAAACAGCTTCGGCCGACCCGTGAGTATTAGCTTTTATGATTAAATTCAGTTCCGGAATATCATCTTCGCCGGCAACAGCTTCTCTTCTGATATGTGCCGGAAGCATAGCTTCAAGACGCTTGTTACGTTCTTTTTCTTTGCGTTTTTCAACTATTGCCTTCATTTCTTTTTCATTTTGAACAACTTCAAAGTAATCACCGGCCTGCGGAACTTCGGTCAAACCTAATATCTCAACAGGTGTAGAAGGTTCTGCTTTTTGAATTCTTTCGCCGCTATCAGAAAGTAATGCTCTTACGCGGCCGCAAGCAGTACCTACAACAATACAGTTACCTACACGCAAAGTACCGTTTTGAACAAGAAGTGTTGCAACAGGACCTTTTCCTTTGTCAAGATTTGCTTCTATAACAACACCTGATGCTTCAGCTTTCGGATTAGCTTTTAAATCCTCAACATCCGCAACAAGCAGAATATATTCAAGCAATTCATCAATACCTGTTCCGTTAAGTGCAGAAACTTTAACCGTGATAGTATCACCGCCCCAGGCTTCCGGAACAAGTCCGTGCTCTGTTAATTGCTGCAATACCCTGTCAGGATTAGCGTCAGGCTTATCAATTTTGTTTACGGCAACAATAATCGGAACATTAGCGGCTTTGGCATGGTTTATAGCTTCGATTGTCTGCGGCATTATACCGTCATCAGCCGCAACAACAAGAATTGCAATATCAGTTGCCTTGGCACCGCGGGCACGCATTTCCGTAAAAGCTTCGTGACCGGGGGTGTCGACAAATACTATTTTTTTATTCTCTTTGTCATCAAGATAAACTGTATAAGCACCGATAGACTGCGTAATTCCGCCGACTTCGGTTGCAACAATTTTATGTTTTGAAGCTCTGATACTGTCGAGTAATGTTGTTTTACCGTGGTCAACGTGTCCCATAATACTTACAACAGGAGCACGCTTTTTCAGTAGTTTTTTATCAACATCCGTTAAAGCTTTTGTTTTCTTTTCTTTTTCAAGCTCTTCTTCAATGTATGCATCTAAATCTTCATCCAGAACTTCTAACCCGTATTCTGCACAGATTTTTTTGATAACATCAACATCAATAAGCTGGTTAACAGTTGCCATTATACCCTGAAACATTAAATATTTAACAATTTCGGCAGGTGTTTTTTTGATTTTTTCAGACAATTCTGATATCGTCATAGCCTGATTAACAACAATCTGTGTAACCTGTTCTACTTCTTCTTCCTTGTGAACTTTCTTCTTATGTTTCTGAGCGGCTGCTTTCTCTAAAGAAATTCTTTCCTGCTCTTCTTTTTTAGAAAACTCTTTGTCCTTACGCTTGCCGTCATTACGTTTTTTGTTACCGCCTTTATTTTCATAAATTTCCTGAGAAATTATATGGCGTTGTATCGGACGTTTTTCGCCTGATTGTGCAGCAGGTTTTTCAAACGGTTTTCTGGGAGGCCGCCCCGCTTTTTCTTCACCGTTTTTAGCAAATCTCTGCGCTTTATCCGGTCGTTCGGAACGTTTAACGCCATCCTTTGCTGGAACTCTTTTTTCTCCTGTCGGTTTAACGGCTGCCGGATCTTTTCTTGGAGCGCGTCTGACTATTTCCAAACGGTTTTGCGGTTTTACAACTTCTATTTTAGGACGTTTAATTTCTTCTTTAACTTCCTCTTTAACCTCCGGCTGCGGCTCCGGCTTAGGTTCTTCTTTCGGAACTATAACTTCAGGAGGTTTTGCCTTTTTAACGACAAAAGCTTTAGGCTTTTTATTAACTGTTCCGCCTGAAGCTACAAAGTCTTTAAGACGTTTTATCTGATCTACAGTTACAGAACTTGCGTGAGTCCTTACTGTTATATTTATCTGGGCAAATTTCTCTATGACTTCCTTGCTGGTAAGCCCCATTTCTTTTGCTAATTCACTTATTCGTACTGTATCAGAACTCATTTATTAATTTCCCTTTCAATTCATCCGGTATAGAGGTTTTCAGGATTTTGGAAATTTTATTTTTCTTAAAAGCAGCCTCTATACAAGTTTTATTATAGCAGAGATATACCGATCTGCCAAATGTTTTTGTATCCGGGTTTACAAAAATGTCAGAATGTGCATCACGAGTGATTTTTATAAGATTAGTTCTATCTGTAATTTTTCCGCATCCTGCACATTTTCTGTTTACCACTAACTCACCTCTGCTAATTTTTCGAGTTTTAATTTTTGGTCGTGCTCTGTCAGAAGCTTAATTAACTCATCAAGGTCGCCGTCAATTACTGTCCAGACATTAAGGTTATGATTAATCCTGTGGTCAGTCAGACGTCCTTGAGGGAAATTATATGTTCTTATGCGTTCACTTCTGTCGCCTGATCCGACCTGAGAACGGCGTAAGTCTGTAATTTCCTGCATCTGTTTTTGCACTTCCATATCATAAAGCTTTGCTTTCAAAATTTGCAAAGCACGTTCTTTATTTTGAAGCTGTGAACGTTCTTCCGTACAGAAAATCATTATTCCTGTCGGCTTGTGAAATACACGTGCAGCGGTTTCTACTTTGTTAACGTTTTGACCGCCGGCACCGCCTGATCTTGCGGTTGTTATTTCAATATCGTTCATATTCAATTCAACTTCAACATCGTCAACTTCCGGCATAACCGCAACTGTTGCTGTTGAGGTGTGGACACGTCCCTGCGATTCTGTTGCAGGAACACGCTGAACCCTGTGAACACCGGATTCATATTTTAGTTTTGAGTAAATACTGTCACCTTTAATGGAGATGATTACTTCAGCAACACCGCCGGCTTCACAATCCGTCTTACTCAAAATCTGTGTCTGCCAGCCCTGTTTATCTGCATAGCGCATATACATACGCATCAGGTCGCCGGCAAATATATTGGCTTCGTCACCGCCTGCGCCGCCTCTTATTTCAAGGATAATATCTTTATCATCCATAGGGTCGCGCGGTAACAAAAGTACCTTCATTTTTTCTTCGTACTCAGGGATTTTAGCTTCGTTAGCCTCCATTTCTGATTTCAAAAACGCACGCATCTCCGGATCCGTTTCAGCATGAATAAGTTCTTTGGCCTCGGCAATAGCGTCGGTTGCCTTTTTCCATTCATAATACAAATTCACGGTTTCTTCCATAGATTTGCGCTGTTTTGACAAATCCCTAAACTTATTATAATCCTGAATGATTGCAGGATCTGACAATTTTTCGCCAAGTTCTTTATATTTCTGTTCTATTTGTAAAATCTTATCTAACATATCTTTCATAACACTTTGATTATAGCAGGAACATGATTTTTTTCAAATTAGTATCAGATCAGGTGATTTTTAAGTGTAAGATTAACATTTGTAAAGATTATCCTGTTGGCAATTGCATATTTCTTAAGTATCTGCTACAAGTGTAATAATTAAAAGAAAGGTGTGTACTTTAAGAGAAGGAGTGGGGACATGAAAATATCACCAATACAAAATTACAACTATTCAGTAAACAACTACCGACAGGCGGATTTTAACCGGAATTTCCAACAGGTGAAGCCGTATTCATCAGATGTCTTTGTCTCCACAAGTGCGCAAAAGCAGAAAAATAATATAAATTTTACGGGTAATATCCAGAACCTTTTATCAGTAATACCTAAAAAGATTTCGCTTGACGATAAAATCGCTGCGCTGTTTGATGAATTCAAAAGAGGCGATGTCATTACTGTGGGTAAAAATTTTAAGGAAACTCAAAAAGCATTAAAAGCTTCTCTCGGGTCAGTAGATCACATTATAAAAAGAGTATTTTTTATTAAAGATAATGATGTGGACGGAAATATTGCTTTTTTCAAAAATGCAACAGGAGAAAAGGAATTTTTAAACCTGAACAAATTCGACCTGTATTTAAGCAGTGAACAGGGACAGGATGCCTTAAAACCTCAGACAAGCTTTTACGTCATGCCGGGCGATATTCTCTATGTCGGCAAAAAGGGTATAATGATAAAAGATGCAGCAAGTCCGGATCTGGCATCTGAAAGACGCAAATTTTCAAATGTTTTCGATTTCACAGAGGACTCCAGGGAGGTTATCAAACGCCAGAATTCAAAACAGCTTGCGACGCTGGTAAGAGAGATTAAATCCCGCAAGCAGCCAATATCTTTTGCGGATGTCGGCGGGCAGGACAAAGTTATTGACGAACTTAAAAAGGGTATTTTGTATCCGATAAAATATCCGGAAGCGTTTGAAAATGTATCAGTAAACCACGGCACAATTTTAACGGGCCCTCCGGGAACAGGTAAAACCTTAATTGCAGAAGCTCTTGCTAATGAATCCAGTGCATATTTCAAAAAGTTGAACGGCTCAGAACTGAAATCCAAATGGATTGGAGAGTCAGAAAGCAATCTGCGTGATTTGTTTGCGGAAGCGGTTGAAAAGCAGCCTAGTATAATTGTATTTGATGAATTTGATTCAGTTGCGAAAAAGCGTGACAAAATAGACCATTACAGTGCTGAATTCGTCAACCAGTTGTTATCAATAATGAGTGATATTGAGAAAAACAACGATGATGTTTATATTCTCGCAACCACCAATAAGATTGATATGCTGGACGAAGCTATCAGACGTTCAGGACGTTTTGGCAAGCATATTGAAGTAGGACCGCCGGATTTAAACGGTACAAAACAAATATTAGGTATTCATACCAGCCAAAAGCCGCTGGACAAATCACTTGATGTAGAGCAATTGTCAGCTAAGCTCCACAAAATAAATGCAACCGGCGCCGATATAGCAAGGATTGTTGCAGATGCTCACGGTAATGCGTATCAAAGGCTCGGTATATTTGAGAAAATGGACAAGGGAACTTTTACCAAAGCTGATATAGACAAGCTTACAATCAAACCGGAAGATTTTAACAAGGCAATAGACGACTTTATAGCAGAAGGAAAAGTTACGGAAAGAAAACGTATCGGATTTAATTAAATTCAAAAATTTCAAAAAAGAGGCTGTACGTTATGCGTACAGCCGATTTATATATAATAGAATAGCCATTAGAATTGTACATTAAAGTAACTTTTTATACTTTCCGCAGAACAAGGAGTCTTGTCCTTCATTCTGTAACTGTTATATTTGCAGAAAGTTTCAACAAGTAATTTATAATGGTCAACCTGCTTTTTGTCCATTTCCAGAACAAAATCTGTTGACAATTTCGGATAATCTTCAGTATAACCTTCTTCCAGATTATTTACCATCGGAAAAAGTGCATCACGTGTTCTAATACGTTTATTGTCGTAACTTGCACACTCGTAGTTAAAATAGTTTAAGAAATAATATTCGTATTTCAAACCTGTACGTACGCGCTGACAAACATCATTCAAAACAGCCGCGCTGGAAGCTATAGCTTTTCTTGAAGCAACTGCGCTTTTTGCATCAATCGCAAATGCGGATGATGATAAAATTAATAAACCCAATAATAAACTAATAACTTTTTTCATAGGTTTATGGTAACACAGATTTATGTTTTTGGCAAGTATATTTTAAAAAATCACGACAGCAAGCAGTGCAAAAAGGATTAATGCTATATTATAATGCAAGAATGTCGGCACGCAGGTATCCCAGATATGGTCATGCTGACTGTCGGCATTCAAGCCTGCTGTAGGGCCGAGCGTTGTATCAGAAGCCGGAGAACCCGCATCCCCGAGGGCCGCAGCAGCAGCCAGTACTATGACAGTTGCCGGCAAGCTGAACCCTAATTTTATGCAAATAGGCACAAAAAGCACAGCAAGAATCGGAATTGTACCAAATGAAGTACCAATACCGATTGTTATAAAAAGTCCTATTAAAAGCATAATTGCAGCGGCTATAATTTTATTACCCAACATAAGCGGTACAAAAGCATTAACAAGTTCATCAATTCCGCCTGTCGAATTTAAAACCATTGCAAAACCGGCCGCTACCAGCATGACAAAAGCTACATAGCCCATAAGTCCGACACCTTCGTTAATAACCTTATCCATCTTATCATGGTCTATAGCCTGTGCCCCAAATATCACGCAAAGTCCGACAAGCGCTCCGAGCGGCAGTGAACCTGTCCACAACTGAACACCAAGTGTTGCAAATGCCGCAAAAAGGGTTATGTAATGGTTTCTGTTGAAGCGTATAGAACGTTTTTGAGCCTCAACTATACCTGTATTAATTTTCAAATCTTTATATTCACGCGGTTTTCGATACGAGATAAATATTGCGATAAATAGCGCAATAACCATTGCAAGTCCCAGAAACCAGGTATATTTCCAAACCTCAAGCTTTTGAACAGCAACACCGTTCATAGAGAGATTATCGGCCAGAAGCCCCTGAAAAATAAGTCCAAACCCTGCCGGTATTGCAATATAAGGCGCTTTTAGTCCAAATGCAAGAGCGCAAGCAACGGCTCTTCTGTCAATTTTTAGTCTGTTCATCACATGCAGCAGCGGAGGTATGATTATCGGGATAAAAGCAATATGTACAGGAATTAAGTTCTGAGACATAACAGCCATAATCGTAATTATCCCGATAAGCAGCAAGGCATTACTCTTTATTAAAAGAGAAATTCTTTTTGATAAAACAAAGGCCAGTCCTGTATGAGTCATTGCAGCCGCAAAAGCGCCTAGCAATATATAACTCAATGCAGTTTCTGAATTTCCGCCCATGCCTGTAATAAATGTTGACATAATTTCATTGATAGGCATTCCTGCAATTAATCCGGCGGCAACAGCAGAAATAAAAAGCGCAAGCAGAACATTTATTCTGCACAGGCACAAAACGCAAAGCAGTACAACCGAAACTAATATAGGGTTTAGTAATATATGCCAATCCATTCTTTCAACTTCCTTTTAAATCAGGCGTTACGCATATCTTATTGACTTTTGTATAATATCATAAAAACATTTACAAATCCCGCATAATATTATATAATTAATTGACGCATGATTTAGGAGTAAGATATGAAACATATTGAGCGCTGGCTTAAAAAGGGGCTGATTAATGAAGATTTAGCCTTGAAATTGGAGCAGGAAATTGACGAAGTTAATAAACAAAAATTCAAATTTGCAATGCAAATTACATTATACACTGTAGGTGTAATCCTGCTGGGAACAAGTTTAATCACCTTTATTGCAGCCAATGATTGGATTTTGGAATTATTGAGGCAAATGTATTTTTTGAAGGTTGTTTTGGTTCTTATACTTACACTTTTATTTTTGATTGGTGGAAATTATCTTGCATACGAGAAAAAGACATTGCCGGGACTTGGTAATTCATTAATATTTTTATCAACAATTTTAATCGGAGCAAACTATGCGCTCTTAACTCAAATTTTCAATATAGACGCGGAAGCCACAATTGTTCCTGGGCTGTGGTTTGTCAGTATTTTCCCTCTCGCATTTATTTACAGAAGCCGGGCCATCAACTGGCTTTCCATAATACTGTTTATTTTTGCTTTTTGCTCGATTTATGAATACTGGGATTATGATTCAGGATTAATCTGGACATTATATATGCCGTTTATAATCGGAGCTATTCTGTACAGTTTCGGTAATTTAAACGTTATAAAAGAAAAGTATTCGGGATTTGATATAAGTTATAAACTTACAGCATTGCTGCCAATGTATGTAACATTTTTGATTTTGATATTTTCTGCTGAGGATTCTTATTGTTCTCACAGAATAAATTATATTCTTCCTCCTGTTGTTTTGATTGTTTTTAACATTGTAAATTATATTCTTGATAAATCTAAAAATGATTTCTTAAAAATTGAGACAGTATTTATCACGGGAGTTGCGGCATTTATGCTTGCTTTGCTTTTGCTTCCGTACGTAAGTCCTGCAGGTGTATCAATCACGGCACATATCTTTATAATTTACCTGATCTGGGCTGGATTTAGTTTCGGGTATAAATATGAAAATGTATCACTGATTAATCTTGTAAATATAATGCTTATTATTTATGTATTATCGACTTATTGCCGTTTTGGCTGGTCGTTTATGGATAAAACAATATTTTTCTTTATCGGCGGCGTTGTGCTTATTTCAATGGGATTATTCCTTGAAAAGTATAAGCGTTTCGCGCTGAAAAAGTCAGAGGAGGATGTATAATGAAAAAGACCGTATATATTATTGCCGCTGTCTGGACTCTTATAACGTTCGGTATTTTCGTGTATAATGAAATGCACTTTATTAAAGGTAAAGAGGTTATTCTAAAAGTTGTTCCGTATGACCCGCGAGACTTTTTGCGCGGCGATTATGTTACTTTGAATTATGAAATAAACAATATTGAATTTCACGGGAAGAAAATTCCAAAGGTCAATTCTGAAAAACCGGTCTATGTTATTTTAGAAAAAGACTCTAAAGGAGTTGCATCTGCTGTTGATATAACCGACCAAAAACCGGAAAATGAATTATATATTAAAGGTAATCTCTACAGTATGAGACAACATAAAGAAAAAACCGCATATCGCATACATTATGCTAATATCGATCGCTTTTATATGAAAGAAGGTACAGGCAAAAAATTAGAAAAAGATTTGCAAAAAAATGGCGGATATGTAAAAGTCTTTATCTCCTCCGGCGGAAATGCACGGATTAAAGAAATAATTCAAAAATAAACATTTATTTAAAAAGCCTCTGAATTTCAGAGGCTTTTAATTATTTAAGTATAAAATGATAAATCGAATAGTAAATAATAGAGGACAAAATCATGCATGCCGGTATTGTAAGCACCCAGGCAATTACGATATTACCGACGATACGCCATTTAACTGCATGCGCATGCAGAGTTGAGCCGACCCCCATAATAGATGTAGAGATAACGTGCGTTGTACTCAGCGGAATACCGAAATGCGAAGCTGTCAAAATTAATGCCGCAGCAGATGTTTCAGCCGCAAAGCCGTGAATTGGTTTCAATCTTATAATCTTATGTCCCATTGTTTTAATTATTTTCCAGCCGCCATTCATCGTGCCGGCAGCCATTGTCAGAGCACAGACAATTATTACATATATCGGGATATCAAAATCTCCGCCCGGTGCTTTATGTAATACTCCGCCGGCCAGCAATGCCAGAGTAATAATACCCATTGTTTTTTGTGCGTCGTTAGACCCGTGGCTTATTGCCATCAGGCCTGATGATATCAATTGCAGTTTTCTGAAACGTTTATTTACCTTTTGCGGATTTGCGCGGTAAAAAAGCAATACTAAAAACAGCATAAAGCTAAATCCGACAACAAAACCTAAAATAGGTGATGTAAACATCGGTATAATAACTTTTTCCATCAATGTTGTAACATGCACAACATCAACGCCGGCTTTAACTATTGCCGCCCCGAGCAAACCGCCGATAAGTGCATGTGAAGAACTTGAAGGCAAGCCCAAATACCATGTCAGCAAATTCCACAGTACTGCAGCAAGCAATGCACAGAAAATTACGGTTAAAGTAATTAATTCGGAATTAACAATTCCTGATCCGATAGTTTTTGCAACATGTGTTCCGGTTAGAGCCCCTACAAATTCCAAACTTGCCCCGAAAAGAACAGCCTGTTTGGGAGAAAGAACTTTTGTGGAAACAACCGTCGCTATAGCATTTGCACAGTCATGGAAACCGTTTATAAATTCAAATGCAAGTGCAACTGCAATTACTGCTATCAAAATTAAAATAGTAATCGACATAAAATACTCCTAACTCTGTTTTAATACGACATTCAAAATCGCATCTGATACATTAAAGCAAGCATCAAGAGCATTTTCGATTTCTTTATACATATCTCTGAGTTTTATAACAGTCAGTGCATCGTATTTGCCAGAGAACAAGTCACTCATAGCTTTGTAGTGAACTTCGTCCCCATGAGACTCCAGTTCTTTCATAGCTATATTTGCCTGAGTAATTTCTTCTACGTCGCTGACTTTTTTAAATTTTGTCAATATAATAGAAAGCTGTTCGGTCGCTTTAACCAAAGTTAAAGCTTGTTCTTTCATTTCTTCGGTATATTCAGACAGTCTGTATACCTCCAAATTTAAACAAGCTTTAATAATTCTTTTATTAATTTTTCTCAGTTGTACCGCTATATATTGGATATCTTCACGCTCCAGAGGAGTAATAAAGCTTTTATTTAACTGCTTCAGAGTAAGTTTAAAAGATAGTTTACTTTTCTTCTTATTTTTAAACGCTAATTCCTTCTTCTCCGGCGTAAGCCCTGTTTCCATTATCTCATTATACAAATCTGCTGACTTTTTACATATCTCCGCGCTATCCTGAAATAATGTGAAAAACATCTTATCTTCAGGCGGCATAATATATGACATTAAATTAAATTTTGACATATTGACCTCCGTATTCACACACAAACAGTCTAGCAAAAAAATATTACTTTGTATTTATTCTGTTCACAAATTTTAATATTTATATTACTATGTAGTAGGAGGTAGTGAAATTGAATAAATTATATTTGCAGTTCAGAGGTTTTTGTGCGAAAAGTAGTAAATACCTGTTCTCTCAACTCACCAGAGATAAACTAAGATTCAAATGGAATTATGTTGAGTGGTACGGATTTTATAATTTTTTAAGGTATGCAGCTAAATGTTACCTCAACAGTCTGCGGCCACAAAAATATGAAATTAATCTGGCAATAACTGCAATAGCAAAAAATGAAGCCCCTTATATCAGAGAATGGATTGAGTTTCACCGGCTGGTCGGGGTTGAAAAATTTTTCATTTATGACAACGAAAGCACCGATAATCTTAAAGAAGTTCTAAAGCCGTACATAGAGTCAGGTATAGTTGAATATACATATTTCCCGGGCAGATGCCGACAGTTTCCTGCATACCGTGACTCTATTGCCAGAAATGCAAACAGGGTTAAATTTATGGCGATTATTGATTGTGATGAGTTTATCACACCGATTAAGCACAACACAATACCGGAATTTATAGAATATCTTGAAAAAAAGATTAAGCATAGAATTGATGCCGTCGGTATAAATTGGATTATGCACGGATATAACGGCCACTACGATAAGCAAGAAGGTCTGGTTTGCGAAAATTATTCCAAATGTGATTTTAATACCGGTGCGAACCAACACATAAAGTCAATTGTCAGACTGAGAAGCGTAATCACTAATTCGCATCCGCATTTTTGTATCTATAAAAATTTTGCCAAAATCGTCAACGCAAACGGCGAGGATATGTACGGCCCTTTTTGCCATCCTTATATAGAAGATATTCGAATAAATCATTACTGGTCAAAATCTTATAGTGAATTGCTGCAAAAAATTGACAGAGGAATGGCTGATAACAATAATAAATATCCGGAAGTTCCGTATGAGCCGAACTATCTTTCGATAGATGAAGATCATTCAATGGATAGATTTATTCCGATTTTGAAAGAAAAACTAAAGATTAATTAAACACATTCACAACTGACAAAAGAATTTTTAAATCTTCATCCAGCATACTGTATTCAGAATCAGGAATAACTATTTTTTGTGCCTGAAAATCCTGCAAAAATCCGGCTTTCATACTGTCTTCATCAGGATAACTCGCAATAAACATATAAAAGTCTTTCAGCTGCTTGATATATTTCTGATTAACCTCTTTATTCTGAGCATTATCTGCACTATATTTCTTCTCTAAATCCAAAATCTGTGAATAGACCGTCTGACCTTTGTTAAGTTTTGAACTTATATAATCCAATTTTAAAGATGCATGATGCTGTGAAAGACGTCCTATCGGGCTGTTTACCACCCCGCGGATAAGACTTTCATCATCTTGTTGCATCTTATTTTCTACGGCCAGCGTCATTACAGGTATGCACATAATCAATAACGCAACTATTATTCTTTTCATAAAACCCTCAACTTTTTTCTAAGTTTAGCATAAAATTATTTACCGTGCAGTTTTATTATGTTATTTTTTATATTCATATATCTCTCGCATTGCTTTACTCTGTCATAGCCAAGCATTATTCCGAGAATAAAGTCCTGTTCTGCCGTTAACTGGTTTAATTTTGGATTAAACGTCCTCACAACATTAACACACTGAGGCGCGCCAAAATACACATTTATCTTATTATTTCCAATATCATGAATAACATAATCTATCTTTTCATTATTCAATCTTTCTTCAATCGGTTTCTTGTAAACAGCCTTTTCTGTTGTTAAAATTAAATTTCTAATCCCCTTTTTAAATTCATAAATATGGTGGTGAAACACCCGCAAATCTGCATATTCTTGTTTTAATGCCGGAGTGATTTTGGGTATTCTCGCTCCAAATGCTGGATTAGAGTTGTAATAAGGATTTATTGGTGTGTAATACGGTGTAATACTACTGATATACATTTATCCTCCTACTGTTAGAGATATCTAACTTTAATATGATACACATATTTTTTCTTATGTCAAGTTTACAAAACTTCAAATAAAGATAGTTGTATTGACAAAATACTACAGGTATAGTACAATTAAACATCAATAGGATATATTTAGAGGTAGTTTATGAAAAGATTAGTAACAAGTTTTTTATTAATAGCCTTTATGAGTTCACATGCAGCATTTGCAGTTGAAGCAATTTCAGATAATGAAGTTACGCCGCCAAAATGGGAAGACTACGTACCTGAAAAATACCAGAATCCAAGGGATTTTTCTCGGGGAAAATCAATAGGTGAGCTGGTAACCGGTATTGTATTAACAGATTTAATAATCACCTCTCCTATTGGTGTTCCGATGATTGTTCATTCAACGACTAAGTTAAAAAATAAATCTTACTACGATAAAAAGATAAAATTTGAGCAGGGGTTGAAAGATGCTGAACAAATATCTGATCCTCAGGAACGAGAGGCCGCATATAAAAAATTACTCAAAGAGTGTAAAATGACTGAAGAAATGTATGAAAAACAGACACAAAAACAGGCTAAAAAGAGAGAGAAAGAGAAAAATAAACAAGAAAACGAGTCCTAATTGTAACAATTTTAATAAAAAATAACAAAATTTGTAAAAAATATGTTTTATAACAAAACATCAATAATGTTACTTTAAAACTTGAAAGGAGGCAACATGCCAAATGTAAATCGTATTTCTATTTATATACCATCAGGTCAAGAAGTAGAAAGAGCTGCAAAACTTGCAATGGAAAACATTGACAAACAACTTCAAAAATTGCCTCCGGTAAAAAAGCCTGCAAGTGCAGCCGATAATTTCCCTGGAATATATGATGATTCACAAGCTTTTCGGCCATTAAGGATTAAAAAATCTCTACCTTTGAATAATCTGACTGTAGATAAGGCGATAAGAACATATCGTTCAGCAGGATAAGGTATTGAAAAAAGAGAGCTTTTTCATTAGACTGTAATTAATTAAACTTTCTAGGGTTCCGCGATTTTATAATCGGCTGGTCCGAGAGAAAGTTCGCAGATATATTCTGTGTACACGGAAGGATAAAAGCCCGGGAGATATCAATTATCTCTCAGGCTTTTAAATTGAAAAAAGGAGACTAAATTATGCACTGGATGATCTTATTAATTGCAGGATTTTTTGAAATAAGCTGGGCTATAGGATTAAAGTATTCTCACGGTTTTTCCCATATTATCCCCTCTGTAATCACAATAATTTGCATGATTGCAAGTTTTTATTTTCTGGCACTTGCTCTAAAAAGTTTACCGCTCGGGACTGCATACGCAATATGGACAGGTATAGGCACTCTGGGGACGGTTATATTAGGCATTATCCTGTTTAAAGAGCCACTGACAGCAATGCGTCTTGTCTGTATAGCTCTGATTATTACAGGAATAACCGGTTTGAAACTGCTTACGCATTAGGTTCAAAAAACTTAATAAAATAGCAAAAATTGATTAATGTCTTTTTTATTAAAAATATGATTAAACCGGTACAGTTAGCAGAAGATATAGTCAAATTAGGAGCAAAAGCCGTTCAAAAAAACGGTAGTGAAGTATTAGATGATGTAGCAGAAAATACAGAGGCGCTGCCTAAAGTTAATGGTGAATTGCTGCAATCCTATTGTGGCGTAAACACCCAAAAGTTGTTCGAAAACTTTTCTGATTTTGTATCGGAATTCAAAACTAAACTTTTAGCTTACAAAAATGATATTCCTGAGGGGCTTTACAAAAAACTTAATGAAATGAGTGATATTAAAGATTTTTCTCTGCAAAAAGCCGTCGGTGAATATTATTCCGGTCTGGAAGAATGCAAAACTTTAGAGGAAGTTAAAAAACTTTATCCTGAAATTAAAGTTCCAAATCTTAATTTTGAAGAAGAAATAGCACAGGATATTAAAAATTTGACCTCAAAAAATATATGTGATGAAGTTGTAAAATTAAAGACTCCGGATGAAAAGAAGCAATTACTTGATAATTATTATAAAGAAAAAATATCAAAACAGGTCGAAAAATGGGAAATATATCCTGAATTTCAGACGATACTCGACAATGTTGAACAAGAAATTATCGACGGCAAATTCACCGGCAAAATTACAATTCCTAAATACAATCAAAACTTTAACACCCGTATGCCTCTGCGTTACAGATTAATGCATACAAAAGATCGGGAATTAGCCATTATTGACATACTTAAACAACATTTTATTCAGGGCAAAGGGTTTAATGAGATAAATCTAAAAACGTTTGATGGATGTGATATAAGTGCGCAGCGCCTAAAACACACCATTTCTATCGGTGAGCTTGACAAGAATTTTAAATTATTTATAAAACTGAATGAAAGTAAGGCTGAAATGTATCAAAAGCTTGCCTCTCTTGACAGACATCAAATAAATTCCGCAATAATGACACAAACCTGGAAAAGCAGCCGGTTACGCGTCGATTTAGGCAATGAAACAGCTTACAAAAAGGATTGGAGTCTTGTTAAGCCTGTATGGCAAAAAACAATGTTTCCTGATACAACTTTTTACCCGACAGACAAGCTTATAGATGTATATTTGCTGGGATTATTTAAAAACGGAAAAATCGTTTGTGAAAATCCTAATCCGTTGAAAAAGCATTTAGAAACACCGTTTTTGGACAAAAATCAAATAATGCTCTTGAAAAGACTCTATAAATTGTCAAAGGATTTGGATATGGATAAACAAATATTAAAAAGTGACAAATTTCAAGAGTTTAAATCTCAATTTGATCTGAATGATATGAAAAAATCTATAGAAGTTCTGGAGGAACATTACAAAAACGCATTCTTCAAACATTTTTGGACAGACGAAAGAAAAATGCGTTTTGCAAATGCGCTTCACAGGAACAAAGAACTCGCAAATAGAAATATAAACATTTCAGAAGATATACTTACGAGAGCTCTGGATACGGTATTTTCTTAATGTTAACATCAAACAGTCAAGCATTGAGTTATTTTTAGCCAATAAACTGTCGATTTCTGGTAAAATATACTAGAAATTATAAATATATAAGGGATAATCTAAAAAAATAAATTTGCCGGTATCAAGAGTATAGGTGAATGTACTGCTAATTAAATTTTATATTGTGCACATTTTGTCGTTATACTATGATATTATATTTAAAAAGGAGATATAATTGTGTGCACAAGAAAGATAAATATTAACAGCGAATTAGAAAATCTAGAAAATGCGGGGCTGTTTTCAAGCAACGAAACAACGCATTCCAGAGTCCTCGCATATTTTTTACAAAATAATACCGATTTTTTAAAGAAAATTCTTGAAGATGAAAAAATTAAAATAAAAGTAAATAATTACGATACAATAGATGTCGAACCTGAAACAGCAGGACGTAAAGATATTGTAATAAAAAATGACGATTTTATTCTTGTAATTGAGAATAAATACAAAGATAGAAACCGCGAAAATCAACTTCAAAAATATGAAACCGACATAAAAGCCAAATATCCGAATAGAACGTGTAAATTTATATATTTAAGACCCTTTATGCATGAACTTGAAAAAGATTGTACAAGCTGGCATTTGTTTACATACAGAGAAATATCAAAAATGTTAAAAGAGATAAAAACCTATAACGAAGCCGAGAAAAATTTCATTGAAAGATACATAAAAATAATAGACGAAAAAGTTTATGGTATACAAGCGTTTTGCATTTCCTGTTTAAAAGAAGCTTTAGAATGCAATGATATAATTTTTAATACCGATAATTCGCGCGAAGATATAGACGGATATTCATTGGATATATTGTTAAAAGAAGGTTATAAAAGTTTTTTGCAATTTGAATCTCAATCACCTTTCGAAGCAGCAAAAGGAAAATTGACAATCAGCTTAACCGTAAAAAAAGAAGATAAAACCGCAATAGATTACAGGCTTTTAAAAGAAGTCAGAGATACACTCGGATATAAAAAAATACGCGGTGATAAAAATTACGCATGGATTAGCGAAGAAATATGCAGTAATAAAAATTTTTCAAAGGACGAGATTAAAGAAAAAATTAAAAATTCAAAAATAGTTGAATGTCTGAAAAATAAAAATATTTTAGCAAGACCATAAAATGGCATTTTAACGTGAATAAATAGGAGAGTTATAATGACGCAAGATATTAATTCCGCAGACAAAACAAATTATGTTACGCAAGACAAAAACAGTTATTCAACTGCATACGGGCAGAATGATTATTATGCAAAATATTATGGAGAATGGCTTTTTCTTATGGATATATCTGTTAAGACGGCATTAGATATGATAAAACAAAAAAACAAGTCAGAAATTAAAGGATTAATTGATTTATCCTATGCAGAAATTGAAAACATTGTAAGAGATTACAGCATAGCGCCCGATGATGTACTTTCATGCGAAATAAAAGATGCCGGAAGAATTGAGGAGCGTGAGGCTGAATTTTTTGACCTCATAAAAAAAGGGTACAGTATAAACGAGACGGCAGAACAGCTTATGGTGTCACAAAATGTTGTAAAAACTAACATAAAAAAGATTTTAGCCAAAATACTACTCTATTTATACCCGAATTTAAAGAATTAATTTCTGTTTTTGCTAGAACGTTAAAATACAGCAGGGCTAAAAATGTAAATAAATATTTACTTTGAACTCCATATATAGCAAATTTTAAAATGGATTTTTTTTATACTGTCGTAAGTGTAGTATTTTTTATGACGCGCAGCGTAAAAGGAGTTTATCATGGCCGTAAGTATGATTAAAGCAAGTACAAAACATTTGGCAAAAGCAATACGTAAAGAGTCCAAAAATAATCCAAAAATTGAAGAACATTTTAATGAAATATTAAATGGGAATATCACCCAAAAAGCAATAAGAAAAGTCATCAATGCAGAAGAAGGGTTAGAAATATATAATAAAAAAGGTAAACTGACCTTTGCTGGTAAAAATTATATTAAAGAAATAGCAAAAGAATTAGGAATTGATCCGAAAAAGACATCATGGCGCAAAGCTCTACGTAAAGGTTTAACAGATGAACCCGTAAAAACCCCTGTAGAAACCACTGCAAATAATGCAGAAAAGAAATTGGACAAAACTATAGACGTTACAGTGTAGAAGTTAATTTGAATTTTTAAACAAAAACCGGCATAAAGCCGGTTTTGTTTTGTAATAAAAAACTTCCCAGGGTCTCTTGCTCGCTCGCGTGTAACGGCATTACAGACTTTCTTTTTGCAGACGATGTCTGCTTCAAAGAAAGCTCCTCCAGCCTCAGCTCGCTCGCGCTGGACTCTCACTGTTGGTTCTCGTCTCATGTAAAAGAACACATGGTTTGATTTCTTGTTACAGATGGTTTGATTATTTTGGGCAACATAAATTTAAAATATTA
>CALUUH010000009.1 GCA_944323875.1 Candidatus Gastranaerophilales bacterium
TTGTAAAATAAGAATTTTGTACCTTATTGCATAGCTGTTAATTTTTCAAAATATTCTTTGTTTGCGGCAAGAGTATTTGGTGTTGCATTGATTGAATACACAGGTTTTGAATTAAATATATGATTTGCCGCATTGTATATATCGTCTGAGGTAATTGTGTCTATTATCTCCAGTATCTGATTTTCTTTTGACAGACCGTAGTAGTCGTGTAAGCCTATATCAAGGCTTGCGGTTTTACCCCAACTGTCCTCATTGTCAGACAGGATTGAATTTTTGATATAGAGTTTTGCTTCTTCAAGTTCTTTGTCAGATACTTTTTCGGTTTTAATCTTTTGTATATGTCTGTTAAAACCGTCAATTGCTTTTTGAACGTTATCGTAGCTTATTTCTCCGGTCTGCTTGTTTTCTGTTGTTGTACCGATACGTAATTTCATAATACCTGTATTGTGATAATAATTTACACTTGAACGAACTGAATAAGCCAGTTTTTCTTTTTCTCTTAAATCGCTAAACAATCTGGAGGAAGAATTTCCGCCAAGTATAATATTTAACAGATGTACTGTTACATCATCTTTTAAATTTCCGTTGTTTTTAAATTTAAAAGCTTCGACTATATCGGCCTGATTTTTGTTGTGCGTATCTGTGAGGACTTTTGTTTGACTTACCGGAGTATAATTGTCCAGAATAGTCGGTTTTAATTCTGCAAGCGGTTTAATGGAAGCTGTTTGTTTGATTATAGTATTCAGCAGTTCCGGCTGCCTTTTGAAAGGCGCTGAAATAACCATTGAGCCGGCCGGATTTTTCATAATATATTCGTACAAGCCGCGAACATCAGCCAGTGTAACTTTCTTTAAGCTTGTACGGAAATCATCATCTGTTGCACCATAGTTATCATTAGGAAACAGTTCCTTGTTTAGTTTTTCCATTGGTGTTTTATCAGAAATTTCCAGAGCTTCTAAAATCTGTTTTTTTGCCATCTCAAAAGTCGCTTCGGAAATACGCGGATTGAATATCACTTCGTTAATTGCTTTGAGTGTTTTTTCCATGTCTTCTGCTGCAAACGAAGCTTTTGCCGAAATTACTCTTTCACTGCCGTTAAATTTAATAGAAATAGCATCTTTGTCCATATCTGCAAGATAATCAAATTCATGGCGGAATGCAGAGCCTGCGTTCAACATTTTATGAAGAATAATCGGCGTTACCGGATTAACGTCAGCAGGATATGGGGTATCAAATGTCATGGCTAATGTGCAATTATTTGTTTTGCTGTCATTAGTGACAATTCTAAAATTGTTTGGCAAGGTATATGATTTTACATTGTCCATATTAATAGCTGTTTTTTTAACGGTTTCTTTTGATGTCCCTGTGAAAGTAATATTTTGTGCCGCAATGTGGTTTTTTCTGATAATTGCTTCGTCAACAGTGTCAGGATGAACCAGAACAATTGAAGCTTTAGATGTATCGAGATATTTGGCTGCAGCACGGGATATATCTTCCGGAGTCAGGCTGTCTACTATTTTTTCGTACTCGTTAATACTGTCTAAAACACCGTCTAAAGCAGCTTCACCAATTAAATTATTCAAATCTGCAGAATATTCAAAGTAACTTCCGAAGTTCTTTTTCAAACTTTTCTTGATAAAACTCATTTCGTCCTGAGTCGGCGGCTTGTATTTAACTTCATCGATTGTATTCGCAAGGATTTTTAAAACTTTTGCTGAATTTTCTTCTGTTGTATCACCGTTGAATACTATTGCCAGACCATCCTGCGGTTTTGTGCTTACGGTTTCTATATCCATATTTATATCAGCATTGTAATCTCTTAATACCTGAGAAAGCCGTGCATTTTTAGAGCCGGTAAGAAGTTTGGAGAGAGCTTTTAATAAAATTTGGCCTTTAGCATCATTGTTAGCAGGGCCGTTAAAGGCTGCGTAAATCCCTGTTGCATAAGCCTTATCAGAAATTATATCTTCCCTTGTTGCACTTTGGATAGGTGACATTTTTTCGTAATTTCTGCTTGCCGGCGGCATTTTGGTTGAATTGAAATATTTTGCAACGAGTTTCATTGTTTCTTCCGGATCAACTTCGCCTGTAATAACTGTAGTTGTATTTGCAGGATAGTAGTTCTGATTGAAATAATTGACAACATCTTCTCTTGTTAAATTGCTGATATTGCTTGTTGTTCCGCCGATTAAATCCACAGAGGTAGAATTAATATTATACAAATTCTTCAAGGCTCTGTTGAACCCGATATTATCCGGATTTGAGAGTATCATGTTTATTTCTGAATTAACAATTCCTTTTTCTTTTTCGAGTTTCTCTGTCAAAAAATAAGGAGATTGGAGCATTGATGCCTGAAGCTTAATTTTTTCTTCAAGGTCGCCTTTGCGCAGCAGATTTGAATTTATATAGTAGTTAGTTTCTGCAAAGCCGGTTGCAGCATTACTTGCGGCGCCCATTTCGTTAACGCGGGCAAAAAATTCACCTTCTTCAAGTCCTTTAGAACCATTAAACAGATTATGCTCAATAAAATGACTTATCCCGCGCAAATTGTCAGGCTCATTCATTGAACCTGTTTTTACATAACTCTTAACAACGGTTGTTCCCTCTTTAGGAATAATAATTACATTTTGGCCGTTGGAAAGCTTGTAACAATGGCCTTTCAAATCATAAGGCAAATTTATATCTTTTATTTTCTGATATTTTACAGGAACATTGACATTAAAATCAGGAGTAACCTCAGGCAAATTGTCAATTTGTTTGGCCGGCTGATTTTTAGCCGGTTTGTCTGCCGCCTGAGTCTGAATATTCATTTTTATTCTATCAAGATAATTAGTACTTATTTGCTGCATGATACTACCTATATTACGATAAAAACCTTAAAAAAAGAAAAATTGCACATTTTTAAGTGTGCAATTTAATATAACTTAATAAGGAGGTAAAATTTTATTTTGGCAAATATTTTTGCCAATCAGAATCTAAATTTTGTATAAATCTATGCGCATCAATAACATCATCATAATTAATTGCCTCAGGACCTTCACAAACTTCAAGTTCCATATCTTCAGGATTTTTAAGTTCTATATTGGTAAGTCCCAAAAACGCTGCGCCGAATGATTTGCCGCAATGCTGGCAGGTCAGATGTACAACCAGAAGCCCTGCTTCTTCGCGTTTTATTTCTATAGAATCCTCATCAAACCCGTGTCTGCAAACAGAACAACATAGATTGTTGAATAATTGTTTCAGTTTCTTTTTCATAAATCACTCTTTTCCCTTAAATTATACCATGAATTTTTAAAATTAGCTTTCAAATATGTTACAAAATATTACTTAACGGGCATAATATAATTGTAAACTATTTAGGAGAAGTTTATCATGGAAGCTATCAACTTAATTTTGTTCGGATTCATCGTTTACACTGCTTTGATTGTTGTTCCTAGTATCTGGGAAGAACTCACTACAGAAGGATAATCCATTACAATTAAAGACGTAAAGAATCGCAATTTGTTGCAGAAGAAATTGCTTTCCTGAAATTTTTTACCAAGAAGAAGATTATGGGCATTAAGAAGTGTAGAATATACGTTAATTATAAAACGTATAATTGTCGTGCAAATTAATTACCCAGAACCTCCTGAAGGCATTTTAAGGCAATGTCGGTGACATGGTCCATTTCCTCAGGCTTGATAATTAATGGCGGGTTGAAGTACAGTACATCTCCGAGCGGTCTGAGAAGCACTCCGTTTTGTAGTGCTTTTTTGTAAATCTGATAACCTGTTCTCAGTTTGCTATCAAACACTTCTTTTGTATTTTTGTCTTTAACCAGTTCAATTGCGTTGATTAAACCGATTGAACGCACTTCGCCTACGTTTTTGTGCGGTAAAAATTTTTCTTTAATTATCCTGTTGAAATATTTCGCGTTCTCGTTCGCCTTTTCAATAATATGCTCATCTTCAAGTATGTTAAGCACTTCAATTGCCGCTGAACATGCAAGCGGGTTGCCGCTGTATGTATGGCTGTGCATAAACGCTTTTCCTTCGTTGTAATCAGCGTAAAAAGCATCATAAATCTTTTGTGTTGTGACAAACATTGCCATTGGCATATAGCCGCCTGTCAAACCTTTTGAAAGACACATAATATCAGGTGATACACCGGCATGATCAAACGCAAACATTTTGCCTGTGCGGCCGTAACCGGTTGCTATTTCGTCTGCAATTAAGTGTACATTATACTCATCACAAAGTTCACGTAATTTTTTCAGATATAAAGGCGGATAAACGCGCATGCCGGCCGAACCTTGCAAAAGCGGCTCAACAAGAAGTGCGCAGGTCTCTTTTCCGTATAATGCAAAGGTCTGTTCGGCTTTTGCAATACATTCACACTGGCAGTGTTCTCTGTCCTGACCATACGGGCATCTGTAGCAGTCTGGCCCTTCTATTCTGGCAATATCAAGCAGAATAGGTTTGTATATTTCAGAATACAAGTCAACTCCGCCAACTGACAGTGCACCGATTGTTTCACCATGATAAGCGTCAGAAAGTGCCATAAAACGTTTCTTTTGCGGATTACCTGTCTGCGCGTGATATTGAAAACTAACTTTCATCGCGGCTTCTATGGCAGAAGATCCGTTGTCCGTAAAATTAAATTTACACAAACCCTTTGGCAAAACTTTTGACAGCTTTTCACATAGAGTTATTGCCGGTTTATGAGAAAAATTTGCGAATATAACATGTTCAAGCGTATCTATCTGTTTTTTCACAGCCTCATTAATCCGCGGATTACAGTGCCCCAAAAGATTACACCACCAAGAACTTACAACGTCATAATACTCTTTGCCATTGATATCATAGAGTTTTATACCTTTTCCGCGTTCTATTACAATTGGCGGCAATTCTTCGTAATCCTTCATTTGAGAGCATGGATGCCAGATGTATTTTAAGTCTTTTTCAGACCAATTTTCAGTTAGTGTTTGCATTTTTATACCTCTTTAAAAACCTTTTCCAAAACAGTATTATCTATTGCTAAATCCTGTTGATTTTGTTCTACCGTTGCAATTACCGGAATTCCTGTCAAAAGTTCAACACACTTTTTGTTGTCAGTATGCATAATATCATCAGGATTGTAGTTGTTTAAAATAATACCCTTTACCTTAAGACCTCTTTGTTTTGCATATTCAACGGTCAGAACAGTCGAGTTAATTGTGCCGAGCAGGGCTGATGCAACGATTAAGATATTGAGGTTTAAAGCTTTTATAACGTCCGGTAATAAAATATTTTCTTCAATATTAAACGGGCAAACAATACCTCCTGCGCCTTCTGTCACAATGTATTCGTATTGATTTTTTATTGATGCAAAATCTGATGCGATTTTATCAACTTTAATCGGATTATTTTCAAGTTGTGCGGCCAAATGAGGGGAGACGGCCGGCTTAAACATATAAGAAACACATTTTTCAGGAGGGACTTCAAGTCTGGCTGTTTTTACAACATACCTACAGTCGCCCGGAATAAGTTTCCCGCTAATTAGTTCGGCGCCGCTTAATGCAGGTTTATAATATCCGCAATTATAGCCTATTTCTCGCATCTTTTTTACAAGTAATGCTGATACATACGTTTTACCGACATCCGTGCCGGTCGCTGTTACAAATATCCCTTTTGTCATTTTCGCTCTCTTTCCGTGGGGCTTAGCTCACTATTTCTGTTTTATCTTTTCTTATAAATATGCGATAACTTAAATAAGTTATCGCATATTTTGTATATTTTTTAGAGGTTTCCGCCGCCACCGTCAAGATAGTAGTCATAGTGACGTACGTCGTTGTAATTGTTAATGTATTCGGCTTCAACATGTTTTTCGACAGCCTGCGGAGCACCGTGTCTGCTTCTTAACAGAGCGTCAAAGTCAGGAGCCATTGTCAATTCAAAGTGGAAACGTCCGTATTTGTTTTCTTCATAACGTGTGTCGTTCAATATCGGGAAGCCCCAATATAATCTGGCACTTAAATCACCCGGTAACTGTACTCTGAGCCCCATACCAAGTGAAGCCATGAAGTAACTTCCGCCGTAAGGGTCATAACTTGCTGCAGGGAAGATACCGGCATGGTCTGCGAATATCGCACCTTTAACATATTTTCCGATAAACGGTATTTTTTCACCTGAACGCGGACTTGTAATTTCTCTAGGCAATAACGGGAACATCAATTCACCACTGATGAAGTAACCATTTTTACCAATCATAAGACCTTCTGAGTAACCTCTGACTGTTGCTAAACCACCGGCTTGAATTTGATCAAGGTAAGGTACGTTCTGGCTGCCAGGAATGATTTGATAGTTACTTCTTAATTGACCGATAACACCGTGTGAGAAATCATGTAATCTTACGACTGCACCGCTGTATTTGAAGTAGTGGTTGTCGTTTTGTGAATTTAAGATTGGTATAGCATAATAAGCACTCTGGCTTGCGTACCAAATACCGTATTTTGTATCTTTACGCATATTCAATGCTGCTTCAATACTTGTAACATTATCTACACCAAGTTTGATGGCATCGTCAAATAAAGTTGTTCTCGCGCGTTTGTAGTTTAATGCCGCATAACCTTTTAATTCAAATCCCGGTTTTCTTATAATTGGCTGTGTATAGTACAAACTATATTGATAAGATTTACTTTTCAAATCTAAAGGAGCAAATTCACCCCATTTAACTTTAGCGAAGCCGCTTGAGAATAAGAAACCAATACGACCGTCATGTTTGTTAACAGGAATGTTATAGTCAAAGAACGGGCTGGTTACACCGCCGCTTAAATATGTACCGACTGACATCTTATCTCGTAAACCGAATAAGCTGTCTGCATATAACATTGCACCGCCACGCAGGCTACCTGTAGTATAACGTCCCTGGTTATCCATTACACCAACTAAATGGAACGGAAATTTTTCATCAGCTTTAAGTTCGATATCGGTTGTTCCCGGTTTTTCACCGGCTTTCAAATTAGCGGATAATTTTACACCTTCGTTGTAACGGTTAAAATCAAGTACGTCCTTTTCTAAATCTACAATATCAAACAGTTCACCTTCTTTTTGCGGCAATCTGTCTGTAATATACTTAGTACGAGTCCAGCGGTTTTCTTCAACTGAAATATTACCGATACGGCTTTCTATAACATCAATATATATATTACCGTCAGTAACTGTTTGTTCAGGTAGAAATGCCTTTGCCGTAACATAACCTTTATCAGCATATAATGTATTAATTTCATCTATAACAGCCTGAATATCGCTGATAAATACATTTCGGCCGACCAATTTTTGTATAATCGGATCTGTTTCTTCTTTGGTCAATATTTCAGAAGGTGCCAACTGAACAGAATTGATATAAACCCCTTTTGTATCGAGTTCATCTACTGTTGCTTTTATAACATCTTGCGGAGCCTGAAACTGATCTTTATTTTCTACAGGGTCAGGATTATCTTTTACATGTTCTCTGTTCGTATAATCATCACGTATATAACGTTCTCTGTTTTGAAAACGCTCCAAATCCATATCATGCCTATAGTTCATACCGCCTTCTTGCAATGCATCATTCGGATTGAAATTTGGCGGCAAATCTACAGAAAATGCCGGAGTGCTAACGATACAGCAAACTGACATACATAATACGGCTTTTATAAGGGTTTTGCCAATCTTTTTCATTTAATCACCTTTATTAAATTAAAACAATTTATCTCATCTATTTTTATTTTACTACCATTAACGTCAAATGAGAACGAAAAATGCGTTTTTGTTACTAAATTGTAATAAATGTTTAAACAAATTTATATATTATAATGTTCGCCATTGATATTGTATCTGTTTTTTAGGATATTGTAAAGGAGATTTACAAAAAATCAATCATTTAAGGTAGTTGATTTTTTCATAAAATTTAAGTATTGTAGATTTTGTTAAGATAAGGAGAAAAATATGAACAACAAAATGAAATTTTTAGCTGTAGGTTTAGCAGCATTTGTCATTGGATTCGGGGTTAATAATTATGCAATTTCTGATGTACCTTCAAGAATTGCTGTTGTAGATGTACAAAAAGTTGTTAATTCATCCCCGCAGGTTGCGGCATTGAAAAAGGAACAGCAGACTAAAGCTCAAGAAGTTGTTACATTCATTGAGAAAGCGAGAAAAGATGTAATTGCGCAAACTGATCCTAAGAAAAAACAAGCACTTGAAGAAAAATATAATAAAGAATTAAAAGACAGAAGAGCAAAAATCGAAAAAGATTATACAACTAAATTGTCAGCTATTGATTCAAAAATTTCCTCTGTTATAACAACAGAAGCAAAAGCGAGAAATTATGATGTAGTACTGGCAAAAGGTGCAGTACTTTACGGCGGAACAGATATTACAGAAGCTATATCAAAAGCAGTAAAAGAAAGTAAATAGTTATCTGTGAACAGTTGTTATCAAAAGGCACTAAGTGACTAGGTGATTAAGTGACTAAGTGGTTACAAAATAGTAAACTGTGAACGGTTGTATAAAAAGGCACTAAGGGGCTAAGGCACTAAGTATTTACAAAAATAGGGCAATGTGAGAATATTCTCGCTTTGCCTTATTTTGTAATAACAGTTCACTGTTTACTGTTTTGTAACCACTTAGTCACTAAAGCGGTCACTGTTAGATGTACAAAGTTATCCTGAAACAAGTTCAGCATGACGGAATAAAAGGCAACGAGAAAATTCTCACGTTACCTTATTCCTGTAATCACTTAATCACCCAGTCACTTACTCACTTAATCACTTAGTTGGAAATACACACAGCGCGGCCGTCGCTGTAGGACTTGTAGCCCCAGTTATTGTCACTGCCGCCCGTGTTGGTAGTGCCGAAGCCCCGGCGGTACGCGTAGCCAGCATCGTACTCCTCACTGGACCAGTAGCGGTAGCCATTGTATTTGATTGGAGGATTTTGGCTGTATTCGTCCTTTACTTTGAGGTTGTATTTGGTTTCATTTGCTCCTATTGTTACTGCGTTGCCTTCGCTATCCACATATAAATTGCTAGCTAATTGTGCTAATTGCGCTCTCGTTGGTAGGCTCATGTTCTTTTGATCACATGCTTTTTTAGCTCCAGCCCAATAATTATTTGCACAGTAGCCGTTGCTGTCTCCTGTCTGGTCGTATGCTTTATCTTCTTCTGTTCCGTCGAAACATGTATTTATTGCTGTTGGAGCGAACTCTGTTGACCAGCACATGTCACCAATCGGGTTATCGCAAGTAGAGAATGCTACGCCAGAGCTTAATTGAATATCTTTTCCTACTCTATTCGGTCCTTTCTTACCGTTAACGTCTACCATATAACCCATGCAAGATACCTGTGAACCTGTATCTTCAATCGGGTCAGCATACGGGCATTCCGGCTGGTATGCCATAATAACCGTTGTTCCGTCAGCAACAACAAAACTCATTGTATTAGTGTTAGTTTGCCAGTCGCTTAGGCCCATGCTTGATGCTGAGGTTAAAGAATCTGTTTCGACTTCCAAAGGTTCTTCGTTGCTTCCTGTTGTAACGACTTTAGGAGAGTAACATTTATTAATATCTGTGTTGTCACAGGTTTTAATAACTTTCATATATTGTTTGAAAGTATCCATAAAATCTTCTGTAGTATTGTGGCCTGTCATAACGCCGTCGGTGTTCATTCTGCGAACTGTTTCAGTGAGTTTCTTTTCCCAGAGATCTTTAGCCGTAGACCATGCTTTCTCGTTATGATTTTGAATGAGCCCCGGAAGTGTCAGGGCGGCCACTATTCCGATAACTGCGAGAGTGATTAATACTTCAGCCAAAGTGAAAGCGGCGCGCATTCCTCGCCCCTTGCGGGAGAGGATAGTTGGACTTAACGAGCGTTTAGCGAGTTTAGTCCTAACTTGGTGAGGGGTCATATCCTCAAGACTTGCAGCATGGTTAGATCCTGAAACAAGTTCAGGATGACGTAAAGACTCATGTGCGTCTTTAGCGGTTTCCAAAGTGTAAGAGCGGGTTACGTCCGCACCCTCATCCGGCCTCCGGCCACCTTCTCCCAACGGGAGAAGGGAATGCAACTGTTGTTGCTCTTTTTTAACATTTGGTTCAATCATAATTTGTTCTCCTTTCAGTTTTCTTTTGTAATCTATTTTTCTTTTATTCATTTTTTTGCAGCACAAGTTCCACAAGTTATAAATAACTTGTGTTCTTCATTTGAGATCCCGCAAGGCAACAACTGTGGCGTATTGCACTCAAACCGCTGCGGGATGACGGAAAGATTTTGTATGTCTTTAGCGTTAAGCTGAGTGGTGGTGCAGGCTGGCCTGCCGGTCTGCCAATGTGTAAAAGTGGACTTGGCCACCCCGCAAGGCAACAATTCTGGTGTGTTGCACTCAAACTGTTGCGGGATGACGGAATGGTTTATATATATAATATTTCCATTTTTAGCAAAATCTAGTCGCTCAGCGGGCCTTAAATGTTTTACCCCCCCCCCCGTAAAGCCAGTAATAGCAAGGGTTTCAGGCAATTGAGTGATTAAGTGGGTTTTCGAAATTTCTTCTGTTAACACTTTCGTCACTTTACTCACATCACTCACTCTACTCACTCCACTCACTTTTTTACTTCTCTGCGTTTCCGACATCCTATTTCCTCTTTTGCATACTTGTTATTTTTAGTTTAACATATCTCGCTTATATTTTCAAGACTGATAACAGCAAGAAGTAAACTTTATTCATAACGCAATGCATCAATAGGGTTCAGCAATGATGCCTTATATGCAGGGTAATACCCGAACAGGACACCAATCGCGCCGGAAAACCCGAGTGAAAGTATTATTGAAAAACTTGAGACAGAAACCGTCATTTCCGCAAATACCTCAAGGCATTTCGAGCCTAAAATACCTATTGCAACCCCTACCAAACCGCCGATTATAGACAACAAAAAGGATTCAATCAAAAACTGTAGTCTGATATCTGATGCCTTGGCACCAATTGCCATACGTATACCTATTTCTTTGGTACGTTCTGTTACTGAGACCAGCATAATATTCATAATCCCGATACCGCCGACAAGCAGCGATACTGACGCAATTGCGCCCAGAAGCAAGGACATTGTGCGGGTTGAAGATTTGATTGTTTCCTGCATTTCTGTCAGGTTACGCACCTGAAAATCATCTTCCTGTGTTTTGCCGAGATGATGCCGTTTTCTAAGCAATTCTGATATCTCTTCCTGGGCTGAGGCAAGATATTCCTCTGACTGCGCCTGAACATTTATCATTTTTACAGTTCCCGGAAAATCCGTTCCGAAAACCTTCTTCTGCGCTGTCGTTATAGGAATAAAGACTAAATCATCCTGATCCATTCCCATTCCGTTTTCACCTTTAACTTTAAGCGTTCCTATAACTTTAAAAGGAATATTCCCAATTCTTATTGTTTTATTTATCGGGTCCATGTCACCAAAAAGTTCTGTGGAAACCGTATTTCCTATTATCGCGACTTTTGTTGTGTTTTTTATATCCTCCGGTATAAAATTACGTCCGGACATAATTTCCCAGTTGCGAATAACAAGGTAAGATGCCGTAGTTCCGGCAACAGAAGTAGACCAGTTCTGGTTGCCGTATGTAAGCTGCTGGGTTTCGGAGCTATACGGGGCAACCGCATAAATTCCATTCACCATTTTTTCTATGGCTTCGGCATCTTTAAGTGTCAAGGTTGGTTTTGTACCGCTTCCCATTCTGACACCGGCTGATGTTACAGAAGCCGAACGTATCATCAGAAGATTACTTCCCATTGATTCCATGTCTTTGGCTATTTTTTCGCTTGCGCCTGTTCCGACTGCAAGCATTATGATTACCGCACTGACACCAATTATAATCCCGAGACTTGTCAGCATAGAACGCATCTTGTTTATTTTTAATGATATTATTGACATTTTGACAAGTGATTTAAAATCTATCATACTTTGACCTCATCAGAGATTATATTGCCGTCTTTAAATCTTACAACACGCTTGCAGTATTCTGCAATATCGGGTTCGTGTGTTACAAGAACAATTGTTTTGCCGGTTTTAGCGTTCAAATTAACAAAGAATTCCATAACCTCAATACTCGTTTTAGTATCAAGATTACCGGTCGGCTCGTCGGCCAGAATTAAGGGCGGATCATTTATAATTGCACGTGCAATAGCCACACGCTGCTGCTGACCGCCTGACATCTGGTTAGGCATGTGGTTAGCGCGGCCTTCCAGCCCAACTATTTTTAGCGCGTGCATAGCTCTTTCATATCGTTCGTTTTCCGGCACTCCGTAATATATCATCGGAAGTTCCACATTTTCAACCGCTGATGTACGCGATATAAGATTGAACCCTTGAAATACAAATCCGATTTTTTGATTTCTTATTTTGGATAATTCATCTGAATTGAGCGAAAGAACGTCAATTCCGTCAAGATGGTAGCTGCCGGAATTTGGTTTGTCCAGTGTGCCCAGCATATTCATAAAGGTAGATTTACCGGAGCCGGAAGCGCCCATTATTGCTACGAATTCTCCTTCTTCAATCGAAAGCGAAACATTGTTAAGCGCATTGAATGAATCTTCGCCGGTTTGATATCTTTTTATAACGTTTTTGACTTCTATCAGGCTCAAATTTTATCCTTTCTAAAACATTCTCATCGGCGGCTTGTGTTCGGTTGATTTTTCTTTGCCTTTTATTCCGACGATTACATTTGTACCTTCAGTAATCTTGTCAGAAATGATTTCCGTACGTGAATCGTCACTTGCGCCGGTTTCAATAGTTACACGTTCAGGCGTGCGTTTCTTTAAAATCCAGATACCTTTTGTTTTGTATTTTGTACCGTCAGTATTCGGGGTAAATTTCAAGGCAGTAGTCGGTGCACAAAGAACATTTTCACTTTTATCGGTTATTATAGAGACGTTTGCGGTCATACCCGGTTTAAGTTTCAAATCGTCATTCGCAACGTCAACGATAACTGAATAGGTAACAACATTTGAGGTATTTGTAGAAGCAAGTCTTACCTGAGTAACTTTACCTTCAAATACACTGTCTGCGTAACCGTCAAGAGTGTATTTAACATCCTGTCCTTCTTTTACTTTACCGATATCAGCTTCGGAGACATTAACTTCTATCTGCATCTTTGTCAAATCCTGAGCGATAGTGAAAAGTTCCGGAGCCTGAAAACTTGCGGCAACAGGCTGCCCTACGTCTATTTCTCTTGAAATTACGGTTCCGTCAACAGGGGCAATGATTTTTGTATATCCTAAATTGGTCTGTGCTGTTTGTAAAGATGCGCGATATTGATTAATTTGAGCGCGCGCTGCTGCTATCTGTGCCAAATCCGATTTATATGTGCTGTATGCCTGATCTAATTCACTTTTGGCAACGAAATTTTTTGCATACAGATTTTTATATCTCTGGTAAGTTTTTTCATCATATTCTGCAACAGCCTGCATTCTGGCCAGATTTGCTTCTGCATTAGCGATTTGCGCCTCATTTTGTTTAACGGTTGCCTCAAATGTTGCAGGATCAATTTGTGCAAGAATCTGCCCTTTCTTCACCTGCGCATTATAGTCAACATATATATCTTTAATCAGGCCTGATACAGTTGAACCAACACTGACCGTATTAACAGGGTTAATAGTGCCTGATGCTTCTACAAATTGAGTTATTGTACAGCGTTTAATCTCTTTTGTTTCATAACTGACACGATTTTTAACTTTAGTTGTTATAAACATAGTCAGTATAAGAACAGCGATAATGCTTAACGGTATTAAATATTTTGGTTTGAGTAGTCTTTTCATTATTTTTCATCCTCTAAGGTTGCTGTAACCGCTTGCGGCAAAGCCATTGCAAGTTCAAGATTGGCTCTTGCTACATTATAATTATACACGGCTTGAACATATTCATGCTGTGCATTGTTATAATTTACTTTTGCGTCCTGAAGTTCTATATAATCTCCAAGTCCGACGCCGTAGCGTCCGTCAGCAAGTTCAAAGTTTTCTAAGGTTTGTTTTACTTTGACGGCGGCAAGCGGTATCTTTTTTTCTAATTGTATCATATCTACATAAGCTTTTTGCACTTCAAAATAAATGTTTTGCTTGTTGTTTTCAATTTCATTCTCGGCAAGTTTCACCTGCAATTTTCCGTTATCAATTTCAAACTTTTTACCGACAATATTTAGTGAAGTATTAAAACTTAAAGACACGTTAAATGACTGGGTATTATTCGTATCCCTGTAACCATAACCGGCGCGGCCTTGAATTGACGGATAATATTCACGTTTAATATATAAAAGTGATTGTTTCATTGCCTCAAGTGTTGCATCAAAGGCTTTTAAATCCGGACGATTTTTGTATGCCAGTTCAACACTTTCTTCAAAAGTATAAGGAAACGGCACAAATTTATAACTGTCAATTATATCTATTTTTTCGACTTTTGAGGTCAAAAAAGCATCAGAAACATCCGGCGGAGGCTGGCTTATATCAACATTTTCATCTATTTTTTCCAAGCTGACCGGTGTATTTTCCGAAAAGTTAAAAGTTTCAGTGCTGGTAATTTCATATTCGGGCGCAAAAGCTATATACATAGAATTGTTTAATTGAACAAGAGCATTTTGATATTCCTGTACCGCATTAACAAGAGAAACTTTTGCATCACTCAGGTTAACCTCTGCATTTACAAGGTCTATCTTGGATTTTATACCTTCTTCAAAGTATGCCTTTGTTCTCTGGTAATTTCTTTCATTAATCTGAACATTTGCTTTGTTGATATCAACAGAAGCCTTTGCGGCAAGTACGCCGTAGTAATTGGTTTTAACACTAAAAATAGTATCAAGTACAGTATCATCAAAAGTATAAACAGCCGCAATTGTATTAAATTTATTCATCCTGATATTTGCGTTTGTTTTGCCGAAATCCCAGATAAGCTGTGTCAGAGAAGCTTCTGCACTGTAATAGTTATTTCTTCCCTGACGCATTAAACTGTTACTTGTCGCGTTTTCAGTTGCATAATATCCTGTGCCGACACCGATTGTCGGGAAGTAATCAGATTTAGCTATACTTGTTTGATTTTTCGAAACACCGTAATTATAACGTGCCTTTTTGACAGCAGGACTATTATCCAGAGCCATCCGAATACAATCATTTATAGAAAGTATTGCGTTCTTTTCGATTGTCGCATTTTCCACGGCGTTTGCCTGTAACATCGTTACAGACATCACAGTTAATACAAGAAGCTTTTTCAAATGTATATTTAAAATTTTCAAGGTTAAATCCTTAATATCGTTGCGCAATTATATAACGATTTAACCATATTTAGTGTTCATTTTAATCATATATAAAGATTAAATATTAACCTTTTTTTATTGTCCAGAAATCCCTCTGGAAAAAGACTAAAAACGGAATTATTTCAAGACGTCCGATGAGCATACTTGCTGTCATTACTATTTTTGAAACATTATGTAAACTACTAAAAGACCCCATTGGACCGGTTATAGCCCCAAAGCCAGGGCCTATATTTCCTAAAGCTGTTATTGATCCGGATAATCCGATCACGACATCTTTTTCTGCTATTGTAATAATCAATGCCCCTGCTGCAAAAATTAAAAAGTAGAAATAGATGAAAACAAATATTTGCCTCAAAACTTCCGGCGGCACTACGCTGTTATCAATTTTGATATTCATTACAGCATTCGGATGTAATATTCTGACCAGTTCACTTTTAAGAGATTTAAAAACTAGAATCCAACGTGTCATTTTTATACCGCCGCCGGCCGAACTGGAACAAGACCCCATAAACATAACAATAAACAGCAGCACTTGCGCCGTAAAATCCCACTGAACAAAATCTTTACTTGCATTACCTGTTGAGGTAGTTATACTTATTACCTGATAAAAACCAGATGTGACAGCCTCAAAAATAGAATATTTGTCATTCACGAACAACACACCGGCTATAGCAAGAGAAAACAGACATACCATAGTAAAATAAACTCTAAATTCTTCATTTTTAAAAAACAAAAGCAGGTTCCTTTTTGTAACAACTCTATATTGAAGAATAAAGCTCGCTCCTGCGAAGAACATAAAAAATATTATAATCCAGTTAATCAAATTTGAGTGATAGCCCATAATACTTTGCGGATTTGGGGAGAAACCGCCGGCAGAAAGTGTCGAGAAAGAATTGCAAACCGCATCAAATAAAGGCATTCCCGCTAACTTTAACAGGATTATTTCAATAACAGTCATTGCACCGTATATCTTCCACAATGCAGAAGCAGTGTTGCGAATACGCGGTGTAATCTTATCCTCAGTCGGTCCCGGCGCTTCGGCAAAAAACATCTGGCGTCCGGCAACGGCAAATTGCGGTAAAATAGCAATAAACAAGACTATAATTCCCAAACCTCCCAGCCATTGTGTAAGTGAGCGCCAGAAAAAGAATGCTTTCTCGTAATTGTAATGAGTCAGGATAGTAGCACCCGTTGTAGTAATACCGGAAACAGATTCAAACAAACTATCCAGAAAATTAAAACCGTAAAACATATACGGTACTGCAGACAATACACCGAATATTATCCATGAAACGGCCACTACAAACAGAGCTTCGGATTTTTTTATGTCATTTATATTCTCGACCCTTGATGCATCCGGCACAAATTTTCTCAAAGAATAGCCGCCTACAATTCCAATCAGACTTGAGGTTAAAAACGGTAATATGCTATGAGTTTCATGATAATACAACCCTATAGGAATTGGCGCAAGAACTACAATCCCTATATAAATCATTATCAAACCAATTGCATTTGCCAGATAGTTTAAACGCATCTACTTTACCTTAAAAAATTCTTTTATTATATCTGCTTTGGCCGCTGTCGTAAATATTATCAGGGTATCGTCAGTCCTCAACTCGGTATTTCCCTGAGGAATTATTACCTGATTTTTGCGTTGGATAACACCGATTATCGCATGCTGCGGAAATCTTAAATCCATAATTCTGCGTTTATTAAATTCGGGCAGAACATTAATTTCCAACACTTCACCCTGACCCTGCTCTACAGTTGCGAGAATATCGACATCGTTTTCAGCCAGATCATTTCTTACTTCATTTATCGCTGAATTTTTAGGAGAAATTGCAATATCAATACCTACTTTTTCAAACAGCGGAATATTCAAGACCTTGGACACTCTTGCAATAACCCGCTTTACGCCGAGTTGTTTTGCCAGAAGTGAGCATAATAAATTCTTTTCGTCATTATTTGTAACGCTTATAACAACGTCACTATTACCAATTTCTTCTTCATCCAACAGTTTAAGATTTGTACCGTCACCGTTTATTACAAGTGTACTGTTAAGCTGTTCGCACAGGCACTGACAGCGTGCATAATCTCTTTCGATAATTTTAGTTTTAATTTTCAGCGCTTCAAGGTTTTTGGCAAGCATCATTCCGACGGTACCGCCGCCTATAATTGCAGCAGATTTAACGTATTCCTTTTCATGGAAAAATGTTCCGGCAAGAATATCCAGTGAATATGGTGTGCCCATAAAGATAAGTTTGTCATCTTCCAGCAAAACCGTTTCGCCGTTCGGAATAAAAAGTTCACTGTTTCTTGTTATACCAACAATCAAAGTTCCATTTGTAAACCCGCAATCCTTTACCTTTTTATTAACTATAGAATGGCGTGCGCTTATTTTATATTCAAGTAATCTTGCACGGCCGTCAGCAAAATTTTCAACATCAAGCGCATGGGCAACGGTTACAATCCTAAAAATTTCCTGTGTTAACAATTCTTCCGGCCAAATAATATAATCAATAAAGAAATCACCGGTTGAATCATTACGTTCAAAATTAAGCGTATTTTTATATTCTTCTTTAGTTACAAAACATATAGTCTTAACATGTCCGACACGTTTGGCAGAAAGGCATGCGACTATATTTGCTTCATCTATGGCGGTGCACGCAATAAAAATATCTGCATTTTCTATATCAGCGCATTTTAAAACATTTATATCAGAGGCGTTTCCCTGAATAAAACTGATATCTAACTGATTAAATTCATCAGTTCGATTTTCTTCTTTATCAATTATCGTTATATCGTGGTCTTCAAAAAATTCCGTTGCCAGAAGGCATCCTATTTCTGTTGCACCGTAAATTATAATCTTCATGATGAGTGCATTCTAAACCAAAGAAAACTTTTTTACAAGTTTAAGCAAATTTATATATTTACATGTTTTACAAAAACTATGCTCCACAAAATCTCATCACTCAAATATAGTTATGAAAAGTGCCCGCTTTCGCGCCTAAAAAGGGTATTTCAATCAGATATAAATTATAAGACTTATGACAAATTTGTACCTTCGGCCAAAAATCAAGTAGTCGGAAATCTGCCGCCTGAGATGATTAAATATATTGTCACTAATTTCACGGACAGAAAAGCTGAAATGATAAAAAAGTTTCATAAAGGTCTTGCTCTCACGGCAATGTTTTCCCGTGTGCATTTACGAAAAATGAAGCAGACAGGCTCCATCGGGGAAGATGAGAATATGCAAATTCTGTTAACCCAGATGAAAAACATCTTGCGGTCAAATATTTCGGAAATTCTTCCTAAAAATTCAAGCGTACACTTTAAATACACAGGAAGCGGCGCAATGGGGAATGTTTTCCAACTCTCAATAAAAGATGAAAACGGACAAAGATTAATGCCGGATTCTGCAATGAAAATATTCCATGATGTCCAAAATGACATTGTTCCACATATGCATGGAAGCTATGCTGAGGCAAATATTTCCACATTTTTAAAAAAAGCTATGGGGCACAAAATGGAGAAATCTGAATTTGCACGACACTATATGTCTGATTTGAAAAGCGGATACTCCTTAAGCGAATTTATTCACCACGATGGTGATTATAATTTTAAATTTTTGGATTATGCAAGGATATATGGGGTAAACAGCATGGATGCCGTTAAAAGTCTGATAAACGGTAAAATATATGACATGGGCGGTTTTCTCAAAATATGGAATTTTACACCCGACAAAGTCACAAGACGATATTTTAAAAAGCTTGTAAACAATCCGCAAGCCTCCACGCAATTATTAAACCAATATCAAACGCTCCTTGACAATCCCAAAACTCCGCACCGAGATAAAATTCTTAATGCCATAGACTTGTATTATTTGCACATAATAAACAAACGTAACTATATTCAGGAATATCAAGACGTATGGGCTCGTATATCAACGCAGGAATAACAATAAATAAATCACTGCATATGCAAGCAATTGTAACACAAGAATTGCCACAATCGGTGAAAAATCAAGTCCGCCAATAGGCGGTATAATCCTTCTGAATATTCCAAGATACGGATCTACAATTGCTCTGAGTGTATGCCACGGCTGGTTTTCCCAGTTTACACTCGGAATCCACGTTAAAAATATCCTTAAAATTATCAGGAATAAATATAAGTTTACAAGATTATTTATACCGAAAATTATACCGCCTATCATATTAATTTATCCTTATAGTTGAGAATTTTTCTTTGTCATTGCACAAGAACAATTATTACGTTCTGCAGGAATTTTTTCAATCATCTTGAAGAGTAAATTTTTCAAATTTTCAACATTAGAATTGAATACCTGAATAACTTCATGGTGTGAAACAGGCGGAACATCACCGACAAGACCTGCATCATAATCTGTAATAAGTGAAATATTAAGCGGGCACATATCCATTTCTTTTACAAGGTATGCTTCCGGAAAAGCTGTCATATTAATGACTTCCCATCCTTGATTAGTAAAGAATTTAGATTCTGCTTTTGTTGAAAAACGAGGGCCGTTGATAACAACAACAGTTCCCTGTTCATGAATAGTAATACCTAAATCTTTGCCTGTTTCAACAGCGAGTTTTCTTAATTCCGGACAGTAAGTTTCCGCAGCAGACGGGTGGGTTACAACAGGGCCTTCAAAGAATGTTGATTTTCTGCCGTCAGTCCAGTCTACAAATTGATCACAAACAACAAAATCGCCCGGTTTAACATGTTTTTGCAAGCTTCCTGCTGCACACGGAGAAATAACTCTCTGGCATCCGATTGATTTCATTGCCCAAACATTAGCACGATAATTAATCAAGTGCGGCAAAATTGTATGGTTACGTCCATGACGCGGCATAAATGCTACTTTATGTTCTCCGACAGAACCTATAAAAACATTATCGCTCGGCATGCCATAAGGTGTTTCTATTTTAACTTCTTCAATATTGTCTAAAAATTTATAAAATCCGGATCCGCCAAATACGCCGATCGTTGCTAAATTCTTGTTTTCCATTTTTATTTCTCCTATTTACCTATGTATTGAGTATAGCATAAAAAATAGGAAAAACTAAAATAATTATCCGATAAATTCAGGGACAAACAGCAAAAGTCCGATAGTCACAGCAATAGCGGTAATAAACATTACAGCGCCTGCCGATATATCTTTTGCCATACCCACAAGTCTTGAAAATCGATTGTGAAAAACAGCATCCAACGCGAATTCTATTGCGGAATTAAGCATTTCAGCCGTAATAACCATTCCTATTGTCAAAAGCAATATGCATAACTTTTCAACACTAAATTGCAAATATGCACCGGCTATCAACACAAGAATTCCCGCACAAAAATGTATTCTTATATTAACTTCAGACTTTAAAGCCAGTCTTAATCCCTTCCGTGCATTTCTGAATGTATTTCTAAATCCCTGTTGTTTAAATCTGCTCATTTTATCCCTTTATTTTATTGTCTCCAAAGCCTCCCTTTGAAGCCCGACAACAAAATTATAATCTTCCTCGCTCTGGTGGTCAAATCCCAGCAAATGCATAATTCCATGGCTTATTAAAAACGCCAGTTCATCTTCTTTTGTACACTGTTTTTTTTCTGCTTCTTCAATAACTTTGTCCAGAGCGATTATAACTTCACCGAGATTAATCTCTCCGTCAAACACAAATTTTTCTTCACTATCTGCAAATATCGCAAACGTAATTATATCAGCAGGATAGTCCTTTTCTCTGTACTCTCTGTTTATTTCGTGCGTTTTGACACTATCGCAATAAAGAAAATCAAATGAAATTGTGTCAAAATCAAATCCACTCAAACAGCTTGCAGAATATACATCCGGCTTTGACATATAATACCGCAAAATCTTTTTTGCAATATTAATGAATTTAAGTTCATCTACCGGCCAGTTTTCGTATATGTTTTCACTGAAAATATTTAATTTTACGGTCTTATTTTTGGTCATCACTTCCATTATCTTTTTCTTTGTTTTCAGGCTGCTTTTGAGTTCCTTCAAGTTCTTTTATCTTGTTTTCAAGATCTTCATCAAGAACTTTACCCATATTAATTTTATTTTTATTAAATTCTTCAACGATATTTTCCTGATATTTAATTCTGTTGTGCTGCATACCGCGCAAAATCCTTGAGAAGGTCGCCGCTATTGTTTTGATATCACGCAATGTCAGCGGACTGTCGGCAAGCTGAGTATCGTTCAAGCGTTCCACGATAATTTTGTTGATAATAGCTTCTATTTCTTCCGGAGTCGGATTTTTCAGGGAACGTACCGCTGATTCAACAGCATCTGCTATCATCAATATTGCAGTTTCTTTAGTATTTGGTTTAGGGCCTGTATAACGGAATTGTTCTTCTTTAACATTTTCAATTCCTTCTTCTTTTACTGCTTGATTGTAAAAATAGCTTGCCAGACCTTCGCCGTGGTGCTGCAAAATAAAACTGTAAATTATTGGCGGAAGTCCGTATTCTTTAGCTATTTCAACACCGTCTTTCGGGTGCGCGGTAATAACCATTTTGCTTAATCTCGGGTTTAATTTGGTGTGCGGATTTTCTATTCCGAAGTAAGATTGGTTTTCGACAAAGAACAACGGTCTTTTCAATTTACCTATATCGTGATAAAAAGCACCGACTCTGGCAAGTATCGGATTTGCGCCTATTGCTTCCGCTGCCGCTTCACAAAGATTTGCTACCATCAAACTGTGATGATAAGTTCCCGGAGCCTCAAACTGCAAACGTTTTAACAACGGTTGGTTGTGATCGGCAAGTTCAGCCAATCCGTATGGTGTAATAATTTTAGACGCACTTTCAAACAGAGGAAGTGTACCCAGCGCAATAATAGCACTCAGAACACCATTTATCAGCATCAAGCCGACATTTGTCAAAATAAGCATGTTACTTACATCTATCAGGCATTTTTCTAACAAATAGATACTAAATACAATAATAACGCCGGCCAGTGATATTTCAAAGCCTGTTTTTATTAAGTCAATACGTTTGGAAAATCTTATACGAGATATTGCAATTGTAGAAACTAGGTTCAAGAACACAAATGCTGATAAAAATTGTATATTATACTGGTGTCCGATAGTCAAAACAGCAAGCAGCATGGTTGATGCAACAAATGCGACTCTTGAATTTGTAAAAATTGCAAGAATAAATATAAAAGCAGGAAACGGAAGTATATAAGGCGGAAATCCCACAGGCATTAATGTCGATATCAATGCCATTATTATTGCAAGAACTCCGGATATACTCAGATAATTTTCTTCCAAAAACTGCTTTTCAAAATGTTTCATATACAAAAGGAAGAGCAATGTTGCAATAAATACAAGTACGTACATTGCGGCAAGGCCCTGCCAGTTGAGTTCATAAACGTTATATCCTGCTTTTCTCAAAGCATCGCGTTTCAAACGGGTTACAGGTTCACCCTCAAAAACGATTTTTTCTCCTTTTTGAAAAGTAATAATATATGGTTTAACTGAATTCATTGCGTTACGGCGCGCATTTTCTGTCGCAACTTCATCTTCCACCAGATTAGGAACAATAACCTGTTCCAGCAATGCGCGTATTACTGAAATCTGGCGTCTTGATACATTAGAAACCATATTATTTATTATTATACGGTCAATATCTCCGTTTTCATAATCTTTTTCGGTTATGCCTTTATTTAGAATATTTGTAAGTGTCAGGGAGGCTTTTTCAAATATTTCATTCAATGCTGTATCGTCAGAATGCATCAGTACATTTATAACAAAATCTTTTTTATAGGTATCTGTAATATCAAACAGTAATCCTAATTCTTCTTTTTTTACATCGGCTGTAACATCTTTTTTGCGGATTTGAATGATAGATGTTCTGAGTGTTTGCAGGTTGTTTTCAATAAAACCGTCCTCAGCCGGAACAAGAACGGGATCAACTTTTTGCATCACGTCTTTTCTGTGCTGTTCTGTCTTTTTAACATCTTCCACCGTCAAAGTTTTCTGGGCTATAATATCGCGTTTGCTTATACCGTTTTCAATAATATCTTGAAAAAAGTAATTTTGAGAAGCTATTATTGCAGTCATCAGCAGAGTAAAAAATGCAAATGCACTAATCTTTTTAACCTGTGATGATCTGAAAAAATCTTTAACCGCGCTTTTTATATTTGCAATTTTCATTAAATTTATCCTCATATTTTTGCAACTATTTTATAACTTCCTGATTATTTTTCAAGTCTAACTGCTTAATACGTTTTTGTACATCCTCTAACAGCCTCCTGTTTATTGAAATAAGTTCAGCCAACACTGCAATCAATCCTATCTGAATACCTGCAAGAAGTAATATAGAAGCGAGTATCAATGATTGAATATGGCCGTTTCCCTGACCGGAAAAGAAAAACCACAAAAAACGCCCGCCGATTACAAATCCGAAAAACAAACTTATACATGCCAGTATTGAGAAAAATCTGAAAGGTCTATACACAATAAACATCCTGAGCATGGTAAAAATTGAACGTCTTATATAATCAAATATACTTCTCACAAGTCTTGATTTGCGCAATTCTGGATTTACATGAACAGGAACACAGGTAAGCTGCAGCCCCTTTGCTTTGGCCTGAATAATGGTTTCAAGTGTATAAGTATAATTGTCAAAAACATTCAACTGCAAAGCTGCATTTCTTGAAAACGCCCTAAATCCGCTCGGTGCATCCTCAACCGAAGTTGATGACACAAAACGCATGACAGCAGACCCGAGTTTTTGTAAAAACTTTTTCATCAGAGAAAAATGTTGTATCTTCTCTACAGGTCGTGTTCCGATTACGATATCTGCCTCATGATTTAATATTGGTTTGATTAAGTTTTCTATATCAGCAGAATCATATTGATTATCCGCGTCAGTGTTGACAATAATATCGGCCCCTATTTCAAGAGATTTTTCCAAACCTGCAATAAAAGCCTTTGCAAGTCCTCTGTTAGGCGACAAAACCGCAAAATGCTTTACACCCAACTGTCTTGCTGTTTCAACAGTATTATCTGTTGAACCGTCGTCTATCACAACAACTTCTATCTCATCTATCCCGTCTATATGCTTTGGCAGTGCGTTCAATACCACCGGTAATGACTTTTCTTCGTTATAACATGGAATTTGTATCACTAATTTCATAAATATCACCAATTTTATTTTTTTATTATATAATTAAAATGGAGTTTTATCAAATTGTTAAATATGAACAGATTAGGCTTAATTTTAATAGTAATTGCAGGTGTGTTTTTAAGGCTGGTTGCCATTGATAAAGGTGAAGGGCTCTGGAATGATGAATATGTAAGTTATATGATTTCTGCACAGCCTCTGTTTTCGGGATTTATCGACAGTGTAAAATCTCAATGTCACATGCCGCTTTATTATATTTATCTTAAAACCTTTATGACTCTGTTCAATGACAGTGATTTAGTTCTTCGATTAAGCTCTGTTTTTGCAGGATTTTTATCAATAATAGCAATGTATTTTGCAGGACTGGAAAAAGATAAAAGCACAGGCATGCTTTGTGCAGGTTTCACGGCCATTAGTTCTTTTCTTATCTATTATTCACAGGAAGTGCGATTATACTCATTATTATTCCTGTTTTCTGCATTAACTCTATTATTTACTTTAAGACTGATTAAGCAGACTAACAAAAAAAATTTCATACTGTTTATAATATCTTCATTTCTTGTCCTATTGACCCATACAATAGGATTTGTTTTTGTGTTTTTTAACCTGATTTTTGTAAGCTGTAAACTTTTTAAAGAACATAAACAAATCATCTTGAAGCTCTGGGGCATCCTTGCCGTGCTTCTGTTATTGATTAGTCCGCAGCTTGTCGGAATTTTGTTCAAAAAGACTTTTTCTCAATGGTGGGGAGTGTTTTCGCCATCAGCACTCGGATTTTTAATCACGGATTATTTTTCACCTGTTTTAACAAACTTTACAGGTGCGCCTCCTAATTTCTTTTACAATTTCAAATCAGGATTTATCATCTTTGCGATGATACCGTCTGTTATTGCAGTGGTATTTTTAGGCAGATCTTTAAAAGAAAAATTAAACCGTGAATTGTTTTATGTGGCGCTTGCAACTGTTGCCGTGCTTGTTATTGCGGCACTATCAGGAAAACTCGTTTTTGTCACAAAATACTCAATAGAAATATACCCTGTTCTTATCTATCTGGCATGTTCAGGCGCTTCATCTATGAACAACAAAATTATAAAAAACACGCTTATAACAATATTTTGTTTTCTGAGCCTGTTATTCCTGTTTGTAAGCCCTCTGGCGGCAAATAAAATATTCAGAAAAGAAGGTCATAAACTTGCTGCTGATTTAATAGAAAACGCAAATCTTAAAAAGGGGGATATCGTAATTATTCAATATTATGATCAGTACAGATTTAACAAGTATTATGATTTTTCTGATGTAAAAGTCATCTCAATGAACAAGGCAAATTTTGCGGAATACATCCGGCCGGATGCTTCTTATGCAAAAGTCTACAATGACAAAAATGTTTTACGTGAGGCTTTTGCAAGTAATGAAAATAAAAGTTTTGAGAATAGATTACTTAAAGATTTGAATTTAAAAGAAAATCAAAATGTTCTGGTTTTGAGTCTAAATAGTGTAAGCTTTTTCAATACACCTACAATTGAAAAAATTGCACAAAATAATGCTTATTATGAACAAACACCTTTATTCTTTATGGTTTTCTCGTATCTCAAAAATCAGACATATAAAGCACTTATGAGTGAGTATAAATTAGAGTCAGCAATGAAAAAAGGAGAATGGGTTGCAGCAAAGTTTACAAAAGTTAACAATAAAGATTAAACTAGCAATTTTTAATCTTTACGGGTGTCTATAAATATAGAAGGTTATATTTTTTGGAAGTGTAGTCATGAAAGTAGAAAAAGCAAATCTTAATCTTCAAGCAATGCCGGTACATAACAATAAAATACCGGTACAGAAAGGAAAATTATCCGGTTTATCCGACACAAGTTTTACCGGCAGATACACTTCTACTGATATTTATCAAGAGCTTATGCACTACATGCCGGGATCCGTTAAATTTATGATGAAGATCAAAGAATGGACAGGTGAAGTTCAAAATATTGTTATTAATTCAGTCGGTACCGGATTAATTGCTCCGATATTCATCAAATATAATCCGTTATCCAAAACCGATGAAGATACGAGAACATATTCAGCATGGAGACAACCTGTTTCTGCTGCACTTGCAATTTTAACTCAGGTAGGCGCAACTATTCCGTTTAACAATAAAGTAAACAATATGGCTCACCAAGGTAAATTGGGTCAGGATTACAACATGACTCCGTTTATGAACGACAAATATTTACAAAAACTTGTAAAACACCAGCATCCTGATTTTACACCTGCTCAAATAGCTGAACGAGCCGCACAACTGAGAGATGAACAGTTTGATGAATTAATAAAAGACTTAAAAACCAAAAATACCGTAATGTTTATCGAAGACGGACAGCCTAACAAAGTTCCGATGAATCCTAAACGTTATCAGGAAACATTACTTAAAACAATAACGAATTTAATCAAAGAAGAAACTGCTGAAAAAAATAAAAGTAACGAAACAAAACGTGAATTCAGAATAAGAAGAAGTGAATATTACAGAACGCATCCTGAAAAAGCAAACGCGCATCTTGACTCTTTACTGGAAATTTTTAGTTCAGGAGATATTGAAAAAGTTAAAAAAGATCTTGCGACAAAAATCAGTCAGATGAAATCCCATAAAGAAGATAAAGAATTAATCCTCTTTACTAAAGAAATATTTAAACTGGGAAATAAATCTAATGATAACAAAACAATAAACAGTATGCGAGAAAAGGTTGAACGTGCCAAAGGCTATGTTCATGACTACAGCGCAATGACAAGCAAAGAACAGGTTATTGAGCGTGTAAACCGCAGTATTGACGGCCGCGTAACCGATATTGATAAAGAACTTAAATTCTTTGATAAAGTCAAAGATGCAATATTGGAGAACAAAACTGTACACGAAATAGAAACAATGTTCAACGAAGAAATACTAACGAACAGACGACTTCAGGAAAAACCTGTAAAATTTGCAGAGCAGGTTGCTAAGCAATTAAAAAATCAAACAAAAAGCTGCATAAACGGATATAAACAGGTCGGCGGTATATTTGTTTCACTCGTTACCTTATTTATTTCTTGTCCGCTATTGAACTGGGTATATCCTAAATTTATGGCTGCAGTATTCCCTAATCTCTCAAACGGAAAACACGTCAAAGATACAACCAGCTTAATTCTGCAAGCAAGCAATCCGGCAGAATTTCAAAAGAAAGCTGAGGTGAAATCATGATAAAAATTTCATCTATAACAAATGCTACAAAGCCATATCTCAAGAAGTTTAACAATATCTGTGAAAAACCTTATAAAGCACTGGCTAATTTTAAAATCGGTAATCACAGACCAATGGATATCGTTAACGACAATTACATTGCTGATAATACGAAATTCATTACCGGACTCGGAGTTGCATCCATCGTATTGAAAGACGGTGTCGGCTGCTATATGTATGTTACCCAGAGTTTGAATAACAAAGAAATTCCGGAGGATAAACGTAAATTCGTTGCAGCCCTTGACCTTGCAAACGGCGGGTTAATGATATTATTACAACTGGCAATGTTCTTTACAATATCTAATAAAAAAGTTCAGGAAAAGATGTTTAATACCTTCTTTGGCAAACACTTTGACAGAGCCGCATCAAAAGGATATCAGGCAATGCTTAAAAACAATGATCTGCTCAAAGATATGAAAGGTTCTGACTTCCACCCTGTATTAAATCAGGCGAGAAAAGATGTAAAAGCAGCATTTGAAAACGTAACTTCTCTATTTGCAGCATCTGTTGTCGCAAAAAGAATGCTGGTACCGTTTATCGCAACTCCGCTGGCTGATAAAACAAAAGCCTGGATGAGCAGAAATGATAAACCGGTCGAAGTAAGCAAAGAAACACAAAACACTTACAATACTCAAAAAGCAGGTATTGACAACAAAGAATCTGAAAAGACACAGGATGTAAGTGAAAAAGGTAATCTTTTAGATAAATTTAAACCAAAACATTAAAATAAATGACTTTGAAAATATAAAAAAATCAGCAACGTAATTTTTATTTTTGCGTTGCCGATTTTTTATATTTGTATATCTGTGTACCGGTTATTTTAGTGCATCTTTTTGAGTTTGCAGTCTGTTCATCTTTATTTCACGAATCATATTTTTGAGCTGCTCAATTCTGTATTCCAATCTATCGCTTTGCGTATATAAAATATCCAAAACATTGAAGGATAAATTCTTCTTCGTCTGTATATATTGATTTATTTTATAGTGTTCAAGTTCTATACGATTAATATCTTCCTGCAAAGCGGCTATTTTTGTCTTATCTTCTTTTGTCAATTTCAAAAGCGGCCCTTTATATTTGTTTGCCGGTATCAGTGCTCCAAAACTCATGGTATAATTTGTATTAGTTATCAGCATAATCGTCCTTTCTTGATTATAGAAAAACCCGACAAAATAAATTTTGCTATCAATTTTATGATATAATCTAAACAAAACAGAGGTGACTATGGCGAACAGGATTATAATATTTTCAGGTAAACAATATTCCGGTAAAGATACAGCGGCAAAAATTATGCTGGAAAAAATGCCTGAATACAGACGCTGTGCAATGGGTGATATAATAAAACTTACTTATGGCAGACAAAAAGGATTAACTTACGACGAAATAGAAAAAAACAAAGCGATTTACCGGCAGGATTTAATTAATTTAGGCAATTGGGGCCGTGAACAGTCACCTGATTACTGGCTGGAAAAAATCATTGAACAAGAAGGAAATATAATTGTAACTGACGTAAGGGTTCAGCACGAATATGATGTATTTAAAGCTGCCGGAGCAATAACAATAAGAGTTGAAGCTTCACGCGAAACACGTGCCAAAAGAGGTCAACTCATAGGTGAAAATGACATTACGGAAGTCGGGCTTGACAATGTAAAAGATTGGGATTACGTAATTGACAACAATGGCGATTATGAAAATCTTACACGTCAGGTAGAAAAAATCATTGAGGATCTGAAATAACGGTGAACGGTGAATAGTGAAATGTGAACAGTGCATTACCTCAAAAGGTAATGAGAAATTCTGCACACAGCCTTCAATGTATACAGTTCTTTGAGGAAGATCCTTCCCGGGTTCTGTATTTTTGCGACCTTGCCCACTCATTTACTAGAACTTATAATCCCGGCCGCCCTGCTCTATCTTTTTAAGGTCGTCGATTACAGTCTTTTTAATATTTTCATCTTCAATTTTTTCAACTTCTGCTGCTATTAATTTTTCTCCGATAGCTTTTGTTTCATCTGATGCGTAATCAACCAGATATTCTTTCAGGGTTAAGATAGCATTCGGATGACAGAAGTTGTGGATTTGCTGAGATTTACAAACCTCCATAAATCTGTCGCCTGTTCGCCCGCTTCTATAACAAGCTGTACAGAAACTAGGAAGATACCCTAATTCCATAAGCCATTTTAAGACTTCATCAAGCGGACGTCTGTCTGAAATATCGAACTGTGCAGAATCTTCATCTTCCGGCATCGGGTTAAAATAGCCGCCTACACTGGTCTTAGAACCGCCGCTGATTTGAGAAACGCCCAGATGCAATAATTTCTTACGAACTTCTTCACTTTCACGTGTAGAAATTATCATGCCTGTATAAGGAACAGCTATTCTGATACACGCAACGATTTTGGCAAAAGTATCGTCATCAATGCCATTGTCAAAAGTTGACGGATCTATATCGTCAGCCTTACGGATACGCGGAACACTTATGGCATGAGGACCTACACCATAAGTTGCCTCAAGGTGTTCTGCATGCATTAACAGTGCGGAAAATTCATATCTGTACAGTTCCAGACCGAATAAAACACCTAAACTTACGTCATCAATTCCGGCCTGCATTGCTCTGTCCATTGCTTCCGTATGATATTTGTAATTATGTTTAGGGCCGGTCGGATGTAATCTTTCGTAAGTTTCCTTGTTATATGTTTCCTGAAACAGAATATACGTACCAATTCCGATATCGTGCAATTTCTTATAATTTTCTACTGTTGTTGCTGCAATGTTAACATTCACACGGCGGATTGACCCATTTTTGTGCTTAACACTGTAGATTGTTTTTATAGAGTCAAGAATATATTCAATCGGATTATTTACAGGATCTTCGCCTGCTTCTATGGCAATACGTTTATGCCCCATATCCTGTAATGCTTCGACTTCTTTTCTTATTTCCTCCTGAGTAAGTTTGCGGCGGGGAATATGTTTATTTTTTGCGTGATAAGGGCAATAAACACAGCCGTTTACACAGTAATTTGAAAGATATAACGGAGCAAATAATACAATTCTGTTTCCGTAGTAATCCTGTTTTATTTTTTCTGCAAGCGCAAAAATTTCTTTGTTTTTTTCTTCAATATCACAGTCAAGCAATACGGCTGCTTCGCGGTGGGTTAAACCTTTGCCGAGTTTTGCTTTTGCTAAAATTTTGTCTATTACTTCTACATTATTTTTATTTTCTTCTGCGTATTTTAAAGAAGCCAACACTTCTTCATGGTCTATAAATTCTTCAGCCAGTTTTGATTTTGGATTATACATGATATTTTCCCCTCTCTGTGCTACCATGATAAATCCGTAAAAAATAAATGTAAAGTTATCTGCAAATCCATCCGCCGCCTATCAAATGCAAATCGTTTATGTCGTAAATAACACATGCCTGCCCTGTTGTCACAGAATTTACAGGTTCATAAAATTCTACATCAACACAGTCACCGCAAATACAAACATGCGCTTTTTTCGGCTGCATATTATAGCGGATTTTCACCATTGCATCAAATTCTTTTTTGCTTAACGGATAAACAAGATTTAAGTCTTTTGCTTTTAAATTCGTCTTATAATTATCTTCTTCACGTCCAAGATATACGATATTTTTAGCCGCATCAATATCTATAACATATAACGGATAAGGGGCTGCAATACCTATACCTTTGCGCTGACCGATTGTATACTGATAACAGCCGTTATGTTCGCCCCATTTTTTTCCTGTCAAAATATCTATAAAATCACCGCGCTTTTCTCCGAGTTTATCCAGCAAATATTTTTTTGTTGTAAGCGGCTTGTGGATAAAACAAATATCCTGACTTTCTTTTGATGATTTTGGCGGAAGATCATATTCACAGGCAAGTTTTCTCACATCCTCTTTTTTATAGTCAGACAACGGGAAAACTGTTTTTGCTAACTGGTATTGTTTCAATCTGTATAGAAAATACAACTGGTCTTTGTGCTCATCACTTGCAGGATAAAGTTTATAAACATTATCTGCAAATTTAATTTTTGCATAATGCCCTGTTGCATAAATATCCGCCCCCAGATCTTTTATGGCGTAGTCAAAAATATCGCCCCATTTTATAAACTGGTTGCATTTTATACATGGATTAGGGGTTTTTCCTTCTTCATAAGAAGTTTTGAAATAATTAATAACCTCTTTTTTAAATTTACCGGTCAAATCCAGAACAACATGCCTGATGCCTAATTTATCAGCGACATTTTTAGCATTCTGACAAATCATATCAGCATTTTCGGTATTAACCATTTTACCGGTAATCCCGATTACTTCATACCCTTGTTGTTGTAAAAGCAAAGCAGAAACAGAACTGTCAACTCCGCCGCTCAATGCAACTGCCGCAATTTTCTTCCTGTTTTCCATAACAACAAAATATCACAAAAACATTCTTGTGGTAAAATATTTTCAGGTAATTAAGGAGTCAATTATGGAAATAAAATCAGTAATATTAGCAGCCGGCAAAGGCACAAGAATGAAATCCAACACACCAAAGGTTTTGCACAAAATCATGGATAAACCGCTTCTGGGGTATGTACTGGATAATGTAAAACCACTCGTCAATGAATCTTTTGTAATTGTGGGACACCATGCTGATAAGGTTACTGATTTTGTAGAAAAAAATTATCATTCTGCAAGAACGGTACTCCAGAGCCCTCAGCTTGGTACAGGACATGCCGTTTCTATGGTTTGCCCTTATCTGGAAAATTTTGACGGGCTTGTTATTATTCTTTGCGGCGATACTCCGCTCATAAGAGAAGCTACTCTGAAAAATTTTATTGAATATCACATTTCTTGCGGTTCTGATTTAACGGTTATGAGTGCTATTTTTGAAAACCCGACAAACTACGGCCGTATTATCCGCGAAAAAGACAACTCTCTCAAATGTATTGTCGAAGAAAAAGATGCTGATGCCGAACAAAAAGCCGTAAAAGAAATCAATGCCGGAATTTATTGCGTTAACTGGAGAAAAATCAAACCTGCATTTTCACAGCTTACAAGCAACAATGCACAGGGTGAATACTATTTAACCGATATAATTTCCTGGGGTAAAAAGCAAAATCTGAATGTTAATGCATATATCTTAGAAAATAATGAAGAAATATACGGCATAAATTCACGTATGCAGCTTGCCGAAGCAGCAAAACTTATGAACGAAAGAAAGCTTGTTTCACTTATGGACAACGGTGTAACAATTGTTGATCCTGCAAGCACCTGGATATCAGAAGATACTGAAATAGGGCAGGATACAATTATTTACCCTGCAACATACATAGAAGGTAAAAATATAATAGGCCGGAACTGTAAAATCGGCCCTTGCGCGCATTTAAGAGGTGGAGTTGAGATAGAGGACAACTGTAAAATAGGCAACTTTGTCGAAGTCAAAAAAGCAAAAATCGGTCATCATACAAATGCAGGCCATTTAAGCTATATCGGCGACAGCGAATTCGGTTCACACATAAACATCGGTGCAGGAACGATTACAGCAAACTTTAATCCGCTGAACAATGTAAAAAGTAGAACCATTCTCGGTGACAATGTAAAAATCGGTTCAAATACCGTTCTTGTTGCCCCGTTAGAAGTTAAAGAGGGCGCTAATATAGGTGCAGGAAGTGTTGTTACAAAAAATATTCCGGCATGGGCGCTCGGACTCACACGTGCTCCTTTAAAAATTCTGGAAAATTGGGTTAAAGGGAAAATCAACTAAACTATTTCCACCAACCATCTTTATACAACTTTAAGCCGCTCATCTCAAGAGCATTGCCATCTTTGCAGCCAATAACAAGAGTCATTGTTTTTGCATCTTTGGCAATAATTTTTCCGGCCGGTGCTTTTACATCCGAAATTATTCTCAATTTATACGGATTTGGAATAAAAAACTTATTTCCGATTGTCACGTAACACGGCAGCCATGGATGAAGCGCACGTATATGCGCATGCATTTCAAAGGCTGTTTTTTGTGTAAAATCCAGCATCATTTCGTCAGGCGAAATATGATGATAGTAGCTAGCGCGGCTTTCATCTTGAGGTATTGGCTTAATAATATCAAATTGCAGGCGTTTTAAAACTTCTGTTATCAAAATTCTTGCTGCAAAAACTGTTTTTTCTTTCAGTTCTTTTCCCGTGTCGCAAGGCAAAATATCGACTTTTTTCTGTGCAAGTATCGGGCCTGTGTCAAAGTTTTCATCAAGCAAATGAAAGGTGACGCCGGAATATTTTTCCAGATGTTTTATTGTCTGCAAATACGGATTAGGCCCTCTGTATGCAGGTAATAACGACGGATGAACATTAATACTTGCGATAACAGGAATGTCGTAAACAGATTTTTTAATCCGTTCATGCCAGGATCCGATAAACATTACATCCGCATTTAATCTCAGCAATTCACGCCGAAAAGCTTCCAAATTGGCGGAACGGCATTTTATTTCATGTAATTTATATTGTTTTATTAGTGTTAAATCATGCGAAGTCGTAAAAAAATCGTAAAAAAATAATTTTAAAGGAGAAAAACAGGTTTGTTCATATCTGAATACACCGACAATATCTGCTCCGGCCTCTATTGCGCCTTCTATCAGATTTGCAAGCATTTCACCTTTTCCAAGTATAACGACTTTCAATATCCTGTGCCCCTGATTTTTACTTACTAAATATTTTATAATTATATTTATCTTTTGGGCAAGTTTTTTACCATTTTATTTTTGATGCGCGATCTATTTCACGGTTAATTGTTTTCTTTGCAATATCATCCCGTTTGTCATGCAGCTTTTTACCTTTTGCAAGTCCTATTTCAACTTTTGCAAATCCTCTTGATATAAATACTTCCAGCGGCACAATTGTATAGTTATCTTTTTTAACTTTTGTGTGCATTTTAAGTATTTCTTTTTTTGTCAAAAGCAGTTTTCTTGTTCTATCGGCTTTGTGATTGTAACGGTTCCCCTGTTCGTACGGCGAAATATGACAATTATAGAGAAAAATTTCACCGTCCTCAATTTTGCAAAAACTATCTTTTAAATTTATTGCGTTTTTACGTATTGATTTTATTTCTGTTCCGGTCAGCACAATACCGGCTACATATTTTTCAAGTATTGTGTAGTCGTGAAAAGCTTTTCTGTTGGTTGTTACAATTTTTCGTTCCATAAAACCATCATACCACAAACAAAAAACGCTTAACTGTCCTGATTATTATATAAAAAACATTTAACACAGCGGCTGTCACTGATTTTTACAACCGGCGGCTCAGACTCACGGCATACCGGCATAACCTTAGGGCATCTGGTATGAAATTTGCATCCTTGAGGCAAATTTTCAGGAGAAGGCAAATCACCTGTCAGCATATTTGAAGTGTTCAAACGTTTACCGATTTTTGGGACAGCGTTTAACAGCGCCTTTGTATAAGGGTGTTTAGGGTTGTTAAAAATACTGAAAGTATTACCTATTTCAACTATCTCGCCCAGATACATTATTGCAACTCTGTCAGCCAGATATTTAATCACGCTCATATCGTGTGTAATCAGTAAAAATGTAAGATTAAATTTTTCTTTTAATTCTTTAATCAGGTTGATAATTTGCGCCTGAATACTTACATCAAGTGCGCTTACCGGTTCATCTGCAAGTATAAATTCAGGATTAAGCACAAGAGCCCGCGCTATTGCTATACGCTGCCGCTGACCGCCGGAAAATTCATGCGGATAAAGGCAAAGACAACTTTTATCAAGCCCGACAAGTTCTATTTTTTCTTCAACGATTTTTTCTATTTCTGCGTTAGAAAGCTTTGTATTTATTTGCAGCGGCTCTTTCAATGTGTCGATTATTTTCATTTTAGGATTAAGGCTTGAATACGGATTTTGAAAAACCATTTGCACATGTTTTCTGAAATTTTTCAACTCTTTTCGGCCGAATTTCAGAGTGTTTTGACCTTCAAAAATAATTTCTCCGGATTTTGCCGGCTCTAACTGTATAATCGCTTTTGCAAGCGTTGATTTTCCGCAGCCGGATTCTCCGGCTATAGCAAGAATTTCGCCTTTTTTTATATCTAAAGAAACGCCGTTCACGGCATGAACAATTTGCTTTTTACCCAAAATACCTTTGTCAGAAGTATATTCTACATATAAATCTTTTACGCTTAATATTTCATCCATAACCTAAGTATAACGTGCATTTACCTTAATGGCAATAGTTAAATATACTAATATGACTTGTTTATCAGTGAATTATGTGTTTGATACTCAAGCGCATCATCAAGTTTATCAAGTGTAATTTTATCGTTATAACGTTTTTCGAGCGCAAGTTCAATCAAATAATCGGCGAAATGCGGATTTTTCGGAAGCAGTGACCCGTGAAGATATGTTCCGAAAACATTTTTATATCTTCCGCCCTCAGTTTTATCCTGTCCGTTGTTGCCGTTTCCTGTTGTAACAGTGGCGAGCGGTTTAGTTTCACCTTGCAAATATGTAAGTCCGCTATGGTTTTCAAACCCGACAAGTGTTCGAGGTTCTAAAAAATCCGTAACTGCAGTTACATTTCCGATAAATCTTTTTTTACCTGCAACAGTATATGCATCCAACAACGAAATTCCGTTCAACTGTTCTGCATCAAATGGTCTGTAATAGTGTCCCATAAGTTGATATCCACCGCAAATTCCAAGGAACACTGCTCCTTTATCACGCTGGTCTGTCAGATTATTTTTTTGAAGATAAAGTTCGCCGGCAACTTCAATCTGCTGTTTGTCCTGTCCGCCTCCGATAAAATACAGGTCATGGTCTTTTATACTGTCGCCAGTATTAATTTCTTCAAATTCAACTTCTATACAGCGCCATTCGCAGCGTTTAATAAGGGTGATAACATTGCCTCTGTCCCCGTACAAATTCAACAGTTTCGGATATAAATGCGCAATTGAAATTTTAAGGCTCATAACTTTCTCCAAAGGGATTATAACACAAATCTTGTGCGTGGTATAATTTTTTTATGAGTAACATTCGTTTAATTGATACACATTCGCATATAGACATGATTGAACAAATCAGTCTTGATGAAGTTATTGCCAATGCTGCGGCAAATGACGTTGAGAAAATCATTCTGCCTTGTGCTTACCCGAAAGATATTGATAAAATCATAGATATCACGGAAAAATACGTTAATGTTTATGCGTATTTGGGAGTTCACCCTTCTGAAGCACGCGATTGGAATGACAGTTTATCTGAAAAAATAACGAATTACGTTTCTTCCGGTAAAAAAGTCGTCGGAATTGGCGAAATAGGTTTGGATTATTACTGGGATAAAAGTTTTAATAATATTCAAAAGGAAGTTTTTATCAAACAAATTCGTCTGGCAAATGAACTTAATCTTCCGATAAATATTCATGACAGAGAAGCGCACAAGGATACCTTTGACATTATTCAGGCAAACAATGAAAATTCCACGGTCATAATGCATTGTTTTTCAGGCAGTGTAGAATTTGCACGTGAATGTATTAAAGCAGGATATTACATTGCACTTGGCGGAGTTGTAACTTTTAAAAATGCAATAAAAATGAAAGAAGTTGCAGCAGACATTCCGATTGACAGGCTTCTTCTGGAAACAGATGCCCCGTATCTTACGCCAGTGCCTTACCGCGGAAAAGAAAACCAGCCTGCTTACGTACGATTTGTTGCTGAGGAAATAGCCAAAATCCGCGGTATCGAATTAGAAGAACTTGCTGCACTGACGACTCAAAACGCTGAAAGGATTTTTAATTTTTAGTATGAACAAAGAACGTCTGGATAAATATTTAGTTGATTTAGGATACTTTGAAACAAAAAGTAAGGCTTCGGCCGCAATTCTTGCAGGACATGTAAAAATTAACGACGAATATATTACAAAAGCCGGATTTCAAATTAATCCGCAAAAAGAATACGATATTCAGGTAAAGTCAATGCCTTATGTTTCACGCGGAGGATTTAAACTCAAAAAAGCACTTGATACTTTCCCTGTTCTTGTAAAGGATAGGATTTGTTTTGATGCCGGAGCCTCAACTGGCGGATTTACGGATTGTCTTTTGCAAAACGGTGCAAAATTTGTTTATGCTGTTGATGTCGGCTACGGGCAGCTTGACTGGAAAATCCGTTCGGACAATCGTGTCAAAACAATAGAACGTACAAATCTAAAAATCTGCAATTATGACGATATTTATGCCGACGATGAACCTGTAGCAAATCTTCTTGTGAGCGACCTGTCTTTTATTTCGCTTACAAGAGTTCTGGCAAATCTCAAAAAACTTCTCGCACCTGACTTTCATGAGATGATTTGTCTTATCAAGCCGCAATTTGAAGCAGGCAAAGAAAATGTAGAAAAGGGCGGAGTTGTAAAAGACAAAAAAGTTCACTGCAAAGTTATCGAAAATGTTCTGGATTTTGCAAAGCAAACCGGCTACTGTGTAAAAGGTCTGACATTTTCCTCAATAAAAGGGCCTTCCGGCAACATCGAATATCTTGTATGGCTTGCAACATCAGATGAAAATATCACATACAGTATTGAAGATGTTGTAAATACTGCATTTGCCACTCTCAATTAACTGCGTGCAGGGATTTGTGACAACGGTTCAAGAGAGTTTAAATCAATATATTTAAAAAGATTAAGTACAATCCCCGGTTGAAAATAGTAAATATTATCAGCAGGCGTAACTTTTAATATAGAACGGTTGTTATCTATTTTTATCACACTTGCCAGAAACTGTTTTTCAACAGCCGTAAACAGTATGTACCCGGTTTTGGTCTGTATTTCGTCCACAGTAAAGCGGTTTGCATTAATACCTGCAATAGTAAAATAAAACAATTTTTCAGCCGGCATTTTGAACAACCTGTTACACTCTTCAAGGTTCATCCGCTGCGGAGTGACAAGTGTACTAAGGCTCATTGCTTCTTCACTCTTTACAGGTTGTATAAAACACAACAGACCAATAATTATCGCAAATATTTTAACTATTCTTCCCATGATTCACCTGTACTTATGTCAACAACAAGCGGCACTTTGAAAGGCTGGCCGTATTCCATTGCTTCTTTCACTATCTTTTTAACAATTTCAAGTTCTTCTTTGCAAGTTTCAACAACAATTTCATCATGAACCTGCATTATCATCTTGGATTTCAGACCTTCTTCCACAAAGCGTTTATGGCAGACAAGCATTGCTTTTTTCATCAAATCAGCAGCTGTTCCCTGAATTGGGAAATTGATTGCCGCACGTTTTGCAAACTCTCTTATCGGTGCATAACTCGATTCTAATTCATTTGCAAGATAGCGGCGTCTGCCAAAAAGTGTTTCGCAATATCCTATCTTTTTAGTCTGATTAACCGTATTTTCCATATAGTCTTTTACATTAGGATATGTGTTAAAATAACGTTCTATAAAGCTTTCTGCCTCTGCATTTTGTATTCCCAGAGATTTTGCCAATCCATACTTTGTCTGACCGTAAATAATACCAAAGTTAACCGCCTTGGCTCTATAGCGCATCTCTTTTGTTACTTTATCTAACGGGATGTCAAACACTTTAGAAGCTGTCAGGGTATGAATATCGCCTCTATGCTTAAATGCCTGAATTAGATTTTCATCATTGGCTATATGTGCAAGCAGCCGCAATTCAATTTGCGAATAATCAGCAGAAAGAATACAATAATTCAGCCTGTCACCCGGAACAAAAGCTTGTCTTAATTTACTACCCAGCGCCGTTTTAACAGGAATACTCTGCAGGTTAGGATTTGTTGAGGACAAACGGCCGGTAACTGTAGTTGTCAAATTGTATGTTGTATGAACACGTTTGTCTTTTGGATCAAGTAATTCTGTAATACCTTCAACATAAGCACTTTTAAGTTTATGAACCTGTCGATAATCCAATATTAACTTACATATTTCATGATCTTTTGCAAGTTCCTCAAGAACATCTGCACTTGTTGTCCGTTTTTTTCGGTCTGTAAGTTTTAATTTATTGTAAATTATATTCGCAATCTGTCTTGGCGAATTCAAATTAAAAACCTCACCGGCAATATTATAAATACTGCGTTCAATCTTTAACATAGATCCTGATAACATTCTACCGAAATTTTGGAGCATATCAAGATCAATTGCGGCCCCTGTAAACTCCATATCAGCAAGAACAAAGGAAAGAGGTAGATCTATTTCTGCCATCAATTTCCATTCTGCAGCGGTTAATTTTTGAGGCCAAAATTTTGTCAACTTCAAAATTGTATCAACAGTATCGCCGATATAATCTTTAACTGTATTTATCTCCACCCCGCCAAAGACAACCTGTTCGCGTTTTTTCCCCTGAAGTTCCGTATAATCAGCCAGGGTATGTCCAAGATATTCCAGAGATTGGTATAACAATTCATGCTTTTTAGCCGCATTTTTTTCATAGCTTGCCAGCATTATATCCATAACAAAGCCATCTGCATTTATACCGTAATCACGTAAAATTCCGTATTGGGCTTTCACATTATAAGCTGTTTTCTTGATCTCCGGATTTTCCAAAATCGGTTTTATCATCGCAACAATATCTATCAGCTTCATTTGCGGGGACATGTTCAAATGATTTACAGGAATATAATAAATATGAGATATGCTTTCTTTATCCTGCATAACAATATTGTCATCTTTATAAGTTATGGCCTCATTATAGCCTATCGCAATTCCATATAAATTTGAACTTGTTATATTTTTTACCTGAGCTTCGGAATAAATCGCCAGCAGAGATTGTTTTCTCAGTACTTGCAGAGCGGCCATCATTTGATCTTTTGTTTGTACAAGTTTTACATCAAACGGTTTTTCTTGAGACTTCCCCGGTGCAGAGAAAAAATTAAGCTGCAAAAGTTCTTGTGAAGCTGAAGTATGCCCGAGAATATCCGCTTTTGTGCATGGCGTCCCCTTGTTAAATACAGTCATAATACTGTTTAAGTTCTTCAAAAACGTAAGAAAATCCATCTTTTTCAAGAATTCAGTGACTTTAGCAACATCCGGAATTTCAATACATGCTTTGTCAAAATCAAAATCAATGTCAACATCGCAAACAATTGTCGCAAGTTCTTTACTTAATTTGGCATTATCAACCCCATCTTCAATCTTTTTTCTCAACGCAGGCTGGGGAATATCTGCCGTATGCGCCAAAAGATTTTCCAGAGTTCCAAAATCCGCCAAAAGCTTAACCGCCGTCTTTTCACCTATTCCGAAAACTCCGGGTATATTATCGGACTGGTCGCCGCGCAATGATTTGTAATCAACAATCTGTTCAGGATACACGCTAAGCTTTTCGTAAACCATATCCCAATCATAAATCATCATCTCGCCACGTGCCGGAATAACAACTTTGACCCGCCCTTCTTTATCAATCAATTGAAAAGCATCTTGATCACCGGTTAAAATAAGCACATTATGTCCCAATTCTGATGCGCGTTTACTAATCGTACCGATTACATCATCAGCCTCAAACCCCTCTTTTGTATAAATCGGGATATTAAAAGCCTCTAGTCCTTCCATTATCAAAGGCATCTGTGCACGCATCGGATCCGGCATCGCGCGGCGATTAGATTTATACTCACTGTATTTTTCAAGTCTGAAAGTCTGATGGCTTACATCAAACGCAACAGCAATAGCATCAGATGTGATTTTTTTGTTTTTCAACAAATCAAATATAGCCTTGAAAAAACCATAAACCGCCCAGGTCGGCACTCCGGCAGAATTACTCATAAAAGTTCGTTCTAAAGCATAATACTGACGAAACGCAAGTGCATGTCCGTCTATAAGAATAAGAGTCTTCTGCTTTGTCATATCTTAACCCCTGATTTTATTATGTAAAACTATGCAATACTTTCATTAGTATTGGAATTACCTGTAGGCAATTTGATAAGTTCAGCCTTGTTACGGTTTTTAACCATTTCTTCTGTTACAACAAACTTTTTGATATCCGCTTTTGTCGGCACATCATACATAACATCAAGCATAATTTCTTCAACAATAGAGCGCAAAGCACGAGCACCTGTCTTACGCTTCATTGCCTCTTGTGCAATCAAATCAACTGCCGCCGGCTCAAATTCCAAATCCACGCCGTCCATTTCCAACAAACATTTATACTGTTTTAATACAGCATTCTTTGGCTCTGTCAAAATCATTTTCAGTGTTTTTTCATTCAACTGATCCAGAACAGCATATATCGGAACACGACCGATAAATTCAGGTATCAAACCAAATTTTAACAAATCTTCCGGCTGCAGTTTTTTAAGCATCTTAACTGCATTTGCTTCTTTTTCAGCCTGAGTCAAAGGAGCTTTAGCCCCAAATCCTACGCTTGTGCCCTCTCCGGCTCTGCGTTCAACAATCTTTTCAAGTCCGACAAATGCACCGCCCACAATAAATAATATATTGCTTGTGTCAATTTCAATAAATTCCTGATGCGGGTGTTTTCTGCCGCCTTGAGGCGGAACATGTGCAACAGTACCTTCAATCATTTTTAACAAAGCCTGCTGTACACCTTCACCCGATACATCACGTGTTATTGATGTATTTTCAGATTTTCTTGAGATTTTATCAATTTCATCAATATAAATAATGCCGCGCTCAGCTTTTGCAGAATCAAATTCAGCGTTCTGATAAAGGCGAAGCAGAATGTTTTCAACATCATCACCGACATAACCGGCTTCTGTTAATGTAGTTGCATCCGCAACCGCAAACGGAACATCAAGCATTTTTGCAAGTGTTTGCGCCAGAAGCGTTTTACCGGAACCGGTCGGGCCGACAAGAAGAATGTTGGATTTTTGAATTTCAACACCTTCTTTATCGGTTGACTTGTTATGTTTTAATCTTTTGTAGTGATTATAAACAGCAACAGACAAAACTTTTTTAGCATCATCCTGTCCTACTATATACTGGTCGAGATATGCTTTGATTTCATGCGGTTTTGGAATAGGTTTTTCAGCCTTTTCAACATTTTCTTCTCCGCCGTCTTTTTCCTTTGATTCAAAAAATTCTTCATCAAGAATTTCGTTACAAAGTTCAACGCATTCATCGCAAATATATACTTCAGGGCCGGCAATTAATTTTTTTACCTGATCCTGTGTTTTTCCGCAAAATGAACATTTTAGTCTGCTGTCATCATGTTTAGGCATTATTTATAATCTCCGATAGTTTATTTGATTTCATCACGGGTAATGACTTTGTCAATCATACCGTATTCAAGCGCTTCTTGAGGTGTCATGATATAATCACGATCAGTATCTTTTTCGATTTTTTTCAAAGACTGACCGGTATTAGAAGCAAGAATTTCATTCAATGCTTTTTTAATTCTGACAATTTCAGCCGCCTGAATTTCAATATCAGTAGCCTGACCTTGTGCACCGCCTAAAGGCTGGTGAATTAATACACGGGAATGCGGCAGCGCAAGACGCTTTCCTTTAGCACCTGAAGATAACAGGAATGCACCCATTGAAGCTGCTTGCCCCAGGCAGATTGTTGAAACATCTGCTCTGATATGCTGCATTGTATCATAGATTGCAAAACCTGCGGTTACACTTCCGCCAGGGCTGTTGATATACAACATAATATCTTTTTCCGGATTTTCACTGTCCAACAATAACAATTGTGCGACAACCAGATTTGCCACCATGTCATCTATCGGTGTTCCGAGAAAAATAATTCTTTCTCTCAACAATCTTGAAAAGATATCAAATGATCTTTCTCCGCGACTGGATTGTTCAATTACCACAGGTACAAAACTCATGATTTATTTCCCTTTCTTATTTCATTATAAAACTACTTTTTGTTTTAGTCTACTTTTCTTCTTTTTTTGCCGGTTCAACAAATTCTACTTTGTTGTGTTCTGCAAGAAAATCTCTGATTTTGTCATTCAGTGCCTGCTGTGATATTGAAGCCAAAAAGTCAGGATTTTTGCCGAAATGTTTGATTACATCCTGCGGCTGCATACCGTATGCACTGCCTAATTCATAGAATTTCTTTTCTAAATCAGCCTGATCAAGTTTAATATTTTCTTCTTTAGCTATTTTATCAATAACCAGAGAGTTTTTAATTCTTACAGCGGCATCGTCTTTAATATTTTTCAATATTTCATCTTCGCCTTCGGATTTTACAAGAGTTTCCCATGCAATACCCTGAGCAGCCAATCTGTGTTTGTAATCTTCTGTCAAAGAAGCAGCTTCTCTGTCAATCATAGTTTGCGGAATATCAACTTTTGCCGCATCAACTACAGTTTTGAACAGTTGATTTTCAGAATTTGTTTTGTTAGTGCGTTCTCTTTGCTGATCAAGATATTTTTGAATATCAGCTTTTAATTCATCAACAGTTTTGAAGTTACCTACTTTTTGTGCAAATTCATCATTTAATTCCGGAGTTTTTCTTTCCTTAATCTCATTGATTTTAATTTTGAAAGTTGCTTTTTGGCCTTTCAATTTTTCATCATGATATTCTTCAGGGAAAGTTACATCAATATCAAATTCGTCATTCAGATTGTGTCCTACGATTTGATCTGCAAATCCCGGAATAAAGTTTGAATGCCCTAAATCAAGCGGATAATTTTTTGCTTCGCCGCCTTTGATTTTTTCACCGTTAGAAAAACCTTCAAAATCAATTACAGCCGTATCAGTAGCATTAGCCGGTCTGTCAACAACAAGTTCTAATGTAGAATGTTGTCTTAATAATGCGTCTAATGATTTGTCGAGCGCATCAGCAGGTGTAACAGTATCTTCCACTTTTACGGTTAAATCTTTATATTGGCCCAGAGTTACTTCCGGTCTTAATTCAGCTTTAGCAACGACTTTTACATCTTCACCGACATTAAAATCATAAGACGTAATATAAGGCTGCGCAATTACATCCAGTTTATTTTCAATAATCGCTTCGCTTATGGCTTTAGGCATAAGTCTTTCCATAGCTTCCTGTTTAATTCTTTCAACACCTACATGTCTTTCTACCACTGCACGCGGTGCTTTACCTTTTCTGAAACCGTCGATATTAACATATTGAGAAATAGTTCTAACAGCCTGATTATAAGCATCAACGGCATCTTTTGCCGGAATAGTAATATCTAATTTTACTAAATTTTCTTGTTCTTTTTCTAATGTTACTTTCATTTCATAATCCTTTATTATACATGTATCTTTATAAATAATAGCGCAAAAAAGAATTTGTGCAAGTCATCACGGATACTATCTACGGTGAACAGTGATCTGTGAACAGTGAACTGTTGTTATCAAAAGGCACTAGCGGATTTGCGGACGGACGGAACGAAGTGAGTCCGGATAGCGAACGGAACGAGCCGGCTGGAGCAACGCTCCTCAGGCGAGTCTCCGTGAGCGTGGAGAGCGAGTGAGCGAAGAGTTAAAGCGTAAGCGTACTCGTTATTCGCGAACGATGCGACAGGCAAATCCAAGACAGGGGGTAAGGCACTAAGGCACTGTGATTGTGACTAAGTGATTAGGTGATTAAGTGACTAAGGGGTTACAAAATTGTGACCTGTGAACAGTAAACAGTGAACTGTTGTTACAAATCAGGCAATGAGAAAATTCCCACATTGCCTGATTTTTGTAAATACTTAGTGCCATAGTGCCTTAGTAACTTAGTGCCTTTTGGGAGATCCCGCAAGGCAACGACTATGGCAAGCCGCCGCGAAACTGTTGCGGGACGACGGAACGGCGTTGGTAAGACGCATTTTAGCTTAGACTCTGAAACAATTTCAGGGTGACGGAAAGAGTTTGGCTAAAGATATAAAATCACAATGTCCTCCCCTTGCGACTCTCCCGAGGTGTAAGAGCAGACTTGTCTGCCCCTCACCCGAATTTCTAAGCTCACATTCGTTCGCTAACAAATTCGTCCTCTCACGCAAGGGGCGAGGAAATTCTAGCGATTGTTGTGCGCCTTGTTTCGACATCTTACTCACTTCACTCACTGTACTCACTTCACTCACCTTTGATGTGTATGAGCGGACTTGTACGCCCAGCAAGGTGGCAACTGAGGCTAGATGCATTTAAAATCAACCAACAAAAAGGCGGGCAGCTGTTTGGCCGCCCGCCTTAAACACCATTCTCTTACGCTTCAGCGGTTGCTTCTGCAGAAGTTTCGCTTGCAGCTGCTTCAGCAGCAGCTTTTGCTTCTTCTTCAGCTTTTGCCTTAGCTTCTGCTTCGGCCTGAGCTTTTGCCTGTGCTTTTTTAGACAATTTTACGGTTTCTGATTTTTTGTAGTTCAAAGTACCGTCATCATTACAATTTTTGATTAAGTAAGCAACAGTTTCAGTCGGTTGTGCACCTTTTTTAACCCAATCCAATGCAGCAGCTTTGTCCAACTGCATAACTTTTGTTTTTGGGTTGTAGTGGCCCAATTCCTGAATAGGTTTGCCTTCGCGTTTTGTTGTTGAATTAATTACAATAATTCGGTATGTCGGAGCTTTTTTAGCACCCAATCTTTTTAATCTGATTTTTAACATTATAGTTTTTCCTTCTCTTTATATTATTTTAGTGACATTTCGGACATCCGGCCGCCGCTTGCCGTAAATCCTTGAACAAGGCTAAAGAGGAATTACCCGTTCCAAAATTATCAAAGCATAAACCCGAAGGATAATCAAGTCATATTAAAAAAGATTACGCACAACAAAATATTTTCGTGCTAAGATAACATTATGGACAGAAAAGAATTTATAAATGCAAAACGTATAGTTATAAAACTTGGAACAAATGTATTAAGGAATGATGACGGCAATGTTTCACTGCCGCGTGTATTTTCATTTATCGAAGATATGTCAGCACTGGTAAAACAGGGAAAAGAAGTCATTCTCATCACCTCCGGCGCTGTCGGAATGGGCAAAAAACGACTCGGGCTTGACAGCACGGAAGGCATGGCGATGAAGCAGGCATGTGCGGCCATCGGGCAAGGGAAATTAATGTCGGTTTATGAAAGCGGCTTTGAATCATACGGACTTGTTGCGGCACAAATTTTGCTTACTGAGGACGATTTCTCTATCCGTACAAGATATTTAAGTCTCAGAACAACTTTGAACAAACTTCTGGAACTCGGCACTGTACCGATTATAAATCAAAATGACACGGTTTCTACACTGGAAATTTCCCAGCGTTATCAGAACAAACTGGTTTGTTTTTCTGATAATGACAAGCTTTCCGCGCTTGTTGCAAGTGAGTTGGATGCAGATTTATTAATTATTTTGTCTGATATTGAAGGACTTTATGACGCAAACCCTAAAGACAACCCTCAGGCAAAACTTATCAAATCTGTTCCGGAAGTAACAGATGAAATTTTATCTCTGGCGCAGGGTGTATCATCAGGCGGACGCGGCGGTATGGCAACAAAACTTGAAGCCGCAAGGCTCGTTACGCGTTTTGGCGGCAAAGTTCTTATTGCTAACGGAAAAATCCCTTATGTCATCAAAAAAATATTTGCCGGTGAAGAATTAGGAACTATGTTCCTTCCGCAGGGTGAATTTTTGTCTGACAAAAAACGCTGGATTGGATATGCAACAAACATAATCGGCAAAATTGTAGTCAATAACGGGGCAAAAAAAGCGCTTATTGAAAAACGTAAAAGTCTGTTGCCTATAGGTGTGCTTAAAGTAATCAATAAGTTTGATAAAGGAGATGTTATATCAATCCTTGACGAAAATGAAAAAGAATTTGCACGCGGCATTGTAAACTACAATTCCGAAGCCTGCAAAAAGGTTATCGGATGCCATTCTGACAACATTCTTGAAATATTAGGGTTCAAAAATTACGACGCCATTATTACGCGCGACAATATTACAATTCTATAAAAGGAACACGTTATGGATTTTATTGAAATAGCAAAATCAGCCCAACAGGCCGCATTAGAAATTGCTGATATTAAGACTGAATTAAAAAATGAAGCACTAAACAAAATTGCCGATGCTCTTGAAAAGGCTACAGATGAAATATTTGAGGCTAATCAAAAGGATTTAGAGGCCGCAAAAGGGCTTGTTGAGTCAGGCGAAATTACTCAATCTACCTACAACAGGCTGAAACTTGATGATAACAAAATGCGTGATATGATATCAGGAATACGGGATGTTGCCAATCTTCAAGACCCTATTAACAAAACACTTCTGGCGCGTGAGCTTGATGAAGGCTTGATTTTGTATAAAGTTTCCTGTCCTATCGGTGTTTTAGGCATAATCTTTGAGGCAAGACCCGATGTAATTGCGCAGATATCTTCTCTTGCAATAAAATCCTCCAATGCCGTTATTCTCAAAGGCGGAAAAGAATCTGTCAACACTAACAAAACTATTCTTGGGATAATAAATTCAACGCTTGAAAAAATAAGCGGATTTCCAAAGAATGTATTAAATCAGGTATTTACGCGTGATGATGTGGCCGAAATGTTAAAATGTGACAAATATATTAATCTGATAATTCCGCGCGGCGGAAACAAACTCGTAAAATTTATCAAAGAAAACACCAAAATTCCTGTTTTAGGCCATGCTGACGGAATTTGCCACATATTTGTTGACCAATCCGCAAACTTTGAAATGGCAAAAAAAGTTATCATTGATGCAAAAACGCAATATCCGAGTGCGTGTAATGCTGTGGAAACACTTCTTATTCATCAGGAGTTTTCTGCAAAAGATGAACTTCTGAACGCACTGGAGCAGGCCGGTATAAAATTAGTATTTAATCCTGATAGCTGGGCTTTTGAGTATGGTGACAAAATACTTGCCGTAAAAACGGTTGCCGGATTGGATGAGGCCATAGAGCATATCAACACTTATGGTTCAGGGCATACTGACAGTATTCTTACATCTGACGTACAAAATGCTGAAAAATTTATGAACAAAGTAGACTCAGCAGGTGTATATTTTAATGCATCAACGCGTTTTGCAGATGGTTTCAGATACGGGTTTGGAGCAGAAGTCGGTATTTCCACAAATAAAACTAATGCCAGAGGTCCTGTCGGGCTTGAAGGGCTGACGATTTATAAGTATAAACTCAAAGGTTCAGGGCAAATAGTTGCCGACTACGTAAGCGGAGAAAAACATTTTACGCACAAGGATCTGTAAAATCGGCTTGACATTTGGCAGGTTTTACCCTACAATAAAGTAAGGGTATATATTTATGCACAAAGTAATTTATTATCGCACTCAGAATAACAAGTGTCCGTTTGATGAATGGGTCTCATCACTGGATAATTCTATACAAATACGGATAATTAAACGTATCAACAGAATTTATGATAACAATTTTGGCGATTATAAAAAAATTGACAACGATTTATATGAAATGAGATTTAGCTATGGCGCAGGTTACAGAATATATTATTCTATTATTAATAATATAATTGTCATACTTATCTCCGGTGGAGATAAATCTTCACAACCAAAAGATATTCAAAAAGCTAAAGAATATTTACAAGATATAAAGGAACGCTACAATGGATAAAATAAATGTAGATAAAATGTTAAAAGATTTCAAATCACATGAAGAATATTTATCAGAAAAACTTCAAGATGAAATGTTTCAGAAGGAATTTCTCAGAATAAGTATAGAAGAATATGCAGAAGATGGAGATTTCAAAGAATTTTTTCGCTCTCTTGAACAAGTAATTAAAGCACGCGGATCAGTCAGAAGTTTTGCTGAAAAAATAGATATAGATCGCTCTAATCTTTGTGACATTCTCAATGGTAAAACAATACCGCGGATAGATACTTTAAACAAAATTTTAAAAGGATTGGGAGCTTCTATAACAATAAAAACAGCATAAAATAAGGGATACAGCATGCAAAAAATAGGAATAATAGGATTGGGGCTGATCGGCGGCTCAATATTTAAAGATTTGACAAAACTCGGATATGATGTTAAGGCGGTATCTAAATCGCAAACAGGAGAAAATATTTATAAAAACCTTAGCGATCTGAATGACCGCGATCTGATTTTTGTATGTTCTCCGATGAATAAAACGCTTTCCATATTGGATGAATTAGAAACTATTTTGCCTCCGCAAACAATAGTCACGGATGTTTGCAGTCTTAAAGAATTTGTCAGCAAAAAAGAGCGGCCTTATGTTTTTATTCCGTCTCATCCAATGGCCGGCACTGAACACAAAGGATATGAGAACTCTTTTTCCGGACTTTTCAAAGGAGCAAAGTGGGTTATTACCAAACAATGCCAGCAGACTGAGGTTTTAACAGATATTATCCAAAAGCTCGGCGCAACCCCTGTATTCATGAGTGCAAAAGAACATGATCAGGCTGCAGCAATGATATCTCACATGCCAATGGTTGTAGCGCAGGCACTTTTTCTTGCCGCATCAAAAAATCCGCAAAATCTTGATATTGCCGCAAGCGGATTTCGTGATATGACCCGTCTTGCTATGTCAAATGAAGAAATGGCAACGGATATGGTGACGATGAATGCAGAAAATATTCAACAGGCTATTCTTAAACTTTATCAGGCTCTGGGCGAATTAACAACGGGAGACTATCCTGAAATAATCTCCCGTATAAAAGAAGAACGAACAACAATGTTTAACAACTAAACGTTTTTAACATCAGTTTTCAGTACATTATAGGCCACTGCCGCAGTGAAGCCTAAAAATGCACCTAAACCGACAAATCCCGGACGTATACGTTTTGTTACGCCGACTTCATACGCTGTTACATAGCGTTTATACATTTTGGAGGCAAAATCATTCACGCTTGATACGATATTACGCAATTCCAGTTTGTCCTCTCTGGAAAGATTTTTCATTACTTTCAATTTTGCCGCGGTATTGAACATGCTTTTATCCGGCGGAACTTCAACACCTTTCATGTTAACTACTTTTTCTGGCATAGGGGCACTTTGCGCATCAACCATTTTGATAAAAGTATCCTGTGCAAGTGTTTTGTTCGGAAGATTTCTGATTTTTTCAATAACCACGCCTTTTACATTACTCGTTTCTTTTTTGATGATATTCATCGCGGTTTGATATTCTTTTGTCTCTCTTTCAGGCTCTGTAACAGGCAAAAGATATTTTGAAACATAACCTGTAACGCCGCCAACTGTAACCCCTTTAATTACATTACTCAACATAGAGTTGTCATTTTGATGTACTGCACTTACTGTCGCCATAGCTAAACCTCACTATTTAACTAATACCTCGTAACACTACACGAATAAGTTCAATTTTTGTTCAAAAAAACTAAACTTACTAACCGTATAATATAGCAGATTTACACTTAAATATTTTAAAACTCTTGTAGCAGAAAACACTAAATTTTAAAACTGAGTAATTAAATCCATTGAGAATTATATCAGACTTTTATTTTTTTGTCAAGACCTTTATGAAGTTTAGTAACAACATTATGACAACGAGTACTGCAATGGCTATAAAATAGTATTTTATAACACCTACAAATAATGTTGCCATAGCGCCTGCAATAATTGCAAAAGAAGCTAAAATAACAACTGTCTTTTTCTGTGAAAATCCGGCATGAAGCAATTTGTGATGGATATGTTCCGCATCAGCCACAAACGGAGATTTACCTTTCCATATTCTGCGCAAACTTGAATATGTTATATCCATAATCGGTACGGCAAGTACAACAAACGGAAGCAATATTGCAAGAGTTGCAGCTTTCATAACTCCGGTAATGGAAATTGCAGCGAGTAAAAATCCTGAAAACAGCGCACCTGAATCCCCCATAAATATCTTGGCTGGATTATAGTTGTAAGTTAAAAAAGCAAGCATTGAACCGGCTAGTATAAATCCGATAAGAGCACTTATCGGACTTGACGGATGTATTGAAACTGCAATAATAGCAAGAGTAACAGCGTTAATTGTTACAACTGACCCCGCTAAACCGTCCACTCCGTCTATAAAGTTAAAAGCGTTACTTATTCCGACGAGCCACAGTACAGTAATCGGATATGACCACACCCCCAGATCCAATCCGCCAAAAAACGGAATATGATTTATCTGGACTCCCAGAAGATACACTAATGTTGATATTGCTATCTGAATAAACAACTTAAATTTAGCGTCAAGGTTATAAATATCATCAATTAACCCCAACAGAAACATCAATGAACTTCCAAGCAATATTCCTGACAAAAGACTGCCATAAGGATAATAACTTAAAAACACAAGGCACAAGAAAGAAAGCATGGCGCTAAGCCAAATTGCAACGCCGCCAATTCTCGAAATTGGTTTGGTATGTATTTTTCTTTCGTTAGGCACATCCACAAGTCCTTCTTTTTTAGAAAAACTTATGACCAGCGGCACCAGAAAAACACCGAAAATATACGCAATTACTGTTCCGAGAATATGTGCATGTGTAAGTTTTATAATCATCTTTTAGCCTTTGATTTTATTCCTGATACAGCGGGTATTTTTTGCAAAGTTTAAGAGAACGTTCTCTCAAATTTTTCAATCCCAATTCATTATCTGATGAAAATATTGCAGATGCAATAATTTTTGCAACTTCAACCATATCATCTTCTTTAAAACCTCTTGTTGTTACAGCCGGCGTACCTAATCTTATACCGCTGGTAACAAAAGGACTCTGCGGGTCATTAGGCACGGTATTTTTATTCGCGGTAATACCAACACGTTCAAGAACATTCGCCATATCTTTTCCGGTTTTACCTGTTTTTCTCAAATCCAGCGTCATCAAGTGGTTTTCCGTCATGCCGCCGACAATGTCCATGCCCTCATCCATAAGTCCTTGTGCAAGCGCTCTGGCATTTTTAACAATTTGTTCCGCATAAGTCTTAAATTCAGGTTTAGAAGCCTCGAGCAATGCCACTGCTTTTGCTGCAATAATATGTTCAAGAGGGCCGCCTTGCATCCCCGGAAATACAGCCTTATCAATGCCCTGAGCATGTTCTGACTTGCACATAATAATACCGCCGCGCGGGCCTCTGAGAGATTTATGTGTTGTGGTTGTAACAAAGTCCGCATAAGGCGCAGGTGACGGGTGTAATCCGGCAACAACAAGACCAGCAATATGTGCGATATCTGCAAGTAAATATGCGCCGACTTCATCCGCAATTTCTCTGAAGCGTTTAAAATCTATAATCTTTGAGTAGTTACTTGCACCGCAAATAATTAATTTAGGCTTATGTTCACGTGCCATCTCAAGAACATTGTCGTAATCAATATTGCCTTCTGCATCAACCCCGTAACTTTTTACATTAAAATATAATCCTGAAAAATTAACAGGTGCCCCATGAGAAAGATGTCCGCCATTCGACAAATCCATGCCAAGAACATTATCCCCCGGTTTTAAGCAGTACATGAATACTGCCATATTAGCCTGCGCTCCGCTATGCGGCTGAACATTGGCATGCTCCATGTGGAAAAGCTCACAAGCACGTTTTTGTGCTATTTCTTCAATGATATCAACATGTTCACACCCGTTATAAAATCTTTTGTGCGGCTTACCTTCTGCGTATTTATTGGTTAAAACACTTCCGGCAGCTTCCATTACGGCAAGAGAAGTGATATTTTCGCTTGCAATTAATTCAATTGTTTCCTGTTGCCTTTTTAATTCCTGTTCAATTTGTTCCGCAACAAGCGGGTCCGTTTCCTTAATATGTTCCAAGTGCATCATCTTACCTCCCTGCTTAATTTAAACTACAAAAATATTACCTTAAATAAAACATAAAAACAAGAAGGTTAAAAAAGGTTAAGTTAGCTCAAAACTAAAATAAAACTTTTAAATCACCGTCAAAAATAAAGGTAACTGATTGAACTTTGTCAATATCCAATCCCATAGCAAGGATTCTCAACGATTCACCTTTCTTTATTACATAATTCTTAGGAAAGTCATACAAATAAGGAGTCTTTTCTATATCACCTTTTACGCCGTTGTATTCTCCAATTAATGGTATATATGTCTGCCAGTATTTAAGATATCTTGCATTGACGCGGGTCCAGTGGCTTTTCCTGGTAATATTCTTATTCGCATGATAGTCTGAATCCACACCCTTTAATAATAAGTCTTTGTCTGTATTATTGGTAATAACATATTCATACGGATTCCCTTCTTTATATGAATACTGAAATTTGAACATATTCTTTTCTATTTTTATACCACCTTTATCGTAAACATCACTAAAGACCTTTTTTAACTCTATGGATTTATCATACTCCTGATAAGGATTAGTGTTAAACCAGGTGTCAATTGCTCCAAAAGCAGGTATTGAGGTAATCATTAGTATCATAATTGCGAATATCTTTTTCATATTTTGCTCCTTTTCTTTTTATATATTGTTACACAAGTAACAGAAAAATGCTCTCCTTAATATCAGTTATCTTTACAAAAATTATCAATAACAGAATCAGACTTAGCAAGTAAAACCGGATATAAAGCTAGAACTTCAAGTCTGAGTCTTGTGCGACCCTGCGTTCAAAATCAACAACAAGCATTTCGGCCAATCTGTCTTTTCCATCATCGGAAACAGTGTCCTCCTGCATAAGTTTTATAAAAGCACTTCTATCCGCCAAATATTGGGTTAACCTTTCTTCCATTACACTATCTTTTGCATTAAGAGCACCCAGAATAAGTTTTTGCACCCGTTCAAAGTTTTCAGCATTGTCAATATTTTCATATTCAACGCCAGCCTCAAAAATATCCAACATCATAGGCCGGAAAGCAGAGTCATAAAATTCGTGAATTTCCTCTGACGAAAGCGGCTCTATATATTGCTCATATTTTTGCATAATAATATCTTTACTGTTAGAAACTTTTTTATCAAGATATTTGTTTTTTATAAATTTGGCTGTATCAATCGGATTTTGCGCAAGGACTTCAGGATTACCGGTAATGTCATATAACACATAATTAAGCGCAGCATGGTTAGCATTTGCCATCAGCGGTTCTGCCTTTTCAAAACCCTTGTGCAGCATTAACTGCATAGTATTTTCTATTATACGGGCATTCTTTTGCTCTCTTGAATTTAAGTTTTTCAGTATTGGTCTGTATTTTTCAAAATTTATAGCAAAGAATATTTGAAGTGCTTCATTGGTTAAATAGTCTTGTTTAGGTACCAACTCCAAAAATTTCTTTTCTGCCTGCGGAACCCAATATTTTGTTTCGTTTTTATGCAGATACTGCTGCAAACCGCGTTTGAGAGAATACTCTGAGTTTAAATCTATATCATAGTTTTTATCCAGTTCGTTAAGCATTTCATCCTGTGGCGCATCTGGCTTAGGACCGACTCTTTTTTCTTTCTTCGACAGCCAATTGATATAATCAACAATCAGATGTTCCATTATTACAACTTTTGCTATTTTATCAGTTTTTGGATTATTGTAATACTTTATTACCGCATTATAATTTTTTAAAAATTCTTTATAAGCATCAGGCTTTTGATTTTCCAAATCTAAAGCATAGGCAGTTTGTTGCAATTCTAAACTCACCTCATGGTAATATTTAAACCCATTTTTTATATGCGAAATAAGCTCTGTATTAAAATCAGTTTTAGCAAAAGCATCCAATTCTTTGGATGGTGATGTTACTGCTAATTTTTTCATTTCAGCATTCAAACTGTTATGAAGTTCCAAAACTTTCTGCTCCAGCCCGCGCTCTTCTATGTAGTCCATTATATCTCCTCTTTCAAACATAAATATCTGAGGCTCACCGGTCAAGTTATACAGAAGTTTATTGAGGACAAAATCATTAGTTTTTGCTGTCAGTATATATGTACGGTTGAAACGATCATTTAACTCCTCTTTTGCGTCAGCCAGTTTATTTGCTATTGCATTAAATTCTTCATCATCAACATTGAGCAGTTTTTGTGGTTCAGGCTGACAAAAAGCAACTATTTCTTTTCTTGTCTGCTGGTTGGTGTTTCTCATTAAAAAGTCGATAAATGCCATTTTAAAGCTATCAGTAAACAGTTTCATTGCATTCATCTCATACTTTCTAAACAGTTTATTAACTGTATTAGATGAATCAAGGTTTATAGATTTGTCATCGGATACTGGAGAAGTATTCTGTTGCGGAGGCTTTGTTGTTTGAGCGAGTTTCTGCATTTCACGTCTTACTCGTTGTTTTTCCTGTGCCTTGTTCAAAACTTTTGCTTTTAAATCCAGAGCTTTATTCAACAATTGTTCAAGCTGTGTTTTGTCCTCGCTATAGTATGCGTTTTCAAACTCTGAAATAGTGTCTTGCAAGGCCTGTGAATATTTTGTTCTAAATTCAGGGTCTTTATTCCAGAATTCCAGCATAATTTCTCTTTGCTGTTCTGAAAATGTAGGAAAATCCACTGCAAAATCTTCATCTGAATATTTTTCCGCAAAAATATCAGACAATTTTTCGCTGAACTCCATTTGTGCTGCGGCTATCGTCATAATCTGTCCCTGATATTTTGAAAATATTGAATCGGACATTTCTTTGCCGTTAAGCATTTTTTGAATTTGTTCGCTGCGTTCTGTTTCATTTAAGCCGGCCCACCATTTAGTCATTGCAGAAGAAAGTTTTTCTCGAGTTTCTTCTGAAACCGTCACGCCGGATTTTCTGACAGGCGGAATATATTCTTTGTCGTTTCTGGTTGCCAGAAATGAATTATAATAAGGTAATTTCGGATATCTTATGCCCAGAGTATAAATATTTGAATGAGAAAAATACTTTTTATCTTTTACCCCCAGTTCGCGTTTAATTTCATCCGTTACATCATTATCAAAATCGTTATTAAGTTCCTCAATTGTTTTACCTTCAAGGTAGACTTTTTTCAAAAGATAAGTTGTTAAATCTTTATTATCTTTGTCTTTAAAAACAGGTGTTTGGGAAGTTTGAGCATCCCATTTTAAAAGTAACAAAATACCGGTATTAGGTTTTACATCTTTTAATTCTTTTAGGTTGGCGAACAAAGGTTCATCAGGATACATGTCTTTAATATCCTGCACGCTGTCCGCAAGTTTCAAATATTCAAAGGCCTGTCTTTGAAGCTGTGCCGGCGGCATGTGCCGCCTTTGTTCAAAATCTTCGAACAAATACTTTTTAACAGTAACAGGCATGTTATCAATATTGAATTTTTGCGCATAAAAATCTTCCGGTGTTCTGTTAAGACGAGCCACAAAACTTATATTATAATCCTTATATGCAAACAAAGGATGACTTGGCCGCTGCATAGAATTTGTTGAATAATCAGCCGTCTTAGCCTGATTTTGGTTATTTAATTTGCCGGTATATAAAGGATTTATTACTTGAACGCGCATAGAATTCCACTCATAAGTATTTAACGTATTTTATAGAATACACAAACAAGATTTTTTTTGCCAGCCCAAAGAAAAAAAGTTATTTTTTGTAATAAATTCTATTTTAATGTATTTTAAAAAAGAAGAGAGGCGCCTGAGCGTCCGGTGTACAATGTAAGTGCAGTTTTATATTCCAGTTCAATGTTTTGCCGGCTTTCATTTTGTGGTTATTTAGTGTATGATTAAGAAAAAAGGAGGTTAGTGGTTATGAAAGTCTTATTATTCAATGGCAGCGGCAATGAAAAAGGATGTACATTTACAGCACTTGCGACGGTCGCCGAAAGTTTAAATAAAAATGGTATTGAAACCGAAATTATTCAGGTCGGCAAACATGCAATACGGGATTGTATAGGCTGCGGAGCTTGCAGAAAACTTGACGGTATGTGCGTATTCAAAGACGATATTGTAAACGAATGCATTGAAAAAGCAAAAGAAGCCGACGGATTTATTTTCGGCTCTCCTGTATATTACGCTCACCCGAGCGGCAGATTGCTTTCATTCATGGATAGATTATTCTATGCCGGCGGATCCGTTTTTGCTTATAAACCTGCAGCGGCTATTGTGTCCGCAAGACGAGCAGGTACGACGGCTTCTTTAGATGCTATTACAAAACATTTTACAATAAACAACATGCCTGTCGTATCTTCAAATTACTGGAACATGGTTCACGGAAACAAGCCGGAACAGGTAATGCAGGATTTGGAAGGGCTTCAAATTATGCGTGTTCTCGGAAACAATATGGCGTGGCTGTTAAAATGTATTGAAGCCGGAACAGCTGCAGGTATTGTTCCGGTTAAAGAGGATAAAGTCTGGACGAATTTTATTCGCTGACCGGTAAAATAATTTCAAATTTACACCCCTGATTAGGTTTAGTTTCAAGGTTAATTGTGCCGTTATGGATTGTAACGATACTTTTAACTATGGCTAAACCGAGTCCTGTGCCACCTAATGCACGGCTTCGCGCTTTGTCTATCCTGTAAAATCGTTCGAAAATATGCGGCGCATCCTCTGCTGGAATTCCAATGCCGTAGTCCTGTATTATAATTTTTACCAGATTGTTTTCCTTTATCAGTTTTATGTCAATAAATTCGCTCTGTGAATATTTTACAGCATTGGTTATGAGATTATTTACTGCTTGCTCTATTAAATGCTCGTCTCCGTATATAAAAAAAGCATTTTTCTGTTGATATCTTATCTGTGTATTATGCGTACTACATAAATTCTCCAGCGCGTCAGCAATATATTCAATTGTGTTACTCAGGTCAAAGTATTCAAAATGTTTTTCGCTCATAGAAGAACGACTTTCCAGTAACGCAAGACCTAAAATATCATTGACAAGAGCATTTAGCCGGCTGGCATGGTCTGATATTATTTTGAAACATTTTATCTCTTGTTCACTGTAATGTGAAAATGTGTTTTCAAGATATTCTATTGCTGAAAGTATCGCTGTGAGAGGCGTTTTAATTTCATGTGACACATTTGCTATAAAATCTTTTCGAAAATTTTCAAGCTGCTGTAAATCGTTTATCTGATTTTTAAGTCGTTTTGCCATGGTGCTTATTGCAACAGCAAGTTCATGCAATATACCGGTTTTCGGCACAAAGATGTTTTCAGATAAATCCCCTTTGGCAATTTTTGTTGCACTATTTTGGAGTTCGTTAAACGGAATTTTTACCATTAATGTTATGTATACAGAAAGCGTTAAAACAAGGATAAATCCGCCGATAAAAAATAATATGATGTTATATTGCGCTTTTAAAAGAGTATTCATTACGTCGGCTTCGGATACTGTCAATTGCAATTGATATTTCCCGCTTGCAGAATTTATTTCAGTTTCATAACTTATCATTTTATCTTTGACTGTTTCTTTGTAATTGCTGATTTGTTCTGAAACGCCAGCGTTGTTAATATCTTTAGGTATATTGTGATCTGCAAAGATAAGATGACTCTTTGAGTCTGCAACTATCTTGTTATTTGCATCCTTAATCGTTATTCGTATCTCATCCTCGTTAAAGTCATTGCAATATTTATTGAGAGTAAGATAATCTTTCCGGTCAAGAATAGGGGTAATTGCCCAGATAATCTGTTTCGTGAAAAGTTGAAGTTCATCTTTTTCTTCCTGCATATAGGATCTGTTAAATTGTATCAAATGCAGAAATTGTAAGAACATTGCAATGAGAACGAGTCCGGCAAGACATAGCGGTAAAAGAGAAAGAAGTTTATCACGCCTGTTCATATTGCTCCTCTTTCACTCTATAGCCTATTCCGCGAATAGTTTCGATATACTTGCCATATTCTCCCAGTTTTTTTCTTAAATTTACTATCTGTACATCAATCGCACGTTCTGCAACATCAAAACCGCTGTCACCTCTAAGTGCTGATAGTAATTGTGAGCGTGTATAAACCTTTCCCGGATGGCGCGCGAAAATACTTAGAATTTCAAATTCGCTATATGTTAGATCAATTGTAACATCACTGATTTTTACATTACGCTGTTCAAAATTTATTGAAAGATTTTTATAATTTAATATGTCATCTGTGGAACTGGTTGTATTTCTCAACTGGGATTTTATTCTTGCAAGAAGAATTTTATTGCTGAAGGGTTTGGTAATATAGTCATTAGCTCCGGCTTCTAATCCTTCTACAATGTCATTTTCACGGCTTTTGGCACTCAGGATTATTACAGGAATATTTGATGTCGCAGGAGAATTTTTTAGGCGCTTGCAGATTGTCAGACCATCAATTTTAGGCAGCATCCAATCAAGCAATATTAAATCAGGCAGCCAGTCAAAAATTAATTTCAAAGCGCTTTCTCCATCGTTAGCTGTTTGGATATTGGAATATCCGCCAGCCTCTAAATTCATTTTTATGAGTTCGCATATTGCAAATTCGTCATCTATTACCAGTATCTTTTCTTCCGCCATAATAATTCCTGTTTAGTCGTGTTAATTTAATTTATGAAAGGCCGGCTGCATTTTGTCAAATGTGCAAAAATACTTGTATCCAAGGTATCTTAGCTGTTCGTGAATAAAAGGTATTTTGTAGCCGATTTGTTCTTCTCTGTGTGAATCAGAACCAACAGTAATAATTTCTCCGCCAAGCTTTTTATATAATTTCAGCACATCGCGTGAGGGCATAAGGTCTTGCAGCCCGTATCTGAATGAAGATGTATTAACTTCAATACCTTTGCCGTTTTCAATTACAACACGCAGAATTTTTTCAATTCTGTCCTGCACATATTCAAACGGACATTCGCTTACGGTTTCATAGCGCCTGATTAAATCCATGTGTCCAAGAACGCTGTAGTCATTATAATTATTCACGATGTTTAAAAGCTCATCATAGTATTCACAGTTGTATTGAAGTTGTGATTTCCCGTGTTGAAATTCATGGTTCCACAAATCAAGATTATTAATCAAATGGATCGACAACAATATAAAATCAAAATCGTACCGGCGGAATATATCTTCATAATAAGAGCACAACTGTGATTGTAAACCAAACTCCATGCCGAATTTAATTTTTATTTTGTCATCAAAAAGCCGGCGGCAGCGATTTATTTCTTTCAGGTACGCCTCACAATCGCAGTCATCATAAGAATGAACAGCATTAATATGATCGGTGAAACAAATTTCATCCAGACCTATTGCAATTGCTCTTTCTACAGCATCTTGCATTGGCAAAACAGAATCATCGCTAAAAGATGTGTGCATGTGATAATCAGCCAGCATTCTTGCCTCCCGACTATATTATACAGCAAAAATTATACATTTGTCAGCATTTCTTCCTGCTTTTTAAACTGCATTTCATAAAGTGCTCTGTACTGGCCGTTTGGAATTGACATTAATTCGTCATGATTACCGAGTTCAACGAGTTCACCTTCATTGATAACAGCAATTCTGTCCGCATTTTTAATAGTGGATAATCTATGTGCAATAACAAATACTGTTTTATTTTGAATAAGGTTATCAAGAGCTTTTTGAACAATAGCTTCAGATTTGTTATCAAGAGCGGAGGTTGCTTCATCCAATATAACAATAGGCGTATTTTTTATCATAGCTCTTGCAATTGCAACGCGTTGTCTCTGTCCTCCGGAAAGTGTCAGTCCGCGTTCACCAAGCAAAGTGTCCAGTCCGTCAGGAAGATCCGCTATCATTTCCTGCAAGTGTGCAGATTCAATGGCCTGTTCTAACTCTGCTTCTGTTGCATTCGGATTACCCATCATAATATTTTCTCTGATAGTGCCGGAGAATAAGAAATTATCCTGAAATACCATTGCTATGTTGTGGCGTAAAGAGCTTATTGTTAAATCTCTGATATCAACGCCGTCATACTTTATGGAACCTGATTTTATATCATAAAATCTAGGAAGTAAGTTGACAATCGTTGATTTGCCGCCGCCGGAATTACCGACAATGGCAAGGGTTTCGTCCTTTTTAATAGTCAGATTAATGTTTTTTAATACCGGATGTCCCGGAATGTATTCGAAACAAACATTTTGGAACTCAATTTTGTCGTTAAGACCTGACATTTGCACAGCGTTTTCTCTTTCAGTGATAGACGGGTATAAGTCAAATAATTCAAAAACACGTCCCATTGCAACGAAGATGTTTTGGATACTTGTGAGAGTGTTTCCGAGAGTTTTTACAGGCTTATACAGAAGTAACAGAGAGGTTACAAAAGATGCGAACGCTCCTGCTGTCATCTGCCCGCTTGTGATTAAATGTGTACCGTAACCTAGAACTATTGCAATACCGCAGGATGCGATTAGATACATAAACGGACTCATCCAGGCTGCACGCTTTGTCAGTGACATATTTACATTAAAAGACTGCCAGATCTGATCTCTAAAATAGTTTTCCTGTCTCTGTTGGAGTTCGTAGGCCGCCATAACTTTGTTGCCATTGTATGTTTCATTTATGTTAGTTGTAATGTTTCCGCCAATAACCATGTTTTTGTTAGAAGCGGCTTTAATTCGTTTTCTGATAAGAGCCACCGGCACAAACGCAATTCCAAGAACAAGAACGCCGATAACTGCAAGTTTCCAGGAACTGTAGAGCATAACGCCAATAAGTCCGAGAGCCCCGAACAAACTTGTTGTGATTGTTTTAATCTGTTCAACAATACCGACAGAGGCTGTCTGCGGGTCGCTCATATAACGGGAAATTATGATACCGGACGGGTTTTCGTCAAAGAATTGCGGATCCATATAGATTAACTTGTGGAATAAATTCATTTTAACATCGTTGGTTATTCTTTGACTGGTCCATGCTGAAATATAGTCATTGAGGTAGCGTAGAACACCTTGAAACGCAGCAAAGAGGATTACACCGAACGGGATAATGAATGCGAATAATTGCCAAGAAAGAGTAAATTCATGCCCGAGAATGTGGAATACCCAGTCTTGCTTGCCAACAACATAGTCCATATATGGTTTTAGTGCGAAAGCGGTGACGCCATCAAGTAAACCGAGAGGAATTGCGACTAAAAAGCCGCAGATAATCCTGAATAGATACGGCTTGATGTAAGGAAAAATCCTTGAGAGTAACCAACCATACTTGAACGAATTTTGTGCTTGCGTTGTACTTAGTTTCATTTGCTATCCTCTTCTATACTGTCATATTCATAATTATAGCATTGAAAAAACAGATTTGCAAAAAAGTAATTACAATTTCTTTTCACAAATCAGAAGAGTTTCAAATATTGGGTAGCGTGATACAGGTTCATCAAAATCATACCTGTATTCGAACTGTGAATCTTGCATGATTTCTTCAACCATTGGTTTGATAGTGAAAAAGTCATCGGTGCTGTGATAAATACTTAACAATAATGTAGGTGCTTGACTTCTTATGGTTTCTTTAGCTCCTTCAAGAAACTTTTTCTCAAACCCTTCTATATCAACTTTAATAAGTCCGACATTGATATTGTTCTTATTTACATAATCGTCAAGAGTTGTTATATTAACCTGTTGTTTGCTATATTCTTTTATTTTAGCAGCTCCGCCTGTTCCATCAATATATGTAGAATATTTTTTATCCCCAAGCCCGAGTTTTTCTACAATAATTTTTTGCGAATTATTTAATTTTAATGTTTCAAGACATAAATTGTAATTTTTTTCTTCTGGCTCAAAACAAATTATTTGATTATCCGGAAATTCATCTCTGAAAAAAATAGCTGAATCGCCAATGAATGCTCCAACATCCAAAATAGCATCTTGTATAGTTTCTTTATGCCTTAAAATATTAAGCCCATATTTATGTATAAAGATTTGAGACCCAAAAGAATTTATCGGAAGTTTAAAATTTTTCCATTGATAATAATTATCTTGTTGCTCTATTTCTTTGTGAAATTTTTGTACTTTTTCTAATTCATTTATTTCCTCATTTGTATATACATCTTTTATCCAAGGATCTGTATAATGCTTCTTTTTCTGTTGTATAATTCTTGAGTTACGTGATAATAAATTATCTAAATTGCTTCGGGCATCGTTGTCCAAATTCTTGTAAAGATTTTCTACAAGTAATCTGTTTTCCGGTTTTTCGCTTTCTAATCTTTCCTGTATATAAAAATTTCCAAAAACATAATTTTCTCTAGAATTCATTTTACAACTTTTATGGATATTGGTAAGTTGATTAATTAAATTATTTTCAAATTTAGAAAACTTTCGTTTAAGTTTAACTTTTAACCCTAAAAAACAGATTTGTTTATGAATAGATGTTATGACTTCATATTCATTAGTTTGATAAATATTTTTTATAGAGAAAATTTTATTTAAAAGCTTTCTTTCTGTTAATTGATTGTTCATGATAACTCCCATTTTAATTTATCTCTCTTACAATTGTAATGCGGGTGGAATCTTTGTATCAGAAATTATACAATATTCACACGCTCTCATGTATTCTTTTGAATAAAAATAAAAAATTTGATATATTGTATTTTTCTATTCCGATATCGTTAAGCGTTCTCTTCTCTGTCGCTCATAGCTGTTCTCCTTTAATAATTTTGTATCTATATTTTATGTTTTAACCGTTCTCTTAATGATTTCGCATAATCCTTGAATTCTGTTTTTTGTTGTGTTCTTCCAAAATTTGATGAATGAATTCGTCTGTTTGTTGATATTATATCCAGTTTTTGGATTTTTAATTTGTGTTTTTCCATTCTTGTTTGCCAGTCCAAAATCTCGCCTGCAGTTATATTTTCGTCAAACGAACCTATAATATCAAATACTTCTTTGCGCATTAGTATTGCACCTGTGAATAACCCATAGTAAGGTTCGTTTTTAATTTGTATTTTATTCTTTTCCTCTGACGGTAAATCTTCAGATATAAAATCTTTAACCTTACACATAACCGCACTTATGTCGGAGGTTGCATCTAAAACAGAAAGCATTTGATTTAAAACTCCTTCATTCATAAAATCGTCTGCATCATGAAACATTATATAGGTTCCGTTGGCAATTTTTAATGCTTGATTTTTAGCAATAACCGGGCCTTGTGAGATTTTATTTTTTATTATGGTACATCCGTATTTTTGCGCAATTTCTGATGAATTATCCGCAGATGCGTCATCAATTACTATAATTTCAGTATTCAATTTTTGATTTTTTATTTCCATAATTGCCTTATCTAAATATTTTGCACCGTTTTTTACCGGGATTATGACTGAAATTAGATTATTCATTAACTTTACTCTCCCTTTTAATTTGTATGCCTTTTGTTATTTTTTTATTTCTAATTGGTCCTGAACAATATTGACAAAATTCAGAGTAATCTCTTGAATAAAAATCCAGAAGATCAGTTTGTGATAATTTCATCTTGCTACTCCTTCTTTCATTTTTTCTGCAATTATGCTCATTCTTTTTGTTAGCATGTTTTGATTTATATTGCTATTGTAATTAGTCCACAACTCATCATAGAATGGTGTCATTTTTGCATAATGCCAAAAATCTTCAAAATTGCTGAGCGGTACAACCTTGTTGCCAACCATGAAGTAATTAGTTTTCCACGGTTTATAAACATTTACAAAGTGTCTTATAACGATATCATCTGCACCGTATTGAACATTGAATTTTGACGGCAGTTCCAAACAATTGTTTTGGAAAACTATACTAAAAATGTCTTGATCAGCAAACATCAACTTATCCCTGTATATAGCTTCAGTGTCGAATAATTTTTGTGTAGAGTTGTTTTTATGCCATTGTTCACAATTTATAAGCAGCACACCAGTATTGTAAAACTTATCAATATTGAGTATTTTTAACTGCTTTGAGACTTCTTCACTCTTGCCTGTGTCTTTTGCCATAGCTATAGGAAAATTTGATAATTCAATGTTGTATAGTTCTGCAATATCATTTGTAACTATTAAGTCACAGTCCAAGTAAATAACTTTTTTATTTTTTTTATTTAATTCCGCTATTAGTAAGCGATTATACGCCGACAGATTTAAATGAGATATACTTCTGAAATTTTTGAAATATTTTTGTGAGTCTATAAAAATATATTCTAAGGAAAAATTGTCAAATTTATTAGATAAAGATAAAATTTTTTCTTTATTTCCTTCACTAATACCGCTGTCTAAAATATAAAATTCTATGAACGATTTAGTGTTGTTGCAAATACTTGCAATGGTTGTTGCAATAAATGGTGCATAATTATTGTCGCTGGACAAAAATACAGGTATCTTATTAGTCATGATTAACCTCCTTCATCTGCATATCAGGTTTTATTCCTGACTGAGAGAGCATTGATATTTTTACTAGCGGAAGATGTCTAAGGTATTTAAGCTGCTGTTTTTTATCATGAGTTTTAGCATCTAATTCCTCATAAAACGGCGTCATCTTAGCGTAATGCCAAAATTCTTTTAGATTTGGCATTAAATCTGTTTTAATATTTTGATTAAGTTGCCATGGACGTACATATCCCACCAGATGTCTTATTATATAATTATGATTTGTTTCAATATAAAAATACGGAGTTAGATAGTTGTATTTTTCAGGCAGAACCTTGTAATTGTTATCAAAGCACTTATTTAACATATCTTGATCCTGTAAATCAAGCCTATCTTTGTATTTATTAGCAATGCTAAATAATTTTTCTAAAGTATTATTGTTGCGCCATTTTTTACAATCTAGCAACAATACGCCTGCATTAAAATACTTATGAGTTCCGGAAAGCTCCATTCTTATTTTATGTTTTAAATTAATACCGTGTTCTGCCCACTTCTCCCACGCCGCTGCTAAAGTATGCCCTTCGAGATTTACTTTAAATAATTCATTAATATCTCCTGTTACAATAACATCAACATCCATGAAAATAGCTCTATCAATTTCGGGTTTAATATCAGGAATAAGTAGACGTGTATAAACAGCCTTTGTCCAGTGATTTCTAACATTAAAATCTTTAAAATATTTATCATAATCAATCTTAATAAATTCAATAGAAAAATTGTTGAAGCTGGTTTTCAAGGATTTAATTTTTTCAACATTATCAGGAGTAATACCGCCATCTAATACATAGAATTCAATAAAAGATTTAGTGTTAGCCAGAATGCTTGCCATGCATGTTGCAACAAGCGGAGCATAGTTGTTATCACTTGACAGAAATATTGGGATATTCATTATTTTCTTTCCTTTGTGCTCTTTTAAAATTTTCTATATACACAATTGCTTCTACTCTTGCTTTAAGAAGTAATTTTTGTGCATCAATTCCAGTTGCAGCTTTAGAGTTAAGCTCATCATAAAACGGCGTCATATTAGCATAATGCCAAAATTCTTTTAGATTTGGCATTAAATCTGTTTTAATATTTTGATTAAGTTGCCATGGACGTACATATCC
>CALUUH010000010.1 GCA_944323875.1 Candidatus Gastranaerophilales bacterium
AAACAATGGGAAACAGAGTTTATCGGCCAGTTGGAAACCTGGAATAATAATGTAAATATGGCGCATAACAATTATCAAGAAGCAATTGATAATTTGCCGCCAGCAACAATTCCTGATGAAGATGATCCAAAATATCAATGGTATACAAATCTTTGGTTTAGGATGGGGGGCATTTCAGAAAATAAAAAAGAACCAGATCCAAATAGCTACAAAATACTTGAAGATTTTTATGTTGATAATGATGACTGGTTAAAATTTGCGTTAGAACACGGTATTGTGACAATGGAACAAGTTCAATATCAAGAAGAAGGAGAAACCATAAGTGAAGAAATGAACCAGTATGCCTGGGTATCAATCCAGTATAATAATTGCGCTGACTTATATGAAGAAACTGATGATATAAAAATTGCAATAGCAGAAACTAATTACAAGAGAAAAACTCAAGAAATACAATCTAAAGACAAAGAATATGACTCTGATTTGAAGAAACTTGACACAGAACATAGTGCTCTCCAAACAGAATATGACTCTATAAAAGCTGTAATTGAAAAAAACACAGAGCGCTCATTTAAGGCTTTTTCGTAGCGTTTAGCAATTACTAAAAACCGGAATTAATCCGGAAAATCCGAGATAAGTGACTATGTGACTAAGTAGTCCTGAAGTAGTGAACAGTTGTATCAAAAGGCACTAAGGCACTAGCGGATTTGCGGACAGATGGCGCGAACGAAGTGAACAAATCCGGGTAGCGAGCAGATTGAGCCGACTTGTGCGCTAGCACTATAGGCGAAACTCTGTGAGCGTGAAGCAAATCCAAGACAGGGGGCTAAGGCACTAAGTAGTTAATAAAGGCGTTAAGACGCTAAGACGTTAGGACGTTAAGTTCATTAATGCGTGACTATGTGATTAAGTGATTGAGTGACTAAGTGGTTACAGGAATAAGGCAACGAGAAAATTCTCACATTGCCGATAAAATTTCCCTCGCCCCTTGGGAGAGAGTGAAAGAATTGTCTTCTCCGAGGGGGAAGACAGAAATTTGTTGGCGAGCAAAGCGAGACTAGAAATTTCAGATGGGGGTCAATTGTGGACGCTACGCGTTCAACCCCCTCCCGAAATTCCTGTTTCGCTACGCTCACGGAATTTCGACCTCCCCCTTGGAGAGGTTAAAAAAGGCAAGGAGAAAATAATCTCATTACCTAAAAAAGACGTTAAGACTTTAAGACGTTAGGACGTTAAGTTCATTACAAAATAAGGCAACGAGAAAATAATCTCATTGCCTTATTCCTTTAACCACTTATTCACCTAGTCACTTAATCACTTAGTCACGTCCAACTAAGGACAAAGTCCTTAGTTGGAAATACAAACAGCGCGGCGAATGTTGCTGTCCTTGTCGCCCCAGGCACTGTCACTGCCGGACGTGATGGCAGTGAGGAAGCTCCGGTTGTACGCGCGGTTAGCACTGTGCTCCTCACTGGACCAGTAGCGGTAGCCAAGAGTGATAGGAGGATTATCTTTGTATTCGTCCTTTACTTTGAGGCCGTTTTTCTCTTCTGTTGCCCCTATCGTCACTGCGCTTCCATCGCTTGAGTTTACATATAATTCGCTCGCTAATTGTGCTAATTGGGCTCTCGTTGGTAAGCTCATACCTTTTTCTTGGCAAGTTAGTTTTGCGCCTGCCCAATAGTTTGTTGAACAATAATTTCCATGTTGTTCTTCCATATCTTCGTATTCACTTCCTGCACATGTGTCAATCGCTCTATTCGCTTGGAACTCAGTACTCCAGCACATGTCGCCTATTGGGTTATCGCAGGTTGAAAACGCTACGCCAGAGCTTAGTTGAATATCTTTTCCTACTCTATTAGGTCCTTTCTTTCCGTTTACATCTACCATATATCCCATGCAAGATACTTGAGATCCTGTATCTTCTATAGGGTCTGCATAAGGACATTCCGGCTGGTATGCCATAATAACAGTTGTTCCATCTGCTACGACAAAAGACATTGTATTTGTATTCGTTTGCCAGTCGCTCAAGCCCATGCTGGACGCTGAGGTAAGGCTGTCTGTTTCGACTTCCAAAGGCTCTTCGTTGCTTCCTGTGGTAACGACTTTTGGTGAATAGCACTTGTTAATGTCTGTGTTGTCACAGGTTTTAATAACTTTCATGTACTGCTTGAAAGTATCCATAAAGTCCTCTGTGGTGTCGTGTCCTGTCATGACTCCGTCGGTGTTCATTCTTCTGACTGTTTCGGTGAGTTTCTTTTCCCAGAGATCTTTGGCCGTAGACCATGCCTTCTCGTTGTGGTTCTGGATTAGGCCTGGAAGTGTCAGAGCGGCCACCACTCCAATTACCGCGAGGGTGATTAGGACTTCGGCTAATGTGAAGGCGGCCTTCTTAGAAGTCGTTAAGACGTTAGGACGATAAGACGTTAAGTCCTTTACATTTTTAGGCTCTGCGGCTTCGTGACTGGTTTCGTCATGAATTTCCTCGCCCTCTGGGGAGAGGATAGTTGGACTTAACGAGCGTTTAGCGAGTTTAGTCCTAACTTGGTGAGGGGTCATGTCGGTCTTGTCGCATTGGTAAGACCCCTCATCCGGCCTTCGGCCACCTTCTCCCATAGGTAGAAGGGAATGCAGCGACTGTTGTTCGCCTTGTTTCGACATCTTACTCACCTCACCCACTCTACTCACTTCACTCACCTTTGATGTGTAAGAGAGGACTACGTCCGCACCCTCATCCGGCCTGCGGCCACCTTCTCCCATAGGTAGAAGGGAATGTAGCGATTGTTGTTCGCCTTGTTTTAACATCTTACTCACATCACTCACTCTACTCACCTTACTCACTCCACTCACTTTTTTCCTTCTCTGTGCTTCCGACATCCTATTTCCTCTTTCGCATACTCGTTATTTTTAGTTTAACATATATTCTCTAATTTTTCAAGTCTCCGGACACGGCTCACAACTCTTAATAAACCGTTGACAAATAGATGTCATAGCACGACAATATCTATAAAAAAGGGGATTGCTATGACTAAAGAGACTTATTTACACGAAAAACATGTTCAATTGGGTGCAAAAATGGTAGATTTTGCAGGCTGGCACATGCCTGTTCAATACACCTCAATAATAGAGGAACACAAAACCGTAAGAGAGGCTGTGGGACTCTTTGATGTTTCTCATATGGGTGAAGTTTTTGTGTCAGGCAAAGATGCTCTTAAATTCCTCAACAAAATCGTACCTCAGGATATATCAAACCTTAATTATGAAAAAGCCGTCTATTGCCAGCTTCCTAACAAAAACGGCGGCCTGATTGACGACTTAATCATATATAAACTAGGTATTCAATCATATTTAATAATCTGTAACGCGTCACGTATCGACGAAGATTTAAACTGGATGGTCAGAAACAAACGCGGTCTTGACGTGAAAATAGATAATCAATCCCACAACTACTCGCTTCTGGCAATACAAGGCCCTAAAGCCGCTGAACTTATGCAGAAAATGGGGCTTAATACGCAACAATCTTCTTTTACAATAAAAGCAGGTGAAGTCTGCGGAATAAAAGTTCTTGCTTCCCGTACAGGCTATACAGGCGAGGACGGATTTGAACTCCTTGTTGAAAATGAGTTTTCCGAAGATCTCTGGGATAAAATTCTTGAGTACGGCAAAGAATTTGGTATAAAACCTATCGGACTCGGGGCACGTGACACATTAAGGCTTGAGGCCGCATTACATCTCTACGGAAACGACTTGGACGAAACAACAACGCCTGTTGAAGCAGGACTTTCCTGGTCTATTCCAAAAGATAAACAAGATGATTACAACGGAAAAGAAGTAATTATGGCGCAATTACAAAACGGAGTGGAGAAAAAACTCGTAGGCCTGAAAATGCTTGACAAATCCATAGCGCGCCATGAATATGAAGTGTTTTTCAACGGTGAAAAAATCGGCAAAGTCACAAGCGGCGGGGTTTCTCCGATTTTAGGCGCTAATATAGCTCTCGCTTATGTAAAAAATATTAAAGAAATTTGCACAGGTACAATTGTTCAAGTTATGATAAGAGAAAAACTTCATGATGCGGAAATTGTTAAGCGTCCGTTTGTACCAAAAAGAAATAGAATAACTATCTGATAAAAAAGGAGAAAAATATGAGTATAACAGAAAAAATTCTGTGTTCAAAGTCACACGAATATCTTCTTGACAACGAAAACGGCACATACACTGTAGGATTAACCGATTACGCAATAGAACAGCTTGGAGATATTGTATTTTTGGAGCTTCCGGAAGTTGGTTCCGAATTTAAAAAAGGCGAAGTTTTTGCGACAATAGAATCTGTTAAAGCGGCTTCTGAAATATATCTGCCTGTCAGCGGTAAAATTGTCGAAGTAAACGAAGCACTTGTAGATGCACCGGAAACTCTTAACGAAGATGTTTATGAAAAAGGCTGGCTTGTTAAAATTGAAGCAACAGGCGATGCAGCAGAACTCAACGACTTGATGGAATACGAAGATTACAAAGAAGAATTGGAATAATGAATAACTTTTTAGTACATGACGAAAAAACAAAAAAAGAAATGCTTGATGTAATAGGAATTAATAGTATTGAAGATTTATTCAAACAAATTCCGGCGCAGGCAAGAATGAGTAACTTAAACCTGAATGATGCGCTTTCTGAAATGGAAACGCAAAGACAGGTCAGAGCACTTGCAAAGAAAAATAAAACCGAATACGTAAGTTTTCTTGGCGGCGGAGTATACAACAAATTTATTCCGGCCTGTATCTCGCAAGTTGCGCAACGATTTGAATTTTTAACAGCATATACACCATATCAGCCGGAAATTTCACAGGGAACTCTGCAAGTCATGTACGAATTCCAGACAATGATATGCGAATTAACAGGCATGGACATTTCTAATGCTACTGTTTATGATGCGGCAACGGCTTGCGCTGAAGCCATTCTAATGGCCGTGCGTATCAGTAAAAAATCTAAAGCACTTGTGTCTAACAGGCTAAATCCTGAGTATAAATCAGTTGTAAAAACATACGCATGGGCAAGTGATATTGAACTTGAATGGTTTGATGAGATACCTGCAAACACGGCTGATTACGCCTGTGTACTTATTCAAAATCCGGATTATTACGGCGAGATAACTGAAATTCCGCCGGTGGACACTTTACTTATAATAGCAACTGATGTTTCATCACTGTCAATTTTAAAACCTCCTGCACAATACGGGGCTGACATAGTTGTCGGTGATGTTCAGGGATTAGGAATTCCAATGGAATTTGGCGGGCCTCATGCAGGATTTATTGCCTGCCGTGAAAAGTTTATGCGTCAAATGCCGGGGCGGCTTGCAGGCAGAACGGTTGATGCGGATGGCAATCAGGCTTTTTGTTTAACCATCCAAACCCGTGAACAGCATATAAAAAGAGAAAAAGCAACCAGCAACATCTGTTCAAATCAGGCTTTAATCGGTTTATGCGCGACATTATATCTTAGTCTTATGGGTAAAAAAGGATTCTATCAGGCCGGATATCTTTCAACAAAAAAGGCGCATGAGTTATCAGAAAAGCTTGCGGCAAAAGGTATAAAAACTTTAAATAAAAATTTCTTTAACGAATTTGTCATTGAAGTAGCCGATGCTGATAAATTCTTGTCACGACTAAAAGAAAACAATATTCTTGGCGGAATTAAAATTGATGACACGCATATACTTGTCGCTGTAACCGAGATGACAACTGATGAAGATATTGAGTTATATATAGCAAATGTATGAAAACGTTTTTGCAAAATTAGACAAATCGGATTTCCGCAGAAAATTTAAGCTAAAAGACGCAGACAGGAAATATATTGCGGCCAAAGGGCTTGATGTGATAAGATCTCATGCCTGTGATTTTATCAAAAAGCGAATTGCGCCTGCTGTAATAAAAAACGATGGGAAACAAACTCCAATGAAGGGGCATCCTGTATTTATAGCGCAACATGCAACAGCAACCTGCTGCCGCGGCTGTATAAATAAATGGCATAAATTCACTAAAGGTGTTGAATTGACGCAAGAACAACAGGACTATCTGGTCGGCTTAATAATGTGCTGGATAGAAAAGCAATTATCCTTGCATTAAATCATCATAATTTATATTATGTGCGCGCGCATAATCAATAAAACGATTTTCTTTTTCGGTTAAACGCCGATTAAATTGTAACAATTCGCCCTTAGGTTTTCGGCCTGCTCCGGCCCGTTTACCTCCCCATTTAATTTCTTTGATTTCTTCATCTGCCTGGGCAAGAATTTCCTGTGCTTTTTCTTCAGAAAATCTTTTTTGGATTAAATCTTTTGTTGATATTTTATTTCTCATGGCTGTAACTCCATATTTTCTTGTATATATGTAAATTCTGCATCCTCTAATGCATTTAGTTGTTCTAATGCTTCATTTGTATATTCAGCTGTAAATAATTGTTCCTCTTTCATATAAGGTTCCTAATACTTTTATTATACTTGATTTTGTTACAAAAATCAAGTGCATAAACATGATTTTGTAACAAAAATTAATTCCTTATTAAGCCGAGCAAATAATAGTGCGAGAGGCCGATCCTTACCATATATATTCAGGTTGATTTTCGTTTGGCAAAATTCAAAATCCGAATGAACACAATCGTGATTTTATACGTGACTCTCCTCCATCGTAGGCGAGCAACACGAGCCGTACGAGGGTGGATGTCGACTTGTCGACTGAACACCGTTATTTGCGAGTTACCGAGCAAATAACAGTGTGAGAGGCCGATCCTTACCATAAAGTTCCGGAGGATTAACCTCCGGAACTTTATGGTGGGCGATACGTGACTCGAACACGTGACCCCCACAACGTCAATGTGGTGCGCTACCAACTGCGCTAATCGCCCTTAAAATTTATTAAATTAAATTGTCAGATATTTTCAAATTACTTCTGAGCGGGTGCGCTACCCCTCTCAGGAAAGATGTTTTTCCTTCGGCAGAGTGCTAATCGCCCTTAAATTATTGCCCATATTAGAAAACTATTTACGGGCTGCTCTTTTGTCAATAAATTTACTATATCACAAACAAATTAAAAATGCATTGCATCAATTTGTTTTAGCATTGATTGAATATCTTTCAACATCTCTGCTTCTATAAATATCAATTCCTGCTTGGTATATGTGTCTTTTTCATATTTAACTTTTGCAAGTTTTGACAAAACAATTTTGTTGAAAGATAAATAGTCTGCTACACTTTCAATAATGTCAACTGCTCTATATGGTACAGGTCTGTCATGCAGCCTTAAAATCGCTCTAAATATAACAAGCAGCGTTTTTATTACATTATTCAAAACTTTTTTCATCTCTCTGTCTGATTTGATATTCAACAGAAATTTATTTTTGTATTTTAATAAAAGCGCCTTCATTTCAGCTTCACATTGCAGACGCAAATAATACTTGTTGATAGCTATGTAAGATACCAGATCTTCACCATAAATAATACGGTGATTGTCTTTTATATCGGAATATTCAATCGCATAGACATCAAATGATGAAAACCACTCGGCTCTGTTCATAACAACCGGGATTGGATTTTTTGCATTCACCCATTTTTTTACAGGTGCGGATATTTCATAGAGATTTTCAGCGTTCAAAGTATCTGCAACAATCATAAGATTAAGATTGTTTTTAGCATCTTCAACATTGGCCTGTGACCCGAATGCGATTATTGACACAAGATTATCACCGAGCTTATCTTTTAATTCTTCAACAAATTTGTCTAAATTTCTCATTTTTGAACCTCATCATAGATTTGGATATATCTTTATAATACGACTTACCAGCTGCCGGAACATCCGCTTCCGCCGAACCCGCCGCCTCCGCCAAAGCCGCCGAAACTTCCGGAGCGCCTTCTACCGCCGCCAAACATTGCGCCAAGTAACAGAAATGCATAAGCCCAGCCCGGAATTTTTTCATCACTAGATGAATTTTGAGAGGATGCGCCTAAGGCCGGAGGACATTTACCCTGCATAGTTATTTTTACACCTTCAGCATTTGCTACTGTTTGGGCTAAGACATAAGCTCCGCGGGTAATGCCGTTTTGATAGTCGCTTTTTTTGTAATAAGGAATAATATCGTTATCTCTAATATTTTCCAATGTTTTAATACTTATTTTATCTTCCAGCCCGAGCCCGAGTTCTATTCTCAGCCTGCGTTCGCCTAACGCAGTCAGAAAAACCATGCCGTTGTTTTTGCCAACCGCTCCGAGTTTATAAGAACGTCCGATATCAAGGGCTACTTCTTCAACAGTTTTTCCGTTCAAAGAAGGAAGCGTAACAACTGCGATATCTGCACCGGATTTTTTTTGCAAATCCAGTAAAGTCATGTTCAAATCCTTCTTAATTTCCGGTGATAACAGATTTGCTTCATCTGCAATAAATCCGTTAAAATGCAATTCAATAGCGTTAGCACAGTTGCTAAGCAGGATTAAACTAATAATTAATAACCAACTCTTCTTTAACATAGTTTCATATTATCACTTTAATATATACTTTGTCAATAATTATTACTTATTAACTTTTGAGTGGCTAAAATGCGCCATCAGTTTTCCAAATCCATTGCGCATTTTAATAAAAGCATTTGCCTGCGGCTGCTTTTCTTTAGAAACGAATTTGTCCGCCACATTTGTATTTTTAGGCAAATCTTTAGCGTAAATTTTCGGAGCTTCAACTCTCATAGTACGTATTGCAGAACCTATTGTTGAGACAGGATTGTCAGATATACCAAATATTTTTCCCATAACCATTCTCCCAAATAACTAATAAAAAAGGCGACACCCGGATTCGAACCGGGGGATAAAAGCTTTGCAGGCTTCTGCCTTACCACTTGGCCATGTCGCCTCACCTGTTTCTTTATAATACGAAACACAAAATATAATGTCAAGATGATTATTCAAAATCAAACAGTACCCTAATAGGTAAATCAAGAGCATTAGAAAGTTTTATCAGGGTTTTGAGCCCCGGTTTATTTATATTAACCTCAATTTTACCGAGATAATCAAGGCTAATACCGCTTTTTTCAGCAAGTTTTTCCTGGGTAAGATGAGCGGCTTCCCGCAAATGCTTAATCCGCCTGCCTAACTTTTGATACAATTCATTTTCATCCATTTGACAATCTTACTGGATATAACTGCATAATTTTACTGGATTTTTTCCAGTAACAACGGAAGGAATAAACATTTATAATCAAAAGGATTATAACATAAGAAAAGGAGCAAAATATGAAAAAGGCTTTCACATTGGCAGAGGTGCTAATTACAATTGTAATAGTTGGTCTAGTGTCAATACTTATAATTTCCTTTATCCCTAATATACAAAAAATAATACGTGCTGAAAAAATTCGTACAGTCAAATATAAATTAACACAAGCAACTGAGAAAATGGCAGCAGAAGATTTAATCGGTCCTTATGAAAATACGACAGCTTTTGTTAATGAACTTAAAAAACATTTTAAAATAATTAAAATATGTCCAGCTTCCTCATTATCCTCTTGTTGGTCATATAATACTATTAAAGTTAATGAGAACGAAACAATAGATGTTTCTTTTCTGCAAACAGGACTTCAATTAAAGATGCAAGCTAACGAAGCAAGTGATTATAGCTCTCCAAATGTTGGCATAGTAACATCTGATGGAACATCAATGATTTTATCATACAACACAAAGTGTGAACACTTAAATCCTCTGGAGAATTATCAGTGGTCGACAGAAAATAACAAACCCGTTACTAATGCGACAACAAGTTGTATTGCCGCAATATTTGAAATTAACGGAGCCAAAGCACCTAACAAAATTGGAGATGATATAGGGTTATTAAATACAAACGGTCCTGGGTACTCTTGTGTATATGAAGTTAATGGTAAATGTTACTCACAGCCATTTATTCCTACTCCAATTACCGCAGAAGAATGTGAGAAAATTAAAGACAATTTAGGGATAAAACGCTGCTGCTATGAGCATTGTTCCAATGGTGATTACTGGGCCGGTGCGATAAAACAATGTGGTGGCGTTGATAAACTTAATAGCGGAGGTAACGAAAAAACGCTTTTAAATATGTTTACTAATTATGGACAAGGTCAAACAAAAGATGTATGCTTTTGGGAAAATTATGAAAATACAACAGGTGAATATGCTCAAGGCAGTTACATTTGCAAATATACCCCAGACTATAGTTTTTCTTTTGGTTCTAATAATAATTCATCTAGAGGTATTGCAACACACTATGCAATCTGTGAACTAAAGTAATATATACAAGACATTGAAACCACACAACAAATAATGCTGCGAGATTACTAATTCCGCAGCATTATCTTTACTTAATTGCCTGCCTGACAACTACCAAAAGAATTAATTAAATATTTTATCTTTCAGTAGAAGCTTGTCTTATGAAAAAGTAAATCCGTCAGCTTTCATTCTGTCTATAACTTCTTGCAATTGTTCGTCACTGCATACATAAGACAATCTGAAAAATCCTTCGCCATGAGTTCCAAATGCATTGCCCGGAACAAGAACAATACCGGATGTTTTCAATAAATCTTCGCAAAATTCAAATGCTGATTTGTATCTTGGCGGAATTGGCAGCCAGAGATAAAATGTTGTGTGCGGAATTTTATTCTCATCAATTGGCCAGCCAAGTTCTTTAAAACCTTTTACCATAATTGCCTGTTTGCGTTTGTAACCTTCGTTACCGGCTTTAATATAGTCATCGCCTTCTTTTGAGTTAAGTATTTCAGCACAAGCCTTTTGCAGCGCTTTGAATATACCGTTGTCGATAGTTGATTTCGCTTTGCCAAAACGCTGAACAATTTCGCTGTTGCCGCAAACCCAGCCTAAACGCCAGCCGGTTACGGCATAAGGTTTAGAAAAACTGTAAAATTCCACGGCAATGTCCTTTGCGCCCTCAAGTTCAAATACACTGAACGGTTTTTCGTTTTCATCAAAATATAAATCACAATATGCTGCATCTGATATAAGAAGAATTTCATGTTTTTTACAAAAATCAATTACTTTTCTTACATAATCTTTTGTAGTTGTTGCACCTAACGGGTTATTCGGGAAGTTTAATATCATTGCTTTTACATTTTCCGGTTTGTAACCGTCTTTGATTAAATTATCCCAGACTTCATCCATATCCGGTTTGTAGTCATTTTCATAAGTCAGCGGTATCGGGTAAGATTTTCCGCCGGAACATTTTACAAACTCAAGATATGATGCATACCCGGGATCGGGCACAAGGATTACATCCTTTTCTTTTTCTTCTTTTTTCGGAGTTATCAATGTTCTGATTAAATTTGCAATACCTTCTTTTGAGCCGACAAGTGAAAAAATCTCTGTTTCCGGATTCATATCAACGCCAAAACGGTTTTTCATACGCAATGCAACAGCGTCTCTAAAATATTTCTCACCTTTAGGCGTTGAATACATGTGAATGCCGTCCTCATCCAGAATTTCTTTAAGTCTGTCGATTAAACACTTTGGCGGATTAGCTGTCGGAGCGCCCATTGATAATGAAATAGGAGCACGGTTTTTAGCCTTTAATTCCGGTGTAAGCTTTGCGGTTTCTTCTTTTAGTTTAAACATTATATATGTGTCTAAAGACATTACGTCATCGTTAAATAAATTTCTCATCTTTTTATCCTTCCTAATAATTTATGCCATCATTTTCATCGGGCCTTCAAGAGAGGCGGTGACAAACTGTTTAGTATAATCATTATCTTGTCTTAGCATATCCTCAGGAGTCCCTTCAAAAACTATTTTGCCGTCATACAGCATAACAACTCTGTCCGCAGTTCTTGTAATAGTTGACATCTGGTGAGTGACAACAATAGAGGCGGCCTGAGTTTCTTCCTTGAGCCTTACAATATAATCTTCTATCAATGTAGACGAAATAGGATCCAGCCCTGATGTCGGTTCATCATATAGAATAGTGTTAGGCCCGGTCACTATGGCTCGGGCAAAACTTACACGTTTTTGCATACCGCCGGACAATTCTGACGGAAACATTTGTTCTATACCTTTAAGACCGACGAGTGCAAGTTTTTCCGTGACAATTTTTTTAATCTCGTCTTCTGTATACTTGTTTCTTAAATCACGTCTCTCGTGGAGGGCAAATGCTATATTGTCTGCAATATTTAAAGAATCAAACAGTGCAGAGTATTGGAATACCATTGCGATATCTCCTTCTGATGTTATTATTTCGCCGCTGTCAGGTTTGATAAGTCCGCAGATAAGTTTCAGTATAGTACTTTTTCCGGAACCGCTAAAACCGACAATCGCAAGCGTTTCTCCGTTATTAACCTTGAAAGAAACATCGTTGATAACGGTTTTATCACCAAAAGCTTTTATTAAATTTTTAACTTCAATACTCATTTTTACACCTTATTATACACGGATTAGAAGAAAAAAGCTATAGCAAAAATCATATCTAAAATTACAATAGCGACAAAAGACCATACCACGGCTTTTGTTGTGGCAAGCCCGACTCCTTTGGCGCCTCCTGTTGCGTAATAACCGCAAGAACAACTGATAAGTGCGATTACGCCGCCAAAAACAAAGGCTTTAAGTAAGCTTACCCAGAGATCTTTCATATAAATGCCCAGCCACATAGAATCGAAAAAGGCACGGAAGCTTAAATCGGCCGAAAGTTTAGAGGTTACAGCACCTGCAAGAACACCTACTGTTGATGCAATTATTGTAACAAACGGCATCATGATAAAACCTGATAACACACGCGGAACAAACAGATAGCAAATAGGGTTGACCTTCAAGACTTTAATTGCATCAATTTGTTCGGTAACCCGCATTGTCGCAATCTCAGAGGCCATAGACGAGCCGATCATGGATATGAGTGCAAATCCTGACATAATAACCCCTACTTCTCTTACAATAAGAATTGTCATAAGCATTCCGACAAAATTGCCGCCGCCCTGCTTAACCATTTCCAGAGCAACCTGAGATGCTACAATTATTGAAGTCATTCCGACAATAGAAAGTGTTATCGGAAGTGAAGTTACACCGAAACGATGACATTGCTCAATAAGTTCTTTCTTACTGATTTGCCGCTTGAGTACACACCGAAAAAATTCAATACCGTTTTCAGTAATTTTACCGAGAGTATCCAAAAAATCTTCGCAGGTTTCTAAAATACCAGTAAAAATCTTATATGTAGCGGATTGCTTAAAATATTTGGTGAGGTTACTCATAAAATGAGTATATCACAGATGTTCTATTAAGTCTAGAGCTTTACAACTACACCTTAGAAAATCACTGACTAATAAATTCAGTCTATCTATTAAATTCCGACACTCAGTCCTGCACAAATATTTATCCCCTGACCTGTTATTCCTTTTGCATCATCAGAAATAAGATATCTGCAAAGTTTTGCCACTTCTTCCGGCTTTACAAAGCGTCTTTGCGGAATACATTCCAAAATCTCATCTTTTGAAAATTCACTGTCTTCTATTGAAGCATTCCCTAAATCTGTGTCAACCCAACCAGGATTTATGGTGTTAACCGTTATATTATACTCTGCAAGTTCCAATGCCAGAGCCTTAGTCAGCCCCAGAAGCCCTGCTTTGCTTGCTGAATACAAACTCGCATTGGCTTCCCCCATTACGCCTGATATAGAGCCGATATTGATTATGCGTCCCCATTTTTGTTCTTTCATATATTTGACAGCTTTACTTATCAAATATGTCGGGGCAATGAGATTTGTCTGATAAATTTTTTGAATATCTTCTACGCTCACAGACTCTATATTTTTATACAAATATTCTCCGGCATTATTGATAAGTACGTCGATTTGTTTTTCTTCTATAAATTGAACAAGGTTGTTTATATCTTTTGACAAATCGCATACACAAAATCCTTTTGCGTTGCAGGCAATCAGGGCATTTTCATTGCGTCCGGTAATGAACAAATTTCCAGAAGTTTTTAATTCTTCTGCTATAGCTTTGCCTATACCTTTTGAAGCGCCTGTTACAAGTATATTCATTTATTCACCTTTATCTATAATTTCTTTCACAATATAGTATGCCATAAAAATTCCTGCACAGCTTGCCACAAACGGTGTTGATGCAGGCGTAATTTTGCTGAAAATTATTTCTTCACCTGATTTAGTATAAACTTTTTCTTCGCCTGAGATTTTTTCTGTGCAAAATGGTTTTTCACTGCTGGCAACGACCGTAATTCCGCTTTCAATTCCGCGTTTTTTAAGTTGATATAGAATATTTGATATAAAAGGTGCATTTTTGTTTTTAATATCTTTGATATCACATATATAAAGCTTTGTCGGGTCAAGCCTATTGCCTGCTCCCATTGAACTTATAACCGGAATTTCATTTGTAAAGCAATTTTCTAACAGTGCAATTTTGGAACGCATTGTATCAATTGCGTCAGCAACATAATCAATATTTTGCGGCAGTTGTAATTTTTCGGTATAAAAATCATCAACCACATTTATTTTTATTTCGGGGTTTATGTCCCTGAGTCTGGCCGCAAAAAGTTCTGCTTTGCTTTGTCCGACAGTTGAATGCAGTGCCACAATCTGACGGTTGATATTGGAGGAGGAAACTTTGTCAAAATCAACAATAGTAAGTTCTCCTATTCCTGCGCGCGCAAGTGTTTCCACACAAAAACCGCCGACACCTCCAAGCCCGTATACAGCTATATGTTTGCCGGCAAGTAATTTTTGTTTTTCTTTTCCCCAAAAAAGTTCGTTGCGGGAAAATATATCTTCAAAAGAACTTTTCACAAGTTCTCCTTATTTTACAATTCCGTATCCCAGAAGGAATGTGCAGACCAGAAATATTGCAGCGATTATGCCTGTTAATTTGTTAAGACCTTTTTCTGCACTTTTTTGTGACGCAAATACATGAGAGGCGCCGCCCATCCCTGCTATTCCGTCGCCTTTCGGGGAATGCAGCAATATCAGCACAATCAGTAATATTGCGGAAATTATTTGTATAGTCCAAATAAAAGTAACCATGGTTTATTTTTTCTCCTTGTTTTTTGAAATAAAATGGGCACGTTTTGAATTAAGTGTTATGTTTTCAAAAGTATAAAGCCTTGCCGGACGTTTGGAAGAAGATTTGGTAAACTCATTTAATTCAATAAGTCCGTCAGTTGAAAGGGCTTTTTTTCTGAAATTACGTTTATCAAGCTTTTTGCCCATAATAAGCTCATAAGATTTTTGCATTTCAGTCAGTGTAAATTTTTCGTTCAAGAGCTGATAAGCCACAGGACAAATTTCTAATCTTTCGCGTGTCCTTTTCAGCGAGTATTCAATAATTTCTTTGTGGTCGAAAGCCAGAGGCGGCAGGTCTGAAACCTTATGCCAGCCAATTTCCGGAGATGTGTTAATTTTGATATCTTCTGCTCTAACTAACGCAAAATATGCACAGGTTATAACCCTTGAATTAGGGTGGCGGAGCGGATCTCCGAATGTATACAATTGTTCAAGATAAATGTTATCAACGTCAGTACGTTCTTTTAATACGCGTAACGCCGCCTGATCAAGATTTTCGGATAATCTCACGTATCCGCCGGGTATTGCCCATTTATCTTTAAACGGTTCATTCATACGTTTAACAAGCAATACATGCAAGGCGTTATTTTTCAGCGTTAAAATAACTACGTCGACTGTGATTTCGTGTGTTTTTGTCTCATTAAATATCATAATCTTCTACCCTGAAACTATCATATAATAAACAAAATAAAATTTCTTTACAAGCGTTTAACAATCTTTAACATAAATTTACACAAAAATAAAAAAATGGCAATTCTTATATAACAAATTACTTTATATAAATACGGGGAATATAAAGGGGAAATATATGTGCTCAATATCAACAAATAGTTCTGTTAATAAAATGTCATTTATTAATGCTTATCTGGACGCACAGTTGGAACGATACAGACAAACCTATCAAACGCCTGTAATAAAACCGTTTCCGAATTACCCTGTTTCGCAGATCAGAAGCATAAGCGATTTGCCGGTATGGAATTATAAACCGGAGTATCCGCCTATACAAAGTATCAATGATTTACCTGTATGGAATTATCAGCCAGGAACATCGCATATGACATTATATTCCGCAAATCAAGGAAAAGCTTCTGGTAAAACCTCTACCCAAAAGCCAACTTCGCTTACTGATCTGGCAACAAATTGGTCGGTCAATCTTCAGTCTGCACAACTTGCTCCGGTAAGCAAACAAGGAGAACCTAAAATATCTGAAAAACAACGACTCAAAAAAGTGTCAATACCTACATATAATGGTAAAAAAACAACTAAAACATTGACAAAAGATTTTGTAGATAAAGTAAAAGATATTGCAAAGAAAGTAAATTGTGATTATCGCGATTTATTAGGTGTAATGAATAGCGAATCCGGTCTTGATCCAACAGCAAGAAACAGGCACAGCGGTGCGATAGGTTTGCTGCAATTTACCGGTATTGCGATAAAAGACTTAAATCAGGTTTATGGTATGAATTTAACCAAAGACAAGATTGCAAATATGTCAGCAATGGAACAGCTTGATCTTGTTGAAAAATATCTGCTTCGCAGTAAGAGTTTCAAATTTAATTCAGGAGAAAAATTAGACAGCGCTGATTTGTATGCAATTGTCTACAGACCTGCTTTTGCCGGAAAAAACGTCATCGCGACCAAAAATGACGGCAAAACATACTCGCAAAACAGAGGACTTGATTTAGACAAAGACGGTATGATAACACGTCAGGATCTGGCAATGGCCGTTCAAAGAAAGCATATAAATATAAACATGGTTGCTTAGATTAGATATTTATCGGAATTTGCTCTGAGGCTTTTGACCTTTTTTATCTTTTACTCTCTGGATTTTTTCAGCAGACATCCAGGTTTCTCTGAGTTTTTGCAGAGTCAAACCTTTTTCCAGCCATTTCAAGACATAACGTTCAACAGGGCCCATACCGCCGGTAATTTTTTTACCGGTCTCAATACTGAATACAGCCTCGGATATACCCATTGAAACAATAATATGCGGCATACTTTCTCTGTCCGGATCCATTGTCACGTCCAGTGCATTGAACTCGTAACGTTTTACCTTTACTTTAGAACGTGGATCATTCAGCGTATCCAAGATAAAATCTTTTAATTCAATAGTTAATTCATTCAGCGTTTTAGCCAAACTGTATTCCTTTCTTAGTTGTTGAGACTGTGGATAGGAGCAGGAATTCGCCCGCCGCGTCTTACGAATTTCGTTGATGACAAGGTATTTACCGGCATAACCGGAGCTTCGCCAAGCAAGCCGCCGTAATAGATTTTGTCGCCGACATCTTTACCTATAACCGGTATAACTCTAACGGCAGTCGTTTTTTTGTTAATCATACCAATCGCCATTTCATCAGCAATAATACCCGCGATAGTGTCAACAGGTGTCTTACCGGGTATTGCTATCATATCAAGTCCAACTGAACACACAGATGTCATTGCTTCAAGTTTATCAAATGTCAAACATCCTTTTGTCGCAGCATCTATCATGCCTGCATCTTCTGATACAGGAATAAACGCGCCGGAAAGTCCTCCGACATGTGAACTTGCCATAATACCGCCTTTTTTTACAGCATCATTAAGCATAGCAAGTGCGGCTGTTGTCCCGTGTGCTCCGGCATGTTCCAGCCCCATTGCCTGAAAAATTCCTGCTACACTGTCACCTTCTGCAGGTGTTGGTGCCAGCGACAAATCTATTACACCAAACGGGATATCCAGACGTTTAGCAAGTTTACGTCCTACAAGTTCTCCGGTTGTTGTTATTTTATATGCAATTTGTTTTATTTTATTTGCCAGAGTGCTCATATCAGCGTCCTGCGGCAAATCCTCAATCGCTGCTCTTACAACTCCAGGGCCTGAAACTCCAACATTCAGTGCGCATTCCGGCTCGCCATACCCGCAAAATGCTCCGGCCATAAACGGGTTATCACCAGCGGAATTACAGAATACAACGAGTTTTGCCGCCCCTATACAATCCCTGTCTTTAGTCAGTTCTGCCGATTGTTTTATTGTTTCGGCCATTTTTAAAACAGCATCCATATTTATTCCGGCTTTAGAAGATGCCAGATTTACGGAGGAACAAAGGCGTTCTGTTGTTGCAAGTGCCTCCGGTATGCTTTCTATTAAAAGTCTGTCGCCGCGTGTAAAACCTTTTTCGACAAGTGCTGAAAAACCGCCGACAAAGTTAACACCTATCTCCAATGCAGCTTTATCAAGTGTTTGAGCGATTTTTACATAATCCGGATTTTTGCAGGATTCACCTATTATTGAAATAGGTGTTACGGCAATTCTTTTATTAATAATCGGAATAGAATAATCATTTTCCAATTCATTTGCGTATTCCACAAGATTTTTGGCATATTTTGTTATTTTGCTATAAATTTTTTCACAAACTTCATCACAATCTTCTGATGCACAATCTCTTAAACTTATCGCCATCGTTGTTGTTCTGATGTCGAGATTGTGAAGTTTTATCATATTTATTGTTTCTAAAATATTATCCTGATTTATCATTATCTATTAAAATCCCAGCATATTTTTGATGTCCCATGTGTTGACTTTCAACTTGAGTTCAACACGACGGCTTTTTGCATAATCTTCTTTTCCGTTAACCATTATAGGTTCAGAGAAACTTTTACCTTCAACCACGAGTTTTTGGCGCAAATCCTCACTGTGTTTTTTATCAAAATTAGTTTTAAACATATATTCCGCAACCGAATTTGCACGTTTCAAACTCAATTCCATATTGCGGACAAACTGCTCATCTTTTGTTGAAAGTCCTGCAAAAGATTGAGAATCGGTATGCCCTTGAACAATAATATTCGCAATATTTTGGTCCAATTCAGGTTTGGTAAATATCGTATTGACATAAATCGGTACGAGTTTATCCAGATAATCCTGTCCACGTTTTGAAAGAGTCCAGCTGTTAACATCAAACAATTCCAAATCGGAAATTTTAATATCACCGGTCATCTTATCTACTTCTGCATTTATATCTGCTTTTTTTAGTTTATCGGCTAATTCTTCAACTGCTTTCATCTGGTTTTGCTTTTGTTGGATTGATGTCTGCGTAAAACCTGTCATGGCAAGTACGAACAGCGTCATAAATACGCAGGCCAAACCAAGCATCAAGTCGGACATCGTTACCCAGAAGATATTTTCTTCTTCACCGCCTTCTCCACCTTTTTTTGCCATCATTGCCATAACTTAATTCCTACCTCCGATTTAAAATAATTCATCAACATCATCAGATTTACCGGCAGCTTTAGCGGTTTCTTTCATCTGTTTATTCAACTGGTTAACACCATAAATCAGGTTTTCCAAATACGGCACAAGGTTACTTGCAATACCCGAATTAAGCGCTATTTTGAAGTTATCAGGCAAAACGCTTATCAGGTTTGACACTGAATTATTTTGAATCTTCGTTTCTTTAAGCAATTCCAGCAAGAATTTTTCAGATGAAATGTTATCAAATAATTTTGCCATTTTATCCTGACACATTCCTAAAGTTTTTTGACAGAACTTATTATACAGAATTTTTTCAAATGACATAAATATCAAAGAAGATGCTACCGCAAATACTGATACAAGTGCCGCAACCTGCATGGAACTCATCAATTCCGCAACTGATGAAATTGTTCTCTCTTGAGATGAAAAGTCGATTTTACCAAATGCCACTGCAATGTTCATAAATGTAAACAACGGACCGAAACCTGTCAAAATTGTCGGGACACTTTGCAGAAATTTAAAGTTAAATTTTGATGTAATTAAACTTTCTGTATTAAAGAAGTATAACGGATCAACTGTTGTTTGGATATTTTGAACAGTCGATGACACCTCTTTGTAAGTCAAATCATTATCTTTTGTCTTTAACGCAACCGATTCCGAGAATACAAGGGTGTTCTTAAACTCCAGCCAGCTTGCCGAAACATAAGGGTTATTACACATCCACTCGTCAATTTCTTTAAATCTGAAATTTAAATCGCTCTTTTTAAAATCTTTTATAAAATTATAAAAATGCATCAATTCTTTTTTTACATATTTGTACTTTTGCGTACAAAATATGGTTGAAAAAATGAATGTAAAAATAACGATTAATATAGGCGGGTCTTTGACGATGTGCATTAATATATTCATGATATTTTTCTCCAGTTCTAGGGTCAACAAAATCATACCATAATATTGTCAACAATGCAAAGTATTAAAATTTTTAAATCAGAAATTACCAAATATACTTATATTAATTTATACCTAAAGGGGATTATTTGGAATGTAAAAACATTTACAATTTTGGTATAGCGCAATGTTTGGAGTATTTTGACATGTTAATGGGAAACACAGATTGTACTAAATACAGTCGTATGGAGATTAAAAACGTTAATAAAAATATAGTATCCTGGCTTGAGGACATCGTAGAAGAAAATAACAGCAGGGTAGAAAAAAAGGAATGGAAAAGTAAATATAACAGCTATGTTGTTTATGATTACGAACCATTTTGCACAGACGGATTTGAGATTAACCTTGTCATAGCTTCTCACGATCCTGCCTATTTGAATTTTATTAAATATCTCTATGATGAAAAAATAAATATGATTGAATATTTAAACAGCTGTATAGGTGCATAAAAAAATTCGGAACAAATGTTCCGGATTTTTAAATTCTGAGCGATTAAGTTTATTGAGCGTTTTCTTTTGCGAAACAATCTTTGCAATAGACTTCTTTACCCGGAATAGGTTTGAATGGTACCTGAGTCTGTGCGCCGCATTTTGAGCAGACAGCGTCATACATTTTTCTCTTTTTTCTGTTGTTTTGCCTGCGTAATTTTCTGCAGTTTGCGCATCTTTTCGGCTTATTTACAAGTCCTTTTTCAGCGTAAAACTCCTGCTCACCCGCTGAAAAAATAAACTCACTGCCGCAATCTTCACATACCAGTTTTTCGTCTTCGTACATTGTTTTTCTCCTAGGTTGTGCCTTTTTAAAAGAAATCTATTACAAAATTCCTTTATTTGAGTAATTGTAGCATACGTTTCGGAATTATGCAAGAAAAAATTTAAGAAAATATAACAATATACACAATTAATAGTATTAAAGCAGTGCCGAAAAATTTCTTTTCCGACACTGCTTTTAAATCCCGGCCCCCCTTTGGTGATGCATAGTGCTGCATTGAATAATACTATAGTCGTTAAATGTCTTTACAAAAACAATATACGTCGCAAAACTTCTATTGTCAAGTGAGCTTAAACGAAGTTTTTGAATTATTATTTATTATTTCTGTTAAAAAATTTTTCCAGCAATACAGGCACAAATCGTGCATTCAAGGCGCAAAAATCAAATACAAATTCGTTAACGCCTGCTTTTGCAAGTTCCTCCACATCAGAAAAATCTTCCATAATGCAATCCTCAAACATGTGCATTCTGCAAAATCCGTCACAGGTAAACGGATAAATCTTATCAAGCGAAGGATCGTGCAGTGCATACCCGCCTCTATGACAAGGTGCCGCACAGGAAAGCCGTGAAATAATTGCACTATCATTATTTAACGGGCAAAGACCGAGGGTCGGAACACGCATGTTTCCTGCTATTGTATATTTTCTGTTCGGAATGATATTCTTGACTTTTTTAATTGTTTTAATCGCGCTTTCTTTGTCCTTAAACGATGTAAAATCCACTGTTGTTAAAGGGGTCAGATTGTTTAAGCACTTAATAGAAAGACTGTTCAAAAGATTTATTCCCTGACCTATTTCAATCGGGATATCGTCCATATCAGTATCATTCAACAGCATCCAAAAATAACCGATGTTATTTACAATAAGAGATGACGGGGTTGGTTCAGAAAGTATAATTTGTTTTACATATTCATAAACCCTGTCAAAATCACGTTCTATCAAAATTCTCGGCGTTGAAAGCTGGAATTCTATACCGTATTTTGCACAGAATTTCTTCACCTTCATAACAAGTTCATTAAAACTGCTTGTCGAAAGGTCATTTGTTGCAAGAATTTCGCCGTATTCTATTGAATAAACCGGTGATTTGCCAACTTTTTTTATATATTTTTCAAGTTCCTTAACCTGAGCAAGCTCGGATAAGCGGAGATTTATACGGTATTTGTTTTTGCGTGCCGCTTCAAAATCCGATTGTATTCGCGGAATTTTGATATCCCAGTCAAAATTCTTTATATTCTTGCTGAACTCAAAATCTTTACCCTCGGCGCTTACGACTTCTCCAAGGAAATGATTAGTCTGGTATATGCTTTTTCTTACGTGTTTAAACGGTAATTTTTGGTTTTTGAACATTTTAGGGTTTGCCAGAATTTTTTCAACAAGTTCAATACCCTCAAGAATTTCGTCGGAACTTGCGAATTTCCCTTTTATAACAACGCTGTCTATTGCGCCCGATTTTTTGATATCTTCCGCACACCACGGCAGATTGTCAGAATCTATTGCCAGCGGCAATTTCGTATATTTCTTTATTTTTGCGATATTTTTCATGTATATTTCCTCGGTAATGATAACTTCATCAACCTTGTGGAAATTATTTATAAAATCAATACCCGCAATATTGTGTATATCAAAATAGCTGTCAACAATAATCTTGAACGGGAGATTAAAAACTTTTATAGCTTCAAGTATCGCAAAACTGTTGATAAATATGCCGTTTATACCTGCTGTTTTAAGAAATTTCAGCATCTTTTTAATTTCTGACAGATTTTCTTCTGTTATATCATGTTTGAAATTTATATAAATATTGCTATGGTTACTTTTTGCCGCTTCAACAAATTCGTTAACGTAATCAAAATTATTGTTCAGAAATTTTTTATAATAAACATAATAGTCGCGGCAGCCGGTCTCTTTAGCGAAGAGCGCGATATCTTCCGGTTTTTTAACAGGTGCTATAATTTTAATCTCTTTCATAACGGAATTATAGCATAAATTTTGCAAAGAGGATTACGTTATCGGCAGGAGTTGATTTGCATGTTTACAAATGTAAACAATTGTAAACAAAACATGTATTAAAAAAGCAATTTTCAGGGAAAGAAATACTTAGTATATATATAAGGAATATTTTGGATAATATTTTCTCACTCAAATCAATAGGAACACGAATACTTTGGGAGGACACACTATGGCAATAGGTGCTGAGGATTACATTGACCAATTATTGGTTAAAAAATATGCGGATGAAAAAGTTGACAACCACGACAATATGGAATCCATGGTTGACCCGAATAAAATGATGGGCGCTATGAATGATTATGCAAGTATGTACCGTAACATGATGGTATTAAAACAGCGGTTGAATATTGCATGTTATGCTATCAATGCGCGTACTGCGAGATACAACAAGACATCAAGATACTAATACAGTTTTTTCGAAAAAGTTTTTAAATTCAGCTTTTTTTGATATTATTTTCAAAGAAAGAGGGATTGAAAAATGGGAAAAATTATCCTGGCGTCTTCATCTCCCAGAAGAGCCGATATACTAAAAGAAAGTGGATACTGTTATGAAATTATACCGTCACCGTATGAAGAACCACATACGCGGGCGGTTTTTTCTTACGATTATATAGAAAATCTTGCATACAATAAGGCTAAAGCTGTTCTGCTTTTATTAGATGAGCCGGCAATGATTATAGGGGCTGATACAATGGTTGTTGTTGACAATGATATTCTGGAAAAGCCGCACGATAATGCTGAAGCCTGCAAAATGCTGAAAAGACTTTCGGGCAGAAAACACAAAGTTGTGACGGCCATTGCAGTGATTAACAGAAAAACCGGTAAAGAAATAAAGCAGTCTGTGACAAGTGAGGTAGAATTTTATCCATTAAGTGAAGAACAGATAAATAATTACGTAACACAATTCAAACCGCTTGATAAAGCCGGCGCGTACGGCATTCAGGAATTACCTGACGGATTTGTCAAATCATATACCGGAAGTCTTAAAAATATAATAGGACTCTGTCCCGTGGCACTGGAAAGGTTATTAACAGAAGTGAGTTAACATATTCCGATTTTCTTGTCCGGATTTATGAATCAAGATGTGAAGTTACACCCATGGAGGTATTTTTATCTATTTCTATTGTGTGACGGATTATTGCATGAGCCATCAGCAAAAGATACGGATTAATTTCGTTTGTATTGGACATATTAATTTTTGCCTGCGGCTTGTCCTGAGTGACTTTCTTTTCTTCCACCGTGGAGAAATTAACATTTGACTGTACTGAATAGTGTTTTTCTTCTCCTTCAAGACGCAAAAGCAGTTCTTCTTTCGGAAATTTTTGAGAACATTCAATATTTATATGGACAGAATTTTTGCTTTCAAGTATTAAAACAGCCGTAACAATCCCGTAGTTTATTGTGCTTATGGTAATTGTTAATATACTTTCATCAGCTTCTGAGCCTTCTGCGGTTTCTATATCCAGATCAAATCCGACACCTTCCTGCAATGGCAGCCACGGAAGATATAAAAGTAAAAGTGTTTTTAATGTCTGGGCGTTGTCACCTTGAGAGGCAAGTGCTACACTTGCGTTGATGAGCTTTGCAGTATCTTTAAGCTGGCTCAAATCCGAAACCCCTTGCTTGGCAGCTCCGGCCATTGCCATTATTAATTTAGTTACAGCGTCTTTTCCGTTGGCCTGAATAAGCGCTGAAATATCAGCAAGATTAATCATACCATTGGAGAGTATAGGCAAATTTTTCAATGAAGATGATAGTTGATTTAACAGAGTCTGATTTGTAAGCGTTGCAGTTGAGCCCGGAAGAGATAACCCCTGTAACTGAGCCAGAATTTGTGCCTGCGTCTGGGAAAGGAAATTTCTGTGAGCCGCAAGCTGTTGGTTAAATCGCTGCTGAAACTGCGCATTTGATATATTTTGCTGCAAAATAAAGATTAATTCATTAAGGTTTCGCGGCAGTTTCATCAAATCTTTTATATAAACAGAACGATCGGCTCCGCCAAAATTAGCCATCTGAGTATTTGCAGCCGCATTTTTAGCGGTCTGCGCGGCGGCCTGAGCAGATGTTTGAGCGACATTGTTATTAAACTGTGCCTGTTTAGCTGCAGCATTTTGTGAGGCTCTGTTTACATTCAGCGCCTGATAGTTTACGAATTTAGAAATTAAATGACCCAGGTTAAAGTCGCTCATATTATAACTATTATAACGATTTTTTGCAAAATGTCCAGAGGCTATTTACGTATTGGCAAATATGACTGCGGATAGTTATAATCTTCCTTAAAACCTAAATGACGGTACATTTTAAGCGCCTGAAAATTATTTGTTTCCGTACAGGTATTAACTTCTGTAATAGGGCGGTTTTCGTAATCAACAAGCTGTAATATTTTTTGAAGAGAATTTTTCAGCATGTGTTTTGAAAGTCCCCGGCCCTGATGATCTTTTTTTATAGCAACAATCGGAATATTTACGATTTTCCCGCCGGTTAAATTCATAAAACAGAAACCGACCGGAATGTTATTACACAAAAGAACGCTTGTTGCTTCCGGTAAGAATTCCGCATAAATATTGTTTACGATTTTAGACAAAATATCATGAGTTCCGTCAAGCGACTTAAATCTAGGGTCAAAAAGCGCATCCGCACTATCTTCAAAGGCCTCCTGCACAATCGGAACAGCTTCCTTAAAGTATTCGTCTGACCATTCAACAATTTTGTAGCATGCATCCATATCATTTAATCTTGAGAGGTTTAATATATCGCGGGAATTTGTTCCGTGCATCAAAAATCTCAATACTGCAATACCGACAAACCGAAATCCATATCTTGCCAGTTCACTTATTATTGTTTTTTGTTCCCCGAGCATAGGATAACATACGATTTTATCTTCGCGTTCTTGTTTAGTCTGCTCCAGAAACTCCTGAACCAAATACCGGCTGCGGCCAAGAAGATTTTCCATATTAAGACAGTGTATTATGTTTAGCTCTATTGCTTCTGATATTGCCGTTGTATAAACGCAAAACGCAACAGCAATGGAATTTTCATACATAACCAGACAATTAATCAATCCTTTTTCATAGGATTCAATAAAATCGTCAAATCCCAGCGGAGCCAGTTCAAATTTGTATTCAGAAACAGCTCTGTTCACAAAATCTTCATAAACGGTTTCAAAGCTCACATAATCTTTGGGTTCAAGTTTTTTTACTATAATATTTTCTTCTTCCATTGCCATAATCCTTAATTGTTTCCAGATAAATGTTAATTAAACATGTGGTGCATTTTTTCTTTTTTGGTGTTCATATACCGCTCATTGTACTCATTTATAAATGGCGGTATTTTAACTATATCATGAATTTTTAATCCGTAACCCTTTAAACCGATGATTTTTTTCGGATTGTTTGTAATGAGATTAAAATTATTAAAACCTAAATCCAGTATAATTTGTGCGCCGACACCATAATCGCGCAAATCAGGCTGAAAACCTAAGGAAATGTTTGCTTCAACAGTATCCTGCCCGCATTCTTGCAAATGATAGGCCTTAATTTTATTTACAAGCCCTATTCCGCGGCCTTCATGCCCGCGAAGATAGACAACAGCACCTTTGCCGTAGTCGCTTATCATTTTAAGTGCGCTGTGCAGTTGATAGTTGCAGTCACATTTTAGACTGTGAAAAATATCACCGGTCAGACACTCGCTGTGCACGCGAATAAGCGGAATTTTATCAGAACCGTCGTCTTTTACAAGTGCAACATGCTCCTGATTAGTAAGCGTGTTTCTATAGCCGTAAATCTCAAATTCGCCAAACTGTGTCGGCAAATGCGCTTCGGCTTCTCTTACCACAATTCTTTCTGATTTTAAGCGGTACGCGATTAAATCAGCCACAGTAATGAATTTGATATTATGTTTTTGCGCAAATTCAAAAAGTTCTTCTCTGTGCGCCATGTGACCGTCTTTAGCCATAATTTCACACATTGCGCCTGCCGGCACATGACCTGCGAGCCTTGCTAAGTCAACAACAGCTTCGGTGTGTCCTGTTCTTTGCAGAACACCGCCTCTTCTTGCAACACAAGGGAATAAATGCCCCGGACGACGCAAATCAGACGGTCTTGCATCAGGTGCAAGAGCTACCTCTATTGTTTTTGCACGGTCAAATGCGGAAATTCCGGTTGTAACTCCGTATTTTTCTGCCGCATCAATACTTATTGTAAAAGCGGTTTTCATACTTTCAGTATTCTGTTCTACCATTTGAGGCAACTCAAGTTTTTCCGCTATTTCGTGCGATATAGCAAGACAAACGAGTCCTTTGCATTCATTTGCCATAAAATGAATAATTTCAGGCGTAACCATTTGTCCAGAGCAAATCAAATCACCTTCGTTTTCACGTTCTTCATCATCGGCAACTATAATTGGTTTACCGGCTTTAAAATCTTCCAATGCTTCTTCAATTGTATTAAATTTGTATTCCATTATAAAAATCCATTCTCTTGCAAAAAGTTTTCGGTAATATTACTTACATTATTATTCGGGGATAATAATTTTTCAACATATCTTCCTAAAATATCTGTTTCAATATTTACGGCATCACCGGTATAAAGATATGAGAACGTCGTATTGTTAAATGTATGCGGTATAATAGCAGTTTTTACGATATTGCCGCTGAGTTCAGCAACAGTTAAACTGACTCCGTTTATTGCAATAGAGCCTTTATGAACAACATATTTACATTCATTTGCAGGAATTTCAAAATACAGTTCATAAAATTCATTCAGGTCTACTTTTTTTATAAACTTTCCGACGCAATCAACATGCCCTTGAACAATGTGACCGCCCATACGTGCGGTTGGAGTAAGTGCGCGTTCAAGATTAACCGGCATTCCCTGTCTCAAATCGTTGAAAGTAGTGACATTTAGTGTTTCTCTACTTACCTGAACAGTAAATGAAGAATTATCGAATTTTATGACCGTCTGACAGCAGCCGTTAATTGCAATACTGTCGCCGTATTTTACATCATCAAGTATCTCATGACAGGAAACAACGAGTCTTGCTCCGCTGTATTCAGGTAAAAATTCCTTGACGTATCCTATTTCTTCTATAATCCCTGTGAACATAATTAGATTATAACACAAAAATCTCTCTTAATTTTTTAGCCAGTCTGTTTTCAATATGTGTTTCTATATTACCGTTTTATAGCAGTATTCCGGATGCTGCTTCAGAGCAATTTCTATCTGATTAAAAGAAAGAAGCCCTTGTGTTGCTCCAAATTTTGATACCGCACCTGCCGAATTTACAGACGCATACATCAAAGATTTACCAATATCACTTCCTGTTCGGCCTAATGCAGCGCAAAATGTTGAGGCAAAAGCATCACCTGCACCAAGTGTAGAAACTACAGGACCTTCAAAAACCGGACATATATAAAAGGTCTTACCATCATAAGCATAAGCACCATTTTTGCCGTCTGTAATGACAATTACCTGATAATCTCTGACTTTTAATTTCTTCAACATATCTTTTACATCCGGATGTATAGGCTCTTCTGAATATTTGACCTCTCTTGTATCCGGTCGTTCCTGAATTTGAGTAGCCAGTGAAGCTTCTTCTTTATTCATAACTACGATATTGGCATTTTCAAGTATTTGTTTCAGGTAGCTAAATCCTTTTTTGATACTTGAAGATCCGGCATTAAAACATACAAATACGTTATTTTCGTGTGCAAATGTCGCAATGTCATCAAGAACTTTTGTGCTGTCGCCGTTTAGCGGGGCAATATATAACAATTTTGCGTTTTTTATAGCATCAAAATTGATATCTTTCTTTTCCAGTTTTGCATTTGCTCCGCGGTGCGCCAAAACAGTTCTGTCACCCTGAAAGCTTACAAGTATTATTGAAAATCCTGTGCTTAAATTCCCATCCTGTATTATATTACTTAAATCCACATTTTTATCTTTAAAAGATTCTAAAACACCGTCAGAATATATATCATCTCCGATTTTGAATATAGCGCTTGTTTTTAATCCTAAATTGGCAAAATTCACCGCGGTATTGACACCGCCGCCGCCAACCTGAGAGGTAAAATCTGATATCTCAACTTTTGCACCGTATGGATAACTCATGAATTCTGATTTTTTATTTTTTGTGTATACAGAAACTATATTTGCATCGTCACTTTCTACAAATACGTCCATTGTTGCACTTCCGATTGTTATTACATCACACATGATTAATCCTCCTCTATACTTTTATATTATCATAAAAATTGTAAATTAATATTAAATAATAGCAAAAAAATCCTTGTTTAGAAGTTAGTTTTAAAGCATAAGTTTAATATAGGAAAAGAAAATGAAAATACAACCCCAATTATTTATTACCCCAAAAAACAATACCCCTAACCATTCTCAAGTCAAATCAGAAGCAGCAGAGCCAATCCGTAATAAATTATATAACCCGATTTATTACAGAGATTATAATATATCTTTTGGCGCGCGTCTTTTCAGAACACCGGCTAATTTCTATGCGCAGCCTTTTAATCAGACCGGTATGCCTCAAACAATGAAAACCTATCTCAATGACGATTATGAAGATCGTCAGAATATGCCGCCGGCTCAAATGATGAAAATAGTTTTTGAACCGCTTAAATATGCGGATAATCTGGAAGAAGTTAAAGAACTTTTTCCGGATGAACCATTGTTTGAAAATCTGAGTTCAACACCGACACGAAAAGCACGCACAGGCGTACTTGCTGAAATTGATTTAATGAAAGATGAAAACTCTATGCTTTTCAAAAACACTGACGATACTCTTGGCATGTATCTGCTCAAAAAAATATATCTGGAGGGTAAATCCTTAAAAGAAATTAATAAAGATTTTCAAAATGATATTTCCTCTGAATTTAACGGCTTAAGCCCTATTGATTATACAACAATGTCCGCTTACGGAATAAAGATGCCAAATCAAGGTTTCTGGAAATCTTTCCTCGCAACCCGTGAAGATTTTCCGTATGAATACAAGCCGCGTAAAGAATACAGGCGTACAGTTGATGCCGCAAATCAAAAACAAGAAAAAGAACTTTCTCTGGAAAGTATAAAAAAACACGCTGAACAAAAGCCGGTTAAAGGTAAATTTGATACGGTCAAAGACTGGGAGATTGATAAACTTGCTGATGCTATGATTACAGGCAAGGGAAATGAAGAAGAAACCCGCAGAATTTTAAAGAAAAAAAATCTCCAAAATTCAGAAAGTTCAAACTTTGTGATGAAATACATGTGGGCGATCATGCCGATTGTACTTGAAAAAACAAATGCGTCAGCTGAGATGAAAAATTTCTGGGCGACTTATGACACGGCCAACAAGTCACAAAAAGATATAATGAGTGCTTATTGGCGTACAACTCCGCAAATGCAGGCGCTTCAATCGCTTATGATGAAAGATACTATAAAACTCTTTATGGAGGCTTATGGGGTTGACGGTAATAATGAGGAATTTCAACAGCTCCTAAAGTATCCTGCTGAAATTGCCGAAAGACGTAAGCAGTTTGATAAAGCCCATGATCTTAAACAAAAAGAATATGATGAGATGTTTGCTGAATTAGACAGTCAGGAGCAGTTACAAAATGTGTCTGAAATACCGGAAGAAAACCCTCCTGTATCGGAAGAAATAGCAGATCCTGACAGATTTGGCCATATAACGTTTGATACTGCTACCGGCGATTTAACGATATCAGAAACAATAGAAAAACGCTATAACCAAAAAATTCTCAATAGTATGGATGTATACCCTGCTCAATTAAGAAATAAGTATCTGGCATTTTTTAATAACCACTCGCTTGTTACAAATGAATATAAACTCGTAACTGTATTAGGTAATAACGAAAACATAAGGGCTATTTTCCCTGATATAATGACAATTGATGAGGTGAAAGCGGTTACCGGTGTAATAGACAAAGATTTTACTGATGCAGAACCGGTTTTAGTTAACAATCTCAGACAGGCCTTCATTGATACTTTAGATGAATTTAAAGTTGAAAATGTTCAGAATATATATTGGGAAGATAATTTTGGCGATTTACGTGAAGGTATTGAGCTTATACCTGATGATATGAAAGCTAAATTCAAGGCCGTATTAAACCGTAAATATGACTCTTATAAGCAGCCGTTAACTATTTCTGAAACCTTAAAAATTACAAATGCATTTTTACAATTACTTGTTAATACTAAGGCTGATGAAATAAGTTCAAAAAATGAATATATGCATGATGCGTTTATGATTGTTCACGATTCTTTAGCACAAAATCCTCAAATACGCAAAAAATTAAAAGAATTCATGCAGCAAAATAATATTATTGCAAAACAAGGCGGCAATATGCGTGCACTGCTTGACCCAAATGTACCGGATAAAATTAAAAAGGAAAAGGCTATTAATTTGATTACCACAAACGAAACTCTTGCAGCATATATAACAAAATATGTGATGAGTTTAGCAAATACAGATCCTGAAATATATTTTAAACTAAAGCAGTTAAAGGCAGCAGTTGATCCGGATAAAAAATAAATCGATAAGTAAAAAGCGGCGCGGGCTTTGAGCCCGCGCCGCTCGTCTATTCATTTAAGCTTTAACTCAAGTGAGCTTTTTCTTCTTCGGTAACGCCTTTGATTGTGAGGTTAACTCGGCCTTTGTCATCTATTTTGATAACTTTGACAATAACTTCATCACCGATATGTAAATGCGGTTCTATAGTATCAATACGTTCTTTGCAAACCTGAGAAATGTGAACCATACCGTCTTTACCAGGTGCAAGTTCAACAAATGCGCCAATAGGGATAATTCTGACGACTTTACCTTTTAACACCATGCCTTCTTCAGCGTGGAAAGTCAGGTCTTGAATCATCTTTTTCGCTATTTCAGCGCCTTCCTGATCATTAGACGTAATTGTTACAACACCGCTGTCCTGAATATCAATTTCTGCTCCGGAAGCATCAATGATTTGTCGGATTTGTTTTCCGCCAGGTCCGATAACAGTTCCGATATCTTCAACCGGAATAGTCATAGTTGTAATGCTTGGAGCGTAAGGTGACATAGGACCAGGTTCGGTTATTGCTTCTCTCATTTTTGACAGAATATGTAAGCGTCCTTCTTTAGCCTGAGCAAGTGCACGGCGCAAAGTATCGTTTGCAATACCTTTTGCTTTCATATCCATTTGCAATGCAGTAATTCCGGTATCGTTACCTGTAACTTTAAAGTCCATATCACCTAAAAAGTCCTCAATACCCTGAATATCTGTTAACACAACAGGTTCTCTGCCTTCTTCGGTAATCATACCCATTGCAACGCCGCCTATCATACATTTTACAGGAACGCCCGCATTCATCAATGCCATAGAAGAACCGCAGGTTGAAGCCATAGAAGTTGACCCGTTTGATTCAAGAACATCTGATGTAACACGAATTGTGTAGCCAAATTCTTCCTGAGAAGGTAGTGCCGGAACATTTGCGCGTTCTGCAAGGTTTCCGTGACCTACTTCACGTCTGCCCGGGCCTCTCAGAGGTTTAACTTCACCGACAGAAAAGCCAGGGAAGATGTATTTGTGCATATAAGTTTTTTCAGTTTCCGGATCAACGCCGTCGAGTTCCTGTTTCATGCCTGGGCCTGCAAGTGTTGCTACTGAAAGTACCTGAGTTTGTCCTCTTGTAAACACAGCAGAACCGTGAGCACGCGGGATAACACCAACTTCACACCAGATAGGGCGAACATCATGCGGTTTTCTGCCGTCTGCACGAACACCTTCATCAAGAATCATTGTGCGCATAATTTTCTTTTCTGCATTTTTAAATTCTTCCGCAACAAAGTCAATGCCTGTTTCTTCAATGATTTTTTTGATATAATCATCTTCCGGCAGGGCATCAATTTTTTCTTTAACAAGAGTTTTAGCTTCTTCTAATTTGTTCTGTCTGTATTCTCTGTCAAAGTTGTGGTAAGCGTCAAAAATCATATCATGAGCTGTTTCATCAATGATTTTTTTGATCTCTGAGGTGTCGTACGGATTAACAAATTCTTGTTTTTCAACACCGCACTGTTTTGCAAATTCAACCTGAGCTTCACATTGTTTTCTGATTTCAACCTGCGCAAATTCAACAGCGTTCATAATATCATCTTCTGTTACGAATTTACAACCTGCTTCAACCATAATAACACTGTCGTGCGTACCTGCAACAACAATGTCTAAATCTGATTTGTCAGCTTGCTGGTGAGTAGGGTTTGCTATCATATTTCCGTTTTCATCACGAGAAACTCTAACTGCACCAATAGGGCCTTCAAACGGAGCACCTGAAAGCATCAAAGCACAGGATGCACCTAACATAGCCAGCGTATCAGGTTGATTTTGCTGATCGTAGCTGAATAATTGAGCAACGATTTGAATATCGTTTCTATATCCTTTAGGGAATAGCGGTCTTATCGGGCGGTCAATAAGACGGGAAACAAGTATAGCTTTGTCGCTTGCCTTGCCCTCAGAACGGTTGTAACCGCCAGGAATACGTCCGATAGAAGACATTCTTTCTTCGTAATCAATCAATAACGGGAAGAAGTCAATCCCAACACGTGGTTCTTTAGATACAACACAGTGAACAAAAAGCATTGTATCACCGCATCTTACGGTGACTGAACCATTAGTTGACTTAGCATACTTTCCGGTTTCGACAGTAACTGTTTTACCGCCGATTTCAATTTGGAATTGTTTAGTTTCCGGTATAGTCATAATTTTCCTTTCCGGCGGACATCTTGCCCGCCATTGTGCCTTTGGCACCTTTTGTTATACACTTCTAATGTTCATTTTGATTATAACACAAACATATTACTAAAATAAGTTAGTTCATCACGGATTTATAATTACGAAAAAATTTATAATAAAAATTAAAAGGTTTACAAAATAAATATCTGATAGAAACAAATCCGTAAAATTTACGACCTTTGTATTCAATGTTACATTTCTTCATACAAAAACAATTTTACTAAAGTTTTTAGAATGAAATACCGATTATTAGTCTAATGAAGGGAAAATTATGGGACTTTCAGCATCACAAGCAAGATTATTAAGCATAACAACAAGGCTCAATAACAATGAAATGGAGTCTATGCTGATAACTAATGCAAAATTACGGTTATCAGATAAAAATTCTGATAAAAAACAAAATTATCTTGAGGCTCTTGATGCCACAAAATTTGAATATGTTACTTATAATTCTACCGGCACAGAAAGCAATATGGCTTTTACGTTCAATGGAGTTAACCAATACCAGCCAATGAAAAACCAGTATACTTTCCATAATGCAACCGGTCAAGTTCTTGTAAGCGGCAAAGATGCACGTAATTTTGAACAATCCGGAAATTTGTATGAATTCCTCGATAAATACGGACTTTTTGATGAGAGCAAAGACGAATTTGAAGAACAAATGGCCGAATACAATAAACAGATGGATGAATATAATAAAGAAAAAGCCGAATATGATAAACAGCTTGCCGATTACGAACAAAAATATCAGGATTATATGGATGACCTGAATGATTATAACCAAAAGGTTGATGCTTACAACAGAGAAATGGAAAAATATCAAGCTGATATGGCTCAATATGAAAAAGACTATCAAGAGTATTTGGATGCTTTGAATAAACCTGATTTGTACGCTACATTCAGTGGTATCGTCGGTACAAGTGATAATCCTACTGCATTTTGTTATGAACAGGCATTAAACGGCAGTAGTGGATGTTATCTGCATTTGTTAAACCACTTATTGGATTTTAATGGTCAGGGTGGCCGCTCCTTTACATATACAACATCTTCAGGAAAATCAGTCACAACCGGTACAAGTATGGGAGGAATGGGTACAACTCCTGAACTTAAAGATGTATCAGATGCCTTAAATGAGACAAATCCTGATGGCACGCCTACCAGAGTATGTGATGGTGATGATGATTTGAATACGCCGGGTGAGCAAAATATGTTAGCTCAGGCTAAGGCAAACGGCGGCACGCCTACTGAATTACAAGTATTGATGAGTGATTATATCGACAACGGTGACGGCACATATTCATTAAAATCATTGAAACAAAAAGCTATTGATATGTATTATATCTTGCAGCATATGAGTGGTTCTGTTAATACAACCGACATGAAAAATATGCTTATCAACTTCACTGACGGTGATATGCAAAAATTAACATTACCGGAACCGACCCCGCCGACTCCGCCGACTCCGCCTGATGCTTTTGACGGTGTCAAACCGACATTTGATCTTGCGGCTCCTAATCCGCCGGAAATGCCTGTTTATACAGACAAAGTATATAACAAACCGCTTGCGCAATGGTATATCAACCTCTGGTATGCAATGGATGCCGATTCTATTAATCCGGATTCTGATACGCTCTATACAATTCACAATGAAGGTGAAAGACCATACTATACAGTTCCAAACGTTGAAAAAGCCACAAATGAACGAAACAAATTCTATATAGTAATGGACGATAATCAGGCAAACAACGAAGAATGGCTGAATTTTGCGCTTAAAAAAGGAATAATTACTATGACTCAGGCTACCGCTCAGGATGGCGAGGATAATGACATAACATGGGAGAACATTATCTATTCAAATGTCAGTGAGCTTGTTGAAGTTGAGGACAGCGAAAAAATAGCAAAAGCAGAAGCTGAATATCAAGACGGACTTCTTGAAGTTCAAATTAAAGACAAAAAATATGATATTGAGCTTAAAAAATTAGATACCGAACACAATGCACTGCAACAACAACTGGAATCTATAAAAAGCGTAATGGACAAAAATACAGAACGATCTTTCAAAGCTTTTTCTTAAATTAGCATTGCATTAAAAATTTTGACGTGCTAAAATTTTTGTATGAACGATACAAAGTTAAATATCAAAATCAGACGAATGAAGGTTGATGATGTAGACAATGTCATCAAAATAGAAGAAAAAGCTTATGGTGAACATCACTGGTCAAAAGATTCTTTCTTAAGCGAAATAAGAAATGAGCTTGCCCGATATTATTGTGCTGTTGACGAAAATAAGAATCTTGTCGGTTATGCCGGTTCGTGGCAAATTCTGGAGGAAGCACATATCACAAATATTGCGGTTTCTCCTGAGATGAGACGAAAACATATTGGCGAAGCGCTTTTGTGTGGAATAATTGAAGATTGCTACAAAAATATGGTAAAATATATCACACTTGAAGTTCGGGTAAGCAATGCGGCCGCTATTTCGCTGTATGAAAAATACGGTTTTAAGTCATTTGGAACACGTATCGGCTACTATCAAAACAACAATGAAGACGCTCTTATAATGTGGACAGAAAATATATTTTACGATAAATTTAGAGTAAAATATGACAAAGTTTTTAATGAGTTAAAGGGTAAAATCAATATCTTATGAAAGAAAGTGATGCAGAAAGAAGATTAAGATACCGCCAGATTTTCGGGATAAGACCTTCACTCGGAAGTATTATGCTGATGGTGTTTTGTGCATTTTTACTAACTATTGCAACCTTTATTAAATTTAACCTGACGCATTACATAATACCGTTAGATATTTTTGATGAAAGCGTTGTTCATCAGCCTGCTGATTTTCTGAAAACCGTAACGATTATTCCGCAAATACCTATTGTAATGTTTATCGGTGCATTGCTCGGAAGAAAGTACGGAATAACAAGTATTTTAATGTATATTCTTGCAGGCCTGTTTCTTATGCCTGTTTTTGCACTTGGCGGCGGTCCGCGATACGTGCTTGAATACGGGTTCGGGTACATTATCGGATATATCCCGGGAATATTTTTTGCCGGCACTATTCTGAAAAACGGTTTTACCTACAAAAATATTGCAAAAGCAATGTTTGTCGGAGTGCTGATAATACACATAATCGGCGTATTATATATGCTCTTTCTTGCCGGCCTTAAACACGAAGGGAATGAATTTATAAAAGGCTGGATCATGGCGCAAAGCGGTATTAAAATTGTTTATGATTTCATAATAAGTTTTCTGCTTGTCTTAGTCGCAAAATATGCCAGAATACTTTTATGGATTTTTATGTAATTTACCGGAGCAAATAATGATGAAAAAATGTAAAATAACCGTTTTAAAAAAGACTTTTGACAGTGAATTAGCAAAGGAATACGGTGCTCATGGTTTAGGCGCTTGTCCGATGCTGAAAGAAGGTCAGGTATTCTATGCGGATTATGCAAAACCTGAAGGATTTTGCGATGAAGCGTGGAAAGCTATTTATCAATACGTTTTTGCACTATCCCATGGCACTGATAAAGATGTTTTCTATTACGGCGACTGGATTAGGGTACCGGGTGTTGCGATTTGCAGCTGCAATGACGGTCTAAGGCCTGTTATCTTCAAAATAGAAGCAACAGATGAACTCTCTGAGATTAATTACACACCGGTATAATTAAAAGTGGGCGGCGGGAAAGTAAACTTTCCCGCCGCCTTATCGTATCTTTTTAAAAAGTACCGCCTTTTATTTATACAATACCCTGCGCTATCATAGCTTCTGCTAATTTACTGAATGAAGCTATATTTGCACCTGCTACATAATTGTTGCCGAGGTTATATTTTTCAGCCGCTTTTTGGCAGGAATTGAAAATATTCACCATAATATCATCAAGCTCTTTATCAACTTCTTCAAAAGTCATATAGTAACGCATACTGTTCTGGCTCATCTCTATAGCAGAAGTTGCAACACCGCCGGCATTTGCAGCCTTTGCAGGGCCCACCAGAACACCTTTTTCAAGAAAATATTCGGTAACTTCTTTTGGACAAGGCATATTTGCACCTTCACCGATTGCAATAACTCCATTTTCTACAAGTTTTTGCGCTGACTGCATACTGACTTCATTTTGCGTTGCGCAAGGTAAGGCAATATCGGTTTTGATTGTCCAGATAGGTGAGTTTTCGTCCGTACATTCAATATATTGCACTTCCGGATGAACATTTAAATATTCCTTAATTCTTCCGCGCTCAACCTCTTTAATCTGTTTTATCAAAGCAATATCAATGCCGTTTTTATCGTAAATACAACCCGAACTGTCACTCATTGCAACGACATTTGCGCCATACTGCTGTGCTTTTTCACATGCATAAATCGCTACATTGCCGGAACCTGATATTGTAACGGTTTTTCCTGCTAAAGACCTGTTGCCGTTGGCTTTCAACATTTCGCGCATAAAGTAAATAAGCCCGTATCCGGTCGCCTCCGTTCTAACCAGAGATCCGCCGTAAGACAAACCTTTTCCGGTAATAACACCGCCTTCATACCCGTTTTTAATTCGTTTGTACTGACCGAACAAATATCCGACCTCTCTTGCGCCAACTCCGATGTCGCCGGCCGGTACATCAACATCAGGTCCGATATGACGCTGTAATTCTGTCATAAAACTCTGACAAAAATGCATCACTTCTCTATCTGATTTACCTTTCGGATCAAAATCGCTGCCGCCCTTGCCGCCGCCAATAGGCAAGCCGGTCAACGCGTTTTTAAAAATCTGTTCAAAACCCAAAAATTTCATAATACTCTGGTTAACGCTGTGATCAAACCTTAATCCGCCTTTATAAGGGCCGATAAGACTGCTGAACTGTACACGATAACCTCTGTTTACAATAGTATTCCCCTCATCATTTATCCACGGAACTCTAAATGTAATTATCCTTTCAGGTTCGACCATCCGTTCAAGAACAGCATTAGTTTCAAATTCCGGATGAGAGTCAATAACCGGCTCTATGGAAGTTAATACTTCCTCAACAGCCTGCAAATATTCAGGTTCATGTATGTTTTTAGCTTTTGTATTTTCCAAAACTCTTTTTAAATATTCGTTCATTGTTTTCCCTTTATCTTTTCCATTTAACACTATAAGTGTAGCACATTTATTAAAATATTTCAAATTTTATTTTTTTGTAAAATACACAATTGCAGTGAACAGTTGTTATCAAAAGGCACTAAGTTACTAAGGCACTAGGGCACTAAGGAGTTAATAGGTGACTAAGTGACTAAGTAGATACAGGAATAAGGCTATGAGATTATTTTCTCGTTGCCTTATTCTTGTAACCACTTAGTCACTTAATCACTCAATCACTTAATCACCTATTCACCTAGTCACCTTTGTTAACATTTTTGTACTTACGATTGAAAAGTTAATTTGAATATGTTAAAATATAAGAGTATAGGTAAGGAGTATAAATAATGGGAAAAATTGAAAAGTATCAACTCGTGTTAATGGCCGCAATTCTGGCTCTCGGCATTGTATGGGCCGCTAAATCCGCAACAGCTAATTTGCGCACAGAAGGTATTTCCGTCACAGGTTCTGCTTATGAAATAGTTCAATCAGATTCCGCAAGATTTGAATTTAGCATCACAACAAGGCAGCCCAATAGAATTACTGCATACAATCTCGTTCAAAAACAAATCCCGCAGGTTGTTGAATATCTGAAAAACAAAGGATTTACAGATGATGATATCCAGATCAAAACAAGCAACGGGTACAACACATACAGATACAACGCAAACGGTACTTCTACCAATGAAATCGCTTACTACAACTTAAATCAGCCGATAGTTGTTAAGTCTAATGATGTTGAAAAAATAAAAGAAGTTGCGGTTGATATCCAGAACTTTATATCAAAAGGCATTGAAATAAATGCGATGGAGCCTGAATATTTTTATTCTAAGCTTTCTGATGTAAAAGTAAAACTTCTGCAAGATGCAACAACCGATGCGCAGCAAAGAGCTGATGCCATGCTCAAAGCAACACGCAACAAAACCGGTAATATTCAATCCGTCAGAATGGGTGTGTTCCAGATAACTCCTGTTGATTCCACAAGTGTTTCTGATATGGGTATCAACGACACATCCACTATTGAGAAAAAAGTTACCGCCGTTGCAAACGTTACATTTAAAATTAAATAAGGAGATAAAAATATGAAAAAGATTTTAATAGCAATGTTTGCTCTGAGTTTGATACCTGCAATGCAGGCACAGGCTTTCTATTCTCCGTCTTCTAACGATCATAATATGATGATTTTGCGCGAACAGCAATTCAGAATGAATGAGATCGACACCAATAAAGATTTTCAGGAACAGAAAGAACAAAAGCTCAAAGAGGACGAAGAATACGTTAAAAGAATTAACGATAAAAAAGTAATAAAAAGTTTTCAAAAGCCAAAAGAGTTTGTAGAAGAAAACGGTGAAATCAAAATAAAAGGTGTAGAGTAAGAGAGGTTAACCGCCTCTCTTTTTTTAATTAAAATATGCCTATACCCCAAAGACAAACGTATTAGTTGTTTTGTCCTGCTCTGTAACCGCACCATGCATAAACAAGCGGCAAAATAGGTTCTACAGGCAATTTATGTATAAGCGGGAATTTTGCCAGAACAAGCGCGCCCAGAGCGTCGTCCACATTGGCCAATGCGTCTTTATAATTGAGTTTTCTGTCCGGTTCTTTGTCTTTCGGATCAATAATACGGTTTGCCAGATCAGCCGCAACAACCATTCCACAGAACAGACCGGCCGCTGTACCTAATATGTGGCAAGGTATATTATTTAGTTTTGGCGAATTTTTTATAAACTCTGTAATCGGCGGAATTGTAAACAACGGCACAGAAGCGTTTAAGAATTGGAAGATACCTTCTTTAACTTTATGTTTGGTATTCTTCTTTTTGTCTGCAATAATACCGGCAACAGTACCGCCGGTTATGGCGCCCGTACTTACACCCAGCATTTCTTTTACACCATACTCCATTTTTAAAATATTTTTATTTTGCTTTCTGGCAAAAAGTATCACAGGCACAAGCGCTCCGGCCAATGCTCCGGCCGCGGCGGTTAATTTTACTTTGTTTTCAGCTTTTTCGACATTGTGATATCTGTAAGTTCTTGGTACAGTACAATTTCTTATATTGGGTTCGTTCTTAAAAGTGCTGAAAACATCAGTCTTGGGTTTGTATGAATAATTTGTAGTCTGGATATACATTTGTTTATTAATATTTAATCTTCCCGAAATAATATTATCATAAAAAAATTATATGTGTAGTAGTCAGTATCATTATTACTAAATTGTAATAAATAAAAAACAGCTTATAAAAATTTTTGCTATCTGCCCGCCAATTTTAAACCTTTAAGAATTAATTCCAGTTGAGGTATGACATCCGGATTGTCAAATGCGGACAAGGCTAAATTTATAAACTCCATTTTGGCTTCATCATTAGAAATACGAATTATCTCTTTCAAAAGTTGATTAATCATAGTGTTCTTGTCGGTATTGAAAATCTTATAAGTACCGTCAGGATAATATATTATTGTATTTGCATATTTGTTGTTTTCAAAATATTCAACCGTAATTGTTTCTTTAGTTCTGACAGCCATATCAACAAATCTCTGTTCAATATATTTTTCAGAACTATTTGTCACAATATCTCTGGATTTGTTTTCTTTATTCAAAAGTTGATAGACATTTTCGGATTTTAAAACTCTATAGTTTGAGATATTATAAGTGCCGTCAAGAGAACTTTGATCAGCGTAGAGAATATCAAAATCAAATAAATCTTTTGGTGAAACATCTAAAGCTACGCAAATACTTTCAAGAGTCTTGGCAGAAGGGAAATGAACACCTGTTTCAAGTTTAGACATTTGTCTAGGTTGAATACCGACCATTTCACTTAATTGTTCTTGACTTAAGCTTCTGGATTTTCTATACTTTTTGATATTTATACCTAACGCTTTTGCTAAATCTGCCATATATGTACCCTGTCTTGTATTCAGTATAACGTCTATATTAATCTTAAATAACGTGGTAAAAAGTTGATATATTTCTTTACAAAATATAGAAATAGTCGTTTTACGACGTATAATTTAATAGTAATAAAATTTAAATCAATTCGTTAAAAGCAACAACGGCCATGCAGGCCGGTTGCCGGATTACAGACAGTCCTGTAATCTGATTTCCTTAAATATACAGCAGTGAGCGTAGTCACTGCTTTTTGTTTAGGCGGTCAATTATATTAACAACGAGAAAACGAAAAATTATTTAATCTTTAAAAAAATCATAAAAATGATAAAATTGCAGCGGACTGATCAAAACCGTTTTTTCAACAAATTTTATATAAGCTTCCTGCAAATCCACTATGTCAGTATATTCATACTTTTGCAGATAGATTTTGTAAGTGTCGTTTTTATCCTTCAGGGCAATAATAAAATACACAGGAACTTCCATGAGGTGTGCCAGCTTAAAGCTGCCGACAGGAAAATCAACCTTATGTCCAAAAATCTCACCTTCAAATGTAGCGGCATTAGAATTACCTTCCGGAACTCTGTCTGCCGCAATAAATGCGATACTCCCGCTGTCAAGACTGTCTTTCAGTTTTATTGCAGTATCAACCCCGATATCCTCTACAGGATAAGGCGTCAGAGGGATTTCCTTTGCTATCTTTTTCATAAAACCATTGAAAATTTTGCATTGATTTTTACTCAAAAAAACATTGACTTTTAAATCAGGATGTCTTGTATTGTTTATAAAAAGCGTGCGCATTACATCAGTGTTGCCGACATGTGCACAAAGAAAAAATACCCCTTTACGCTTGTCCAAATCTGAATATAACTGTTCTTTTGCGGCTTCTGACTCAAATATTATTTTATTTTTATCAAATTCATTCGGAAAAATTTCTATTTTATCAGTCAAAACATGAGTATATGAAAGAAAATGCCTGAACTGGTTTATCACTGTAGGCTTTATACCTGTAAGCGGAGAGATTACAGTAAGGTATTTTTTGGAGTAGCCGCGGACATCTTTTGCAAAAATAAAGGCAAAGAAGGTAACGAAAAATGCAACAAAATTCACGGCTTTTTTGCCAAAAAGTTTGTATATATACCACATCAGCATTAAGCGTTTTTCGCCTGCGGCCTGTTCTTTTACCTGATACCACTGCATTTTAGACGCACTCCAATAATGTATAGCAGTGAATGCCTACATTTGTGTATTTATTTTCTATTCTTAATCCTGCATTTTCTATCATGGAACACAATTCCGCTTCTGTATACATTTTGCTGTTTCCGTTTGCCATGCAGGTAAAATACAGTGAAATATGTGCAATTGCCAAAGCAGCCCCGCTGAATTCCTGATTATCTATTATCGGCTCAAGAATATAAATTCTGGTATTTTCTTTTGCTGCGGCTTTGACTTTTTTTAAAATATTTATTACCTGTTCTTCCGAAAAACAGTCCAAAAACTGGCTCATAAACACTACGTCATGCAGCGGCGGTAGTTTTTTATCCGACAAAATATCAAGTCCGTAAAATGTCATACGGTCAGAATTTACATTTTTTTCGGCTATTTCTTTGTTTACGGGTAAATCTATTATATTAACATGGCAGCTTTTGTCAAAAGCAAGGCAGGCTTTTTCAAACTTGCCGGTATTGCCGCCGATATCAAATATCTGTTCGGGTTTATGTTCAAAAATTATCTTCAAAACTTCATCAAAGCAGTCGTCAGAATAATAATGATCAAAGTCATACCATGATTTTTTAGCATTTGGAGGAAGAGACGGAACATGCGGATAGATTGTCGGAGCATCAACAAAATATTTTTGCAGTCCGCAAGGCTGTGATTTTTCAAAAGAATTGGTTAATTCACTTGCGCCAAGATAACAAACATCACGCATAAAGTTAAAATTATTAATTGTCATTTCGTCAGTCAAAAAACATTCACCAAGAGGTGTGAGGTGGAATTTTCCATCAATTTTTTCGACAATATCCGAATAATACGCAACCTGCATAAGAGTCATTGCCGTATATTTTGAAACACCGCAGGAGGTCATAATTTCCTCAATATCAACCGGTTTTTCCGATAAGAATTTCAGTATGCCAAAATCCAGCATTGCGGCAACTGTTTGAAACGTAAATGGAGCAAAGGCGATTTTTTGAGCGTTATTCAGCGCTTCTACCTTTAAATATTTCTTTTTATTACTTCTTCTATACTTAATTTTTGTTGATTTAACTTCCACCATGTTATTATTATATCATGGATATATTTTATACTGATATAGAAAAATTTTATACCGGACTTTCAGCAGAGCAAGCTGAGGAATTTATTGCTATTTACGGTAAAAATTACAGGTCTGAAAAAAAACGCAAAGAGCATGCTCTGGGCCGGTTTCTGGTAAAATATATCGCAAAAAATTTTTACAACCTGCCAAATACAGATATAGGAATAAAAAACAGCAAACCGTATTTTACCGGTACGGATAATTTACATTTTAGCATTTCTCACAGTCAAAATATTGTACTTACAGGTTTTGATACAAAACCGCTTGGAGTGGATGTAGAATTTATAAAACCGCGCAAAATAAAAGAAATTCTGGCTCATATAAATATCAAAGCCGACAATGTAAGTCCTGATTTATTTTACAGATACTGGACAGCCTATGAAGCTAAAATCAAACTTCAACAGCCGCCAAAATCTTACTGCACGGTTAAATTGCTTCCTGAATTTATGCTTTCCGCCTTGAGCGGAGAGTCTTTGGATATTAACAAAATGCTCAGGATATATGAACTCGCAAGCCCGAGTGCAAGCATAAAACCGAGTGAACTGATTAATTTAAAACTCGTAAATGCCAGCAGCATAAACGAAAACACCGTTGTAATGCACGAAATTAATACCGCGTCATTAGAATTTTTTGAACCGTTAAATCTGAATATTGCATAATCCAGCCCGAATCCGGTAATCAAAAATATTGCGAGGATATGGAAAAGATTTAAAGGCTGAAACAGGCTTATAAAGCAAATTGCAAATAAGCTTGCAGCAACTGACGGAGCGATAATTTTCAATGCATTTTTAAATGAAAATATAAATCCTAAAAGCAAATACAATAAAATGTAAATAGGAACAAGAATTTTTAAACAGACAAGACGGATTTTCTTAATTCCGCCGGAAATCTCAGAAGGCAGATTTACAAAATGCACATTTTCAATCCCTTCAAAAATTTCAGGGTTTTCGACATTATACACAACCATTATTGAATGAGTTTTATCAAGCATAAATTCATTTAATTGGCTGATATTTTTATGCGCCTCGTCACTAAAATATTTTTTGTCAAAGTGTTTAATATTCCATAAATCCTCAGGCGTCAAAAGTTCGCTGAATACATTGAGTTCACTGTCGTAAAGCTGTGTTCTCAACGTCATATTTTCAGTCTGTCTTTTGATTGAAGGTAAAAACTTACAGAGCGAATAGTACGCCAGATTATTCTCGTTTAATTTTGCTGAAACAATTTCTTCGCGCTCCAGAATACTTTGCAAATCTTTTCCTTCAACAATTACAAATGAGGTATTGGAATTTGCAGAGGTCACTTCCTGATAAAGTTTTTCAGCCTCTAGCATCTGTTTTGAAGGTTTATACATTGTTCGGATATCATCATTAAAATGTATTCTAAACAGGCCTGCAATTATAATCAACGCAAACAAGATAAGAAACTTTTTGTCAAATTTCAAATCGAATTTTTGTCTGGAGTTCTGTGCCGGCAAAAACGAATAGAAAAGCACAACTATACAATATACTGTAATAAGTCCTGTTGAGGTAAAAACAGCAATCTGTTTTAGCAATTCGATACCGGAAAAAAGCAATATTAAAAGAGAAGAAACTGTTGTCAGCATACTAACGGTTAAACTCTTTATTACTTTTTTAAGATCACTTTCCATAAGGTAATGCAGTGAATAATCCACACAAATTCCGATTAATGTTGTTGAAAAAACAAAGGTCAGTATATGGATTGAAGAAAACAAAAGTGCGCAAACACAATATCCAATCCCCATGCCGGCCGCAAGACTCAACATTATCGGCACAAGTATTCTTAACGAGCGGAAGTACCACAACACCAAGCCTCCGACAAAAATTGCCGATATAATACAAATAATATTAATTTCGTTCATAGATCTTGCACTTGCGTAATAAGAATGCACCGGAGCACCGGTTAAATAAATTTTTACATTTTCATCACTCAGGGTATTCTGCATATCTATAAGCTTTTTGACTTCTTTATTTGTTAATGAAGGAGAAAGCGCAAGTTCCTTGTCCACCTCAAGATTAATTATCTCATAATATTTACCGTTAACAGAGTTAATCACGCCGCCGTCCCCGAGTGACATAATATAGTTTGTGAACAAAAGAAACGGATCTTGTTCCTCAGGCAGCAGCGAAAAACCAAAAGGGTTGTACAAATTATCCACGGCCTGCTGTGTTATTGCCTCGAAATCGCCCTCTTTCATGGTTTTATAATCATTGTATGATAAAAGGTTATTCCGGTATTTTTTATAAAAATCAAGCGTTTTTGCAAAATTTGCGGATTTTATTTCAAAACTTTTTTGGTCAATTTTTTTAACGAATTCATCTTTTGCCTTTTCTACCGCATCAGGGTTGCCGCTTTCTATCAGAACATTGACATTAGAGGAATATTTTCCGCTCAATTCAACAAGAATTTCATCCTTTGCATTATCAGAAAAAAATGCACGCAAAAGATTTGTCTCAACACGCTGTGGTTTAATAAATGCTGCAATAGAAATTATTGCCAATATAGCTATAAAAATTATTCTCAGTATGTTTATTTTTTTCATATCAGTCACAATAGAATTTTATTTTTGTATTTGTTCCGTTAAGCGGATTTATATTTATCTGATTAATATTTTTTTCTCCGATTATAATAATATTTTTTAACTGCTGTGCGGCCGGGGATTTTGTTTTCGGTCTCAGTGCAACAGTCCAGACATCACCGTCTTTGTGATAAAAGAGTTCAAAATTCTTGTTTATAGCAGAGTAATTTTTGTTTGCCATTGCAGTAATAATTTCGTTTATCTGTTTGTTGCCTGATGATGTGTAAGATGTCGTTGTTTTTACAGGATATAAGGTTTCAAAAATTACCCCGCGGTCTTTTATAAAATGAAAGTTTCCGCCGGATTGCAGAGTTCGCTGCGGAAAAACTTTTTCCTGAGTAAATTTACAGGAAATACTGTTGAATGGCGGCAGACTGCCAACAACCGTCTGAGTGTCAGACGGATAATCAAATATATCGGCTTGCACAGTCAATCCCAAAAACAAAAATATAAAAACTGTTAAATACTTAAACATTTTAATCCTTCTTTTAGTCCTTCCGGCGCTTCATATATACTCTTTCCCGTAATCGCATCAACACAAATCTGCATTGTAGAAGCCTTGAAAATAACTTCTCCGTTTTCATCAGTGATTATATATTTTATTCTCAATGAAGGTTCATACTCCTCCAGACTGGCTTTTATCAAAAGTTTTTGAGAAAGTGTCGCTGATTTAATAAATTTCATATCCATTTTTGCAATAGGGTAAACATATCCGTCTTTTATCATTTCCGGATAACTGTAACCGATTTTCTCAAGCAGTTTACAGCGCGCAATTTCTGTATATTTAACATAATTTCCATGCCAGACAACATTCATCGGATCTAAGTCAAAAAAAGGCACTTCTATTAGTATTTCTTCTTCCGTAAAGCTCATTTTATTTACCTCTTTTTTGAATTATAAAACAAAAATTATTTTATAAAAGTACCCGATGAGAATATATTTTGTCCGTCTGTATATGTGTAATCAACCGACAGTTCATTAGACTTTAAGACAAGTTTTATCTTTGTATCCGGCTTAATTATTCTGGTAAATTTTATTTTTTTCATTTTGCGGCAGGAAATATCAATTCCGAAAACCTTTTGTGCATAAAAATGTGCAAAGAATAATTGAACAACCCCCGGAAGTATCGGAATATCAGGAAAATGTCCCTGTAAGAAATTACTGTTTCTTAAAAATGCCAGAGTTATTTCAGCATTATTTTTATCAGAATTTATATCAAAAATCAGCGGCAGCGAAAGGTGTAATCCAAAAATTTCATTCAGTATTGCTTTATCTGTTTTGCCGGTAATTGTTTTTGGTATCTCCGGTAAAAAACGCCACTTTTGCGGATATATTTCAGAATATTTTGTCATATATGATTTTAAACTTTTAATAAACTCTACAGAGCCGGTTTTTAGCAACTCTTCTTTGCCATCTTTGGTCAAAACAACAGCGGCCGCAATTTTTTCGTTGTATTTAAAACAGTAACTCTGTTCCACAAATTCATTTTTATTCAGGTATTCTTCCAATTCTGCCGCAGAAATACGTTTTTCCTGAATTTTCAAAATACGGTCAGAACGCCCGACAATTTTGAACTTGTCATCACAAATTTCAATTATGTCGCCCATCAACTGTTCATCTTCCATAAAATAATTTGATTTTACACAAATACAATTGTCAGCCCCTGTAGATATCCGAACATTCGGAAATACTTTCAGCCAATCTGTTTTTGAAGATGTCCGGTAAGCCATTACTCCGCATTCCGTGCTTCCGTAAATATCAACAACATTGGAATTGTGTTCAAAAAACTCAAAGGTGCTATTTTTGAGTTTATCTCCGGCCGTAAAAATATATTCCGGCGGAACAGGATTAATATTATATTTTGCCATCCGATCGAGAAAGGACGGGGTTGAAACAAAAACATAATCCTGTTTTTTGATTTGTTCAGGAAATTTTATCACGTCAGTATCAATAACAAAACCGTTAACAAACGGGTACATCAATGCAAAAGTCATGCCAAACATGTGTGACATTTTTGTTGTTGTGACAAAAATCAATTTCTTATCAAGCGGGAATTCCGCATATAAATCAGTTGCTTCATTAATCAGGTTTTGCAAAGTTTTCCGCACTTTTTTCATCTTTCCGGTTGTACCGGAGGTATAAAAATTAACGAAAACTTTTTCCGGTTCAATATCAGGTAAGTAAGCCCCGCTGCTTTTCACATCTGTTATAAATTCTTCTTCAAGCAGGTCTTTCTTATTTGGGTCTGACAGCAAAAACAATTCTTTACCCGAATAAATTCCGGCAAGAAAATTCAGAATAAATTCAAAATTATCATCTTCGCACAACAAAAGATTTTTGCACTCACAATGTTTAAGATATGCCGCACGTCCTGTGACAAGCTCTCTTAACTCATGCCAGCGATATTCTTTTCCTTTATGCGTCAGTATTACTTTTTCATCACCAAAATTAAACATTATGCCGTCTCTTAAAAATAAGCCTTATTATATATTCAACACCAAATACCAAACCTGTTAAAAGATAAGATATACAGCCGTTGTATATAGTCCACACCTTTGAACTCATAAATATTGTAGCAAAAGAAACAAAAAAATTAAATATCAAAAAAACACACCATACATAAGTCAGATTTCTTGTGTACTTTTTTACGACTTCGGGCAACTCGCGTCCGCCTTCCATTATTTTTGCGAACTTCTGGATAATCGTTTCTTTTGAAAAAAGTGAGGTAAAAAATATTGAAAAAATCAAAAGATTTATTACTGCCGGATAAAATTTAAGCGCAATAAAATTGGTAAAATGAAAAATACCGATAACGACAAATGTAAAAAGTATGGGAAAAATCATTCGCATAACAGTTCATCAATCGCGTTTACAACATCCTCAATAGTTCTTATTTGTTTAAAGTTTTCAGGTGAGATTTTTTTGTGAGTAAACTGCTGTACGCGCACAGCCAGATCTACAGCGTCAATACTGTCCAATTCCAAATCCTCAAACAAACTTGCCTGAGGTGTGATTTTTTTTGCATCTATTTCAAAATCTTCTGTCAGAATTTTTGTTAACTCTTTTAATATAGTATCTTTTGTAAGTCTCTCACTCATTGTTTAATCCTGTTTTGTTTGTGCCTGAACATAATCCGCAAGGGTTTGTACCGAATAAAAATGTTTTTTATTTTCATCGTTATCCGCACCCATTTTAAGATTATATTTTTTCTTCAGTGCCATTCCTAATTCCAGTGCATCAATAGAATCCAGTCCCAGCCCGTCAACAAACAGCGGAGCATTTTCGTCAATGTCAGCGGGTGTAATGTCCTCCAGATCAAGGGAATCTATTATAAGTTGTTTTATTTCTTCTATAATCATCTTTCAGCCTTTTGACAATATGATAAACGATTAATATTATAATGTCAAATTTTAAATTTCTTGCTTAATTATATCCATAATTTCTTTTCGGGCTTTAATATCAGATACTCCGGCAAAGTTTTGCGGCAAAATCTCCTCTTTAACTTCTACATTGTAATTAATAATTCTGTCCCCTATATCGTAAATCGGCTGCTGTTTCTGCAAAAACGGGTAATCAGTCGTGATTTTTACAGGCACAATTCCTGCGTTTGAATGCAGGGATATAACGGCCGATCCTTTGTGTAATTTAACATCTTCATCCGGCTTGGTCCTTGTTCCTGTCGGGAAAATAATTATATTAAATCCCTGTTTCAAAAACTTATCGGTTTCGGCCTTAAAATCCTCTAAATCTATGTCGTTTATAATATAGATTGATTTTACTATATTATGAAACAGCGGATTTTTAAGCGTATCTTTTTTGGCAAGACATGTAGAATTAGGGATTAAGCCTATTAATATTACGATATCTATAAATGTCGGATGACTTGCAACAATTATTTTACCCGAAAGATTTGCCAATCTCTCTTCATCATTACAGTTTACTTTTATGAGTTTTATTTTCTGCAAAAAATTTTTAAAAAACTTCCATGATGAATGAATAACCTCTGCATAGGCAAACTTACGCTTTTCAACAGGCACGGTAAGAGTTATGTAAGGAAAAATAAAAAAACTTATAACTCCGGCACCAAACCCGAAGAATACAAAACAAAAAAGTATCAAAAACGAGCGGCATAACCTAATCATACACCCTCCGCAGCGTATAAAAAGAAGCGGAATAAATATCGGTTTCTCTGTTCAAAAATTTAATACCCCCGGCCAAATCACCTGATTTTTCTGTGTTATCAGCCGTAATGACCTCTATTTTATCTGCCCCGTCACGCGGAACTTTTCCTAACAAGCACGCAAATGCAACAGGTTCAGAGAAAGTATCGGCATAACAGAAAAGAGTCGGCTCATCTTCACTCAGCGCTTCGAAAAATCCGCTTTCAAAAGTCGCCATGCCGGCCGACACTGCATTATATTTACTCTTTATATTATTCAGCAGGGAAAATGTTCCGGCCGCCGCGTTATGTACAGATGCACTAAACGCAACCGGAGAAACCTCATTTTCTTCTGTATACTGTTCAATCAGTTTTTCCAGTCTGTCAAATTCTCCATATCTTGAGGCAAATACAATGTTAACTTCTTCACCTTCGTAACATTCGTTCATGACATAAAAACTCATTTTATCCAGAAGGCTGAGTTTTCGCCGCATTAACATCGGTACAAATGACAAATCCGGTTTGGTATCGGTTAAATATGCTGTTTTATATATGAAAAATTTTTCATTCATGCTACCATATTAATATAGTTGGAGAGAAAATGCAAAAAAAGATTTATATCACTGATTACAATGCAATATGTAACCTTGGCGGCGATATTGACCGAATATTTGAAAATGCAATAAAAGGTGATACAAGTTTTCTTACATTGGACAACAGTATTGCTAAAGGTAAAGAATTTTATCTTGGCAAAATATCAGCAGAACTGCCGGAAATTAAGGAGGAGAATTACAATCTGCGCTGTAACAGGCTTTTGCTATATTTGATGAACAGTATGCAAAAAAATCTTGATATACTTATTAAAAAATACGGCAAAAACAGGGTAGCCATTGTCACGGCAACTACAAATTCAGGTATTGAAGAATATGAAAATTCACATAACCCAAAACATTTTGAAATAGGAAATCCGGCCGAATACATAAAAAATCATTTAGGGTTAAACAATTTCTACGAATGCATATCAACAGCCTGTTCATCAGGTATAAAGACTTTTTCCACAGCACAAAAACTGCTGGAAAAAGATATTTGTGATGCGGTTATCACAGCCGGAGTCGATGCACTGGCAAAACTGCCTGTATTTGGGTTCCATTCACTTGAAGTGCTTTCCGATAAAAAATCCAATCCCTTTTCAAAAAACAGAAGCGGGATTAATATAGGAGAAGCCGCAGCAATGTTTATTATTGAAAAACAGGGACACGGAATTTCAATAAAAGGAACAGGCGAAACCTCTGATGCATACCACGCCGCAACCCCTGACCCTAAAGGTTATGAAGCAGCCCGTGCTATAAAAATTGCGCTTCAAAATGCCAATCTGCCGCCTGATGCAATTGATTACATAAATCTGCACGGAACAGGAACTGTCGCGAACGATTTAATGGAAGCAAATGCCGTTTATAATATTTTCGGAAGCTGTGTGGAAGCAAGTTCAACCAAACCGCTGACAGGCCACTGTCTTGGCGCGGCAGCCTCGCTTGAAACTGCTTTATGCTGCCATGTGATTAAAAAACAAACATTGCTGCCGCATATCTATGACGGAGAATACGACTATACATTGCCGCAAATCAATCTTGTTACAACGCCTGCCAAAAAAAATATTGACAATGTATTATGCACATCATTTGGTTTTGGCGGAACAAATGCAGCTATGATTATAGGGAGGGAAAATGACTAATTACGATATGACAAAAGTTTTGCCGCACAAACCGCCGATGATTCTCATTGACGACGTGATAGAATACGACCTTGAAAATCGCTCTGTCAGTGCAATAGTAAATATTAACGAAGATAAACTATTCTTCGACAAATCCATCAACGGCGTGCATTCAACGGTCGGTATTGAATTTATGGCTCAAACAATCGGATGTTATTCATATTTCAGAAACGGAATGAAGCCTCCGGGGATAGGTTTTCTGCTTGGTTCAAGACTTTTTAACTGTGATATTCCATTCTTTGAAAACGGAAAAACCTACAGGATAACCGCTAAAGAAATTTTTACTGATAATAAACTTGTTTCATTTGAGTGTTTAATCTATAATGATAATGACGTAGTTGCAAATGCCGTAATAAACGCATATATGCCGGCAAACCAGATAGATTTAATAGGTATGTTGAATGGATAAAACAGTATTAATAACAGGCTCAAGCCGCGGAATAGGTAAAGAAACAGCATTATATCTTGCTAAAAACGGATATGACATTGTTCTGCATTGCAACAGCAATATTAAAAACGCCGAAGAAACCGCCGCGCTAATTCATGAATGCGGACGCCGGACAAGAATTTTACAGTTCAACATAGCGGATAGAGAGCAATGTAAAAAAATATTAACCGACGATATCAAAACCCACGGCATATATTACGGTGTGATTTTAAATGCAGGAATAGCAAAAGACAATGTTTTCCCTGCAATGGAAGATAACGAATGGGACGATGTAATCAATACAAATCTCAATGGATTTTATAATGTTCTCAAACCTATTGTAATGCCTATGATATCAGCGCGTATCAAAGGTCGGATTATTACAATGTCATCAGTATCAGGCCTTGCCGGAAACCGCGGCCAGGTAAATTACAGTGCTTCAAAAGCCGGTATAATCGGTGCGACGAAGTCTTTAGCGCTGGAACTTGCAAAACGCGGAATTACAGTAAACTGTGTTGCTCCGGGGGTAATAGAAACGGATATGACACAGGATTTGCCGGCAGAAGAAGTCAAAAAAATCATCCCTATGAAGCGTTTTGGACAGGCAAAAGAAGTCGCAAGTCTGATAAATTATCTTATGAGTCAGGACGCTACATATATCACAGGTCAGGTTATTTCTGTAAATGGAGGGTTATATTTGTGAGACGGGTTGTTATAACAGGAATGTCACTTGTAAGCTGTCTTGGCAATGAAGTTAATCAGGCCTTTGACAGACTTAAAACATACAAAAACTGCATTCGTTATTCTCCTGAACTGGCCGAATACGACAAATTAAACACGCGTCTTTCTGCCCCCGTAGATTTTGAAGTACCAGAACATTTTACACGCAAGATAACCCGAACAATGGGCCCTATTGCAATAATGAGCGTAGCTACTTCCGAAAAAGCCCTCGCTGACGCAGGTCTTTTAGGGGCTGACATACTTACAAGCGGGCAGACAGGTGTAGCTTACGGTTCTTCTTCAGGCTCTTTAAAAACAATTATTGATTTTTACTCAATGCAGGTTGATAAAGAAGTCAAAAATTTAAACTCCGGTTCTTACGTAAAAATGATGTCACAAACAGCGGCCGTAAACATCTCATTATATTTCAAAACGCGCGGCCGGTTAATCCCGACATCAACGGCCTGTACATCTGGCTCTATGGGTATCGGCGCAGCTTATGAAGCGATAAAAGACGGTTATCAAACAGTTATGATAGCAGGCGGTGCAGAAGAATTTCACGCCACACATATTGCGATATTTGATACGCTCTATGCAACAAGTTTAAAAAATGACACTCCGGAACTTACTCCGTCCCCGTTTGACAAAAACCGTGACGGGCTTGTCATAGGAGCAGGAGCAGGAACTCTTATTCTTGAAGAATATGAACACGCAAAAAAACGCGGTGCAAAAATTTATGCTGAAATTATCGGTTACGGAACAACAACCGACGGCACGCACATTACAAACCCTAATCCGGAAACAATGGGTAATGCAATAAAAGAAGCGCTTCATTATGCAAAAATTTCCCCTGATGAAATAGGTTATGTTAATGCGCACGGTACAGCCACAATTCAAGGGGATGCAGCAGAATCTCAGGCTACATACAATATTTTCAAACGGGATGTCCCGATAAGTTCCATAAAAAGCTACACCGGCCACACGCTCGGTGCATGCGGAGCAATTGAAGCAATACTTACAATACAAATGATGAACAACAACTGGTATGCTCCGACGCTTAACCTTAATGAAGTCGATGAAAACTGTGCCCCGCTCGGTTACATCAAACACGAAGGCGTTGAAATGAAAAACAATATTGTTATGTCTAACAATTTTGCTTTTGGCGGCATCAACACATCCCTGATATTCAAAAAAATCTAAGGTATGCAAATCTTATGCAAAAACAAATGACTTCTCCATTACAAAACAAAGGAAATCGTGTATCTGACTTTATGACAGATTACACTGTAATTGATATTGAAACAACGGGACTTTCCTGCAAACAAGACGAGATAATCGAAGTTTCAGGAATTAAAATCCGCAATAATCAAATAATTGATGAATTTACCTCGCTTATAAAACCATCAAACAGCATATCTTTATTTATATCAGACCTTACGGGTATAACAAATGAAATGCTGGTAACAGCCCCGAAAATTGAACAGGTATTGCCGGAATTTATGAACTTTATAGGCGGCGATATTGTTCTCGGGCATAATGTCCGTTTTGATATAAACTTTCTTTATAACAATTATTTAAAACTCTTTAACAAACATTTTTCCAATGATTATATTGATACAAGAGCGCTTGCAAGGCAATATTGCAATGCAAGTAATAACAAGCTTTCCACTCTTGCACGATTTTACGGAATAGATGCAACCGGACACCACAGAGCTTTGAATGATTGTCATATAACTTTCAATTTATACAAGAAAATTATGGAAATAAAATTGCTGCAACAATGAAAAAGACTTTACTTATCATACTTTTATATATAATTACAGTACCATTCAGCATAGCAGCCGAAGAGGTCAAAAAAGTTGATTTGCAGCAGGCTATCAATATTGCTGTTGAAAACAACATTGATTTGCAGACCTCCAAACTTGACATAGATATAGCAAAAAACAATATCAAACAGGCCAACCGGCTCAACAACCCTAATATAAATACATTTTTCAATCTCGGTGCAGCCGGCTGGAGCGAACCGCAGCAGATAGGTGCTTCCGAACTCATTGAAATCGGCAAACGCGGACCGCGTAAAAATCTCGCTAAAGCCAATCTGGAGTTGATAAATCAAAATATCCAATATAACAAATTTAAATTAAAAATGGATGTAAGAGAGTCTTATGTAAAACTTGTTGCGGCCAAGTCTGTTTTATACACACTCAAGCAGCAACAGGCTCTTCAAGAGAATCTTCTGAGTATAGCGAAAAAGAGATATAAGGCTCACATGGTACCGGAAATAGATGTTATACAGGCCGAAATTGCGCTGAACCAGATGATTACACAGGTAAACTCCGCTGATGTGGAAGTTAATGCGGCCTTCAATAATTTCAACAAGATTATTAACGACAAAAACAAAATCACTTATGATTCTGTAGACAAAATTTTTGCGGAAGAGAATAATTTTAAAGAACTGCTGACACCTGATCCGGATATTGAATTACCGGATTTTGATGAAATAGATGAACGCGCACTTGCAAACCGTTTTGACATCAAAATTGCACAAAATCAGGTTGATATCGCACAGAAAAATTTAATAGTTGTTGCACGGCAAAGAATACCGGACATAGAGGTCGTAGGCGGCTGGATGTACCAGAAGGCAAACCACACTGACGATAACCGCTTTAACAGCGGCGCTTATGCAGGTGCAAATGTTGTTAATATCCCGCTGTTTTATAACTATTCACCGGAAATTAAAAACGCAAAGTTATCCCTTGATCAGGCGCTTATGAACTATGAATCCGTTAAAAACAAAGCAACAATAGACTTGCATTCTGCATACAATAAATTCTTAACCGCACGGATGAACTTGAACCATTACGAGAAAAAAATCCTAACCGATTCTGAAGAATTAATAAGTGTTTCAACCAAAAGCTACGAAGAAGGCAAATCCGACATTACGGCATTAATTGTTATGAAACAATCCTACCGCTCAATAATTATCGGTTATACACAAGCATTGGCCGACTATTATAACAGTTGGACAAACTTTTTAAGAGAAGTTAATGACCCTGAATTTGATTTGTACGAGGATTTGTAAGATAAATATCCGGTACTGCAACGGCGGCCCCTTGTGAATACCTGTTACTCTACTCACCTATTCACCCCACTCACCCCACTCACTCTACTCACTCTATTCACTCCACTCACCTATTCACCCCACTCACCCCACTCACTCTACTCACTCTATTCACTCCACTCACCTATTCACCCCACTCACC
>CALUUH010000011.1 GCA_944323875.1 Candidatus Gastranaerophilales bacterium
GAGTTACTTACGACTGGCTGACTATAACTCAGGAGCAAAGAGATGCTGCTGTTGAAAACTATAAAACTATTGTCTTTTCTGACTCTAAGACCGGTTATAAGAAAAAAGATTTCAGAGATAAATACTCCGAACTTTTAAGAGATAAAGATTACAAAAGACATTATATGCTGGCTTCCGAAGGTTTTACAGAAACAGAAGATTATAATATTTGCGCATTCCATACCAGAGCCGGAATATTAATGATTTACGCAATACAATACAAAAACAATTTAAAAAACACATATTATTATGATGCACTGGGACACCTCAGATATGTGGACGAAACCAGCGATAATTACCCGAATTTTCCATATTATACAAAACAATACCGTGCTAACGGCTCAATGGTGAGTGCGTATTATGCAGAATCCAAAGATGTTCAATATATCTATGAACCGGATGGGAAATTCAAAGGCATCTGGTACAAGGACAAAATGTTTAATCAGAAAGCCAAACAGATTTTAACAAGAACAAATTGGTGAACAGTGAATGGTTGTTACCCAAAGGCACTAAGGAGTTAATAGGTGACTAAGTGACTAAGTGACTAAGTGACTAAGTGACTAAGTGACTAAGTGATTAGGTGATTAAGTGATTAGGTGACTAAGTGGTTACAAAATAGGGTAATGCGAGAATATTCTCACATTGCCTTATTCTTATTCCGTCATCCTGAACTTGCGGATTGCGAGCTGAGGCAGTAGGAGCTTTCTTTGGAGCAAGCAAAGCTTGCGAAAAGAAAGTCCGGAATGCCGTTACACGCGAGCAACCAAGCTGTTTCAGGATCTCAGCCAGAATACGCCTCGCTAACGCCGTTCCGTCATCCCCGCAACGGTTTGAGTGCAGTATGCCAGAATTGTTACCTTGCGGGATCTCAAAAAAGACTCTAAGGAATTACTAAAATAGTGGACTGTTGTTATATTTTTTAAAAGGACTTGAAATTTTATTGGAGATACTGTATAATGTTTGTATGAACTGTGAGCACAGAGGAATTTTAATGGCGGAAGCTGCTGAAAAGTTGAATATTACGGATTTAACCGTGTTTTTTGATGGGAGTTTTGCCATGGGACTTGACAAGGTGGTGAAACCTTATATAACAAGGCATTCAGACGTCGGGGGGGGGGCTCAAATCCACTAATTGTAAACCTTTCGCAATATTCTTATTGTTACGCCGTGACGCAGTTTTTTCACGCGTCATCCCGCAGCGGTTTCGTGGCGTCTTGCCACAGTCGTTGCCTTGCGGGATCTCAAAACACAAGTTGAATACTTGTGACAAAACATATAAACCAAACAAAGGTGGTTTAATAAACAGAATTATTGTACAATATAAATCAATAAGGAGAATTGCATGAAAAATAGTTTAATTAAAGTTACTACAAGTATGAAAGGAGATGAACTAATGACAACAAAAAACACTAAATCAGCATTCACTTTAGCAGAGGTATTAATCACCCTCGCAGTTATCGGCATCGTGGCAGCACTGACACTTCCTGGACTCATACAGAACCATAACGAGAAAGCATGGTCTACGGCTAAGGACCTCTGGGAAAAGAAACTTACTGAAACCGTTCGCCGCATGAACACTGACGGCGTCATGACAGGACACAATACGACTGAGGACTTTATGGATACTTTCAAACAGTACATGAAAGTTATTAAGACCTGTGACAACACAGACATTAACAAATGCTATTCACCTAAAGTTGTTACTACAGGCAGCAACGAAGAACCTATGGAAGTCGAAACTGATTCTTTAACCTCTGCGTCCAGCATGGGACTAAGCGACTGGCAAACTAATACTAATACCATGAGTTTTGTAGTTGCGGACGGAACAACAGTTATTATGGCATACCAGAAAGAATGCCCTTATGCAGACCCGATAGAAGATACTGGATCTCAAGTAAGTTGCATGGGTTATATGGTAGATGTTAACGGGAAAAAAGGACCGAATAGAGTTGGTAAAGATATTCAATTATCTTCCGGCGTAGCATTTTCAACTTGCGATAACCCAATAGGCGACATGTGCTGGAGTACAGACTTTGCTGCAAATACTCCATTGGATACAACTCTTGAAGAAAACCAACAGTATGATCCAAACTATGCATTTGTCAGAAACTATTGGGCTGGCGCAAAGAAAGCATGCAAAGACAAAGGAATGAGCTTACCTAACAGAGCGCAACTTGCACAATTAGCAAGCAATTTATATGTGGATAGCGAAGGCAATGCAGTAACAATAGGTGCAACAGGAGGCAAATACAACCTAAAACTAAAGGACGAATACAAAGATAATCCTCCTATCACTCTTGGCGACTACTGGTCCAGTGAGGATTACGGCGCTGTGGATAACACTAACACGTATCATTGGTATTTCAGAACTACGAGCAGTAGCTGGAACAACGGCTACTACAAGTACTTCAGCGGCCCCCGCGCTATATGTGTTTCCAACTAAGGGCATAGCCCTTAGTTGGTAGTCGTTAAGACGCTAGGACGTTAAGACGTTAAGTGCGTTACTAGAATAAGGCAATGTGAGAATTCTCACGTTGCCTTTTTGGTCCCGTCATCCCGCAGCGGTTTCACGGCGTCTTGCCATAGTTGTTGCCTTGCGGGATCTCAAATTTTCTGTTGGGCAAGAATGCTCCAACCTACATCTGTGACCTATGAACAGTAAACAGTGTACTGTTATTTCAAAATAGGGTAATACGAAAATATTCTCACATTGCCTTTTTTAACCTCTCCAAGGGGGAGGTCGAAATTCCGTGAGCGCAGCGAAACAGGAATTTCGGGTGGGGGCAGACAAGTCTGCTCTTACACATCGTGAGACCGCTAAAGAAGCACGGTCAACGTCAAGCTGTTCCTTCGCCCCTTGGGGAGAAGGTGGCCGAAGGTCGGATGAGGGGTCTTACCAATGTAAAAGTGGACTTGTCCAACCCCCACCTAGAATTTGTAAGCTCATTACATTCGCCAACAAATTCTTGTCCTCCCCCTCGGAGAGGACAAGTGGTTCAACGGTTTCCAGAGTGTAAGAGCGGACTTGTCCGCCCAGCAAGGCAACAACTATGGCAGGACGCACTCAAACCATTGCGGGATGACTGAAAGAGTCAGTGCGTCTTTAACAGTTTTCTTTTGACCCCTCACCCTAACCCTCTCCCGCAAGGGGCGAGGGAACTCCATGACATATATCGTCACGAAGCCGCAGAGCCAGCCTCATGTAAATACTTAGTGCCTTAGCCCCATAGTGCCTTAGTGCCTTTTGATACAACCGTTCACTGTTACTTTTTTAAACTTTTCAACCCCTGTACTTACATAACAGTCATCAGCAATGCGGCGATAGCCATTGCAGGGCCGAACGGCAAATATATCATATTATCCTGATTTCCTTCGCGCAAGCCTTTTATTATCCTTATACAAACGTACAATCCCAGACTGGCAAGCAGCAATGCTGACGCAATCTGCACGATTAGAATAGAAAAGATATTATGATTTTTCAGGATAAAATAAGCTGTTGCATAAGCAAAAAAGCCGATTAATGCACCAAATGTTTTATAATCTTTATTCTCAAACAATTTTTTCAACAAAACAGGTAAAGTTATAATCACCTGAATTACTATACTCAAAACAAGCGCCCAAAGCACCTTCTGCCAGCCAAACACAGCCCCCAAACCTGCCGCAATATACGTATCACCTTCACCAAAGGCTCTTGTTCCTGCAAACAGATATCCTGAGCGTGCCAGCAATTCCATAATTACAACGCCGGCCGCTATACCAAGAAGAGAATTTGTCAGCGGATTATTGAGCAAGAAAGCTGTACTCAGATGGAATGCTCCGGTTGAAGCAATAATATAATGTATTAAATAACCTGTTCCCAAAATATGGAGCAGCAATCCCATACCGATTAAAGAATAAGTGTGTGCATCAAAAACAACTTTTTCTTTAATATCTGTAACCGCTATAACAATTAATAATGAAACGATTATCCATGAATAAATAATTGCAAAATATGTTCCGATATTAAGTCCGGTTGTGGCAAGCGCAACAACAAAATATTTCAAAAATACCGCAGTAAACAAAATCCCTGTTATTAGTTCTATTATCGGGTATTGAATACTTATTTTACAGCCGCAAAATCCGCATTTTCCCTTTAACAATATATATGAGAGCACCGGAATATTATGCCACCATTTTAGTCTGTTGCCGCAGGTCGGACATTTTGAAGGCGGAAATACAATGGATTCATTTGATAATGCCCGTAAAATTACGACATTCAAAAAACTACCGATACACAGCCCGATTATAAAAACAAAACCCGCTATGATTAAAATATCGTTAACACTCATTTATATTTCCCCTTGATTTAATTATATTTTACAATTTCGTACATTTTACTTAAAGCTTTTTTTATTCTTCTGGAGACCTGCATTTGCGAAATACCTATTCGTTCAGCTATTTCGCGCTGGTTAAGATCCTCATAATAACTCAGTTCAAGAATTTGTCTTAAATCCTCCGGCAATTTTTTTATTGCTGCGGCCAGCATTATTTTATTTTCGTTGGAATTCATCAACTCCTGATAATCGCCGGACGGAATTTTGTCTATAAGAGATAAATCGTCATCCTCCTGTGAAAGATTTTGATCCAGAGAGAGGGTTGTTTTGCAGTATTCAATTTCCATGACTTCCTGAATTTTCTTTTCCGGTAAGCCAAGTTCTTCGGCAATTTGTTTAGCGGTCGGGTCTGTATACCCCTTTTCACTCAAACTTTTTATCGTACTGCTGATTTTGAATACGAGTTCCTGCAATTCACGCGGCGCTTTAATTAAAGACGCTTTGTCCCTCAGATAATGCTTTATCTCTCCTTTAATAAAATAAGAGGCGTAAGTTTTGAACTTGGTGTTTTTTTCGGGATTGTAAAATTCGATTGCCTTAATCAATCCGATAGAGCCGACCTGAACCAAATCTTCATGGGAAATTCCGGATTGTGAAGATATACTGTTTGCAATTTTTTTAACAAAAGACATTGCCGCCTGCACTATACTGATGTGAAGCATTCGTTTTTTCTTCTTATCTGTACAGCTTTTATAAGCGGATAAAAGTTCATCAAGATTCGTCGATTTTGTTAAATCTTCTGCCAAATTCAAAATCTCCTCTTTGAATATATACATATATTAACATAATCTTGTCAAAAATAAAAGTTTTTTTAAAATTGTTTTGAAAATATCACATGATTTATTTGTTTATGCTACAATTAGGTGTAAGAGATAGTGGAGTAATTTAATTATGATTACAATAAAAGACGTAGAACATGTCGCAAAACTTGCGAGATTAGAATTAACAGAAGAAGAAAAAGAACTTTATACAAAACAATTGGGTGACGTTTTAAAATACGTTGATCAGATGAATGAAGTTGATACTTCCAATGTAAAACCAATGACTCAGGTAATAGATTTTGTCAATGTTATGAGAGAGGACAAAGTTTACTATGAGCATACAAAAGAAGAATTAATGGCCAATGCGCCGGAAGAAGAAAACGGCTTCTTTAAAGTGCCGAAAATCAACTAATTAAAATCCGGACATTTAAAATAACAATGTAAAAAACTGACCTTATATGGAGTCGGGGAATAGGACAAGGGGTAAAAAGATGACAAAATATATATTTATTACAGGCGGTGTTGTGAGTTCTTTGGGAAAAGGAATTATCGCCGCATCTTTGGGGAAACTTTTACGCGCAAGAGGATTTTCTGTTATTAACCAAAAATTCGACCCGTATATCAATGTAGACCCCGGTACAATGAGCCCGTTTCAACACGGTGAAGTGTTTGTAACTGATGACGGTGCGGAAACCGACCTTGATTTAGGCCACTATGAAAGATTTACCGATACAAATTTAGGCAAATACAATAATGTCACCTCAGGCAGCGTTTACCAACACGTAATAAAAAAAGAAAGACGCGGGGATTATCTCGGGGCAACCGTTCAGGTTATTCCGCATATCACAAACGAAATAAAATCCAGAATTCTCGGAGCAACCAAACAGTTTAAACCTGATTTTCAACTGATAGAAATAGGCGGTACAATCGGTGACATTGAAAGTTTGCCGTTTATCGAGGCAATACGCCAGTTTAAAGCAGAAGCCGGAATTGGTAATGCAATTTCTATTCACTGTACTTTATTGCCATACCTTCCGACATCAGGTGAATTAAAAACAAAACCGTCACAACACAGTGTAAATGTTTTGAGAAGTTATGGTATTCAGCCGGAAATTCTTGTTTGCCGTACAACAAAACCTATACCAAAAAATGAGAAAGAAAAGCTTGCGCTGTTCTGTTCCGTGCCGAAAGACGCAGTTATTGAATGCCGCGATATGAAAAGTATTTACGAAGTTCCTCTGGCTCTGGAAGATCAAAACATGGCAAATGTCGTACTGGATATGCTTCGGGTAGAAAAACGCCCTGCTGATTTAAAAGTATGGACAGAACTCGTAGAAAAAATTAAAAATCCGAAAAAGACAATAAAAGTAGCTATTGCCGGCAAATACACAAAACTTTCAGATGCATACATCTCTGTTGTAGAATCTCTAAAACATGCCGGTTACGCAAACGATGCTGCTATTGAGATCAAATGGATAAATTCAGAAGAATGCATTGATGAGAAAAAATGCAAAGATTTGCTAAAAGATGTGCAGGCTGTCGTTATTCCGGGCGGTTTTGGCGTACGCGGCGTGGAAGGCAAATTAAATGTAATTAAATACGCAAGAGAAAACAACCTTCCGTTCCTCGGTCTCTGTCTTGGATTACAGTGTACAGTTATTGAATATGCGCGTAATGTAGTCGGTTTAAAAGGAGCTAATTCCACCGAGTTTGATGAAAATGCAGCATATCCTGTTATAGATTTAATGCTTGAACAAAAGAATGTTCAAGGATATGGCGGAACAATGAGATTGGGAGCGTATGACTGCTGTCTGAAAAAGGGCTCCGTTGCCGCAAAAGCATACGGAACTGATAAAATTTCAGAACGCCACCGTCACAGATATGAAGTTAACAACGAATATATTAAACAGTTATCAGACTCAGGCCTTGTATTTTCCGGAATGTCTCCGGACGGTATGCTTGCGGAAATTGTCGAGCTGCCGGATCATGACTGGTTTGTAGCCTCCCAATTCCACCCCGAATTTAAGTCCCGTCCGGAAAGACCGCACCCGCTGTTTAAAGGTCTTATTGACGCGGCGGCTAAAAGAGTATAATTTGTTATTAAGGGAGAAGATATGGAAAATAATCAACTTAAAAAATTTACTACCCCGATGTTTTTGAATTTTGCTTTAGGATTTTTCGGACTCCAATTTGCATGGCAGATGAGAATAATCCTTTCCGGCCCTGTGACCGAAAATCTGGGGGCATCCCCGTTTTTATACGGTTTAATCTGGCTTGCCGGCCCGTTTACGGGAATGGTTGTTCAGCCGCTCGTCGGTGCACTGTCTGATAAAACCGTTTCGCCATTCGGAAGAAGAAGGCCCTATCTGCTGGGCGGTGCTCTAATCGCCGCAATAGCGTTGTGGATTTTCCCGAATTCCGCAAATATTGCAGACTGGATTCAGAACGTTACGGGCGCACATTTACCTGAATTAACCGCATTATTTATAGCGGCAATAATGATCTGGATTATTGATGCTTGTATTAACATCGCACAAGGCCCTTACCGCGCTCTTGTTCCTGATGTTGTACCTGAAGAACAATATTCAATTGCTAACTCTTATATGAGTCTTTCTATTGGTTTAGGCTCTGTTGTTGCAGCCGCAACCGCTCCTTTTTTGAAATGGGCGTTTAATTATCAGATGTCCATAACAGCGCAATTCATCATGGCAGCTCTGGCTTTTGCGCTGGCTATGCTATGGACTTGTATCACAATAAAAGAACAACAGACAAAACGTGAAGAATTGAAAGATGTCGCAATTGCAGAAAAAGAAGAAACCTCTTTTATAAAATCATTGAAAGATTTCTTCGCACTTTCTCCGGAAGTTTCAAAAATCTGCTTAATGCAGTTCTTTACCTGGATTGGTGTAATGTGTATGCTGATATTCTTTACCCAGTATTCCGTCCACACACTTTTTGAAGTTCCGGATTTGTCCACTGTTTCAGATGAAGCAAAAGCTCTGTATGAAAATGCGACATTGGTCGGTACAAATTTTTCATCCATTTGCTTTGCGATATTTAACTTTATATGCTTTATCGTTGCAATTCCGATTGGGGTTTTGTCAGCGAAATATACTAACAAAAAAGTGCATCTGATATCTTTAATTACAATGATACTTGCATATTTGGGAATGGCATTCACAAAAGACATCCGAGCAGTTGCGGCATTAATGGGATTGGCTGGTATCGGCTGGGCAAGTATTTGCGCATTACCTTTTGCAATGCTTTCTCAGTATATAAAAAAAGGTACAGAAGGCTCTGTAATGGGACTTTTCAATATCTTTATTGCAGGCCCGCAGGTTTTTGTCTGCACTCTTGTCGCAGGGGTCATTTCTAAATGCTCATTTATTCAGGACACAGATGCAGTAAACTACCATTGGGAATACGCATTCTTTATTGGAGCGATATGCCTTGCAATAGCAGCACTTGTAACTAATACTATAAAAGAAAAGGAATAATCCGGTGTCAGAAGAACAAGAAATTAAGAAAAAGATTTTATTGATATATCCGCCGTCCCCTGTACTAAACAGAGAGGACAGATGTCAGCAGCCTACAAAAGAACTGATAGTAATACCGCCGCTGCCGCCTACAGATTTAATGTACATGGCCGCAGTAGCGGAAAAAGCAGGACTAGAGGCAAAAATAAGAGATTATTCTCAGGAAGGTTCTCTGGAAGATGACCTGAGAGATTTCCAGCCTGATTACATTGTTGCAAATGTTGCAACCCCGACTCTTGAAAACGACTTATCCGTATTTGCAACAGCAAAACGCATTTGTCCGAATATTGTAACTATCGCCAAAGGCGCAGCTTTCTTAACTATTGCAAATGAAGTGCTTGCAGAACACAAAGACCTCGATATTATCATTATCGGCGAAGTCGAAGAAACATTGAGAGAAATTGTTTCCGGCAAGTCAAAACGCTGGATTTCAGGAATATATTACCGCGAAGATTTACTGATAAAATTCACGGGCAAACGCAGATTTATAGAAAAACTGGACGATTTGCCTTTTCCTGCACGCCATTTAATTAACAATAAAAAATACAGACGTCCGGACAATAACGAAGTTCAAGCCGTAATCAAAGTTTCACGCGGCTGTCCTTACCATTGCTTTTTCTGCCTTGCAACACCGGTTTCAGGGTCAAGAGTCAGAAAACGCAGCACTGATAATGTCATGGAAGAAATTAAAGAATGCGTTGAAAAATACAATATCCGTAACTTTATCTTCTGGTCTGATATCTTTAATATAGACAAAGAATGGGTTATGGATTTATGCAAGAAGATTATTGACAGCGGCCTTGAGATTAAGTGGTCAGCAAACACCCGTGCAGACACCGCAGATCAGGAAATGGCAGATGCAATGTATGAAGCCGGCTGCAGCCTTGTAAGTATCGGTGTGGAAAGCGGATCGCAATATATCTTAGACAAAATAGGAAAAAAAATTACGCTCGATGATGTGAGAAATACCGTCAAAGTATTTAAACAGGCGCACATAAAAATTTATAATTACTTTGTCATTGGTTTGCCTTGGGATGACGAAGAAACCATTGAAGATACCATTGACTTTGCATGCGAGCTGGACAGCGATTTTGTAAGCTTTTATACGGCAACGCCGCTGCCGGGGACAAGATTTTACAATTATGCACGTGAAAACGGATTATTAGATAATGAAACATCATTTGAAAACGCATACTACTATCCGGCGGTTGATACGCACTGCCTGACAAAAGAGAGAGTTTTTGAATTACATAAACTTGCGATAAGACGTTTCTATCTGAGACCGCGTTACATCTGGAGAATGCTGCTTGGAATACGTTCGTTCACAGAGTTCAGAAACTATTTCAAAGCAGGTATGAATGTTTTACTAAGAAAATAGGGGGTTGTTATGATAAGATTTTTATTACTGGTTATTATTGTTATTGCTGGATTTTGGGCATACAATAACGTTGATATGGCGCAATTCAAAAACAGCGCAATAAATATGTTTTCCAAAGAAAAGACCATTCAAAAATTCAATCAGGCGGATAAGATGAATAGAGATGCGGTGGAAGATTCACTGAACAGATTTTAAAAAGTATGGTATAAATAGTGCAGTGAGCAGTTGGGCACTGTAATTGTGACTAAGTGATTAGCGGATTTGCGGACGGATGGCGCGAAGCGCGAGCCGGCAGAGGGCGAAACGGCGACGCGGAGGCGGCGGCGTTGCAGACCCGTTTAACGCCGGCGAGCAAGACAGCGAAGTGAGCAAATCCGGGTAGCGAGCAGATTGAGCAAGCCGAGCAGAGGCACGAGAGTAACGAGAGACGAGCAACAATCAACGGAAACGTTGAGTTTTCGTTGTTGTTGCGAGCGGTGCCGTTTAATGCGAGGCGCAGTTGTGCGCTAGCACTACAGGCGAAACTCTGCGAGCGTGAAGAGCGAGTGAGCGAAGAGTTAAAGCGGAAGCGTACTCGTTATTCGCGAACGATGCGACAGGCAAATCCAAGACAGGGCACTAAGTATTATCAAAAATCAGTCAATGTGAGAATATTCTCGCATTACCCTATTTTGTAATAACAGTTCACTGTTTACTGTTCACAGGTCACTACTTCTGTATCTCCTTAGTGCCTTAGTGCCTTAGCCCCCTAGTGCCTTAGCGCCTTTTTTAAAAAGGAGGGTTGCAATTTTACGAGAGATACGGTATAATACTTGTATGAGCAATTATTTAGCAAGAATAGTTATGGATATTGAGGATTTAGCGGGGTCTAACCTAAAACTTGACAAGGCCGCAAACCGTTGTACTGCAAGGCTTTCAGGCAATGGGGGGGGGGCTTAACTCCGCGTTTTGTAAACTTTTCGCAATATTTTCATTCAACACAAGGAACGCTCCTTGTGCCAAAATGTATAAATTCAACAAAGGAGGTCTATTAGATAGAAACATGTTAAAATATAGATTATTAAGGAGATTTTTATGAAAAATAATTTTATTAAAGTTACTACAAAAATGAAAGGAGAACACAACATGAAAAAGCTCAATGTAAAAACTGTAGAAACAGCATGTCCTCCCCTTGAGACTCTGCCGAACAAAAACAATCCGGTGGATTGTTTTTGTGAGAGGAAACCGAAATCTTTGATTTCGAGGAGGGGTAGTGAGCGAAGCGAACTCTTGACCCCTCACCAAGGCAGGCCAGCCTGCACCACCACTCAGGAAACCGCTAAAGGTGGACAAGTCCACTCTTACACTTTGGAAACCGCTAAAGAAGTACAGTCAACGGTAAAAAATACCCTCGCCCCTTGCGGGAGAGGGCAGAATTTGTTAGCGAACGAATGTGAGCTTAGAAATTCGGGTGAGGGGTCATGCAAAAGCGATAAGACCGACATGACCCCTCACCAAGTTGGGACTAAACTCGCTAGACGCTCGTTAAGTCCAACTATCCTCTCCCCAAAGGGCGAGGAATTTCATGACAGGGCTCGTCACGAAGCCGCAGAGCCTAAAACCTGTAACCACTTAATCACACAATCACTTAGTCACTTAATCACTTCCCAGAAAGCCGCTTTTACCTTAGCAGAGGTCTTGATAACCCTCGCCGTTATCGGCGTGGTGGCCGTTCTGACAATCCCTAACCTAATGCAGAACAACAACCAGAAAGCATGGGATACTGCTGCTGATGTCTTTAACAAAAGATTAGAAGTTGCAGCTAGAGTTATGAATACTCAGGAAACCTTAGCAGGTTACTCAAACACCAAAGACTTTGTTAACGAGTTGAAGAAACACATCAAAATAACTAGAATTTGCGATAATGATGAGTTAACTAAATGTTTCCCTGAAAAAGTATTCTGGGGCGCAGAGCAAGAAGAAATAGATGTAGAAAAGGATATAAAAAACGCTAAAAACATGGGACAGGATAACTGGGGGACAGAAGTTATAGGTGCACAGTTTGCAAACGGCATTGACGCACTTATTGCTTATGACCCGAATTGCACCCAAGACCCATATAACAACCAGATTCAGGCATCTAATTGCATGGCAATACTTTATGATGTGAGCGCAAAAAAGAACCCGAACAGCTATGGCAAAGACTTAAGAGCTAACGGCAACGTTCTTTCTTTAGGTGGTATTGAATGTGCCTTTGAGGTAAATGGCACATGTTATACAAATCCTGCATTACCAACACCAATGACACTTGCAGAATGTGAACAGGCTGTACAAGAAGGTACTTTAGGAATAAAAGAATGCCATTATGACAACGATTACTGGGCAGGAGCAGTAAAACACTGCGGCGGAGTCCAGAACATGCCAACACCTGCACAACTAGCAGAGATAGCAACTGATTTGTATGGTGATCATGGATTTAGTACAAGCGGCTACGAACACAAAGATGGCTTAACCATGGACAAGACCAAGTCCTACGTATCAATTCTTGATGCAGTATACGGCGACTCAGTATCAGGCAGACCAAGCGGCGAATTCGCTATTTGGTCAGGGCAGGTGTCTGGCTTCCACGCATGTGTACGTGAATTCTACTCTGACGCCACGACCGCGCGCGACACCGACCGCGGCAATAACTACGCCCTGCCGGTTTGTCTTGGTGATTAGCTCAACGGACATTTTGCACATCTAAAGGTGACCGCTTGGGTGACTAGGTGAGTAGGTGATTTAGTGACTAAGTGGTTACAAGAATAAGGCAACGTGAGAATTTTCTCGTTGCCTTATTTTGATAATCCTTAGTGCCCTAGTGCCTTAGCAACTTAGTGCCTTTTGATACAACCGTTCACTGTTTACTGTTCACAGTTCACTATCCATGTAACCCCTTAGTCACTCAATCACTTAGTCACCCAGTCACTCATTAACGAACTTAACGTCTTAGCGGATTTGCGCGCTAAAACTTGACCGCGCTTATATACTTGTACTATAATCGGCTTATGGCTAAAGTTAAATCAAAATGGATATGCACAGAATGCGGGTATGAATCTGCCGGATATCTCGGCAAATGTCCTGAATGCGGCTCCTGGGGAAGCTTTCAGGAAGAATTTCAGTACGCACAAAAACCAATAGTTAACAATTCGCCTGTTAATGAGTTTGTTAACACTGAAAAACCTGCTTTATTAAAAGATATTCATATCGGCGATGAAGTCCGCGTAAGCACTAACATCTCTGAATTTGACAGGATTTTGGGCGGCGGGCTCGTTCAGGGCTCTCTTGTGCTTATTGCTGGTGATCCGGGGATTGGAAAATCTACCATACTTTTACAGACCAGCGGCGAACTTTGCAAAAGTAATAAAAAAGTGCTTTATGTCTCGGCCGAAGAAAGCGCAAGCCAGCTTAAATTACGCGCCCAAAGGCTTAAAATTGACTCAGATAATATGTTTGTTTACCCGCAGACAAGCATGGAAAATATTAAAACTGAAATTGAAAATATTCTGCCTGATGTTGTGATTATAGACAGTATTCAGGCAATATACTCACAGGGCGTCGCAAGTTCTGCAGGAAGTGTTACACAAATTCGTGAGTGCTGTAATCTTTTGATGCATATTGCCAAAACAAAAAATATTACTGTCGTTGTAATCGGCCACGTCACAAAAGACGGAAATATCGCAGGCCCAAAAGTGTTAGAACACATGGTTGATACAGTGATTTATTTTGAAGGCGATAAATACAAGTCTTACAGAATGCTTAGAGCAATGAAAAACCGCTTTGGTAACACTTCTGAAGTCGGAATTTTTGAAATGCATTCTGATGGATTAAGAGAAGTTAAAAATCCGAACGAATTGTTTTTGAATGAACGCTCACAGGTTGCAGTACCCGGCAGCGCAATTATAGTCACGAATGAAGGTACGCGCCCGCTGCTTGTTGAAGTTCAGGCACTTGTCGGAACAACCCCGTATCCGACTCCGCGCCGTGTTACAAACGGTGTTGATACAAGCCGTTTGCTCCAAATTCTTGCTGTTCTGGAAAAGCGTGTCGGGCTTAATCTATCTAAACAAGACGTATACGTCAATGTTATGGGCGGAATTGAAGTTGATGAGCCAAGTGCGGATTTAGGTATTGCGCTTGCAGTTGCCACATGTGCCAGAGATGTCGTGGTCGATAGCCAAACAGTTATTATTGGAGAAATAGGTTTGTCTGGCGAAATTCATCCGGTAAGCAATATAGAAAAACGATTGAATGAAGCGGCGGCATCAGGTTTTAAAAAAGCTATAATTCCGTATGCAAACAATACCGACTTTAATAAAATTGAAATTGTCCGCGTAAAAAGGCTTATAGACGCGATTAGTGCATGTGTCGCTCCTGCTTAAAAAACTATTGTAAATAAATTCGTGCTATTTCTATATCATTCTGAGTCGTAATCTTTATATTCTTATAGCTTCCGTCAAGAATATAGACTGTTTCTCCAAGCGCCTCCAACATACCGGCATCGTCAGTGTAATCCTGTCCGATAAATTTCAAATGTGCATTCATAATCAATCCGTACTCAAACGCTTGAGGCGTCTGAGTATTGTATAACTTTGATCTGTCTATTGTACGTATGATTTTTCCGTCCTGAACCTCTTTTATTGTATCAATAGTTTTTGTTGCAACCGTAAGGGCTTTTTTCTCCTGAACAAGTTCAATTGCACGGTTTACTAAATCAACTGATATCATTGGCCTTGCACCGTCATGAATTAAGACATAATCACATTCCCCTGCACGCAAACCATTAAATACAGACTGTTGTCTGGTTTCGCCGCCTTGTATTATTTTCACCTTTTTGAAATCTTTGAAGATTTGTTTTAATTCCTCCATTATGGAGAGATTTGCACAAATTATTATCTCGTCAACATTCGACTGTTCAAAAACTTCAACAGTGTATCTGATAACTTCCTTGCCGTTAATTTTTTCGATAAGTTTATTTTTTGTTCCAAATCTGGATGAAGTTCCGCCGGCCGGTATTATTGCATTGATTTTCATTTTTCCTCCTTAAAATGATTAAACAATTTTCTCTCAACATCCTCAGGCATATATAAAACCTTCTTGTCTTTATAACAAACCTCAACTCCTGCGCCTTGCTTTACTTCGCCGATAACAGTTCCCTGTGTATTTTCTTCCGGAACTGTCGCAACAAGTTGATAATCTTCGCCGCCAAAAAATAACAAATCATGCCAGTCTGCAAATTTTTCTAAATCTTTGTCATGAGGTATTTTATCAAAATCCACTGATAAACATACCTTACTTTCTTTTGCAATTGTAGAAAGTGCATCCATCAATCCGTCGGATGTATCCATCATTGCATAATTTTCCCGGATGTTTTCAGCAATCATGCGTGAAAAATCTTTTTGCGCCTCCGGCATAAGATGCGCGGTTATGAATTTACCTTCTTTTTTACCGGACAAAAGTTCTTTTAATCCGGCTCCGCTTGAACCGTGCATACCTGACACAATGATTTTTTGCCCGATTTTTGCATTTGCGCGGGAAGAAATATTTCGTCCTTTAGTGCGGCCAACTGCTGTGACAGAAATATAAATTTTATCAGCACCTGTGATATCTCCGCCGACTATTTCAACTTCTTGCGCTGCTGTTTTTGCTCCTTTATAAAATTCATTGACAAATTCTCCCGTTATATTTTCCGGCAAAGAAAGCGAAATTGTTAAATATTCCGGTTTTGCTCCGCTTGCACAAACATCACTGATGTTGACCATTACAGATTTATAACCAAGTTGATACGGCGTGGCGAACTGTCTTGAAAAATGTATATCTTCAACCAGACTGTCCTGCGTAATCACAATTCCCAAATCTTTTAAAAACGCGCAGTCATCTCCTATATATTTTGAATTCAATATATTTTTTATGTCTTGTATAAATTCTTTTTCTTTCATGGTCTTAGTTCAAATCATGATCTATAAACGATACAAATTCTTCCACAAGAGCCTTGTTCCATTTTTTGCCGGCATCTTTTTTAATGATTTCCAGAGCTTCTTTAGGACTGAGTTTTGCTCTGTAAGGTCTTTGCTCGGTAAGTGCAAAATATGCGTCCACAATCAGGATAATTTGAGAAGTCATAGGAATTTCTTCTTTTGCGATTTTACCCGGATAACCTGTTCCATCCCAATTTTCGTGGTGATGCTCAATAATTGGTATTACATCCTGAATGTAGGAAATAGGTTTCAGAATTTCGCGTGCCGCAATAAGCGGATGTTCCTGCATTTTTATATGTTCAATATCTGTCAACGGGCCGCGCTTCATAAGAATTGACTGCGGCAGCATAAGGTTTCCGATATCATAAAGCAGAGTTGCAATACGAAGGTTGTCTATTTCTTCTTTTGAAAGGTCAAAACGTTTTGCCAGACTTACGGCCAAAAGTACTTTTGACTTCATTATGCCTTCTGAGTGCAGAGGGTTATAAATACTGTTAATCATGTCTGCAACAGAATATAAAACATCTTTTGTCTGATTTGCAGTTTTCAATTTTTCACAAATTTCATCCGATACAGACCTGTCAATCGGAACATTGTGTTTGGATAAAATATCAAGGAATGTATTAACTGCAATTTCCTGCCAGCTTGTTTCTGATATAGGTTTTGCCAGCGTAACCTGATTACGTCCGTTACGTTTTGAAAGATACATTGCCTGATCTGTTAATTCCATAACTTCTTCAATATTATCAGAATGTTCCAGATAAGTTGCGACCCCGATACTTGCCGTGATATGTCCGATTGTTTCGATTTCTTCGGATTCAATTGCTTTTCTGATACGTTCTGCGGCTATCATAGCACCTTTTGAATCAATCCCCGGAAGCAGCAGATTAAATTCTTCACCGCCCATACGCGCTGCAATATCTATTGAACGTGCATTTTTCTTTAAGATATCGGCAATAGTTTTTATTGCAAGGTCTCCGTATGCATGCCCGTGAACATCATTGATTTTTTTCAAAAAGTCCAAATCCAGCCCTATGATACTGAACGGTTGATTTTGACGCTGGGCACGGGTAACTTCTCTTGCAAGACATTCTTCAAAATATCGTCTGTTATATAGGCCTGTTAAACTGTCGGTAACTGCTTGAGATTTTACAGTTTCAAATAAATCTGCAATTGTTATGGCAACTTCAATTTGCTGTGCGTAAGTATTAAGAAAATCAGCCTCGGTTTCGGTCAAATCCTCGCGGGACGAAAATACGCAAAAAATTCCGAATGGCTTATTTCGTGTGTAGAGCGGGATTATGATTATTGATTTGCTTTGTTTTTCCCGTAAAGTTTCATTGACGGTTTCATCATCCAGTTCCGGTAAAATAGATTTCAGAGCTTTTTCAAAGTTTTTTGTCTGGACGATTTTCTTTTCGTACAGTGCTTCTGCATAAAAACTATCAGAGGAGAAGGCAAGCCTTCTTGTTTGCATCGGATCATGAATAATGCTGTTAACACGCTGGATAGCAAGGTCTTTAGACTGGGCAAGAACAGACATGTATTCGCCTTTTTCGTCAGATGCCACGCGAATAATATTACTGTGAAGATATCCAAGTTCGCCTTGCAGGCTGTTAACTATATTTTCAAGAACACTTTGCAACGGTTTTGCAGAATTCATCATATCTAATATATGCTGCAAAGTCAGTATTCTTTTGTTTGCCAGATTAAGTTCTTTTGTTCGTTGTTCTATTTCTTTTTCAAGCTGCAAATTCCGTTCATAAATTTCCAGATAGTCAGTTTTACCGCCGTAGATACTATTCTCCACCTCGGTTACTTTAAGACTTAATTCTTTTAGTTTATCGAAAAAACCCATTTGCCCCTGAAAAATTACAAACTGATCCTATTAATATTATACACCATGTTTGACAAATTTAACAAATCCGGCGTGTATTTTGTTAATTTTTTTAACCAAAAACAACTTGGATCAACTTCTGTCCTCAAGAAATGCAGCTCCGATAACCCCTGAAAAATCACCGAGTGCGGCTTTTTTGAATTCGATTTTTTCAGCAGGCACAGGCAGAGATTTTGCGCGTGCTTTTTTGATAGTTTTTTGATAAAAGAAATCAACAGCATTAATGAGCCCGCCGCCGAGAACAATTAATTTAGGGTTGATAAAATTAATTATACTTGCAATACCGCCTGAAAGGTATTCAGCCGCTTCTGTGACACATTGGGTGACGAGTTCATCTTCGCGTTCAATTGATTTGTGTATCATACTTGAAGTTATTGCTTTTCCGGGTTCAAGATAGTCGAGAATACAGGATTTGCGGCCTTTTTTAAGTGCTCCTTCAATACGCTTTTCTATAGCAGAACGAGAAGCATAGGCTTCAAGACATCCGTGCGCTCCGCAGGCACATTGGCGGCCGTTAAGATCAACGATTACATGGCCTATTTCTCCGGCTGTTCCGGTTGCGCCGGTTATAATTTTACCTTCTTTAACTATTGCTGAGCCGACACCTGTGCCGACAAAAATGCAAACAAAATCGTCACATCCCTTGGCCGCTCCGAATTTCATCTCACCGATAGCCGCTATCTCTACATCATTACCCAAAAATACAGGAATATTAAAATGCGGACATAACTCTTTTTGAAAATTCAGGTTGTAACAATCGAGATTTGGAGCGGCAATAAGCGTGCAATTCTCTCTGTCTGTTTGTCCTGCTGCGCCTATTCCTATGGATGAGATATCTTCCTGCTTTAAGTTGCAGGTTACTAATAACTCATTAATACTTTCTATGATTTTGCGGATAATATTTTGTGCACCCTTTTCTTTTTTCGTCTTTTTTTTAACGTGCTCAATAACTTCTCCGGTTTGTCTGTCAACCAGCGCCGTGAGAATTTTTGTTCCGCCTAAATCAATTCCTATTGCATACTTTTTCATATACTACATATTATATATGGTAAATACCAAAAGGCAATTCTGATATCCTGCTTATTTTTAAGACTATATCAAACCTTTTAAACTGCAAATCTAAAGTGAACAATATCCCCGTCCTGCACCTCATAATCTTTACCTTCCAGACGGGTTACGCCTTTATCTTTGCAAGCTGTATAAGAACCGCATTCTACAAAATCTTTATATGCTGTAACTTCTGCTCTGATAAATCCTTTTTCAAAATCTGTATGGATTACACCTGCAGCCTGCGGAGCTTTTGCTCCTGCCGGAATTGTCCACGCATGAACTTCTTTTTCGCCCGCGGTTATAAAGGTACGTAAATTCAAAAGGTGATAAACAGATTTTATCATTCTGTCGATACCGCTGTCCTCAATACCTAACTCAGCTAAGTATTCTTTTGCCTCCTCAGCGCCCAATTCGGCCAGTTCTTCTTCAATTTTTGCTGATATCAGAACAACTTCCGCATTATGTTTTGCTGCATATTCCTTAACCTGTTTTGTATAATCGTTTCCGTCTTTTAAGTCGTATTCAGAAACATTTGCCGCATAAATAACCGGTTTTGTAGACATCAGGTTAAGTTGTTTTGCAACGGCAATTTCATCTTCATTAAAGTAATCTTTCAGATTAATAAATGTACCTTCTGACAAAAGCTCTGTCAATTTAGTAAGAACTTTATCTTCCAATACAGCAGCTTTATCACCGCCTTTTGCCTGTTTTGAAATTCTTGCCTGTCTTTTTTCAACAGACGCAAGATCAGCAAGCGCAAGTTCGGTATTTATAACCTCAATATCGTCAAGCGGATTTACTTTGCCTGCAACGTGAATTGTATTAGGGTCGTCAAAACAGCGAACAACCTGAATTATGGCATCAACTTCGCGTATATTGTGCAGAAACTGGTTTCCTAATCCTTCTCCTTTGCTGGCACCTTTTACAAGCCCCGCAATATCTACAAATTCAATTGCCGTAGGTATTATAACTTCTGTTTTGCAAAGCTTTGCCAGAATATCTAATCTCTCGTCCGGCACATTTACAACCCCGACATTAGGTTCTATTGTACAAAACGGATAATTTGCACTCTGTGCATTCTTTGCACTGGTAAGTGCATTAAAAAGTGTTGATTTCCCTACATTCGGCAAGCCGACTATACCTGTTCTCAGCATTTATTCAATTCCTTATTTATGTTATACGCTACAATGATTATAACACAAAATTATTATGGGGCCGTTTAACTATTTATTGCTTGCTGTTTGGAATTTAATATTATGAGATTGCAAAACTTTTTTGAATGGTGTTTGTTCTGTTTTGTTGTTTTCTATCAAAAAATAGGCTTTCTGCGAATATTTTTCCAATATATTAAAAGCTTGTTCTGTAGGAATAAAATCTCCTCTTGTATGAATTTGTATCATGTGAACTTTTTCTTTTTGCGCTGCATATTCAAGAATTTCAACGAATTCAGGATTTTCTAACGGTTCGGCAAAGTTAATACAAGATGACGTATTGAGGACACTGAATTACAGATTTTGTCAAACTGTGTTTTAAATTGTTCTGCTGTAATTTGTATGCGATTTTGAGAAAATGCTTGCAATGGAATTTCACAGCTTTTGCATTCAAAATTACATCCGGTTACAAGACTAAATTCTAAAAATGGGATATTTACCTCGCCTTTATTTATAAATTTTGATATTTCTTCTTCCACAAAGCGGCGCAAATAATATTCTTTTTTCATCGGGTTAAGAAATCTGGCTTGCTTAAACCAGATGTATTTTTTTATTTCTACACCAAATCTGCTAAATGCATTGCTTTTAAAATATGCTGTCAAATAATCTTTAGACGTAACGCAATTCTGTGCCAAATTTTCCATACTTCATACCTGTTTTAGCCATTCAGACTATCGCCATGTATATCATTTAAAACGATAAATGTCAAGATATTTATCGTTATTCGTGGATTACATTTCGTAATAATAGAATATAAACTTTTAAATAGGAGCTATTATGGACTTAAAACAGAAAATTGGTAAACGCATAAAAGAATTACGTAAAAGCAGAAAGCTATCACAGGAACGGTTATCCGAACTTGCCGACATAGCACAAAATTCGCTCAGCAATATAGAAACAGGAGACAATTTTTTTACAGCAGAAACTCTGGAGAAGCTGGCAAAAGCACTGGAAATTGAGCCTCAAGAGTTGTTTAACTTCGGGCATTTAAAAAGTAATGAAAAAATGCTGGGAGAAATAAATACATTATTAAAAACGCATCCTGAAAAAATCCCGGAAGTTTACAGAATAGTTAAGGCTATTATTTTATAAAAATATTTCCGTTATTTAAACGATTGTATTATGCTACCTCTCTGGTTTAATTAATATAAAAGGGCAGTGCTCCTTTCTATCTCTGCTTTCAGCGGCACAGACTTCAAATCTGAATTTCCCGCGTAGAAAGGAGGTGATAGATTGTGGATTTCAGTATTTCTGAAAAAGCGCTACTGCTTATCTTGCTGATAATAGTAGCGCTTAAAACCCAATAAAGGGGCATCTATGTGCGGACTAGCAATCCGCACGCCCTTTCTTTTTATATTATAACGTATTTTTACCATAATTTCAAGTGCCCGACAATTTTTTGTTACAATTGACAATTAACAATAATATTTCCATTATTTAAACGATTGTATTATGCTACCTCTCTGGTTTAATTAATATAAAAGGGCAATGCCCCTTCTATCTCTGCTTTCAGCGGCACAGACTTCAAATCTGAATTTCCCGTGTAGAAAGGAGGTGATAGATTGTGGATTTCAGTATAACTGAAAAAGCGCTACTGCTTATCTTGCTGATAATAGTAGCGCTCAAAACAAATTAAAAGGGGCATCTATGTGCGGTTCTCAAGCCGCACGCCCTTTCTTTTATTATAAATCATGTTTTAACAATTTTCAAGTGGCCAAATAAAATTCTTTACAATCACTGTTATTCAAAGTCTCTATAATTGCCAAAATATTTTCTATAGATGTTTGATGACAGATATTAGGATTTAAATATAAAGACTTATTTACGTTTGATACTCCTGTAGAAAAAGATGCACTTAAAGCTTTTTTTTTAAAACTTAGCGAATTAAATCAAACGGATGCAAAATATTTTTTAACCTGTATTAATGCTTATTTGGCTGCCAAGAATGAAAATAGTGGAAAATAAATTATTAGTTATCAGTGTTTAGTTTCAGTAATAAACAAAAGGATTTTTAACAGTAAATTCTTTTGTTCAAAATTTAATTTACTCATACACTGTTCCACAATTGAGGAGACTTCTTTATTGCCCGCATACTCATCTTCACCAAAATTAAATAAATACATCAATGGCGTTTCTAATGCATTTGAGATATTGAACAATACCTTAGAGGACGGGAAGCTATAACCTGTTTCTGTACCTGAAATTGTTTGTTTTGAACAATCGCATTTTTCAGCCAACTGTTCTTGCGTAAGCCCTGCACGCTTACGATAGAGCTTTACGTTTTCTCCAAACTTTTTCATTATTTCTTCATTTGTATACAGCATAACAAGAGCATATACGATTAAATCGTACTTCTCAAGCAAACATTATCGAACTTGTACGGATATATTGTACTTATTATGCCACATCCGGCCCGATTACCTGAACGCCAAATTTAGCACGGAAGAGGTGTTTCACCGTATCGCCCTGTATTTCATACATCATCTTATTGAACAGGTCATAAGCTTCACGTTTGTATTCAATAAGCGGATCTTTTTGTCCGTAAGCTCTAAGTCCGATACCTTCTCGCAGCATATCTATGTTATGCAAATGGTCTATCCATTTATTATCGACAACTCGCAGCAAAATGTCTTTTTCAAGGTTTCTTATAACATTGTTCGGCGTGAACGGCTGCTGCAATTCAGGATTTTCATGATATTTTGTAAGTATTTCATTATAGAAATTGATAACTTCTTCTTCATGGTCACGATATGCTTTTATTGCAAAATCTTTCAATTTTTCATATATGGCTTCATATCGCAAATTCTGTATATCTGTTACCTTTATTGCTGATAATTGCGGAACAACAGAATGAAGTTCTTTTATCATTGTTACCAGATCTTCATAAATGTATTCATCCGGATTTTGTCCCGGCGCAATGTAACTTTTTATAATTCTGTCAATTTCGCGTTCAATCATATAATAGATATCTTGACTCAGGTCGTCTCCGCGCAAAACTCTACGGCGCTGAGCATAGAATTTTTCACGTTGTATGTTCATAACATCGTCATATTCAAGTACACTTTTTCTTATGTCAAAGTGGTAAGTTTCAACTTTCTTTTGTGCTGATTGAATTTGACGGGTAATAAGCGGAGATTCAATCGCCATATTTTCATCAACATTTAATGCGTTCATTAAGGTTGTGATTTTGTCGCCGCCGAAAATCCTCATAAGATTGTCTTCAAGCGACAGGAAAAATCTTGTAGAGCCAGGATCGCCCTGACGTGCTGCACGACCTCTTAACTGGTTATCAATACGGCGCGATTCATGGCGCTCTGTACCGATAACGTGAAGTCCGCCGGCTTCAACTACCTGTTTGTGCTCTTTTTCCGTTAATGCACGGGCTCTGGCAAGAAGTTCATTTTTCTTCGCTTCATATTCAGGTGAATTTTCATCTAAATGTAATGCATCAAGTTCTTCTTTAGCAAGATATTCAGCATTACCGCCAAGCAGAATATCTGTACCTCGGCCGGCCATATTGGTCGCTATGGTGACTGCGCCGACACGTCCTGCCTGTGCAATGATATAAGCTTCTTTCATGTGGTGTTTTGCATTCAAGACATTATGCTTAATACCAAGTTTTTTCAACAGTGATGAAACATATTCGGATTTTTCAATACTGATTGTACCGACAAGCACCGGACGGCCTTTCTTGTGCTGTTCTATAATGTCCTGAACAACTGCGTTGAATTTTGCGCGTTCATTTTTGTAAATTACATCAGGATAGTTAATTCTTATATCCGGCTTATTGGTCGGAATGGAGGTAACTTCAAGGTTATAGATTTTTCCGAATTCAGCTTCTTCGGTCATTGCAGTACCTGTCATACCTGACAATTTCGGGTACAGACGGAAAAGGTTCTGGAAAGTAATACTTGCGAGTGTTTGAGTTTCATCCTGAATTTTAACCCCTTCTTTTGCTTCAATAGCTTGATGCAATCCGTCAGACCAGCGTCGGCCTTCCATAAGACGGCCGGTAAATTCATCAACAATCATTACTTCATTGTTTTTGATAACATAATCAGTATCTCTCACAAATAACTCTTTTGCTTTTAATGCCTGCAGCAAGTGGTGCGCGTATTGGGTTGAGATATCAAACAAATCTTTTACGCCTAAAAGTTCCTGCGCTCTGTCAATACCCTCTTCTGTCAGAATTATATTTTTATTTTTTTCATCTACTTCATAATCTCTGACTTTTTCTAATTGCGGTGCAATTTTTGCCATTAATTGATAAGTTTCGGCAGATTTTTCAACACGTCCGCTTATGATCAAAGGTGTTCTGGCTTCGTCAATCAGGATACTGTCAACTTCGTCTATAATTGCGTAGTTGTAAGGTCTTTGTACAAGCATATCCATACTGCCGGCCATATTGTCACGCAAATAGTCAAAACCGAATTCATTGTTTGTACCGTAAGTAATATCACAGTCATAAGCAGCCTTTTTAGCGGCAAAATCTTCTGCACTACGACCGCCGGAAAGGATTACTCCGACACTAAGACCTAAGAATTTGTAGATTTTTCCCATCCACTCACTGTCACGTTTAGCAAGATAATCGTTAACCGTGATGACGTGTACGCCCTTTCCTGTAAGAGCATTCAGATATGCAGGTAAAGTTGCCACAAGCGTTTTACCTTCACCGGTTCTCATTTCAGCTATATGACCGTTATGCAAAAAGTAGCCGCCAATAAGCTGTACATCAAAGTGACGCATCTGCAAGACCCTTTTGCCGGCTTCTCTGACGGTTGCAAAGGCTTCCGGCAGAATTTTATCAAGAGCTTCTTTTTCCAATTTTCTGTCTGTTTTAAAATCCGAAGATGTAGGGCGTTTAGCCAGAATTTCTTTAAATTCGTCGGTTTTTGCGCGAAGTTCAGCGTCCGTCATCGCTGCAAATTGCGGCTCCAGAGCATTAATATGGTCTATGATGCCCATTATATGTTTTACTTTACGTTCGTTCGGGTCACCTAACAATTTTAATAATAAGCTTATCATTAATTTTCCTCTCCAATAGTATCTGTAGTTTTATGGTAACACAGATATATGGAAATATAAACTTATTAAGGAAAAATTTATTATTCACACAAAAAATCCTGATTAAAATAATCAGGATTTTTAAGAATTAAACATTGTGAATACTTTTTCTACGTTTTTGCTTATCATACTCTTGACTGTATCATATTCAGTTGTTAGTGCTGAAATTTCCAGATCCAGATTTTTCATTTCAATATCAAGAGTTTCTTCTTTATAATTTAATTTATTTTTTTGAATAGTGTATTCGGATTCGGCCAGAGTGATAGCTTCATCATTTGTAACTTCACCGACACAGCCGTTAGCAGTATAGTGGTCTTGATAGTAGTACATATCTGTATTTAATGATGAAATAAAGTATTGTCCGTTCTTTAATGCATTTTGTAAGTAGTCATTATCGGTTACATCCCCTGAAGAACGTGTCCAGCCGTGGTTACAAATGTTGTTATACAATACGTTGATGAAGTCAGCAATCATCATTTCTTTTTCTTCATAAACAGATTCAGGTTGATTCATAACATACATATAATTGTAGTCATTTGTAACGAAGTTAGATTCTGATGCCTTTATGGAGTTATAGTATCCTGATTCGTAACCGCCAAGTGCAATAGCATAGTTCGTCAAGAACATTTCAACCATATTGGAAAGACTTATAAACATACCTTTACGATTGTTGTGTATTCCGCCATTCTGGTTATTTGCCTCGGTTAAAATCTCATCGGTTGGAGTATTTAGAGGTGAACCGTAACTGTCAGTATTATCAGCTATTTGTTGTATAGTTTCATTCAGGGCAAATTCAAAAGCTTGAGTTTCTTCAGTTTGTGCATCAACCGGCAAGACGGCTCTAAATAAATTAGAGATATCGGCCAAAGCAGACATAGCAGCATTGCTTCCGTCAATAGCGCCTTCTGTCGCACTTCTGTCTTTTACAAGATCCTTAAGTGCTTTAACAAAGTCTGTTTCATTCATATTAAAGTTGATAGTAACATTACTTGTCAACAAATCAACAATTGTAAAATCTTCAGTGTATTTTGAACCGTTTTTATATACAGTTCCGTAAGTACCGTCATTTGTAAATGTTAATTTTGTTGCTAAATCATTATATTTTGTATATTGCTCTGAGTTAGGATCAAATTGTTCTCTGAAAGCAGGATCTAAGACATTTTCAAAGTAATTGACCATTGTAGGAAGTGTCATAGCCTGAGCGACACTCTTATCAAGCATCTGTCCGCCAAAACCTGCTTTATCACTCCATTCAATAGTACCTTCACCTGTTGCACCGGTGATAACATCAGCAACCGTACCGGATATATACCCAACACTTGCTAATGCTTCAACAAACCTGTTACGTCCATCAAGACTTCCTGTTCCTGAAACAGGATCTAAACCCGCAGCTTCACAGGCTTTTGCTAATTGTTCACTTAATACAATCTGACCTGTTTTATTGGTCACAAGGAAAGGACTATAACCGTTTAATTCTGATGGTGACATCATTATGTCATAACTTAAATCATAAATAATGCCGTCCTCTGTTTCTCCATCCCAAACAAGTTTTGTTGCATCTAATGCTTTTTGATATTCTTCTGTAACTTTAGAAAGTTCACGGGTAATAGAAAGCTTTTCCTGAGCTATCGCCATAGAACGATATTCACAGTCAGCTTTTCTGGCAGTTATGGCTAAAAATCTTGCTTGTGAAGCCGCCAATCCCATTTTTTACTCGTTCCTTTCTGTTTTACTTAGTAACACATTATGGTCCTATTACTCATGGTTACGGATATTTGGAGTCTAAACTTTAAGGCATGGCACTGTTATGTAACAAATATTTACATTTATTTAAAGAGTAATCGGCCAGTAAAAATCTACAAGATATGACGCGGCATCAAAAGGATGCGATAAGAATTTTAACTGCTTGGATTGTTTGATTTGCTGGTAAGATGGTATATCAATTTGTGAAGTTCCTTCTTTATACCTCAAATTGTAAATATTGTACAGAAGTTTTTCACATTTTTTATCCACATAAAGGCATATTTCTCCGTCCGCTGAGCGTACTTTTGCATTGAATGCCATAATTCTGTTTTTGATTGGAGGATTATATGGTTTTATTTTAATCTCAACATCGTAACCGTATTTAAGCAGTGTTTTTTTGATGATTACATAATTGGTATATTCACTTGTACAGCTGCGATTGTCACCTGAGGCATCGCCATTTATAATGATTTTACCTTTATGGTTTGGGTAGCGCCTGCAAAACTCCTCACACGCCTTTGCAGTGGTTGTATTTTCCAGAACTATTTCATCAAAATAAAAAACCTTATCTTCTGTTTTGTGTGCAAGAACCCAGGCCATAGGATCTACGTTAAAGTCACAGCTTATATGCAGATCAAATTCCGGCTGGTAATTTATTTCTTTAACATTTTCATCAGTAAAATCCTTTATGACAAGTCCGTTATTATATTCGGCATTTTGCGCAAGTACAAAGATTTTATAATACTGTTCATCATATAATTTTTTTAATTCTTCACAATACCCTTGAGGAAGATAGATATTTTCTGTTGTAGGCGCAGTAATAAGCCTGTAATTAGGAGGCGGTTTTACCACAAATGTTTTGTAAATCCAGCCGCGACACATCTCAGGATTTGTGTGACCGAAAATTCTGTATTTGAAATTTACCCAATTTTTCTTCACTTTTTGGCGCATACGACTCAAAAGCATTAAAAAGGTATCATAAGGAATATCCGACATTTCTTCTATTTCGACGAATCCTAAATTTAATGATTTTAATTTGTTGGGCTCATCAAAATGTCTGAAAAGAATTTCTGACCCGTTTTTGAATGTCAATTTTTGCAGTGAAGCTGACCACACATAATCATGCCCGTCATAAAATCCCATATTATCAAGATGTTCAAAATAGGTCTGTAAAGTCGTATCTCTAACCAGAGTGTAGGTTTGAGCGCCTACAAGCCCTCTTATACCCGGAAATTTATGACATAAAAGTATTCCGAGAAGCGAGCCGGAAAAAGTTTTGCCTGAACCGTAACCGCCTTGATATACTGCAACATCCAGCTTGTAATTATGAGGTATTTCCAAAAATTCGCGCTGTGCTTTCAACAACTTGTATTCCATAATTTTTTAAGTTTCCTCTTAATAAAATTTCTCCTTATTATTTGATATAGTATGTTATTTAGCGAATAAAAAAAGTGCCGCCTGTAATTCCCGACGAAAAAGTATAAGACGGCACAAAGAAGGCCTATACGCGATTATTCAAGAGATTTATCCGCCAATTCCTGTTTATCATTTTCTGTTGATTTTTTATCAGCAAGAAAATTATTTGCATTCTCTATACCATACTGTTCCAATGCAAATTTAAAACATTCCAGCCAATTAACACTTTCTTTAACATCCGGTAATTCAGATAGTGTTTTAAGAACTTCAAACAATTCTTTAATACGGCTTTTACGTGCAAAAGCTGCTTTGCGATCTCCGTAACGATAAATGTAGTTTGAATTTCTTATATTATCGTCAATTTCCAGAAATTTGGTATTCCCTTTATCATTGACTGCAATGAGTTCTTTTCCGAGCTTGAAATTCGCGATAATTTCTGCTGTTTTTTCAACCATCGGAATAATAATTTTGCGGTTTATGGCATCCAGCATCATATTCAACCTTGCTTCCTGTCCGTTAGCCGAATAATTAAGTTCGGTTGCAGTTCTGTTAACAGGCTGAATATTGCCGGCCATGTTTTTGAATATTCCGGTTGCACTTTCTATAGTGCTTTTGAAATAATTCAGAAAATCCCAGCCGACCATTGCTTTGTCAAATTCAAGCGGAGTCGGCGGCTGCGGCATCAAAGCTGCGTCATATTCAATAATTTTGCCGGGATGTACATCCTGTTGGCCCTTAAAACAACCTTTTGGTGCCAGATACGGAGGATTCATCATCAGTGCAAGTGCATCCAATTGCTTGTTTAAAATAGTTGAAGAGATGCTATTCAAAACAAGTGCAACTCTGAGCGGCGAAATTCCGCGTCCGGTCCTCGGATCTTCTATTATATTTGCATAAATAAAAGGATTTATAACAAACGGATTGGCCTCAAACCTTATAATTTCACGGCGTCCGGCCACAACAACTATTCTGTTTTTCAAAACCTCTCCGCTTGAAAGTTCTATATCACCCCAGTATTCCAATATTTCAAGTTTATTGTCATCTACTGACCTGTCATTTTCTGTTCTTCGTTTTTTCGCCACCACTCCTCTCAATATTTCTATTTTCATATCGTTAAGCAAATTGTTTGATTTGTCAGAAATAATTTCCTCCATACTGCTGTATGTCCTGTAAATTTTGGCACAGGAATCCCAGTTATCTGCATTAAATTTGTCAAAAACAAAATCCTCAGGTTTGATATGCTTAATTTTTGCATTGTCATAAATCAATTTATCTTCAATAACAAAACCTGAGTCGTTGTTTCCTGCAAGCTGTTCTTCAAGAGTCAATGCACGTCTTACTTGTTTAACTTTTGTTTCCCAGCCGACAAATAATGTACTTTCACCGGTTTCTACAATACTGTCTATAATTTTGTCTAACACATTTTCAAAATTCATTTGTTCAAAAGTGTTGACAAGCATAGCTTTTTGCCGATTTGCATACATTTGTGTCTGCGGGGTTGTCCCTGATACATCAAACATTGCATCAGCATGCGAATATAAATTCTGACTTAAATGTGATTTTAATGTCTGAGCCAATTCATAAATATCCGGCAAAGACATTTTTGTATCCCACGCGTTTATGCGCGGGTAATCAACGTCATAAATGGCATTCCGCACCATTTTTATATCACTCAGTTGAGAACTGCGTCTGTTTTCAAAGTCATCATATCTTTTGCATATTGTATTAACAAGATTAACTTCTTCTCCAAGGCTCAATTCTCTGGTTAAATCGTCTGTTTGAATTTCCATAATTGTTAATTTCCTCATATTATAATTCTGTAAAAAAGTTATTTACAAAATTCTGCATACTCAAATTTGACAAACACATCTCCTGCCGCAAATGAAGATATTTCTCCTTTTGCCATTTTGTCTCTTATATTGTTCTGAACACCTATAAGAGCTTCAGCCTGAATACCGTTTATACAGGTTTCTGTTTTAGATTTTTTGTTATATATACGGAATACTGATTTGGCAGAAAATATCAAATTCGCCGGTACTTTGGAAATATCAGTTTCATGTGTTATTTTTTTTACTTCTTTTGCTTTTTCAATTTCCGCAATATACTCATTTTCTATTTTCTTTCTAATCAAATCATCAAGAGATGCGTTTGATAAAAGGATTTGTTCTGCATTGTTATCCTGATTTTTCATTTTTTAGTCTCCTATTGTTAAGTATTAAATTTTTTCATCATCCAGATTGGAAATTGTAATAATTTTGGCCGGCTTGTAATCTTCGGCCTCAGCCTCATTAAAGCCCAGATATTTACAAAGGTTTTCCAGCGCTTTCAGGCCTGCCGAAGTATCACGGAGTTTTCTTTTTCCGGTTGCACAGCCTTCCTTATCAAGAATATCTTCTTCAGTTAATGAAAATTCTGCTATCTGTAATAATTTTTGTATTACATAGCCCTTGTGTACGCATAGTGAAGATATTTGATTTTTTATTTGAAGTTTTATTTCATTTATTACAAATTTGTCAGAAAGTAATCTTTCAGCGACCTCTTTCAAATCTTTTGATTTATATCCGGCCCGCTTGGCCGAAAGCTCGCCATCTAAAGATTTTATGTACTCTGACACAAATTTTTTTTGTTGATTTGTTAATTTTCTCATCGTTAAAAGTTTACATTTCTCAATATAATTTGTGTTTTTATGAAAAAAATTGTATAATAACCATGCTATTTATATTTCGGCTAGTGTAAATCTTAACAGGGGGCAATGAATTTTACTTCCTGTTTTTTTTGCCTTTTTTTAAATAGCGGCGGCTATCTTCTGAAAAGCCTTACAAAAGGCGTATAATCAGCATCTATGGCAATCTTTGAACGCATATTTGCCAGCGCTGAATTATACATATCCTGCCAGTAACTGAATTTTACATGCTCCGGCTCACCTTTAAGACGCAGGCATGTTCCGTATACCAGAATTTGTTCAACAAACGGTTCCGGAATTAAAGGTTTGTCATCAGCATTTTCAAGATACCTTTTTTCAAGATTATCAGAAGATATAGCCAGATTACGGGTATAGTAAATGATATTTATAAGTTTATCTTCCTCAAATTCAGGGAATAAAAGCTTGTCGTTAAATACACTAAAAATTCTTGCTTTATCGCGGCATGTTAAAAATAGTTGAAAATTTTCACAAAAGTTGTATTTTATGCCATCAATATATACCGCAAGTATTCTCCCGTATATTGTATTTTTTAATTGTCTTGTGCCGGCCGGCAGATTAAATTCTTCCTGACGGAGCAAAAAATTCCAGTTCATAGAATTGCAAACATCCTGTGCAACAAGGTTTATATAGTTCTTGATACGTTGATGTTCCGGTCTTGTCAACTCCGAAAAATCATCGGTCTGACGGAAATTTAATTCTGACAGGCATTTGTTTATTATCTCTAAATAGTTCATATTTAATCTCCTTTAAATAGCGGGGCTGAAGCCCCGCTGTTTGTTATTGAATATTACCTTTTCTAAGCTGGTCAAAAATTGCAGCTTCATTTTTAAGAAATTCTTTTGTAGACATTTTTCCTATTTCTGCACGGGTAAATGTACGATTTTTGTTGCCGTCATATCCATAACCTTGAGCATTGGAGGTCATCCGGCGTTTGTCCGAATCATTTTGATTTTTCAGATTTTTTTCGTAATTAGCCTGCTTGTTGTATTTTTCAACGGCTTTATTTTCAATATTGCCGAGCATGCCGGAAAGTGCCTGATAATTCTCATTACTCAAAGACGGGACTAATTTCTTCAAATAGTCAAAAATTTCACTGTAATTACCGGAAGCACTATAATCACCATTTTGTTCTGCAACAGGTTCTTTTGCCTGTTCTTGTGCAGGCGGTTCATCAGTTTTTGCCGGAGTTCCAGCACTTTGAGGTTCAGAAAAACCTGAAAACTGTTTTATCCACGCCATACCCTGTTCCCGCGGAATAGCACCTGATTTAACCAGTGATATAATTTTTTCCATATCTTCCATAACATCCGGTGTTACGGCCGGTTTATCATTAGATGCCGGTGTTTGATTTTTATTTTGTTCATTTGTATCTGCCATAATTTCTCCTTTTTTAATTTTTCTATTTGTCGATTTAAGAAAAGCGGGTGTAAAAACATACACCCGCACAAAATCACTGGGGGTTATGCTGCGCTAAAGATAACTTTAGCCAAAGCTTTTGGTTGTACGGTTTTTGCACCGTATAAGTACAAGCCTCTGACAAGGTCAGAGAAGCTGTCTTTATCTCTAAGTGTTTCAATTCTTGCAAGTTGGGAAGCGAATGTTATAGCTTCATTTGTACCGGCCATAACATAATATTTGCTGTCCACAGCAGTAAGATTTGTTGAAACTAAAACATCCATACCGGCAATTCTTCCGATAGCACCTTCTCTCAATGTTGTATCAGCAACATTATGTGCGCTGATAAATTCAGTACTCTGAAGCAGGTATGATTCAATAGTCGGGTTAATAACTACCCAAGGGCGAACACCTGTGTGTACAGCATCTGAATTTTTCAAGCATAATGCAAGTTTTACAAATTGTTCATAGATTGTTGTTTTGCTTAATGCAATTGGTGCTTCATCAGTCCCGACAGTGTTTGACTGTTCTACATTACTGTGCATTGAAAGTAAGTATGTGTCTTGAACTTCTTCAATAGCTTTTTTAGCGTTCGCAAGATGTGCCAGCATAATATCAGTATTTGCCTGAACATGCGCAACATCATTAATTTTGAACGCAAAGAATTTTTTCTGATCAATAACCAGATCTTGAGATTCCGGTTCTAATTCACTGTATGTAATGTTTGAAGAGCTGAGTGTTGAAACAGTTACTTTTGCAGGAGTGATAATTTTTACGGTATCACCCTGATTAGCTATTTCACCTTCATAATTTCTGTTAACGCATTGTAGCATTACACATTCTTTTTCCAGTAATGCGTTGAGTTTTTGGCTCCATATTTCCGGGACAAAAACTCCATAGCCTTTTTGAGGTGTTGATGAAGTTGATTGTGATGATTCACCATTTGATAATTCTGCCATTTTGATTTTCCTTTCATTTTTTAAAGTAGTACACCACGACGGCACAAAGAAAAAACAATGTGCATCGTATTTAAGATAGTTAATATAAGCCTATCCCTGAAGCATATACCATTTTACTTTTGAGCGTATAAATGCTCCCGCATCATTCTGAGCGACCCAGGGATAAGGAGGAATATATATGATGTCAATTTTACCGGCACTGCTGGTATTTGGATTTTTCAAACCAAATTCATAATGGGTCATCAGTGTATTCGGAGAAATATTAATCTTATATTTTTTTGCCAAATCAGCACATAATTTCATAGCGGCTTCAAATTGCTTAGCCGTAATCGGATAACTTCCGCATTCGTTTCTGCTTTTGAAACCGGCCATTGCACAAAGCGCAATACCGATAGAACCTGTGTTTCCGCCGCCTGTATGTGCTGCATATTGACCCGGTTTACATATCTCGTTATTCTCCGGTTTAAATTTCCCGTTATGAATATTTCCATCCTTGTCTACAAGATAGTGATAACACTCTAATTCATGTGTATTTGGATGGTATACACCGGCAGTCCAATGTAATATAATTCGTTTCATAAGTTTCCTTAAATATATTTTTTGTATTTTTTATTGAAGTTAGTTACCCATTTGGGATCTTTCAGGATATAGGCTATTACAGCGTGGCCCCTGTTTTTTGCGTGTAATTTCAGTACAAGTCTGTCTACATGGGTTCTTACTGTCCCGTATTTAATTTTTAATTTATTTCCTATTTCCTTGTCAGAATACCCTAAGGCAACCAAAGCTAACACTTCTTGCTCCTTTGGTGACAGTTCCATCTTAATTCCTTCGTAGTTATAGAGTATCGCTTTATTATTAGCTTACATAAAAAAATGTATGTTTTGCTTAAAAATAATTCCTATCTAAGAAAAAGGGAGGAGCAATTCCTCCCGCTAAGAGTAAGATAATTTAAAAGGATCTTATATATTTTGGATTTCATGGATTTAATTTCAGTACACCTAAGGATTTTTTATCAATATTTTCATCACGTCCGAGCCTCATATTGCTTAGATTTGAATAACATCTTTTTATCACGCCGTATTCGTTGTAATTCAGATAAAAAGTACCGTAATTGGTATAATTAATATGCCTGATTTCATAAAGAATGTTTTTCCTGATTCTGTTAAAGAAATTCTCGGCTTTTTTATTCTTTTTCCGAACAGTAACCACATCGCCCTCCGAGGTAATCCTTGTCAGTTGAACGACCTTATGACCGCAGGTTGGACATTTGGTCAAGAGATCAACTTCGCAGATTAAATAACCTTGTTGCGGCACGAGTCTAAACGTCCTTGTCTTATGCAAGGCGCCACAGCAATGAATATATCCCATTGAGATCTCCTCATGCACAGATATAAAAAATCTGCACAGTAACTCCACGAGCAGTAAGCAAACAACTTTACCATCTACTAAGGCGGGTTTTTGTTCCCGCGGGCTTGAGCCTTAACTTACATATTCAGTATAACGTATATTTTTAAAAATAAAAGTCCACGAAAACATGTACATGAAAACATGTAGGTGTTTTCATGGATAGCCAACTGGCCCTTTCGTTGCGGCACAAGGGTTTCAGCCACTTCAATTTTTGCTGATTTTTGACGATTTTTTGCTATTTTTTTGAAAATTATTTTACGGATAATTCGCAGCACATCTGGCATGCCCCAAAAACTTTTGCAGCCTTCAAATTTTTCCGGAAACACCTGTAATGAGGGAGATTGAAGGCATCCTTCAGGGGCATCCCTTTTACATTGCCTATTTTTTGTGAAAGACAAGGGTAAATATCTCCGCAAGGATTTATCATCATGTTTGAGTAAGGATACATACAAGGTTTATATATTTCATTTACCGGCTTATCAGCAGGATAGTTAAAAAATTCTTCTATTTTGGCAAGCGGGTCTTTAGCATATTCAAACTTCGGCGAATAGCGGATTTGCACCTTTGAATGTTTTTTTAATGCCTCGAGTTCTCTATAAACCTCTTTAAAATGTTCTATATCAAAATATTTTTGTATAGGATAATTTTCGTTAAACTCCGGCACAAAACTGTCAAATAACACTGAATTTTGCTTCAAATTATTATTGCGTAAAAACGAAATGGAAAGGAAATTAAATTTCATCTCATCGCACATCTTGTAAAGTTTTACCAGATCATCGAGATTATTTTCCAGAACAATTGTTTTAATATCAATCATCGGGCGTTTTTTGCGAGCGTTCATTTTTTCAAAATTAGACATTATTTTGTCAAAAATTCCGGCTTTAGCCCTGTTTTTGTCATGATTTTCTCCGTAACCGTCTAAAGATACAGACAAAAGCATCATTTTAGATTTGATGAAAGCGTCTATAATTTCATCGTTTATCAAAATACCGTTTGAAACAACATTCAATTTGCCAAAAGTTTTTTTTGCGGTTCGCATCAGAATATCTATGAAATCTTTGCGTATTAAAGGTTCTCCGCCCACAAGCGTAACAAAAGAATACCAAGGAATCTGGTCAATAATTTTAAACCATTCTTCTGTTGTCAATTCGTCTTTATCTCTTGAATTACCGACATAACAGTACGGGCACTGCAAATTACAGCGGTATGTCAGTTCAAAAAAATACCTTAAAGGCATTAAGGCTTTGCCGGAATTTGACATATAAGAAGGCATTGCATATAAATTTCGTCCTATATCAAACAGATTTGACAAATTTTTCATTTTTTAAACCTTTCAATACCTCAAGTGCCTTACCGTTTTCAATATTAAATTGAGCCTGTTTAATACCTTCCTGAATAGTTTTTGCACGGCCTGACAGATAAATCATTGCACCTGCATTCAACAATATAACATCAAGCATTGCGCCCTTACGTTTATTTTCAAAAATTTCAGTTATAAGTTTTGCGTTTTCCGGTCCGTTTCCGCCTTGAATTTCTGAAAGTACCGCGCATTTAAAGCCAAAATCTTCAGGCTTAATCATATATTCTTCAATCTCGCCGTTTTTGAGTTCTAAAACTCTTGTCGGCGAACAAATACTTATTTCGTCAATATTAGGCTCAAGTCCGTTTACGACAAGTGCTCTGTCTGTTCCGAGTTTTTTAAGCGCATAGACAATTTTGTCACACATCTGATTTGAAGATACGCCGAGTAATTGTGCATCCGGAAATGCAGGATTAATAAGCGGGCCTAAAAAATTGAATATTGTTTTTATACCGATTTGCTGCCTTATAGGATTGTTTACCGACGCAAAATCATTGAAATAAGGTGAATGTACAAAAGTTATGCCGTGCCTGTTAAAAAAGTCAACTGCTTGCTCCGGCGTTCTTGTTATATTGATACCGAGAGCGCTCAAAAAATCAGTACTTCCGCTTGCGCTTGTAATTGAGGAATTGGTCTGTTTTACAACGTTTACCCCTGACGCTCTTGCCACAATTGAAGCAGAGGTTGAAATATTAATTGTTTTTGACATATCAGCCCCTGTTCCGCAGCTATCAACAATATATTTGTCAGTGATAACACGTCTTGCATAATTACGCATATTAGCGGCAAATGCATAAAATTCCTCCGCGCTGACGCCTTTTGCGCTTACTGCTGTTAAAAATGCGGCAATTTGTGCATCTGATACTTCTTTGTGTGCAATACTATCAACTGCAAACTTTATTTCATCAAAGGACAAATCTTCCTTTGCCATTAATTTTTTTAATAAACTTTTCATAATTTATATTATCCAATTAAAATTAAACTTACCCATATAAAGAGCATACCGGTGAAAATTCCCACCATTGAAAGGTGCCAGTTTCCGTATTCACGTGCCAGCGGCAGTAAGGTATCAAAAGACAGGTAAATCATAATACCTGCAACCGCGGCAAGAAGCATCCCCACCATAACTTGCGGCAAGAACAAGCCGAACAGCAGCATACCTATAAGTGCGCCGATAGGTTCCGTAATACCTGATAATGCCGCGTACAGCATTGCATATCTTTTTTTCCCTGTTACATGATAAATCGGCAATGCGACAGCAATACCCTCCGGAATATTGTGAATAGCGATAGCTATGGCAACAGACAACCCGAGAGTTAAATTTTGTGTGGTTGTAAGAAAGGTTGCCATACCTTCCGGAAAGTTATGAACACATATTGCGATTGCTGTAAATAATCCTGCACGTTTAATTTTATGATTATGCAGACAAGGTTCATTTGGGTGAAGCAGTTCATCTGGATCAATGTGATCAGGCAAAAAATAATCTATAAGCATTGCGATAAGTACACCCAGAATAAACCCTAACAAAACAAGCCATTCATGTATATTTGGGAAATTAACTGAAAGCATCTCTCCGGCCTCAGGAATAATATCAGTAAAAGATAGAAATATCATTACACCGGCCGAAAAACCGAGCCCCACCGATAAAGCTTTTAAATTATCTTTCTTAACAACAAATGCAATTCCTGCCCCTATAGCAGTAGTTAATCCGGCTAAAAGGGTCATTGTCATTGCAATTCCAAAATTTTGCGGTAATTCCATCATATACCTCCGCAAATATATTATCACAAAAATATATTCATAATGCGTAGTTTGAATAATAAAGACATACCTTTTACAGCAATTATGTGAAAAATATTTATCCGCGAATATAAAAAGTCGTCAAGAAGCTTGACTCCTTAACGACTTTGTTACACTGTGAATTAAATTAATCAATATTCCAGCTATTAAGATATTCTTGTTGCTCTTCTGTTAATGTATCAATTTCTATACCCATTGATTGCAGTTTCAATTCTGCAATTTTCACATCAACATCGTGAGGCAAGGTATGTAATTTCTTTTCCAGTTTGCCTTGATTTTTAACGATAAATTCCATACCGAGCGCCTGATTTGCAAAACTCATATCCATAACGCTTGCCGGATGACCTTCTGCTGCGCCGAGATTTACAAGTCGGCCTTGGGCAAGAACATATATTGATTTTCCGTTATTCAATTTATATTCTTCCAGATTAGGTCTTATTTGTTTGATTTCTGTTGTATAATCTCTTAAACCAGCAACATTTACTTCCCAGTCAAAGTGGCCAGCGTTTGCAACAAATGCACCGTTTTTCATTTCTAATAAATGCTGAACATCAACAACGTGTTTGTCACCTGTTACGGTTAAGAAAATATCGCCTTCTTTAGCGGCTTTAGCTATAGGCATAACCCTGTAACCTTCCATAACAGCTTCAAGCGCTTTCAGAGGGTCAACTTCGCAAACAATAACATTTGCGCCGAGTGCTTTTGCTCTCATAGCACAGCCTTTACCGCACCAGCCGTATCCGGATATAACAACTGTTTTACCGGCAATAAGAATGTTTGCGGCACGCAGAATTCCGTCCATAGAACTCTGGCCTGTTCCGTATCTGTTGTCATAAAGGTGTTTGGTTAAACTTGTATTAACACCGACTGCCGGAAACATTAATTTCCCTTCTTTTTCCATTGCTTGTAATCTGATAATACCGGTTGTTGTTTCTTCTGTTGACCCGATAACATTTGCCGCAATTTCAGGATATTCTTTGTGCAATGTAGAAACCAGATCACAGCCGTCCTCAATGATTAAGTGCGGTTTGTGAGCAATAGCCTGTGCTATGTGAGATTTGTATGTTTCAACGCTTTCGCCGGCAATTGCAAAAACCGGAATATCATAATATTTAACCAGTGCTGCCGCAACATCATCCTGTGTTGATAAAGGATTGGATGCAACAAGTACGGCATCTGCTCCGCCGGCTTTCATTACGATACACAAAGCTGCTGTTTCTTTTGTAACATGTGAACATGCAGATAAGCGCAGCCCCTTAAACGGTTGTTCTTTTATAAATCTTTCTTCTATCCGGCGCAAAACAGGCATATCCTTAAATGCCCATTCTATTTGATTTTTTCCTTGTTCGGCCAGATTAATATCTTTAATATCGCATTTCAATTCTGTCATCAGCATTAAAAATTCTCCTTTAGATTTATTTTTACATTATCAATTATATTCACTGAAATTTCCAAAGCATTATATGTAAAAATTTCTTAATAAATGTATATAACATGGCAAAAAATAATCTTTAGTTGGGTTATAACTAAAGTAATAAGGAGCTCTATCGTGAAGGTTAATTTAAATCAACAATTTGGGACAAAAAACGTAAATTTTGAAGGGATAAAACCTGTTAAATCTGATACGGGTTTTAAGGAATATGAATTTTCTTTTCCGTTTGATGATAAGAATTTTGACTGTTATTTGGAAATTTATCCGGTATCAGTTGATGAACATAAGAATTTTATTGTTGATGAAGATCCGTATACCAATTTAAAAACAGGTAACAAATATTACCGGTTAACTTCCGGCTCAAATAAAATTAATCTGGCAAAAAGCTACCAAATTTCAAATAACGAAGATTTTGCTTACCACTATAAACTCCTGCCTAAGGGGACAGATCCGGAGAATTATCAATTAGCGGATTATCAAATTGAAGCAGGTACTGTTGTATATCAAGGAAAAGCAGGACATCAGCGATTCAATATTTATACCCCATCCTCAAACAACTCTCACGGCGGAGCGATGAAACTTATTGTTCCTGATACATATAATGCAGGATTTGTATATGATGATGACGGCACAATAATCCCGCGCCGCAATATGGATAAATTATTTAAATCAACCAGAAGTTTTGCCAACAAAATAGGCGGCAGTCTGGCCGGTGTAGAAAAAGACGTTAAAGAAGGTAAATTTAAAGAATATTCAAGAATAATTTCAACACCGATTTTTACAGATGACAGTCTGTCAGGTCATGCTTACTGGAATAAAAACTGTATGCAGATGGCGCAATCACTCGGAAACATTGACAACTATCGTTCTTTGCAAAAAGCTATGTTTGCAAAAGGATTGAACTTTGTTTCTGACGGTGCGTTTGTTAACGAAGGTCTTGAAGGTGTTCACTTTAAACACGTATTAAGATGGGGTGACAAATCTCCATACTTCAACTGGTTCAGAATTTCCGGACTCAAAGACAGCCCGCTGACCTTAGGTGTTTTTGCTAAAAATAAATACTTTATCGGTCACAGAGTTGTGAACCCTAAATATGAATATACTCAAAATCCGGATGGCTCTGTAAAACGTTCAAGAGTACTTTCAACTTATGAGTCTAACAAACCGACTTACATTCAGGTCTATGACACACGTCTTGTTGATCCTGAGAAATTAGACAGTCAGAAATTAATCAAATCTTACGACAAAATAAGCACTAACAACCCGTTAGAAATAAGCACTCATAATGATACTGTCGTGCCATACAGTTTTGAAATTAACCCTGATACTTATGATAACAGTATCAAAGAACTTAATCAATTTAACGCGCATGCGCCGCTGGAAAAACGTATATATATCAATACTCCTCAGGGCGCAAGATTTTTAACCAAGTTTGAAAACTTTGAACTTGAGGACAAATTTGAATGCGGTTTTGAAACCTGGGATGCTAACGCTGATATTGCAAAACTCAATTATGTGTTCTCTAATACCGACACAAAAGAGTTAGGCAATCTGCCATACGAAAAATTACCGGCCTTCATAAATAATATGAAGCATAAAAACTATGAAGTTCAAGATTATGCGATAAAATCAGGCGAATACTGGACAAAGAAAACAAGTCAGATTTTAAATTTGCATGTAGCACAAAACCTTAAGAATATTGAAGCTGACAATCCGCAAAAAGTATACAATACAATTATTTCAAAAATCAACGATGGCGTATTCCCGGAAAAACTAAAAAACAATATCTCCAAAGATGTTGTTACAAATATATTAAACCGCAATTACAAACTCAAAAATAATGTTTACAATGATAAATTTGATAACATAGTACTTGCAACACTTATGGATGTTCCGCTTGATTCCTTTGAACTTGGCGATAGTATAACTGCTGTTTTTGCATCGCCTTATATGTCAAAATATGCGACATCAGATGATTTTTTAGGCAAAACAAGATATGAATTATATAAACGCAACAACCCGCAGGTTCAGCCTGAATATCTTGAGTTATACCAAAAGACAAATTCTTTATACGAAAAAGAAATGTCCAATTTCACTAAAAATATTCTTGTTCAATTAGACAAAGAACAAAAAGATAACCAGAAAATTATTTCTTACCCTAATGCAACAGAATACGGTAAATTTGTATTACCGACACTAATATCAGAAATTGCTAAATATGCGGTAATCAAAGGCCTATTCCCTGATGCACAGGTCAAGGTTAATGATAACGGCGAAATTTCTTACGATTATGAAAAACTGAAATCAACTTCATTAACAGAACTCGGTATAATCGCAAGCAGTCCTAAAGATGAAGCAAAGTGCGTAATCAATAAATTAAAAAGCGGTATTAATCACTTAAATAAAAACAAAAAAGCAAAAGAAGAACTGGTTGAAGCTCTCAAAAAATCTTTGAAAGGCACTGACCGCAACAGTTTTGCACTTGCAGAGGCTATTGTAGACAGAACGCAATCCGGTTTGGATTGGCGTATTGACGCGACAAAGGATATCGGTGATGTTGAAGCTATACGTAAGGGCAACACAGATTTTGAATACACCTGGGATCAGGTAATTAACTTCTGGAAACACTTCACCAAAGGTGTTCTAAAAGGTAATGAAAATGCTTATATGGCGGCAGAAATTACTGACGAAGGAGATTTGTATTCATCCGGCGAAGGTGAATTTTCTCAAAGATTTAATCATATTGATGACGAGCATCAAAACAATTCTGATCTGGTTGCTAAGTTCCTGAGAGAAACCAGAATGACAGCAATGGCAAACTACAGATATTTTTTCAGTCCGTTACCGGAAATGTTTGCTCAAGACTTTGAAACAGGCAAAACATCTGACAACAATGGAAACCGATTGGACAAACTTCTGTTTACGAAATTGGTTGGGACAGATAACTTCCTGCAGTCTGCACCGTTACAGTCATTAATTTATTCATATACGTTTATCGGTAACCACGATAAGCCTCGTGCGCTTCATTGTATGGCGCTTGATATGGGTATGTTCTTTAGCCTGAAAGGTCACGAACAAGAAGCATATAGAATGATAAGAAACAATTTCTTTGAAGATATTAATCAAGAAGATTTTGAGAAATTCAAAAAATACGAAATTACAACCGTAAGCTCAAAAAATATTGCGATGGCTTACGCTGTTCGTGACGGTTTTATCAAGGTATTGGATACAATGCTGAAAGATAAACAGATTAATCAGGAGAATTATGAAAAAACATTCAAAGCCGTAAATGATGCTATTTCCGATCTTGCCAACGGTAAATTTGAAGGTGATAACTTTGAAGCAGATGCATTCGGATTTAAACCTTTTGATGTGACAATAGATGTAGTCCTCCGACAAGCTGAGGAGCACGGCTTAAAACTTAATGATAAAGACAAGAAAACACTTTCTGATAGAGTATTCAGACAAATACTGGAACCAGCAAATAAAAAACTTCTTGCAATGTTAAAAATGCTCGTAGCTTTACCTGGTAACCCGACACTTTATGCAGGGGATGATTTGCAGTCAACAGGATTTGAATTTAAGTCTAAAAATATCACTCTGGACAACCGTTCGTATTTACATCACGAATGGACAGATCCTGACCACAAATCATATCAAAAATTCGTTGCCGAATACGAAAAAGAGTATGCTAAAGTTATGGGAACACGTGCAAGAAAAGAATTACGTGCATTGAACGACGGTACTCCATTCACTCTTGATCTCCAGAAAGGATATTATGAAAATGGCAACACGCACCCTGTAACAGCAGTTTTACATCACAACACTGACGGCGCCATGGTATTGTCTTTATTTAATACGGCCGGTATCGAACGCAACCACAAAGCTGATTATAATCCGCAAACCTTATACTTGAACTCAATTGATCTGTATCAGGTTGAAAACTCCGAAAAAATCGGCCTGCCAAAAGGTTTACAAGCAGCTGAACAAGGCGATGACGGTAAATTTTACGGCAATGGAATAATACTCAAAAACGCAGACGAAAATGATAAAAGTATTTACAAAGTTTGCCGTTCAAAAGAAGGTCTGTATTTTGTAAAACGTTATGTAAAAGAAGACAACGGTAACGTGCATGAAGCAAGTATTGAACTCAACGATACGACAATGAACCTGTATTATGATCCGAAAAATCCTAATCCTTCATTTACAGGACATGCAATGCCAAAACGCAGAGTAATGTACAACCCGCAATATCACTTTGGCAATCCTTATGCTAATCTTTCAAAACAATATAAATTAGGCGAAAATCTTGCACTAATTTCTAAATAAAATAAAAAATCATTTATTAATCTTTTATTTTTACACAGTTATTATCTATGCGTTCCGACTTCAACACCCGGAACGCATAAGAATGCCGGAATTGTACGGGAAATTACGCTGGATATGGCAGATTTGTCGGCCATTAAAGATATTGCCATACTCAAATCATCTACGTGGGGAGCAAAATCCGAACCGTGAATTTTACGTTCAACTTTTTTATGGAAAACTTTTTCATTTATAAAATTAGAAACTCTGTTTCCTGACAAAATGCCGGCCCCGAGAGCAACGGCAGTAATACCGGACGGCGGAATTACTTTTATGAATTTATTTGTATATTTTGCCGCTGTTTGCATGAATGAATTGACCCCTGAGTATTTAATCTGCGGAACTACAGAAAGAATTTTAGTCTTGTATTTGTCATAAATTCTTGATGCGCCGCCGACAAAAGCCACAGGAATAATTACGTTGCCGAGCATTTGGTTAACGGCTTCTCTGGCTTTTGATTTAAAATGTTTTTTATCATCAAATAAGGCACCGCCTAAAAGTCCGCCTGCTACAGATCCGCCGGCCATAGTTAAAATTTCCGGTTCTTCAAATTCTAAAACTTTTGCTTCAGGGTGCTTTTTATTATAAATTTTAAAAAGTGCCCAATCTTTTATTTTTGAATTAATTATATTTTTAGGATTAAGCGAAAAGCCTTGTTTTTTTGCAATAAATGCCAGTGCAGTTCCGACTCCGAGTATTGTTGTTAAATATACACCGGCCGTTGAACACTTTCGCTCCGGTTTAGTTTCATTTGTTGAGTGTTTAAATGTCGTAATGGGTTGAGACGTAGTTTTGAACTCTGCAAATTTTCTTGTTAAATTATGGTTAACATTTATAGCATGTACTGACATTTTTGTAACCTTTCACACGTATTATAGCAAAAACAAAAAATAAAGATTTTTGACCCGATAATGTAATAATTTTACATTTCTTAATTGGTGTTTGTATTACACTATAGTTGTAACGAATTTTTAATATAATTAGTTCATCAGGCAAAAAAAATAATTTACGGTTATTAAATACCATTGTTCACATGTGTAAAAGATTAGGTATATGGAAATAAAACCCCGGACAATTTCTAATTTTAGTTATCCACAGCGATTTGTACGCGGCTTACAAATCGGCGGTACAGCCCCGCTTGTGCTATTAGAATGCTTTGTAACGGGCGGCCGCACACTTCAGGCGGCAAAACGCGGCGGATTTGATGAAGCCAGAGAAAGATTTACAGAAGAAAGTATCGGCGCATTTTTCTGGTTTTGTGGCGTAAAAGGTTTCAATAAAATGAACGACTACATCGGCAAATGGCTTTTGAAACTTTTGACACCGAATTTTGACGGAAAAGAAGACGATATAAGAAAACCTGTTACAAACTATCTGCATGATGAAAAACTGATAAAAGCAGCGGCCAGAGGCGAATTATCAGAGGAAGAAATTGCTTCAACATTTGATGATGCGATGCTCAAACGTCTGAACAAATTGAAAAAACGTATCGGCAAAATTGATGACCCTAATAACGCTGCTGAAATTATTCAAAAACGCGCAAGTAAATTCTTACGTGAATTAACACCTAAACAGACCGCTGTATTTAAGTCATTAAAAATCGGTTCAAGTATTCTGCTTGCCAATGGGCTTGTCGGTTTTGTTGTTCCGCATATAAACCAAAAAATAACAAGAATACTGCATGAAAAACGACAGGAAAAACATTTTGAAAAAGAACTGCAATACTTTAAACCGGTAAATATGGATAGTTTCGTAAACGAAGAAAAAGCTAAATCTAAAGATAATGTTGCATTTACAGGTATTGCACCTGCAACACTTTTGAGTATCGCAAACCACTTTGAAAACGATACGGTATATCAGCTTTTATCAACAGATGTCGGTATTGCAGGGGGGCGTGCAGTGAGTGCAAGAAATAATCATGAACGTACGGAAGTATTGTTCAGGGATTTATCTTCTATATATTTCTATATGTTTAACATGCTGAATATAAACAAATGGATGAACATGTTGGAAGATGGCCGTAAAACTCGTTTGGACCCTGTCGGTGCGCAGGAAGTTACTGATTTGATGAAAGATGTATTAAAAGAAAACGGCAACAAAATGTCTGTTGATGACTTTAGTATGAAAATTCTTGGTAATAACAATAATGTTTATAAAATTACTCCTGAATTAAATGCTAAATTTAAAAACGGTGTTATAAATCTTGATACATTCCTTGAACATATAAGTAAAGAGCCAACGCTTTCGGCAGAAGAAATAGAAACATATTCTGATCTTGCTAAGCGCATGTCCAAACTACAGCCTGCAATTGAGCGCAAAACACGTATTTTAACCAAAACACAGGTAAAAGATGTGTTCAGAGAAGGATATTTGAACATGCCAGAATTCCTTGACAGCATATACGGTGTTGCAACAGCAGGAAAGCATAAAAATCCTTATAAATATGTGGCTCAATCTGATCTCGACGGTCTGAAAGATGATATGTATCATTATGTGAACGATATTATCCAAAAAGCAAGAAAAGCCGGTAAAGATATAACACCGGAATTATTAGAAAAAGCAAGACGTGTAAACTTCGCTAAAAATGCGCTTAACTGGGGCGTTGGTTTTGCAATATCCGCAACCTTCCTATCAACATTAATCCCGAAAATTCAATACTGGATTACAAAGGTTACAACCGGACAAAACGCATTCCCCGGAACTACTGATTATTCAGGCGAGAAAAAATCAAAATAACTATTGATTATATATTTCCTTGTGAGATAATATAGATGAGGTAGCCGTGTCAAATATCTTAGTTTATACATTAGAAAATAAAATATATATTAACCTTACGAATAGATGTACAAACAATTGTATTTTTTGTTTGAGAAATGACAAAAATGATGTCTGCGGGCAGGAATTATGGCTGGATAATGAAAATTACGCTGCTCAGGATGTAATTGATCAGTTCGAAAAAATTTATTCGCAAACATCGTCAAAAGAAGTGATCTTTTGCGGCTATGGCGAGCCGATGCTGAAACTGGACATTCTTAAAAACACAGCGGAATATATTAAATCAAAATATCCTGACACAAAAATCAGAGTTAATACAAACGGACATGCCAATTTCGTATATAAAAGAAATGTCATTCCTGAATTAAAAGGTCTGGTTGATGAATTTTCCGTAAGTCTTAACGGCGCAACTTCAGAAGAATACAATGAATATTCGCAACCAAAAATTGAAAATGCTTATGACGAAGTAAAGAAATTCATAAAATGCTGTGCAGAGTCAGGCATTGCTGTCGTCGCAAGTGTTGTAGAAGGCTACAAAGGCCGGCATCTGGATTTAGAGACTTGTGAAAAGATCGCAGGCGATCTCGGTGCAAAATTCCGTGTGAGAGAGTGGATTGTAAATGGTTATTAATTTTGAAAGGAAAAATTATGCAAGTACAAAACATCTCTAATCAACCAAATTTTAAAGGCAACATAATTCTCGTTGGAGAATTTAGTGCAGTACCGACTAAATTAATCAGAAATGCAGTCCCGAAATTAAAAGAATTGATGGAGAAAAAGCCGTATGACCTGTTTATTGAACAGCACAGAAGTAAAGGCGTAGTTTCAGTTTATGCGCAAAAAGAAAAAGATTTCATGAAAAACAAAGGATTAAAATCTCTTGTTATGATGAAAGACAGTGAAGATTTTTACGAAAAATGTGCTGAATATGTTATAAAAGAACAGGATAAAAAAATCTTGGCAAATCCTACAACCGGACAGAAAATCAAAAATTTTTTCGACAAAATAAGCACAAAATTTGTTAGTGTAATGCAGGACAAAGATGAGGTGTAATTTAGGAGTATAAAAAAATGAAAATACAAAATATCAGCAGCAGTAATAGTTTTAAAGGTATGGTATCAATAGCGGAAGATTTAACACCAAATTTGCAAAAAAATATTTCAAAAGCTTTGTTTGATGTAAAATTAGAGAAAAAGCCTTATGATTTATTTATTTCTAAATCAAAAGACAAAGACTTTTTGGCAATACAGGCCTGTGATACGGCCGCAAAACAAAATTCATACACGGTTAAGGTGCACAGATTATCTCAAAAAACAGAAATTCTGAAAGACGCCCTGCAAACCGCAATGAATACTTATGAAGCCCGCTTTATGCAGCAATAATAGAAAATATAAACAAATGCATTTTATGCACAAATACATAATAAATAAGAAGAAATGAAAGGACACATTTATGATGAATGTTTTAGACAAAATCATGAAACCGAAATCAATAGCGGTTATCGGTGCATCAACAAAAGAACACACAATTGGTTCTGATATTATGAAAAGATTACAGGAATACAAATTTAACGGAAAAATTTATCCTGTAAACCCTAAAGGCGGCATTATTGAAGGACTGCAAGCTTATACAACAGTGAATGAAATTCCCGGGGATGTTGATCTTGCAATTATTGTTGTAAATTCAAAATTTGTACTTTCAACAATCGACCAATGCCACGAAAAAGGTATTAAAGGTTTATGTATCATCACTGCCGGATTTAAAGAAACCGGTAAAGAAGGTGCAGAACTCGAAAAACAACTTGTTGAAAAAATTAAAGAATACGGCATGAGATGTGTAGGTCCTAACTGTTTAGGTGTTGTAAACACTCACCCTGACATCAGAATGGACGGATGTTTCGCAGAAAGTTTACCTGAACGCGGCAACATCGGTTTTGTTTCTCAATCCGGTGCTCTTGGCGGCGGTATCTTAAATATTTTAAAAGATTTGAATTTAGGTTTTGCACAATTCATTTCAATCGGCAACCAGGCTGATGTAAATGCTGAAACAGCTCTTGAATACTGGGAAAATGACGATGACGTAGAACAAATTCTTTTGTATATGGAATCTATTCAAAATCCGTCAAACTTCAGAAAATTAGCATCAAGAATTTCTAAGAAAAAACCTATTTTAGCATTAAAAGCAGGCCGTTCAGCAGCAGGTGCTTCTGCTGCATCATCTCACACCGGTTCACTTGCCGGAGCCGACAAAGCTGCTGCAGCTTTATTACACCAATCAGGTGTTATCAGAGAATTCTCTCTGCAAAACCTGTTTGAAACAGCAAAAGTATTTGCTAACTGCCCTATCCCGAAAGGTGACAGAGTAGCTATTATCACAAACTCAGGCGGCCCTGGTATTATGGCAACAGATGCTGTTTGTGAATACGGTATGCAAATGGCTAAAATTTCTGAAGAAACAAAAGAAAAATTGAGAAGCTTCCTGCCGGCTGCAGCATCAGTTAAAAACCCTATCGATATGATCGCATCAGCACCTATTGAACACTACAAACAAACTCTTGAAACAGTTATTGCTGATGAAAACGTTGATATGATTATTACAATCTATCTTCCGTTCTTAGGCTTAAAAGATATTGATGTTGCTCAGGCATTAATGGAAATCAAGGCTAAAAATCCGCAGAAACCGGTTATCGGCGTATTTATGACAAAAAATGAATTCTTCTCAAAATTGTCAGACATGAATGTTAATATGCCATTCTTTATGTATGCTGAACAGGCTGCAGACGGCTTGAACAGATTAAATCAACAAAGATTGTGGATGGAAAGACCGGAAGGCAAAATCCCTTGCTATGATGTTGACAGAGCAAAAGTTGAACAGATTATCAAAAATTCTATAAAAGAAGGCCGTGCTCAACTTACAACTCTTGAATCAATTGATGTATTACAGGCTTACGGTATCAGAGCTTGCAAATACGGTCTTGCAACAAACGAAGATGAAGTTGTTGAACTCGGAAATTCAATCGGCTATCCGGTTGTTATGAAAATGACTTCAAAAACAACTTCTCACAAAACCGATGTAGGCGGTGTTGTTGTTAACATCAAATCAGAAGAACAATTGAGAAAAGAATACAAAGGCTTACTTGAAAGACTTGAAGCAAAAGGCTTGCTTGACGGTCTTGAAGGCGTAATTATTCAGGAAATGGTTAAAGGTAACCGCGAAATGGTTTGCGGTATTGCAACCGATCCTCAATACGGCCCTATGATGATGTTCGGTTTAGGCGGTGTATTCGTTGAAGTTATGAAAGACGTAACATTCAGAATTGCGCCTTTAACAGATGTTGATGCAATGGATATGATTAAATCCGTTAAAGCTTATAAACTTCTGGAAGGTGCAAGAGGTACAAAACCTGCTCAAATCGACCAAATTCAAGAAACACTTTTAAGATTGTCTCAACTGGTTAATGATTTCAAATTCATTGACGAATTGGATATCAACCCGCTGTTAATCTCTGAAACTACCGGCGAAGGCATTGCCGTTGACGGTCGTATCAAAGTAAGACTTGAAGAAGCAAAAGAAGCTTTAGGCTGCACCTGCGCAAGCTGCTCTTGCTAATATCGGTTAATAATTTAGTAAAAGGCCGCCGGTTCTCACCGGCGGCCTTTTAAGTGACATTTTTCGTAACGTTTTTTTACAAACCTGACAAAAAATTTTTTTTACGGTTATTATGGTTATATGTAAAAAATTAGGGGTATGTATATGAAAATTTCTGCAATCAATTCAACACCACGTACAAATTTTACAGGTGAAAATTCTAAAAAAGCTAATGGTATAAAAACTGCGGCCGGTGCAGCAATGATAGCACTTGCAACCGCCGTTCCGACAGAAGAAGCAAAAGCGCAATATTATGTGCCTTATTACCCGCCTGTTCAGTATTATGTTCCGGCTCCGGTTATGAATATTCCAAACTGCTTTGTGTACGGCGATGTAACTAATGAAGATTACGAAAAAACAATGCCGGATGTGTTTAATGAAATTGATAGAGAAATAAATCAGAACGGACAAATTTCAGTTAATGAAGTTGTCAGTCTTGAAGAATACAACTGGAATTCCACTCATACATACCCTATGACACGCGCACAAAAGGTTAACACTGCAAATCTGGTTAAAAACCTATCAAAACAGTATAATCAACGCGGATCAAATGCAAATACAATAAATTACAATGAATACAAAAATATAATGAATGATTATATGCAGTCAAAAAACATTGCAAACTTTATGAACCTGCTGCAGATTTTTGCGGCTCCGTATTATCATTATCCGTATCATCCGCCAATCCATCACCATAGACCATTACCGCCGCCGCACCATCATCACCATCACAGATAATTATATTCTCATGCCGGTTACGGTATCAAATAAATAGATATCAGAAGGATTTATGCTGAGTTCTATAGTTTTTCCGATGCTGTTTTCGGAAGAAAGTTTTGCGGAACATTTTTGACCGTTTACTCCAAAATATACTATTTTTTCAGAGCCTAAAAGTTCAACCATTTCAACCTCAGCCGTAAACTTTACTTCGCCGTTGCAAATCATTTTTTCAGGTCGGATACCGAGGGTAACTTCATTGCGCCCCCCCATATCTTTTGCCGCCCTAAATGAACAACCGGCAAATCCAATATTGCTATCACTAACAGACGCATTGATAAAATTCATCTGTGGAGACCCGATAAATCCTGCTACAAAAGTGTTTGCAGGATTGTCATAAATTTCTTCAGGTTTGTCTACCTGTTGAATAACACCTTTATCAAGCACAACAATTCTATCCCCCATAGTAAGCGCTTCTGTTTGATCATGGGTAACATAGATAAATGTTGTTTGAAGTTTTTCGTGTAATTTTTTTATTTCAGAGCGCATTTGTACACGTAATTTTGCATCAAGATTGGATAAAGGTTCATCCATCAAAAACACTTTCGGGTTACGAACAATAGCCCGTCCGAGCGCTACACGCTGCCGCTGTCCGCCTGACAACTGTTTTGGCTTGCGGTCTAAATATTCGGTTAAATCAAGAATTTCAGCGGCTTCCTGCACTTTTTTTTCAATTGTGTCTTTGTCCACTTTTCTCATCTTTAACCCGAATGCAATATTATCTCTTACTGTCATGTGCGGGTAGAGCGCATAACTCTGGAATACAAAAGCAATATCGCGATCTTTCGGCTGAATATCATTGACTTTTTTGTCGCCGATGTATATGTCACCGCCTGTAATTTCTTCAAGTCCGGCTATCATACGTAATATTGTTGATTTGCCGCATCCTGAGGCTCCGACAAGCACTACAAACTCTTTATCTTCAATTGTTAAATCAACATTATCAATAACTTTTTTCTTGTCATAGATTTTTGTGACATTTTTTAAAACAACTTTACTCATCTTCTTCCTTATCTATAGGCAAAATAACATTATATGTTGAGCCTTTCATAACCTCGGATTTTACGGTGATTGTTCCGTTTAGTTTTTCCGCAAGATTTAGAGCAGTACCGAGACTGAATGCTCTAACAATATTCTTTTTATTGACTTTATCGAGATGTTGATACGGATTGAACAAATCTTCTTTTTCGGTTTCTGTCAATCCGATACCCGTGTCTGATATTGTAATCTGCATATATTTTTTGTCATGTTTGGTATCAAGATCAAGAGAATTAACCGTATCTTGTTCTGCAACAGCTATTTTTATGGAAACAGACCCTATTTCGGTTAATTTGATAGCTGCTTCCATAATGTTTTGTAAAATAGTTTTCAAAAAGTTTTCATCAGAATAGATTGTCTTTCTGTCAAAATCTTCACTATAAAAATTAAACGCCAAATTTTTTAGAGAAAGCGCAACTTCATTGGCTCTGATAACACTCTGGATGGCGTTAAGAACATCAAACGTTTGATATTCCGGCCGGAAGTAATTAGCTTCGGACTGAGAAAAATCCAGCAGTTTATCCATAAAAAACAGCATATCATTCGCGTTTTTATTGATAATTTTAATATATTTTTCCTGTTTTTCGGTAATATCCCCGCCAAGACCGTCCAGCAATGCCTGAGAAAAGCCTAACATAGATTGCAGGGGTGATTTTAAATCAGTGGATAATTTTTCCAGCATAAGATTTTTATCTTTAGTCAGCCGGTTGGTTTCTTCCGCATTATCAAAAACAGCTGTCATTGCTGTAACATCACGTAATGTAACATAATATTGATCGTCATAAAATCTTGCGCTTAATTCGACAAAAAATTCTTTAGCACAGGCGCTTACTGCCGCAGTAATAACAGAAGTCCTTTTGTTTGCCGATTTAGCAATAACTTTCATCCCTTCTGTAACCAGATCATCTACATTACAATTTTCTAAAATTGAAGTTTCAACTTCAAACAAAGTTGCAGATTTTTTATTAGCCCAACAAATTTTTCCGTCAAGTTCTACGACCAAAACAGCGTCAGGAAGGTTAGTTAAGACTTCTTTATGGCTTATTGCATTCAATAATTTGGTTAAGTTCATAGTTGCATTACTTTCATAATTAGTATATACTAAATAATAACATAAAATTTGTCAGCGAAATTTTATTATTAATTTTTGTAATTTTTTACTGACAAACTAGCAAAAAAAATAATCTTTGGGTTTTAAAGCAAAAAACACGAACAATGAAACTTCTGTAATAGAGATAAAAAAGTGAGGATAAGGCTATGACAGAAATCAACACAAACGCAGGGTTGCCAATCCAACCGAACGTAACCCCGAAAGAACCAAAACCGGCAGAAGCAGCGAAACCGGCACCTGTGGCAGAACCAGCAAAGGAAATGACACAGAAGGATTTGGGAAATGATCCGGCAGCAGCTATCGGCCAATCACAAATTCAGGTAAAGGCAGTGGACTCATTGGAAAATGACTTAAAAACACTGTTAGACAACCCTGAATTAGTCAAAAAATCTTTAGCTATAGGAGAAAAAGCTGAAGAAATTTACAAGGCAGAAGGCGTGGAAGATCCGCACCTAAAAGCTTTGAATGTTGCAAAAGCCTTCGCAGATGAATTTGCGAAATAAGAGAGAGAACGAAACAGCCTGACCCATTGCGGGTCAAGGCTATGGGGCAGGGAGAAAACAGAGAGTTTCAGAAAGCAGTGAACTGTTTGTTACAAAAGGCACTAAGGAGTTAATAAAGACGTTAGGACGCTAAGTTAGTTAATGAGTGACTAGGTGATTAAGTGATTGAGTGACTAAGTGGTTACAGGAATAAGTCAACGTGAAAAAAATTTCACATTGCCAATAAAATTTCCCTCGCCCCTTGCGAGAGTGTATAGTTAAAAATAGGTTGGGCTTCAGCCCAACAAAAATTAAAGTACGGCAGCTTTACTAAGCTGACAATTAAAGTGGCGGGCATGCCCGCTCGTTTAATAATAAAAAAGTGGTGCGCCAAAGGCGCACCGCA
>CALUUH010000012.1 GCA_944323875.1 Candidatus Gastranaerophilales bacterium
GTGGTGGGTTATATTTACGCGGCACAAATATAACATCTTTGCCGGATAACCTTACTGTTGGGGATTGGTTAGATTTACGCGGCACAAGCATAACATCTTTGCCGGATAACCTTACTGTTGGTGGTGGGTTATATTTACGCGGCACAAGCATAAAAGAAAAAATTAAGCTACAGGATTTCCCAAAAGATTTTTATGCCAAATATAGAAGTTATGTTGAGTCTAAATTAAGCTGGCAAAACGGTAAATATCGCAAAATAGACGGCATTTTTTGTGAAGTTATAAAACAGAAAAATAATATTTTAACTGTTAAAATTAACAATAAACAAGCATATATTTTTACCAAAAATGGTATTTATGCTCATGGTCAAACAGTTAAACAAGCGTATTTTGACTGGTTATTTAAAACTTCAGATAGAGATGTTAGTAAATATAAAAATTTAACCACTAAAGATGTAAGAGATTTAAGCTTTTGGGTTATTGCATATCGTACTATAACCGGTGCTTGCAGCTTTGGTACTAACAATTATCTTCAAAATAACAAAGATAAGTATAAAGAAAAAATGAGCCTACAAGAAGTCTTTACTGCTACTAAAGGACAATACGGCGCAACAACTTTCAAAGATTTTTTTAAACAGGAGGCTTAAATAATGCAAAAAGAAACAATAGGCGAATTTATCGCAACATGCGCCTTCTTTCTGCCGATGTTTTTTATGGCGGTATGGGGGCTGATTTATGGATAAAAACGAATTTGAAAACTACTCCGAATGGGCTGAACAGGAGCTTATCTGGGGTAAAGGTATGTATAACTGGTGCCGTTCTGATTCAAAAGAAAAACAGGAAAAACAAAAGCAGTTATGTGATTATGACGAATTAATTAAAACTGAAATCCCATATTGAGAAAAGGTTAATGATGAAACAAGGATGATTAAATGCACAATATTATTGGAATTGACAACATTGATGATTGGTTAAAATATCGTTCTAAAGGGATTGGCGGAAGCGATGCAGCTTGCATATTAGGGCGGAACCCTCACAAATCCAACCTTGATTTATGGCGGGAAAAAACTGGCAGAAAAATCCCTGAAGATATTTCGAATAAAGATGTTGTTAAGTATGGAAAAAATGCAGAAGAGCCTTTAAGGCAATTATTCATACTTGATTATCCGCAATATATAGTTAAATATTCACCTTTTAACATTCACTGCAATAAAGAACTTGATTTTATTCGAGGAACATTTGATGCTGAATTAGTTGAAATTCTTACAGAAGAACAGGGCATATGGGAGTGCAAAACTTCTGAAATACGACAAACTTCGGATTGGCAGAAATGGCATAATCGGATACCTGATAACTATTTTTGTCAGGTTTTACACTACTTCGCCATAGATGAAGATTACAAGTTTTGTAAACTTAAAGCACAATTAAAGCATTATGACCTTGATAGTAATGAAATAACTCTCACAACAAAACATTATCATTTAAATAGGGATGATTATTTATCGGATATTGAATATTTAATTAACGAAGAAATAAAGTTTAACTGGTATATAAAAAACGACAAAGAACCACCGTTGATATTGCCTGTTATATAAAGAAAGGATAAAAAATGGAATTTAAAATTATTAATCCGCATGATGACAGCGGATTTTTACAATCTATTGAATTTAATTTTGATGAATTAAAAACAGAATTGACACAAAGACTTGAAAAATATCAGAATCTTATTTTTACAGAAGATACGGTAAAAGAAGCAAAAGAAACAAAAGCGGGATTAAACAAATTTAAAGAAGCTATTGAAACCCGCAGAAAAGAAATTAAAAAGCTTTGTTTAAAACCTTATGACGAATTTGAAAATAAGGTTAAGGAACTTACAAAATTAATTGATGAGCCTATAAATACTATTAATTCACAAATAAAAACTTTTGAAGAAAAACGAATTACACAAAAAATTGAAGAAATTAAAGAAAATTATAATGATATTTTTGAAGGTTATACAGACATTATACCTTTTGAAAAGATATTTATTGAACAATGGAAAAATGCAACTTTCAAATTAACAAAAATTCGTATAGAACTTCAAACGATGTTTGAGCAGATTACAGGGGAATTAAAAACCATAAATGACATGAATTTACCTGAAAATATTGCCTTACAGGTAAAAGATGTTTACTTGAGGTCTTTTAATTTTGCACAGGCTATTCAAGAGAAAACAAGACTTGAAGAACTACAAAAACAATTAAAGAAACAGGAAGAAATACAAAAGGCAGACAACGCAGTTGAAAGTCTCCTAGATACACCTGTAAAAGAAGAAACAACCGTGTTAAAAATTTACGAACGTAAATTTTGGGTAAAAGGGACTGCCGGACAATTAAAAGCATTAGGTCAATATATGAAAGAAAACCGTATAGAATATGGAGGATTTTAAAAAATGACAGTATCGAACAGTTTAGTAGCAAAAAAAACAACTTTTTCAACATTCATTACATCTGATGCAATCAAAACAAAAATAAATCAGATGGTTGCGGGCAGAGATGGTGCAAAATTCATTACAAGCTTAATTTCCCTTGTATCAAATAACCCTATGCTTGCTGAATGTGAACACTCAACAATTTTATCAAGTGCATTATTGGGTGAAAGTTTAAAACTTTCACCAAGCCCACAATTAGGACAATACTATATGGTACCGTTTAACGACAATAAAAACGGCAGAAAAGTCGCACAATTCCAAATAGGATATAAAGGTTATATTCAATTAGCAATGCGCAGCGGTCAATACCGGGATTTAGACGTTATTGAAGTCAGAGAAGGCGAATACAAGGGTAAAGATGCTTTTACAGGTAAAGCCAGAGTTGAATTTATTGAAGATGATAACGAACGTTTAAAATTACCGATAATTGGCTATTTTGCATATTTTGAACTATTAAACGGATTTAGAAAATCTTTATACTGGACAAAAGAAAAAATGGAACAACATGCTCTAACCTATTCTCAAGCTTATAAAACCGATGTAAAAAAAGGTTGGAATATGAGCTTTTGGAGCAAGGATTTTGATGGAATGGCATTTAAGACAATGTTAAGGCAATTAATAAGCAAATGGGGCATTATGTCAGTCGAATTTCAAACAGCATATACAAACGATATGGGTGTTATTGAAAATGACAGTAACGCAAACTTTGTAGATAGTGTAGATGAGCCTGTGCAAGAAATTAAAACATTGCCCAAAGTCGAAAACACAGAACCAATTATCGAAAATAATGATCCTTTAAATAATTTTGAAGAATAAATACAAGCAAAATTATTAGATGTTAAAAGCCACTCTGCCAAGGGTGGCTTTTTATGGAGAAAACAATGGATATACAACGCGGATACATTCGTTTATTCAGGCAATTTGAAGAATGGGAATGGTACGATAATCCCTTTACCAAGGCCATATTTATACATTGCCTGCTAAAAGCTAACGATAAATCAAAAAAATGGAGAGATTTAACTATTAAGCGCGGGCAACTCGTTACAAGCTATGAAAAGCTTGCAGCATCTAACGGAATGACCATTCAACAAACGAGAACCGTTTTAAAACAACTCCAATCAACAGACGAAATTGAATACCAATCAACAAACCAATACACACTAATAACGGTAAAAAAATACAATTTGTATCAGGCAAGTAACATACGAAAAATTGAGGCAGATATTATACCAAGTAACAAACCAAACGGGGGGCAAGTAACAACAACGAATAATAATATAGATAATACTAAAGAATATATATATCTCTCATCATCAATAGAGAAAAATTCAAAAAATGAAATTTCGGATGATGAGAGAGAAATTTTAAAAAATTATGTAAAAAGAAATAAGTTAGCAAAAACTAATCTTAGAGGATATGTCAAAAAAATAATTGACAATGGAGATTATCTCGACATTCTCAAAGAAGAAAAAGAAAGACTGGCAAAACTTGAACGGCAAAAAGCAGAGGTAAATTTTCCGGCGCCGGAAAATAAAAATAACGAGACAGAAGAAGAACGCCAAAAAGCCTATGAGGATTTTAAGGCGAAGGTTAGAAAAATAAAAGAGAGAAAAAATGACGACCAAGACAGCACACAAAGAGAAAAACGACAAATCGGCTAGCACTAACCAGATGTTTATCAACAAAGTGAAGCTAAACAATGACGGTACCGCAGCGATTTATTATCGTACAACTTGTGACCATAATGCTCAAGAAGTTTATTTTCAGGGCAAAGATGAAGTTACAGAGGACTTTAAACGTGCTTTTCAGGCAACAGTATCTGGATTCACAGGAGTAATACCGAAACTGGCATCCGAAGTTTCCAGAATAACTATGAATGCTATCAAGTTTGATTACGGCAAAGATGAGTTTTTAAAAACAGCTTTATACTCTGTGAAATATGCTTTTAACGACCAGAATAATGCTGTGATAAACATAAGCACGCCGCCGTTACCTATCTATAAAGAAGGAATGGAAAATACATTCACAATTTCGGGTAAGGATGAAGAAGCCTTGCATGAAGTTATTGCAAAAGCTAAAGCATACATTAACGGCGAAAGCCGCGTAACTCAAATGAAATTAGTTGTTGACAATACAGAGGAGAAATAATGAGGATAGAGTTTACAATTCCGGTAAGACCTGCGACTAAAAAAAATAGTGGTCAGATTATACAGGTAAGAGGACGAAGCATTTTAATTCCTTCTAAACAATATCAAATGTTTGAAAAAGCCTGTCAACCATACCTATATCGAGTCAAGGAGACTGCCGGAGTCGTAAACTATCCGGTAAATATTCAATGCAGTTTTTTTACTGAAACAAAAAGAAAAATCGATTTACCGAATTTACTCAATGCGATAGATGATGCTATGGTCAAATCCGGCCTAATACTGGATGACAATAGGGATATCATAGCAGGTCACGACGGATCAAGAGTTTATCACGACAAATTTAACCCGCGAATAGAGGTTGCTATAACCGAAATAAAAAATTACATACAATGGAAAGATACAACAATTGAACAAAAATCTATCTTCTGATGCATACAAAAGGGAATTAGATATGAAAGAGAAAAAAAGAGAAGTAAAAATAACCCCGAGAGAGCGGAAACTGCTTGAATACATTTCCGCCGGATACAATGACAACGAAATAGCAGAATTAGTTGATATATCATATTACACCGTACGCACAACTTTTGCCAGACTTTTAGGCAAAAGCGGGACCGTAAGCCGACCGCATCTGGTGGCGTGGGCATACAAAGAAGGGATTTTGAAATAGGGAGCTTAATATGGACAATAAAACAATTGTTTATGAGCCTATAACGCTGCAGCGTTTAGATGATTTTGCCGAAATCTCCCAAGAATATAACGAGCTTTTGGAGCGCAAAAAGAAAATGGAGAGGCGGTTGAATTCACTTGCGGCAGTAGATTATTCCAAAATAAAAGTTACATCCGGCGATAACAAGTGTATATCAACGCAAGAGCGTTATGCAGTTGCTCTGGAAGCGCTAAACGAAGAAATCCACAAATATGAAGGCTGGCTGCCAAGAGAAAAAGAAATTATTAAAAATCAAATAGCAAGGATATCCAAGCCAAGATACAGACAAGTACTTGTTTTACGGTATATCGAACGCTGGAAATGGAGTGAAATAATCGAGGAGTGTTTTTGGTATGAGGATAACTTTGATGAGGACAAAAACGGCAAGTACAAAGACATCGTTATGTACTGGAATAGGCGAGCACTGGAAGAGTTGGAAAAAATCAGCCAGAAACCTTATTCACCAATAGTTAGGCAGTTAGTTATTAATGAAGATATGACAGGAGTAATTGAAAAAACGGTGGAGTAGATTTTAAAAGGAGAGCACATGGGACGTAAATTTTTAAATACCAAGCGATTAACCCCAAGAGAAATGGAAATCATTAAGCTTAAAAGTCTAGGTTTTTTAGACAAAGAAGTGGCCCTCTCATTGGGGATAAAATATTGCACTGTAAGGCAACATTTAAGCCGTATTTCTTGGAAGTTGAATGCTAGTTCAACATTGGAAGCAATAATGATTATAGTGTCGCAAGGAATGTTAAAGGAGATGAAGAAATGTTGAGTGTTAAAGATATCAACCTATTAGAAGGTCAGAATCAAGGGCTTAAAAAGCAAAATAAGTCCTTGCAAAAAGAAGTTAAAGAACTCCGGCAAAAATTAAAGTTATCAGAAGAACGACATGAGGTCTTACTTAATGAGTATGACGAATTGTTACATAAAACGCCGGAAAATGTTTCGAATTGTACCGAATGTGAGAACGACGTATTACTAAAGTCTGCGGATCTCGAAATGCGATGTGAAAAGCTTGAATGGTGGTATAAAACTTTGAATAAAGCTCTTGATATAAAAGATGAATTGAATCGTGCTTTGCGCGAGGAAAACGAAGAACTGAAAAATAAATTAAGGATATTGAAAAATGACAGATAAAGAACAGATAATAATAGATGGCGTGGATGTGAGTAAATGTGAATATGCTTGTAATACAGCTTTTGGCAAAAACGGTTGTAAACATCCCGGGATGAAAAATATATTTTGTTCTAAAAATCCTAATTACAAAAAGGCTTGTGAAATTCATTCTTTAGATTTAAATGCCATTCAAATAAATACAGAAAATAAACAGTATGAAATAATCGGCAACATCTATGAAAATCCTGAATTACTGGAGGAATAATGCTAACATTTAACGTTAAAAAGGAATGGTTTGAGAAAATCAAATCAGGCGAGAAAACACACGAGTATAGAGAATATAAGCCATATTGGAGAAATCGGCTTGAAAAATGTATTGGTTATGATTTTTCAGCAAGAAGATTAAGATTCGGCAATCCCGTTGTTATTGAATACCCGCATTATATAACCTTTGTATGCGGATATGCTTCAAAAGAAGATAAAAACAAAAGATTAAAGGCACGACTAATTTCTATAAGGTTAGTTGACGGCAGGGAAACCGATTTGAAAATATATAAACTAGTTTATGATATTAAATTTGAACTTATAAAGGAGTAAAAAATGGTTAAACATACAATTAATTTTCTAGTAAAAGGAGAAGAAATGACTAACACCGAGAGAGCTTGAAGTGTTGAAATTGCTGTGCTTGCAAGATAAAGAAATTTCAAAACGCTTAATAATAAGTGTGAGAACCGTAAAATGTCACATTCATAATATTTTGAATAAGCTGGTATGTGAAACCCGTCAAAAAGCACTTATTAAAGCACTTAAACTCAAGATTATAGATATAGACGAGGTAGAAGGATGATAGATCGGGATCAAATAAGACAACAGGATCTTTACCTTATAAATGACAGTTTTCAAAATAGAAAGCAGTATAATATTCCTAAAGCGCAGTTGGTTATCGCAGACATTCCATATAATGTCGGAAACAATGCTTATGCAAGTAGTGTGCGTTGGTATAAAGACGGGGATATTAAAAACGGGGAAAGTGAATTTGCAAACTCACAATTCTTTGATACTGACAAAAATTTCAATCTTCACGAATTTTTTCATTTTTGTTCTAAACTAATTAAGCCCGAGCCCAAAGAAAAGAATAAAGCTGGTGCGTTAATAGTATTCTGTGCATTTGAACAACAATTTGAATTAATAAATCTTGCTAAACAGTTTAATTTTAAAAATTATATACCCTTGTCATTTTATAAAAACTATAGTCCGCAAGTTTTAAAAGCTAATATGCGTATTGTTGGAAATACGGAATATGCATTGCTATTCTATCGAGATAAATTACCAAAATTCAACAATAATCACAAAATGATATTTAACTCAATGCCATACATCAAGGATAACAATATAGTAAAAATACATCCAACACAAAAAAGTACAAAGGTATTAAAGCAACTTATAAGTTTATTTACGGATGTTGGTGATGTTGTTATTGATCCTTGTGCCGGCAGTGGGTCAACCCTGATCGCTGCAGCCGAGCTTAATAGAAAGGCTTATGGATTTGAGATAAAAAAAGAATTTGTAGCTAAATTTAATACAATGCTAAAAACGAATATTCAAAAGAATTTATTTGCTTAAGATTTACGGAAATAATGACTAAAATCAGGCGGAAGCCCTTTCGCCTGTTACAAAAATTCATGAAGTTATTTTAAAAAGGAGAAAATATATGAAAAATAATGTTATATCACTTAATAATGATGTTTCAAGTAGAAGATTTTTGCGAGCAAAAGATATTCAGAAATTTTTTAATATAGCTCGAGCAACTGTGGATAATTGGGCCAAATATGGATATTTAACCCGTCATAAAATTGGCCGAAATGTATTTTATGAAGCAGAAGAAGTCGAAAAATTAAAAAGGATAGGGGTATAAAATGGCAAGTATAAGAAAAAGAACCTGGAAAAATAAATCAGGAACACATATTTGTTATGAAATAAACTATGTTATTGATGGCAAACAATATCGGAAAAGTGGTTATAAATCATTAATAGAAGCGCAGCTAGACTTGCCTAATGTTATTTTGGATAATAGTTCAGATATTAAATTTTCTATTTTGGCAAATGATTATTTGAACCGTCATTGCGAGTTAAATTGTAAACCTTCAACAAAAGCCTTATATGAGAATTATTTAAAAGTGAATTTAGCGGAAATAAAAGCCAAAAAAGCACGAGAAATAAAAAGACGAGATATAGAAACATTAATATTATTTTTAAAGGGCAAAGGATTAAGTAATAAAACTATTAACGGCATTATTACTTTTGTTCAAGCGGTATTAAATTATGGTGTCGATAACAGTTTTTTGAAAGAGAATCCAATAGCTAAATTTAAAAAACTACCGCAGACTAAACCTACCGTGCATTTTTTAAACGAAATACAGATAAAAGTTTTTTTAAAACTGGCAAAAGAATATTCAACAATGTATTATTCCTTTTTTGCCACCGCTTTATTCACTGGGATGAGACGCGGTGAATTGCTAGGACTGGAATGGTCGGATATTGATTTTAAGAGAGGTAAAATTAGTGTAAATAAACAAATATATAAGGGTGTGAAACAGTCAACAAAAACGAATAAAGAACGTATAATTGATATTTCAGAAAATTTGCTTGAAATTTTAAAGGAATATAAGATAAAAAATACGACATTTTCTAAATTAGTTTTTCATAATAAATCTGGAGGCCCATTGCATCCTTACAATATGGAGCAGTGGTATTTTCATCCTTTAATCCGACGATGCAATGAAATACTTGACGAAGAAAACCAGATTAAAAGGTTGAGATTTCATGATCTAAGACATACATATGCAACCTATTTACTTTCCAACGGAGTTCCTGTAAAATATGTACAGGAACAGTTGGGGCATGCCACAGCGCGGATGACGTTAGATACATATGCGAGTGTTATGCCGAGTGTAAAATTTGAAGCACTTGATTTGCTAAAAAGACTACAAAAAAATGAAGTAATTGAGCACAAATTGAGCACGAAAGACTGAAACCCAATACTCACAAAGGAGAGGTGTCCGAGCGGCTTAAGGTGCAATCTTGGAAAGGTTGTGTGGGGGCAACTCCACCGAGGGTTCGAATCCCTCCCTCTCTGTTTTTGGGGAGATAATTATTCCAGGCTATGTCAAGGCTGCAACAGAGAATAGAAAACTTTAACTGAGCCTTTTCCATCTTGGCAGATGAGGTCAGAGCTTACCAAAGTAATAGTATGAATATTTTAACTCACATGGTTTTAATACAATCTTTTGAAGTTTTCTTTGAGCTCGTATGGAAAGTATTAAATTTAGACAAAGTTAACGCAATTGTGACAAATATTGCATTATAGACGTAAAGACATTTCAATAGAATAGGATAACTAATGGAAAAGAACAAGGTATTTATATTTAACCTCTGGCACACAATGAATAATTATGGTGCTAATCTGACAGCTTATGCATTGCAGGAAATTTTAAAAACACTCAATTACGATCCTGAATTGGTCAATAATGCCTTTCATAAGACAGAGAGAAAAAACAAAAGCAGCAATTGCTCAATTCAATTCTGGAATAAATATTTGCAGACCTCAAAAAATTTTGTAAATGATGTTAATGCTTTAAATAACGAAGCAGACAAATTCATTGTTGGGTCTGATCAGGTGTTCAGACCTATTTATATGGGACATAAAACAAGAGAGTACTTATTGGATTTTGTCAAACCCGATAGTAAAAAAATAGCGCTTGCCGCAAGTTTTGGTGTCGATAAAAATTACTTTTTAGAAGAAAATCCTAGAGAACAAGTAGAACAAATGAAAAAATCATTACAGTCATTTGACTACGTATCTGTAAGAGAAAATGCCGGAGTTGAAATCTGCTGCGATATTATGGGTGTGGAAGCCGAGTGGATTATTGATCCGGTATTTATTTTAGATAAATCGTATTATGAAAAACTAATTTGTAATGCAACAGAGGATTATTCTGACAGAATAGTATCTTATGTACTTGATCCGAATGCTGATTACCGCCAGGCACGTAAGTATCTTGAGAAACAATACAATACCAAAGTTGTCGAACTTGCCAACTCAAATACATCAGTTGAAAACTGGCTTTCTGCAATAAAAAATTGCAAATTCCTTGTTACGGATTCGTTTCATGGCACCTGTTTTGCGATAATGTTTAACAAACCTTTTATAGTCTGTCTTGCAAACAGGGGGAATGCAACGACAAGATTTGAGTCAATTTTGTCGTTATTAAATATAGAAAATAAGTGTATCAATTCTTACAATGAAATTTTGCAAAAAGATTGTCTTTTTAGTTATGACTATGAACAGGTTAACCGAATAATTGAGCGAGAAGCGCAAAAAGGCTTAAATTTTCTTAAAAATGCGCTTGAAACGCCTGTAAAAGTAACTGAGAAAAAAGTTAATATTCGGATGGAATATCTTGAATTCCTTGTGAAAAAGTTGCAGCATCAGGCAACTTTGAAATATCAAATTAAAAGAGCACTCTGGTACAAATGGCTTATAATATCTGATTATATGCCTTTGTTTTTACAAAATTTTATGGTTTACATAAGGAATAAATTTAATGGCTAAATTGAGAGTTAAGAATTGTACCGGCTGCGGTGCCTGCGCAAATATTTGTCATCAACAGGCAATAAGAATGGTTGAAGATGAAAGGGGATTTCTGAAGCCGCAAATCAATAAGAATAAATGCACTAACTGCGGTTTATGTGAAAAAATATGTCCGGCTTTGCATTATGAATCGGTTAACGCTTCTCTTCCTAAGGTCTGTGCTTTTATTAACAAGAACGAAAAAACACGATTTAAGTCAGCCTCCGGCGGAGTGTTTCCGGCTTTTGCAAATTATGCATTGAAGAACAACGGGATAGTTTTCGGTGCAATTTACGACAGTGATATGAAAGTTTGCCATACTAAAGGAGAAAGCAGAGAAGAAATATCTAAAATGCAATCGTCAAAGTATGTTCAAAGTGATACAAAATATACATATCAAGAGGCAAAAAACGCCCTAGATAACGGAAAATTTGTTTTATACACCGGTACTCCATGCCAGATAGCCGGTCTGAACTCTTATTTAGGCAAAGATTATGAAAAGTTACTCACAATAGAGGTAATTTGCCATGGTGTACCTTCCAGAAAAGTTTTTGAAATGTATAAGAAAGAATTTATGCAGCAACATAATGACAAAATTCTTGATATAAATATGAAAGATAAGGTACCAGGCTGGAATGCGGCAATGATAAGGATTGCAACAGCCACTTCCGAATATTCTTTTAATTCTTCAGAAGATAGTTTTATGCTGAGTTTTTTGTATAATTTGAGTATCAATGCTCCTTGTGTGAATTGTAAGTTTAATAAACTTCCCCGAGTTGCTGATATAACCATGGGGGATTTCTGGGGAGTCGATGATTTTGACAAATCTTTGAATGACGGCAAAGGAACTTCAATCGTTCTTATAAATTCGCCTAAAGGTGAAAAGTATTTTGATAAAATAGTTAAACACGAACAACCGCTAATAAAAGATGTACCTATTGAAGTGGCCGTAAGACAAAATGCTAATATCGTCCGCTCATCAGAACCGCATCACAAAAGAAAGCAGTTTTTTAAAGATGTAGCAAAAGGCAGCAAAACGCTGGAGGCATTAATTAAGAAATATCTTTTTGCAAGCAAGTATCCCAAAACGGTTATGGTTATATATAAAATCTTGCCGCCATGCATTAAAAATCCGCTTCGCAAAATTGTTCAAAAACTTTTATTTAGATTATAATAGGTAATCAATTATGTTATTTAAATCTAAAAATAATAATTACTCGAAAAAGAATATACTGCTGTTATCGGACAAATTACAGGTAGAAAAAAGTGAAACCAATCTTCTTAATCTATCTAAAACTTTGATTGAAGCAGGATATTCTTGCACAGTTGTTTCGGCAAACGACAGCACTGAAAAAGAAATTTTTCAAAATGAAAATATTAAAACGGAAATACTTAACAGTGATTATAAAAAGCATTACGATAAAATTATTGAATATGCAAAGTGTTTTGATTTAGTTATTGCAAATGGCGTTGATGCATACGATTTTGTTGAATTACTTAAAGGCAAAGTATCTCTTGTGTGGTATATGCGTGAAACTGATAACACAATTGAGTTTATTGCAGGGAATGAATTAACACAAAGGCACCCCAATCGCTCATATCTAAATCTTTCAAATGCCGCCTATCAACAAATTGTAAAAAGACTGATTGAGGAAAATACAAGCAATACGCATGTTGTATCTAATGAAAGAATTTCGCATTTTTTTCCGCTTTTTAAAAAGAAAACGTTACTCATAAATTTAGGATTTATAAAGTTCCGTGTAACTTTGAATTTGAAATTTCTGCTGGGTAAAATATTCTCGTTCTCTGACAGTATTAATTACAAAACAATAACATTTTTATGGAAGCAGTATAGATTTGAATATTTGAGCCGCAAAAATATAGAAAATATAAATAAATTTCTGACACTGAATTTCAAAGAAAATGCCATTCTTCTGGTCGAAATAAATGACTGCCATGGTGAAGTTCTACCGGGATACAGCAAATATTTTTCGGATTTGGGTTACAATGTGGATGTTGTTATGCCGCATACGGAATATTCTCTCAACCCTTTTGTGCGCTGCAAATCTGATAATCTGCATGTCTTTGAACTGAGTAAACTTGAGATAAAATATCTTTTGAAAAACAAAAAAATTTCATCTTACAGATATATTGTATTTAATTCTGACATCACAATTAACTGTTTGCAGGACAAATTGTCAAGTTTATTTCAATATTTCGGTAAAATCCAAAAGCCGCAAAAGGATTTTATAAGCGTGATACATCAACCGGAATATATTGATGATATAACACTGAATACCAGTAAAAATATCATTCTTGCGGATTTGCCGTTAAAACTTAATCCTAAACCCACTGTTGTCAATCCGCACTATTTCGGAAAAGTAAAAATTACACCTAAAAATGATGCAGTAACTGATTTTATTGTAATAGGCAGTATTCAAAAACAACGTAAAAATTATGATTTACTGATAGAGGCCGTACAGGGATTAGTAAACAAAGGTATCACCAATTTTAAAATAACAGTAATTGGCCAGTATGGACATCTTGGTTACATGCCGGAAAATATATCTCAATACATAGATTTTCGGGGTAAACTTGATTTTGAAAACATGTTTTCAGCAATGGAGAGAGCGGATTTCTTTTTGCCGCTCCTTGATCCTGAAAATCCGGACCATGAAAGATATATAACAACAGGTACCTCCGGTTCCTTCCAGCTTATTTACGGATTTGCCAAACCTTGTCTGATATGCAAAAAATTTGCGGATGTTCACGGGTTTACAAACTCAAACAGTATTATATATAATGCTAACAGCGATCTAGAAAAATCTATGACGGATGCAATAAATATGTCATCAGATGTATATGCTGAAAAACAAAAGGAACTTAAACAGTACTCGCAGGATTTATATCAAAAATCCTTAGAGAATTTGAGGGGAATGCTAAATGAGTAATGAAAAAATATCTGTAATAATCCCTGTTTACAATGTAGAAAAATATCTACCCAAATGTTTGGACAGTCTAATTAATCAAACATACCAAAATCTTGAAATTATTTGTATTGATGACGGTTCAACAGATACTTCGCCGCAAATCCTCAAAGAATATGCTCAAAAAGACTCTCGTATAAAAATAATTACAAGTTGCAATGAGGGACTATCTGCTGCAAGAAATAAAGGATTGAAGCAGATGACAGGTGTATATGTATCATTTGTAGACAGTGACGATTGGTTGGATGAAAAAACTTATGAAAAAGCTTTATCTCATTTTACAAAAGATGTAGATTCGGTTTGTTGGTTTGCCGCACTTGTACCCGATACCCCGAACATTAATATAACATCCGACAAGAAAAAATATCATGACGTAAACTTTAAAGGGAAACTTCATCTCGATCAGAATAACTTTTTTGAACTGACAGTGACAGTTTGGAATAAAATATATAGAAAATCTATTATTGATAAATATAAAATTAATTTTGCTGTTGGACTTAATCATGAAGATTTTTCTTTTTTCACAAAGTATATGATTCTCGCACCTGATACATATTGTATAAATGAGTATTTATATTTTTATCGCCAAAGAGAAAACTCAATTACGACCGTAAATGCTGCGAAAAAGCTTAAATATCTTACAGATGGGATAAAGAATTTTGAACATACTTACGACTTTTTTAGACAAATTCCACTTACATTGCAACAAGAACTTATACTGGTAAAAATGTTTGAGATTTGTTGCAGGCATGATTATGCTGAAGCTCCAAAATTTGCAGCCAAAAATGTATTAAAATATGCCAATAATCTTTTACCGCAAATAAGATTTCAAGGTGATTATAATCTTAAGGAAATACTAAAAAATATATCAAGGAAAAAATTATTTAAACCGGGCTTAAAGCGGCGTCTCAGACAAAGATTTTTAAATCCGAAAAATTTTATATTTAAGCTTTGTCGTACTGTGCTTATACAACAGTTTGCAGAATGGCAGAATGAACAAAAAGAATTTATTGCAGATACGATATTTTCGATGAAAAAAATATTAAATAATCAGGCTGATGTTGAAATTAATATCGCTGCAAATATAAAATATCAGGTTGACAGGCAAATTTTGGAGTCTCTAAAGGCCCTTGACGAATTTTATTTTTGGCCAAATTTTGGCAATATTGGAGATGTTGTTATTGCTTCTGCAGAATATCAACTGCTTGATAATAATGAACTCCGCTACAAAATATATAATAACTCGCTAAATTTTAATATTAACGAACAGTTTGATCTTGTATACGGCGGGGGCGGCTTATTTGTAAAACATTGGAATTATCAATATGTTAAGGAAGTTTTTAAAAGTCAGAATTTAAGAAAAGCCGTTATTTTACCGGCCAGCTTTTTTGAATGTGATGATTTGCTGGAAGTATTAGATGAGAGATTTATTGTTTTTTGTCGGGAAAAGCGCAGTTATGAATACTGTAAATCTAAAAATACCAGAGCTCAATTCTTTTTGACAAATGATATGGTTTTCAGCCTTGATTTAGCACAATGTAAAATAAACAATTCTAACAGGGCATTAATAAAAGAGCAGCTTGAAATTTTATCTGATGAACAGTTTCTATTTATACACAAAGAACGTTACCAAATATATAAAGCTTTGTTTAAGCGGATTATGTCAGCATTGAATATAATCACTCTGGAGCACAATGGATTAAAACTGGGATATTTTTTGCGCGAAGACGCTGAAAAGGCACAACATGATGCATTTTACGTTCCATCTATAGATTTATCATCATTATTGTGCAGCACTTCCTGTGATAAGGGTATGGTAAATATTCTTTCCAAATTATTTATGTGTTCGATAGACTGTTTAGACGTTATAGTGACTGACCGGCTTCATATAGGTTTATGCGCGGCTCTGCAGAACAAAAAAGTGTGTTTACTTGATAATAATTACGGTAAACTTTCAGGTATTTTCGAACAAACTCTTAAAGACTTCCCGAATGTTAAATTTTTCAACAATATTGATGAGCTTAAAAGTGAACTTAATTCAATATCCGGTCAAAGTGCTTCAAAACTTATGGAATACAGTGACATGTTGTCTTTTCCGGAATTTCTGCTTGAATATCTGTCAATCCGGCAAAATTTAACTAAAATCACAGAGCTTCCTTTATAAATCTCAAATTAATTTTTATAAATAGCGAAAGAAATATTATGCAAATTTAACCTCTATTTCAGCGCCTAAGCCTCTGAGAATTTTCATTGTAGTATAAAAACTCGGTTGCACTTTGCCTTTTAAAATGTTAGACAGGTTAGAACGGTTCATATTCAAATCTTTTGCAAGCTGGCTCACTGTTGTACGTACTTTTACAACCCTTTCCAGTGCCTTGAAAAATAGTGTATAGTCACCGTTTTTTGCATAATCTTCAAGATTAAGACGCAAATACTCCTTCTGAATATCATTGTCCTGTAGTTGTTCAAGAATATGATCTTCAAAAGAAGGAAAATCATTTAATATCTTATTTATATTTAAGTTAGTCATTTTTATACCTTTCTTTATAATCTTTAATGTACAGTTTTGCTTTTTCAATGTCCTTAGATTGTGTTGATTTATCTCCAGCACAAAGAATGATTATTATAATATTCTCAACTTCCGAGAAATAAATTCTGTAGCCTGAGCCAAACTTGCATCTTAATTCATATAAATCATTAGATAATTTTTTAAAATCACCATAGTGGCCTTCTTCTAATTTTTCAAGCCGCGTAAGAATTCTTGCTTTGATACTTTTATCAAGCTTATTAAACCATATATAATAAGGGCATTTATCATCTTGTGTCTTGTAAAAAATAATTTGTTTCATATTAATATTGTATGTTTTAACATACAACTTGTCAAGTATAAGTATAACAATTTTTATATTTGAATTAATATTTCTATAAATTTATAAATTTTTATAATGTTTTATGATAGAATAGAGAAAAGGGATAGTAGTTGAGAGGTTAGTCGGATATGCAGAATACTTTAAACAAATCTCAAAACATACGCGGATTGCAAAGATTTTTGGAATGTATATTTCCAGTGAAAAAGCCGGTGATAAAAGACAATACCTTTTTTGTCTGGGAACCTTGCAGCAAATCCCATTCTGAAGTTGTACCGGGGTATACAAGATACCTGTTAGATTTAGGTTATCATGTTTCTGTTCTTGTCACTCCTGACAGACTAAAAGAAGGTTTGTTTTCAAGATTTCAGCATCCGAATATTACTCTCAACAAAATGTCTCAAAAAGCTATTCACAAATATTTTAAGACGTCGGATTTGTCTGAGGTTGCCGGCCTTATGGTTACAACTGTCGGCAAATTGTGTGATGACATTCATTTTGATGAATGTTATTCGCATTTCGCTCATGAGGTAGATAAAAACAAATTATTTTTTGTTGAACACGAGGCAAAATACGCTGTAGATGCCGGAACCTGGCGTGATGATTTGATTATTTTGAGAAAATTGAATTATAAAGGTGCGCAAGGCATTGTTGTAAATCCGCACTATTTCGGCGAAGTTAAAATTACACCTAAAAATAAAGATATAACTAACTTTATTACTGTCGGTGCGGTATCGTTAAAAAAGAAAAACAGTGAATTTATAATAAATGCCGTGGCAAAGCTCCATGAAAAAGGATATAGAAATTTTAAAGTTACAGTTGTCGGCAAAGGTTCATTAAAAGGCCTGCCAAAAGAACTCCACAGGTATTTTGATATAAAAGGCCGTCTGCCGTTTGACAAAATGTATGAAGAAATTGAAAAGGCTGATTTTCTTCTGACTTCTTATGATACGCGTCTGGAAAACCATGTCAGGTACAATGAATCCGGCACAAGCGGTAACTTCCAGCTTGTTTACGGTTTTTGCAAACCATGCGTTATTTTAAGAAGTTTCGGTCCTATAAACGAATTTGATGAAACAAATTCAATTCTTTATGATAAAGATGAAGATTACTATATGGCTATGGAAAAAGGTATTAATATAAGTGCAGAAGAATACGCCTCAATGCAAAACAGTCTTAAAAAAGTTGCGGACAATCTGTATCAAACTTCGTTAAAAAATTTAAGATCGCTTATATCTCATCAAAAGAAAGCAGGAAAATATGAATAGAATTCCTGTAGTATTTACTTTTGATAACCGAATAATACTGGCTGCTGCTGTAAGCATTCGTAGTTTAATTGATAATGCTGCAAAAGATACTGAGTATGATATCTATGTTTTACATGACGGGCTGTCTAAAAAAAATATTTCCGGTTTGGAAAAGATTGTTGAAGATACCAGACATACATTAAAGTTTCATTACGTTGATAAATCGCTATTTACAGGGGTTAAGAAAAGTAAAAATAGCTGGACAGAAATAGTCTATTACAGAACTTATATACCTGAAATTTTAACTGATTATGATAAAGTTATTTATTCTGATGTAGATGTATGTTTCTGCGGAGATTTAACAGAGGTATATAACACGTATCTTGCAGATTATGAATGGGGCGGTGTTAGGGCAGAAGTTAACTCGCCAGCCGTTACCGGATGTAAATATTTTCCTGAAAACAAAAATAAATATATTTTCTGGACTGGTTTCATGTTGATTAATTGTAAAAAATTGCGAGAAGAAAAATATTTTCCAAAATTTTTAAAAACAGCACGCGATTTTAAAGACAGAGTATCACTTTATGACCTTGATGTAATAAATATCACATGTGATAATATTTTGCCATTGTCTCTAAAATACTGCCTTCTGGAAGCTTTTTATGAATTTTCAGATTTTAGAACCTGTAAGGACTACAGGTATTTAAAAAATATTTATTCAGATGATGAAATAACAGATGCTATACAACATCCGGTAATCATACATTATGCAGGAGAGCTTGGAAAACCGTGGCGCAGAAAAAATGTTCCGCAATATTATAAAGATTATATTGCAAGAATTCCTAAAGAGACGCGTAAATATACCTTTAGAGATTTAAGAAAAAGATTTTTCAGCAAGATATAATTTGCATTCAAAATTTAATAAGGTATAATAAAAAATAGGACAAAATTCAAAAGTAAGATCTAATTATGAAATTGCAAATTACCAATATATTTAATAAAGATATGGATTGTTTGTTAAATATTACCAAACAAACAAAGTGTTTACTTGTAGCACCTCATCCTGACGATGATATTATTGGCGCTGGTGGATTATTAATTAAGTATGCTAATAATTTTGATTGTATCTGTATAGGTAGTTCCGGTGTCGAACTGCAAGACCCTTATATTACAGCTAAAGCTCGTTCTGATTTAAGAATAAAAGAGTTTAATGAAATTATGGATATGGTAGGTGTAAAAAATCATTGGATTTTTGAAACTTATGGAGTTCCGAGATTTGATGATCAGATAGAAAGTCACTTTGCAGAATACTGTCAAGCTTTAAAAAATTTAAAACAGTATGATTATATATTTCTGCCACATCCGTTGGACGGGCATCATGAGCATAGATTCATTACTAACAAAATATTTAAGAGGATACTAAAAAAAGTTGGATATAATCAAGCAACGAAAATAGTATTTTATGAAGTATGGGCAGATATACAATTTCCTAATACCTTCTTTGATATTTCAGGCAGTGGTTTTCTATATTCAACCCAAGACACAACTGATACACAAGATGCAAATTCTAAGATTAATTTATTCTCTGAGAAATCGTTATTTGATTTGAAGTTAAAAATAGCAAAACTTTATAGAAGCCAATGGGATTATGATGATATATATTCTGTTCCAACAATCAAACGTAGTATTCAAAGGCCAATAGAACGATACAGAGTTTTACCTGTAAATAAATATCTAAAATTACTATCTTTAAGTTTTAAATATGGTATTGTAGGATTGGGGGTGTGATGAAAAAAACAGCGATTATAACACTAACCTATAACAAATTGGATACAGCAACAAAACCGTATTTAGAGTCATTATATAAATATACGGATGAGAATACTTTTGATTTAATAATTGTTGATAACAATTCTACTGATGGTACTTTAGAGTACATTAAAATGTTTATGAAGCAGTATTCCAATATAAGCTTAATTTGTAATACAGAAAATTTAGGATACTCCAAAGGAAATAATATAGGAATACGTTCAGTAATAAATAAAAATTATGAATACATTGCTTTATTAAATAATGATATACTTCTAACGCCCAATTGGCTTGAAGATACTATTGCTGGATTTAAACTTGACAGACAACTAGGTTTACTCTCTCCAAGAAATAATGAGAAATGTAAGCTAACTGTTAACAATTATCTCTCAGGATATAAAAAGTATCTATCAAAGTTTAAAAATAAATTGCGCTATGTAGTCACCCCATTTTTCAGTTGCGTACTTATAAAAAAAGAAGTTATTGATAAAATCGGCTTATTTGATGAAGCGTATAGTCCGGCATTTTGGGAAGATGATGATTTGTCAATAAGAGCGATGTATGCAGGATTTAGTTGTGCCTATTTGAATTCTACATTTATATTTCACAACCATTCAATGACTTCATCTTCTGTACCATCTGAAATCATAACAAGAAATAGAGAATATTTTTTCAAGAAACATCCTCTGGGAAAATATATATGGGAACATAAAAGAACGAATGTTATAAAAGATTTTATAAGATATATTAAAGAAAGCAATATTTAAAATGATTGGAGAATGCATTTTATGAGAATTAAATTTGTTCAAAATTTAATAGATAGAATTAGAAATAAAGATTCCTTTAGAGAAACTTCAGCGAGAGAAGGTGTCAATAAGTTACGAAAGGAACTTTTAGAATTAAAATACATTCATCTACCAGCATTGAAAGCACACGAACAGGTATTCTGTAAATACAAAAATATTTATAAGGGTAAGGAAGTTGTGCTTGTCGCATCTGGTCCCACTGTTAAGGAATATAATATGCTAAATGGAGCAGTACATATCGGTGTTAACCATACATTCACTTTGAGTAATGTCATATTGGATTATTTGTTTATCCATGATAGTTTAAATAACTCGTCTTCATCAGAAATGCATAGTAAGGCAAATGATTATCGCCGTGGGCTATGTAAAAAAATGTATGGATATCATCCAATGAATATATGTAGTATCGCTGAACAGGATGCTATGGATGCAGATGCTGAACGTTACTATTTTGTCGACAATGAAATACCTACTTCTGAATATGTGCTGCTATCGGCCGATATTACTTCGCGCCCCTTAAATTGTTGGGCTTCTATAGTATTTCCAGCAATGGAATTTGCATTATATACACATCCTAAAAAAATATATCTTGTGGGATGTGATTGTGCAAAAAATGGTCATATTTATGCTTCTAACAAAAAAGATTTTTGTTCTGATCGTGATAAAATAATTTATGGTTGGAAACAAATCAAAAAATTTGCAAACAAGAAGTATCCAGATATAGAAATAGTTTCAATAAATCCAGTTGGATTGAAAAGTTTATTTAAAGATGTTTATACAGAAAATTACATACATAAACATCCTGAATTATTAAAAGAAGATATTGAAATCATAACAAAGGAGAACCTATGTTAAAAGACAAAACTATATTAGTAACAGGCGGAACAGGCAGTTTCGGAAAAAAATTCATAAAAACAGTATTTGAAAAACATCCTGATGTAAAAAAGATTATTGTATTTTCCAGAGATGAATACAAACAATTTGTTATGTCTACAATGCCGGAATTTAAACCATATCTTAACAAACTAAGATTTTTCATCGGCGATGTCAGAGATAAAGAACGTTTGATGAGAGCGTTTGAAAATGTGGATATAGTTATACACGCTGCAGCATTAAAACAGGTGCCGGCATGTGAATATAACCCGTTTGAAGCAATTAAAACAAATGTATTAGGTGCACAAAACATTATTGATGCAGCTATAGACAGAGGCGTAAAAAAGGTGGTTGCTCTTTCTACTGATAAAGCCTGCGCTCCGATTAATTTGTATGGAGCAACAAAATTGTGCTCTGATAAATTGTTTATTGCGGGTAATGCCTATTGCGGCGACAAAGATACGAGATTTGCCGTTGTAAGATACGGTAATGTTGCAGGTTCACGCGGTTCGGTTATTCCATACTGGCAAAAACTTGTCAAAGAAGGTGCAAAAGAATTACCTATAACAGATATGAATATGACGCGGTTCTGGTTGAAACTTGAACAGGCTGTTGAAATGGTACTTGAAGCAATTGAAAATATGCATGGCGGCGAATTGTATGTTAAAAAGATACCTTCAATGCGCATGCCGGATTTAGCAAAGGCAATTGCACCGGAGTTAAAAACAGTAGAAGTCGGTATCAGACCTGGTGAAAAAATCCATGAACAAATGATTACTCAGGCAGATGCTCCGAATACTATTGAATTTAACGATTATTATATTATTCTGCCGCAAATGGATTTTGAAAATATTGAGTATAAATATCCGAATGCCAAATGTGTTGCGCCTGATTTCGAATATCATTCCGGCAACAACGATAGATGGCTCACTATTGATGAGATGAGAAAGTTAATAAGCGAGATATAAATATGATTAATGAACTTAAAAATAAATTTACTGAACTGGGTATTGAGGAAGGCGATACAATTTTTGTTTCCTCTGACGTAACTCTGTTATTATATGACTCACTAAGAAGAAAACAAAAAATCACCTTAGACGATATAATTAATATATTACAAGACATAATAGGTCATAACGGCAATTTAATTTTTCCAACTTACAACTGGGATTTCTGTAAGGGGAAAACTTTTGATTATAGTAAGACGATATCAAAAACCGGTTCGCTAACCCAAAGAGCACTAGATAGAATAGACTTTAAACGAACTAAACATCCTATATATTCGTTTGTGGTCTGGGGAAAGGATCAAGATTACCTTACAAGTCTTAATTATAAGGATTCTTTCGGGGCTGATTCAATATTTGGCTGGTTTGAAAAGGTGCAGGCAAAAAATTTAATTATTAATGTTTCATATCAACATTCTGCAACATTTGTTCATTTCCTTGAAGAACGAAATAATGTCAACTACAGATTTATTAAGGATTTTACTGCACAATATACAGATGAAAACGGTAATACAAGTGTACAAACATATTCAATGTTTGTACGGTATCTGGATAAAGAAGTTATAACGACTATTGACCCTATGCATGAAGTGTTTGTAAAAAATGGTGCAGTCAAAGAAACCAAGTTTGTTAATTCTTATTTAAGATTATTAGATATGAAAAAAGCTTATGAGCTTGTTGAGTACAATATAAAATATGAAAATAGTGACAAATTAGCAATAATTAAAGAATTAGAAGTTGCAAACTAAATAGGAGAAATGTATAAATGAATAATAAGGAAAAAATATTAGACTTAATGTCCACTATACTAAATAAGGAAATTACAGAAGATGATACCAATAGTAGTGTAGATACGTGGGATTCTATGGCACAGCTTGAAATAATAGTAACAATAGAAGAAGAATTTGGGATAAAAATTCCTGAGGATAAAATTCCTGAAATGACTTCTATTAAGAAAATTTTAGAGGTAATTGATAGTTTATGATAAAATTTGAACTTGACCATCTTGGAATAATTGTAAAATCCATTGATAAGGAACTAGAGACCTACAAAGCTTTAGGTTATAGTGTTGAGAGCGATATTTTTCAAGATAACAACCAGAAAATGAGAGGGCTTTTCTTAAATTCTCCATCCAATGATTGTAGAATTGAACTTATTGAAGATTTGAGTGAAAGCAGAGCGCTTAGTAAAATGTTAAATACTCAGTGCGGTAGAATTTATCACCTAGCTTTTAAGGTTAAAAATTTGGAAGAACAAATTGAAGAAATTTTGAAACAATTAAACGCTAGAATATTATCTCCAATTAAAGAGGCTGAATATTATGCCAAAGTTTGTTTTTTATTTCTTCCTAATGCACAAATTATAGAATTGGTAGAATACAAATGCTAGAACAATTATTAAATAAAAATTTAACTAGATTAGAAATTCTAAAATCAAAAACAGATAAAGAATTACTAAAAACTGTGCACATATCTGTATATAGAAATCATTCTTTTGAACATATGACGGGTATGATAAATAAGTTTTTAAACCAGACAGGTTTAACTGCAGAATTTTCATTTAGTGATTATGATGACAGCTTTAATTTTGCACCATTAAGTCAGGATAATGATTTGAATTTAATCTGGATTGATTTTTCCAGATATTCCCAAATTGATATTAATACCTGGTTTAATGAAAGAATTACGGCTTTAAAATCCATTTCTAAAAAGCCTATTCTTATATATTATACAGGTACTAATTCAGTTATGCCGGATTGCAAAGATGTTGTAATAGTGAATTCTAACGATATTGAAGCAGAAATGGGAGCGGAATTTTTTGATATTGAAAAATTTGAATACTCCGGAACTAGATTATCTTCAAAAGCTTCAATTAGAATATCACAAGAACTCGGGTTAAAATATCTGCCATCCTTTTTCTTGACTCCGATAAAAGCTATTGTTACGGATATGGACAATACGTTTTACAAAGGTATTATTGGTGAAGACGGATTTGATAATATTATTTCGAACTTGGAATATCAGAAAATATTAAAGAAACTAAAAGACAATGGTGTATTACTTTCCATTGCATCCAAAAATGAATATGAAGATGTAAAAAAATTATTTGAACTAAGAAAAGATTTTATTTTAAAATGGGATGATTTTTCATCTCATAACATATCCTGGGAGTCAAAAGACAAAGCTATATTGAATACTGCCAAACAATTTAATATAGGTATTGATAGTATTCTTTTTATTGATGATAATATTGGCGAAATAAATCTGGTAAAAAATTGTTATCCTAAAATTAATACTCTAATAGCTGGTGATAATCTTGATTATAAAATAAATATCTATCCGCTACTAGAGAGATACACTGTTTCAAATGAAGACAAGTTGCGTGCAAGTGATATTGATGCTAATCAAAAACGAAATGAAATGTTTGCGACAATGGATAAGGATGAATATTTTAAAAGCCTTGAAATGGTATTAACTTATTCATTTGATGATTCAAACCATTTTGAGCGTGCTATACAACTTTTAAACAAGACAAATCAATTTATTTTTTCTTATGCCAGATATTCTAAAGAGGACATAACAAATAAGCAGCACATCTTAACTATTAGCTTAAAAGATAAACTTTCTGACAGCGGAATTATCGGAATTATTGTTGCTGAAAAAAACAATGAGAATAATTTACAGGTTGATGAAGTTGTTATATCTTGCAGGGCATTAGGCAGAAATATAGAAGATTTAATGCTTAATAAAGCTTTTGAGTATTTAGCAAAAAAATTAGAAACATCTGATGATATAATTTTTAACTTCAAAATTGGTGAACGCAATACACCGGCAAAAAATTGGCTTCAAAATTATATTAACAAGTCCATTGTGCATGATTGCATTGTTAATGCTAAAATCAAAAATATTAATGAAAATAAATATATTAAAGTGGAGTATAAAGACAAATGTATGAGCTACTAAAGAAAATTTTTCCTATTTGCCGCTCTATTACAGGCAAAGGTGTAAGAGAGACCTTGAATATTTTAAAAGAAGAATGTCAATTGCTAAATATTTATGAAATTCCATCAGGCACACCTGTTTTTGATTGGACAATTCCTGATGAATGGAATATAAATGATGCCTGGATTAAAAATTCAAAAGGTGAAAAAATAATCGACTTTAAAGAAAACAATCTTCATGTTGTCGGTTATTCTACCCCTATTCACAAAAAAGTTAATTTAGAAGAACTTTTAAAAATTGTATATACATTACCAGAACAACCTGATGCTATACCATATATAACCTCATATTATAAAGAAAGATATGGCTTTTGTATGAGTGAAAATCAAAAAAAAGCTCTTGTTGATGATGAATACGAAATCTTTATTGACTCAGAGTTAAAACCCGGTTCATTAACTTATGGAGAAATTATAATCCCGGGTCAAAGTACAAAAGAAATCTTTTTATCTACTTATATTTGTCATCCATCAATGGCAAATAATGAATGCTCCGGTCCTGTTGTTGCAATAAATCTTGCAAAATGGCTTATGAACAGGCAGAATAAATATACTTACCGAATTGTATTTGCTCCTGAAACAATAGGTAGTATAACTTATTTAAGTAAAAATTTAAAAGTCTTAAAAGAAAATGTAATTGCAGGATATATATTAACCTGTGTCGGCGATAATCGTTGTTATTCATATTTAGCCAGCCGTTATGGTAATACACTTGCTGATAGAGCAGCATTAAGTATTTTAAAAAATTATGCTCCTGATTATGTTCATTATTCTTATCTTGACAGAGGATCAGATGAAAGACAGTATTGCTCTCCCGGTGTAGATTTGCCGGTATGTTCTGTTATGCGGACTAAATACGGAGTTTATCCTGAATACCATACTTCGCTGGATAATTTAGATTTGGTTAATGAGGAAGGACTCAGAGGTACATTTGAGTTATACAAAAAAATTATTACGGCTATTGAAAACAATGCTAAATACAAAATTAACACACCTTGTGAACCTCAATTAGGAAAGCGGGGACTTTATCCTACACTTTCAACAAAACAGAGCGGTAAACAAGTACGTAATTTAATGAATGTTATAACATATCTTGACGGAACAAATGATATATTTGACATATCAGAAATAACTAAAGTTTCTGTTGACGAAGTTATAGAGCATATCCAAAAATTAAAATCCGCAGGCCTATTGGAGGAAGTTCAATGAAAACATACAGTTACGGTAAACAACATATTACGGATGAAGATATACAGAGCGTGGTTGAGGTTTTAAAATCGCCATATCTGACCTGCGGGCCGAAAGTCAGCAAATTTGAACAGGCAATCTGTGATTATACAGGCGCAAAATACTGTGTTACTGTTAATTCCGCGACTTCAGGACTTCATATCGCAATGCTTGCGGCGGGCGTCGGAGTTGGTGATGAAGTTATTACAACACCGATTACGTTTTTGGCAAGTGCCAATTGCGCACGATATTGCGGCGCTGATGTTAAGTTTGCTGATATAGAAAAAGATACGGCAAACATTGATCCGGAAGAAATAAAAAAACACCTGTCGGCTAAAACAAAAGCGCTTGTTCCGGTACATTTTGCCGGTCAAAGCTGTGATATGGAACGCATTGCAAAAATTGCAAAAGAAAATAATTTAATTGTGGTAGAAGATGCTGCGCACGCTATCGGGTCTGAATACAAGGGCTCAAAAGTTGGATCTTGTAAATATTCTGATATGACGGTATTTTCTTTCCATCCGGTAAAAACAATTACGACAGCAGAAGGCGGGGCCGTCACGACAAACGATGAGGCACTTTATAAAAAATTGCTGGCATATCGTTCTCATGGCATGCATCATACACAGGATTGGAAATACGATATGATAGAACTCGGGTTCAACTATCGTATGACAGATGTTCAAGCGGCACTCGGAATTTCACAGATGAAAAAACTGGCGCAATTCAAAAAACGCAGACGCGAGATAGTTGATTTTTATAATAAAAATCTTGGTTTGCCGCATTTGATTGAGCGGGAATTTTCAGATGCCTGCTTCCATCTTTATCCGGTATTGGTAGAGGAGCGGGAAGCTTTTTATCATAATGCGAGAAAAGTTGGCTTGAACTTGCAGGTGCATTATATACCTGTGCATACTCAGCCGTACTATCAGACACAAGGATACAAATGGGGCGATTATCCGAATGCGGAAGAATACTATAATCACTGCATTTCATTGCCTCTGTATCCGGATTTAACTGATGAAGATTTACAAGAAATTGTGAAAAGGATAAAGGAAATTTTATGAAATTATGTATTGGTACTGTCCAATTTGGAATGGATTACGGAATTAACAACCAGAAAAAACCGACGTTGGAAGATAGTATAAAAATGCTTGACTATGCAACACAAAATGGCATTGATAATATTGATACAGCTTTTGCCTATGGTTCTGCCGAAGATGTTGTTGGAGCATTTTTAAATAAAAAAACTATTTCTAGAGACAAGTTATTCATTATTTCCAAATTTAAACCTAATGAATTAGATAATGTTAAACCTGAAAATTATCAAAAAGTTATTGAAGAAAATTTGGAAAAATCTCTGAAACGTTTGGGAACAGATTATTTAGACAGCTATATGCTGCATAGTTCTCGTTATGCTTTTAATGATGAAATATTAGAAGCAATGTACAATGTTAAAAAAAGCGGTAAAATACGGCATTGCGGAGTTTCTGTATACTATCCGGATGAAGCAAAAAAATGTATAAACAGTGATTTTGTTGATTTTATGCAGCTTCCATTCAGCATTTTTGATCAAAGAATGGCTAATGAAGGAGTATTTGACCTCGCGGCCAATGTAAAAAACACCCAGATTCATTCAAGAAGTGCCTTTATTCAAGGTTTAATCCTGATGTCGGAAAATGATGTTCCGGAATTTTTATCCGGAGCAAAACCTATAGTTCGAAAAATAGATACCTTATGTAATAAGCATAAGATTTCCAGAATTAAGCTTGCTCTCTTGTTCGTAAAGCAGTTTGCGGAAATATCTCATCTTGTTTTTGGAGTTGATAACATTGAGCAGCTAAAGGAAAATATAAAAATTTTTGAAGAAGATTTTTCAAAAGATATTTTGGAAGAAATTGCTCAAGAATTTAAAAATATTGATACGAATATCGTTATGCCAAGTTTATGGGTTAAAAAGTAATATGATATACAATGAAATTATAAATGGTCAAAAAATATATTTGAGAATGCTTGAATTGGATGATTGTAAGCAATATTATGCTGATTGGATGAATGATAAAGCAGTAAATCAATATTTGGAAAGCCGCTGGACAGAACAAACGCCGGCGCGCATACAGGATTTTGTAAAATCAATTAGAGAAAGCACTCATAGTTATATGTTTGCGATTATTTTTCAAAACAGACATGTTGGTAATATAAAACTAGGTCCAATACATCCTATATATAAATATGCGGATATCGGTTATCTTATTGGCGATAGAACCGTATGGGGATTAGGAATTGCAACAGAAGCTATTTCTTTGATTACAAGATTTGGATTTGAAGTTCTTAAACTGAATCGATTGCAAGCAGGATGTTTTGAACAGAATATTGGCTCACAACGGGCACTTCAAAAAAATAATTACACACTTGAATGTATAAACCGGCAAAAAGCATTTTTAAATTATGGTGATACTTATAGTGATATTTATCAATATGCTATTTTGTGTGACGAATGGAATAAAATGAAGGAGGCTTAAAATGAAAACTATATTAAATAATCAAAAATCAAAAGAATTACAGGAAAAAGCAGCTAAAATAATTCCAGGAATGACCCAACTGTTATCTAAACGACCTGACAGATATTCAAGAGGCGTATGGCCAACTTATTTTAAAGAAGCGCATGGTATCGAAGTTGTGGATTTAGATGATAATAAATATTTGGACTTTAGTATTGGCGGAGTTGGAGCCACTGTTTTAGGCTATGCTGATCCTGATGTAAATCAGGCTGTCATTGATGTTATAAATAAGGGTTCTGCCTCAACACTCAACCCGCCGGAAGAAGTAAAATTAGCTGAAAAACTGCTGGAGTTGCATCCCTGGGCGGATATGGCACGATTTGCACGTGGCGGCGGTGAAGCAATGTCTATAGCAGTAAGAATTGCACGTGTTGCAACGGGTAAAGATAAGATTGTTTTTTGTGGTTATCATGGATGGTGCGACTGGTATCTTGCAGCAAATTTAGGTAAACAAGGAGCATTAGATGACCAATGGATTCCGGGATTAAACCCTAACGGCGTCCCTAAAGGTTTGACAGGTACAGCTATTCCTTTTTATTATAATGATATAGATAATTTTAAAAAAGCTATTGAACAGGCTGGTGATGATTTAGCTGCCATTGTTATGGAACCTATAAGAAATTATGAACCAACTCAAGAATTTATTGATGCAATACATGATATGGCACATACTAAAAAAGTTCCTCTAATCATTGATGAAATCACAGCTGCATTTAGAATGTGTAATGGCGGAGCACACTTAAAACTCGGATTTAATCCGGATATGGCTGTATTTTCAAAAGCACTGGGAAACGGATTTCCAAGTTCTGCTGTTATTGGTAAAAAATGGATAATGGAATATGCTCAAGATGCATTCATAACATCTACAAATTGGACTGAACGCGTTGGGGCTGCTGCGGCTTTGGCAATGATCGAAAAATTTGTAAAAGTTGATGCATCAACCCATATGTTGGCAATATCTGATAAAGTATGGGAAATATGGGAAAATCTAGGTAAAAAGTATGGTATAAAACTTCATATCGGAGGATTTAAGCCTCTTATACATTTCTCTTTTGAAGAAAATCATGCGGTTAATATCGCATACTTTACTCAGGAAATGCTAAAAAAAGGATTCCTTGCAGGAAGCGGATTTTATGCAATGTATGCACACACATTTGCAGATGTTGACAAGTATGAAAAAGCTGCTGATGAAGTATTTGCACAACTATCTGAACTTATAAAATCAGGTAAGGTAAAAGAAAATCTTGAAGGTGAACCTGCAGCAAGTGGTTTTGGGAGAATAAACTAATGTCAACTCTTGCAATAATAACAGCACGCGGTGGAAGCAAAAGAATTCCGCGCAAAAATATACGAGATTTTATGGGGAAACCTATGATTGCTTATGCAATTGAGGCGGCCAGGGACTCTCATATTTTTGATGAAATAATGGTATCGACAGAAGATACAGAAATTGCTCAAATTGCAGTAAAATACGGAGCCAACGTTCCTTTTATGAGGAGTGAAAAAACGGCGAGTGATTATGCTACGACATTTGATGTTCTTGATGAAGTTATAAAAGAATACTCAAAGCTTGGTAAAAAATTTGAGAATATTTGTTGTATTTATCCATGCGTGCCTTTTTTAAAATCGGAGACCTTAATTGAATGTTACAAAAAATTTCAAAATTTTGATGCACTCATACCTGTTTGCAAATATCCGGTACCGATAGAATGGGCAATGAAAATAGAAAATAATTTACTTGTACCAAATGATCGAGATGCTCAGAATATGCGCTCTCAAGATTTGAGTGCTAAATATTTTGATGTCGGCATGTTTTATTTTTGTAAAACCGTAAAAATGTATGAATATAAATCGCTTGTGCCTGAAAAGACTACCGCTTATATTATTGATGAACTGGAATGTCAGGACATCGATACAGAAGACGACTGGAAAATGGCAGAATTAAAGTATAAGGTGCTGCGCAATGTATAAACTTGGACTAAAACTCTGGAGTATAAATACAGATTATTATTACGACGAAGCAATTCGCCTGTATAATGACGGAGTTTTTGATTATATTGAGTTATATGTTGTACCGGACACGCTTGACAGGCTTGACAAGTGGAAAAACTTGGACATTCCGTTTATTATTCACTGTCCGCATTTTATGCACGGCTTTAATATGGCAAAGGTTGAGAAAAAAGAAAGCAACTTGGCTATTTATAAGCAGGTAAAGCAATTTGCAGATGAATTAAACGCTGAATATATAATTTTTCATGGCGGTATTGACGGAAATATTGAAGAAACAGCCCGCCAGCTTGCGAGTTTTAAAGAGCCGCGTGCCTTGATTGAAAACAAACCTTTTGTAGCGCTGCCAAATACAATGGGCGGAAATTTTTGCCGCGGTTACAATATTGACGAAATAAAAAAAGTAATGGAGGCAGCAAAATGTGGATTTTGCCTGGATATCGGGCATGCAATTTGTGCCGCTAACAGCCAAAATAAAGAAATATATCGCTACAGTGAAGATTTTATGATTTTAAAACCTAAAATGTTTCACCTTACAGATAATGAGGATATAACATCTCCTTATGATACACATTTACATCTTGGAACAGGAACATTAGATTTAGATAAAATCAAAAAAATCCTTCCGGCAGATGCGAGAATTACACTTGAAACAGTCAAAAATTCTAAAACAAATCTGGATGATTTTGTGGAGGATGCAAAATGCGTGAAGAACTAAAATTAAGATTAGCAGAAGAAAAAGACATTGAAAATGTATTTGATTTATCAAATGATCCAACTGTAAGATTAAATTCTTTTCATACTGAAAAAATTTCCTGGACAACTCATGAGAAATGGTACAGTGATAAAATAAATTCTGTTGACACCTTTTTTTATATTATAGAAATTAACAAAGAATTTACAGGCTATATAAGACTAGATAAAGATAATACAAAATGGCTGATATCAATTGCAATAAATCCTGTTGCTCGTGGTAAAAGTTACGGTTTAAAAGCTTTGCAAAAACTCCAAAAAATTCATCCTGATAAAACTCTTATTGCTTATGTAAAAATTAACAATAAAGCATCAATTAATATGTTTTTAAAAGATAATTTTAAAATAATACAACAAGAATCAATATCTGGTCAACCTGCCTACAAACTTATTGCATCACCACAAAATCGAGTATACATCATAGCGGAAATGTCGGCAAATCATTGCGGCGACAAGGAATTAGCAAAAAAAATCATCAAAAAAGCAAAAGAAATTGGCGCAGATGCCGTTAAAATTCAAACCTATACAGCTGATACAATAACCATCAACTGCGACAGTGACATTTTTATGACAAAACCCGACAGTTTATGGGCCGGTCAAACTCTTTACAGCCTGTACCAGAAAGCTTACACTCCATGGGAATGGCAGGGTGAATTAAAGGCCTATGCTGATGAAATAGGTATTGACTTTTTCTCAACCCCGTTCGATTACACCGCTGTTGATTTTCTCGAAAGCATCAATGTTCCGATGTACAAAATAGCTTCTTTTGAGGCAATTGACTATCCTTTGATAAAATACGCGGCACGGCACGGAAAACCGATGATTATTTCTGTCGGCATATCCTCTTTTGAAGAAATTCAAGGCGCAATCGATGCCTGCAAGTCCGTCGGCAACAATGATATTACAATCTTGAAATGCACCTCCGCCTATCCTGCAAAATTAGAAGATATGAATTTGAATACTATCAAAGATATGTATGAAAAATTTGCTCCGCAAGGCGTTAAAATAGGCATTTCAGATCACTCCATGAGTATAGTACCGCCTGTAACAGCCGTTGCTCTTGGCGCTAAGGTAATAGAAAAGCATCTGACTCTTGATAGGCGATTAGGGGGTGAAGATAGCGGTTTTTCACTTAATGCAGATGAATTTGCGACAATGATAAAGGCCGTGCGCGAAACCGAAAAAGTGCTCGGTAAAGTTGATTATTCAATAAATGAAAATAATCGTAAAAGCGCGCGCTCTCTGTTTGTCGTTAAAAATATCAAAAAAGGCGAAAAATTTACGCAGGAAAATATTCGTTCTATCAGGCCGTCTAACGGATTACATCCGAAATTTTACGAAAATGTTCTGGGAAAAACCGCGGTTTGCGATTTGAACTTCGGCACACCACTACAAAAAGAATTTATAAAAGAAGGATTAGAATAAGGGGGAAAACTTATGAAATGTATTATATTGGCAGGCGGATCAGGCAGCAGATTATGGCCGTTATCAAGGGAAATGTACCCGAAACAGCTTCTTTCGATCGACAAAGAAGAAAGCCTTTTGCAGCAGACTTTCTTACGCTTGCAGCAATTTGCCAAGCCGGAAAATATCCTGACTATTACCAATATTAAACATTTTACGGACATCAGACTTCAACTGAATTCTATTGATAAATCCAATATAGTCCTTGCCGAACCGCTAGGAAAAAATACTGCTCCGGCTATTGCCTGTGCGCTGGAATATTTTATCCAAAAGCACGATGAAGATGATATTGTGCTGGTTGTTCCGTCCGATCATCTGATAAAAAATTCAGAAGCCTTTAAAAATACGGTAGAAGCCGCAACACCGCTTGCCGAACAGGGATATATCGTTACTTTCGGAATAAAGCCGACTTATCCGGAAACCGGCTATGGATACATAAAAACAGCCCGACAACTTGATAAAGGTTATGAGGTCGAGTGTTTTGTGGAAAAACCTGATTTACAAACCGCGGAAAAATACCTTCAAGACGGTAATTATTACTGGAATGGCGGTATCTTTATGGGCAGAATATCTACATTTATGGAAGAATTTAAGACCTACGCGCCTGAAATTTTTGCAGCATTAAAAGACCTTGATTATTCAAAAGAAAACAAAATTAAATATTCCGTGTATGAAGAAATGCCTTCTATTTCAATAGATTACGCGATAATGGAAAAATCACAACGCATAGCGCTTGTGCCACTCCAATCAGATTGGAACGATTTAGGCTCATGGCAGGCTATATATGATGTTAAAGACAAAAACAGCGACGGAAATGTACTTATAGGCAATGTTATAACTTATGATGTCAAAAATTCGCTGATTTTTTCTCAAAAAGAGCTGGTTGCGGCAGCCGGACTTGATGACCTTATTCTTGTAGAGACCGAGGATGCGATTATGGCCTGCAAAAAGAGTTCGTCACAGGATGTAAAGAAACTGTATGAGAAGTTGAAAAACATGGAAAGTGACACGGTCAAGCTTCATAAAACAGTTTTCCGTCCGTGGGGCTACTACACTTGCCTTAATGGCGGCGAAGGCTATTTAACAAAAACTATTTGTGTATTGCCGCACCAGAAATTATCCTTGCAATCACATGCACACCGCTCCGAACACTGGGTTGTCCTGGAAGGTAAAGCGCTTGTTATTCTGGATGATGAAAAACACGAGATTTTAGCGGGCGGAAGTATAGATATTCCGCTAGGCTCAAAGCATTCGCTTCAAAACCCTTATGATGAGGAGTTGAAAATTATTGAAGTGCAAAAAGGCGATTATATTTCTGAGGACGACATTGTGCGCTACGAGGATGTCTACGGCAGGGTGTAAGTTATAGCTTTTTAAACGAGTCTTGTAATATTCAACGTAATACATTATAATAAATATAAGAATAAGGTTAATAGGAGACGCTAATGTCAGAAGCTTGGGAAAAATGTCTTATCGACTTTATTAACAGAATGATGTAAATCCGCCGCCTGAGCAGCCGCCTGAAGAAGCTCCGCAGCTTGCTGTTGCGCCGCCTGAAAATCCGCCTGCTGCACCGAGAGTTGATACTGCATTAGAAAAATTACCCAGAAATCCTCCGCTGTAAGCAACTGTTTCTCCGTCGCCGCAGTCTGCATACATTGCGTAGTTTACTGCAAACGGATTGCTTGAAGAAAATGAATCATAAGATTCTGCTGCAAAATAATTAAACGCTGAATTCATTGCTAATGACCCTGCTGTTTCTACAGCTTTTGTCGGTCTTGCGCTCTCGGTTTGATTAGCTCTGCTTGAAGATTTACCTGTAATCCCGTTCATTATCTCTGACTCCTTAATCATCTCGTGCTTACATTATTATAAAAAAAAATATTTTTACCCGATTTCAAGCATGGTATTTTTTCGTAACATTTGTTAACAAATTCTCATTAAATAAATGATTACTGTCAATAGCCAATCTTTACAAGGAATATAGACCTTACGGTTTAGTTATTTTTAAACCAATGGATTGATGTTTGTTTACAACAATACCGCTAGTATATAAGTGTAAAAGATTAGGGGAAAAATAAGTTGAGAAGATTAATTTTAATAGTTACAATATTATTTATATTTGCCGTCAATGCGGTATCTGCCGCCGGAAACTTTTTAAATTCCGTTGTGCTTGAAGGTACTGAAAACGGCTACAATGTTGTTTTGAGATCGGATGCACGTGTGAAGGTTAAAAAGTCAATTAAATCCAACGATAGCATGGTGTTGACGCTTCGCGGAATTACTGTTGCGGATAATATTAATACTCTGTATAAAAATACAACCAGTGTAAATAATATTATTGTTGAATCGGCCGCGCCAGATGAGGTTAAGGTTTATATTAATGCAAAAGATATTGCAAAGGCAAATGTTATTCTAAGCACGCCTAACTCTGCCCCGCTGGCTGTCGGAGACAGGTTTGCCAGAGAAAAGATGGTCTGGACAGGATTTTCAGTGATATTTTTGCTTCTTATGATACATTCAATCAAATCCCAAAATAGGCGCATTGTTCGGAAAATGAATATGAGAGACCGTGAAATAGAGTTTTATAAAGCAACTATACCAAGCATTAATTATAAAGTTAAAAACACATATTCTACAATCCCTACTGCTAACAATGCAAGAACACTTAGACAATTCCAAAACTTAACAAAGTTCTAAACAAAATGATTTACATTATTTCGAAAAAAGCCCTTATTTAAAGGGCTTTTGTGTTATTTAAAATATTTTTGTATAATTGTTTCAATAATTTTTGCAGACTTGCCGTCTCCGTAAGGATTTTGAGCCTTTAGCCTTGTGTTTGCAAATGTTCCGGACAAAATTTCTTCTGACTCTGATATTATTTTTTCGTAATCAGCGCCTACGAGTTTGGAAACACCTGCGTCTATACCTTCCTGTCGTTCTGTTTCATAGCGCATAACAAGGGTCGGACAGCCGAATGACGGTGCTTCTTCCTGAATACCGCCGGAATCTGTCAGGATTAATTTGGCATGTTTCATTAAATATACCAAATTGGGGTAATCAAGCGGCGATAAAAGTTTAATATTGTTGTACTTTTCAAGGCGCGAATGAATTTTATCTTTGACATTAGGATTTGGATGTACCGGAATGACAAAAACATGGTCTTTGTATTCTTTTGCAAGATATTCTATTGCATCAAGTATTCTGTTTATCCTTTCACCATGGTTTTCGCGTCTGTGAACAGTTATCAAAATAAGTTTATCGTTTATCTCTATATTTTGTCCTTTAAAAAATTTAGATGCATGATTTAATGTATTTTCAGAAAGGCAGAAAAGCGCATCAATCACGGTATTTCCAACAACAAAAATTTTACTGTCTGAAATATCTTCACGCAAAAGTGCCTGTCTGTTTTTCTCCGTCGGAGCAAAGTTGAGTTCTGCAACTCGTGTTGTCATCTGGCGCATAACTTCTTCCGGAAACGGTTCATATATGTCATAAGAGCGCAGGCCTGCTTCAACATGGAATACAGGAATTTTTCTGTAAAAACTCGTCAGCGCCCCGCAAAGGACAGTCATTGTATCTCCCTGAACAACTGTTGCATCTATTTGATTTTGTTCATATACCTTATCAAGTGCAGTTAATATCCGTGACTGAACGCCAGCAAGAGATTGATTTTCGCGCATTACATCAAGATTGAAATCAGCCTTGAGATTAAAATATGAAAGTGTTTGATTAGAAAGCTCTTTTTGCTGTTCTGTATTGCAAATCAAAACATTATATCTCGCCGGATATTTTTTCATCTCCAATATAACCGGAGCGAGTTTTATAACCTCGGGACGCGTCCCGAATACAAATAATATATTCTTCTTATCCATAGTTTATAGTCTAGTATAAACAATTATTATTGGCAATTATATACCTTAGAAAATTAGCAAATAAGGCAATTAAAAATTGCTCTATTCAGCTTAATATTTATCAGAAAGGAGTTGCTGCTATGTACGAATTATATGTATTGGAAACCTGTCCGTATTGTCATAAAGTAATGGAATATTTAGACAAAAACAATATCAAATATATTAAAAAAATTATAACTGATGAGAATGTACACAAAGAACTTTTAAAAATTGGCGGACACGATCAAGTACCTTTTTTGTATGACAAAGAAAAAGGTATCAAGTTATATGAATCTGACGATATTATTGAATTTATAAGTGAAAACAAGTAGGTGAAGATATGTATTATAATTTTAAACCTGATAATGATGAAACCTGTGTATCACGCGGAATTTGTTCGACATCTCCGGAGATTGCAGCGTTGCAAGAAGTTATGTTTGTAATGCTCCGCGGGCTTGCCTATTATGTAATCAAACTGGAATTGTCCGGTGCTAAAAATACCAAAATTAAGATGGATATGGTGCAAAATATTGTCTATCTTTCTTCCTTGCAAGAGTATACAGATGAACAGGTGCATCAGATTGTTAATAATCTTTTTTCAAACTTTATAAACACTGAAAAAATATATAAGGATTTTTGCACAAGCAGCAAAATGACATTTGATAAGTTTAATTCGCCTATTAAATTTGAAAATAATATGGATATGAATAAATTAATCAGTGAAGGAGATAAGGTTTATAAAAACAAATACCGCAGTCTTGATAAGACAATAAAAAATTATGCTGAAATTCTTTTTTGCATTCTTAAAAGTCTGGCTTTTTTAGTCATAGACCTGAGCGATAATGACATAGAAAGTACAGAAGCACAAAAAGAGATTATAAAAGCTTTAAACCTCTTTAACCAGCATAATTTATCTGATGATAAACTGAGAAAACTAATCTATAATCTTGCGGATATAAATGCTGATTTAATGTTCAAACTAAATGATATTAAAACAAAGAAATTCGGTCAGATACATAGTACAGAGGTTTCGTGCTCAACACAAAAAGGCAAAGCAATTCTGGTATCAGGAAATAATTTATCAGAATTACAAGAAGTTTTGGAAGCTGTCAAGGATAAGGATATAAATGTTTATACAAACGGTAATTTATTAATTGCCCATGCTTATGAAAAATTTGCAGAATATGAAAACCTTAAAGGACACTTTGGAAACGGAGTGCAAACATCTGTTCTCGATTTTGCAACTTTTCCGGGGGCGATATTACTTACAAAAAATGAAGCGCATAATGTTGAATATCTTTATCGCGGCCGAATATTTACAACAGATGAAATTCCGCCCAAAGGTGTGGCAAAATTAAATTCTAAAAATCTCGTTCCGCTGATAGAGGGCGCAATGAATACAAAGGGTTTTGCACGCTCCCATAATAGACCATCTGTATCCGTAGGGTTTGATATTGATAAAGTTGAAGAACAATTCGACGAAGTAGCAATGCAGCTTGAAAGCGGTGTTTACAAGCATCTTTTTATTATCGGGCTTTCTAATCCGACTTATCAGCTGGATAATTATTTCAAAAATTTATTTTTGCTAAAACCTGATGATGCAGCTGTTATAAGTTTTTCATACAGTGCCAATTGTAAGAATATATACACAATAAATGCAGCAAGTGATTATTCACTGGCAACCAGTCTATTATACAAATTATTTGAAAAAGTTCCTGTTGACAGTCCGCAATTAACGTTTTTCCTGACACGCTGTGATAACAGTGCATTTGCAGGGATGATAAGACTAAATCAAAAGTGCGCTAAAAACATTTATATGTCTGCATGCCAGCCAAATATAATGAATCCTGCAACACTTGATGCATTCAAAGGTCTGTATAATATAAACAATATGAGTATAGCAAGCGTTGATTTGGAAAAAATTATCGGTTAAAGTTTCCAGGGATAATCGTCCGGGATTTTCCAGTCATTGAGCTGTATGATTTTGGCTGCGGCGCTTGCGTACTTATACAAAAGTGTTTCATCAAATGTTATAGTGTTTCCCTCATCATCTGTTACGTAGCATGGAACATAAGGTTCAATTCCTTTGTCCTTGTAGTTTTTGTCACAAGCCGGAGTTTCTTGTAAATTGGGATAAAAACCAAAACGAAAACAATTGCTGCCTAAAAACTCGCTGTAATCACCTGAAAAGTATTTAGATTTAGCATCAATGCAATAGAGATAATCTCTTTCTCTGAAGGTCATAGACATTCCGGAGCCATCAACAAAGTATAATATAAAATTATTGTTGGCTTTATCAGTTTTGACAGTCTTTAAGTATTTAGCGAAGTATTGAGTATAAAATTGCTCTTTTGCCTCAGGAGTATTGTCAATAAAAGTGTCCCAGGTAGTTTTATCGCCGTTATCAATTTCAGAAAGTCTGATTGCTTCATTTATATTGGTGTAAAATTTTATTAATTTAGTTTCAACAACTTTCTTTTTGTAGGAGGTTATTAGTGAAGGAATTGTTACTGCTGCGACTATGCCGATTACCGCGAGTGTTATCAAAACTTCTGCCATTGTGAAAGCGTTTTTAGTTGTCATAATATATCCTTTTGTATGTTATTTAACTTCTATTTTTATTTGTATTATATGGCATTTTATTTCAAATTGCAAGTAATTATATTGGGTTAACTTATTATTTCTTATAAATACTATTAATAATAGGAGTAGGTATGCAAAATCGTATTTGTAAAACACTTGGAGAAAATATTAAACGTATAAGAAAAGCAAAGGGCCTTAATCAGGATACTCTCGCAGAACTCGTTGGTATTGAGATTAAATCGTTAAGTCTGATAGAAACAGGTAAAGGATTTGTATCTGCAAAAACTCTTGAAAAACTTACTAAGGTTCTGAATATAAGTGCGGCAGAGCTTTTTGAAGATAGCACGGACAAAGATACTGAAAAAATATATAGTTCTATCATATCTAATCTGGAACTTATAAGAAATAATGCAGAAAAACTTGAAACAGCAAATCTTGTTATAAAAAGTTTATTGTAAACAAAAAGCGAGGTTAAATAAACCCCCGCTTTTTTATTATATCAATAAAAAATTGATTAATATCTGTAATGAGCGAATGCTTTGTTAGCTTCAGCCATCTTGTGGGTATCTTCACGTTTCTTACAAGCTGCGCCTGAGCCGTTTGAAGCATCGATTAATTCATTGGTTAATTTGTCAATGAATGATTTGCCGCCGCGTTTTTTAGCAGATTCAATAATCCATGAAGAAGCGAGCGCAAATCCTCTGTCAGCTTTAACTTCGATAGGTACTTGATATGTAGACCCACCGATACGTCTTGCTTTTACTTCCAGTAACGGAGTTGCGTTAGTAAGTGCCTTCTGGAATATTTCAAGCGCTTTTTCATTAGTTCTTTCTTCGATTTTACTCATAGTAGAATAGAAGATTTTTTCAGCGAGTGATTTTTTACCACGGCGCATAATTCTGTTGATAAATTTAGAGATATCAACGCTGTTGTATACAGGATCAGCTAACGGAATACGTTTAGCCGGTTTAGAACGTCTTGACATTACTTCTTACCTCCTTTTGCATTTTTCTTAGCACCGTATTTAGATCTGCTTTGTGCGCGGTTTGCAACGCCTGCAGTATCCAGAGTACCTCTGATGATGTGGTAACGAACACCAGGAAGGTCTTTAACCCTGCCGCCTCTGATAAGAACAACACTGTGTTCTTGAAGGTTGTGGCCGATACCAGGGATATATGAAGTAACTTCATAACCGTTTGTTAATCTTACTCTGGCAACTTTTCTAAGTGCAGAGTTAGGTTTTTTAGGGGTAGTTGTGTAAACCCTTGTACATACTCCGCGTCTTTGAGGACATTCCATCAATGCCGGAGATTTTGTTTTGTCGATTAGCTTTTTGCGTTCTTTACGAACAAGCTGGTTAATTGTAGGCATTTTTTTCTCCTTTTATTTAGTAACATATTCGGCAAAATCATAAACCTGAAACCCTTACGCATTCCGGTACGACCGGACCACGGGCGCTTATTTAAAAGCTTGCGGGTAAATCGCTGGCAGTATTATAAAAACCGGCTTTCCGCCCCTTACGTCCTATTTTTGCCTCACTATACTGACAATTCAGCACGATATTTCAACATAGTGTACTATAATTAAACTACTCTCAAAAACTATTGTCAATAGGTTTATCCGGCTGCAATTTTTCAATTTCCGCAAGCGCATTTTCTAAAGGTAAGTTTTTTAGCAATGCTTTAATATGCGCACCTTTTTCAAGATCATAATAATAACCGGAGAATTTGTTGTAACTTACCGCATATTCTGAACAGTTAACAGCCTCTTCGACAGGAAGGTCTGTTAATAGCTTTTGGGTGAAATGGAACATTTGATTTGAAAAATATTCATTTTCATCGCGGTCGCTCAATACACATGAATTCATAATCTGTTCCACATCTGCAACAGGATATTGCTTTGCAAGCTTAAATCCCTGCTCAAATAAAGCATAATCAACTGTTTCATTACCGAATCTATCCTGCAGCTTGGCCGTATTTGCAACGGCGGCTACTATCTCAAGCGGATATTCATCCAGTTTCTGATCTATATTTTTTTGAAGCTTATTATTTACAATATGCTTGTCATTTTTCATAATTTTTGTTGAATCAATATATATTTCCCTGTCATCCTCATCCGTAAAATCATCAATCTTTGAGTTCATTTTCGGCGGCTCCGGAATAACTACAGACAAGCTGAAAATTGGTTCTTTATAAAACAGTTCATTGTCTAGTTCTTCAGTTTGGAAGCACCCGTTCAGGTCAAAATCACAATCTTTATTTAGTAAATAATCAGGATGTATAGGATTAAAGAAATGTTTTGGAGCTTTTATATCATCTTCATCATATTCCATATACCCCCGTTTGTCATAATCCCGTTTTGGATCAAACAGTTCGTCGTCGCGAAAAATTGCTCTGCACGGGCCATCATATTCTTCCGGCTCATTTTCCTCAGGAGTATAAAGTGAAGCAGGCAAAATAAACGGCCTTGGATATGTATAATTTTGTTCATAAACCTGCATTTTATCAGTGTTTATATCCTTATTGTTTTTTTGTTGTTTTTGAGCAGTAAAATTAGTCTGTGATTTATGCAAATTGTTAAATGATATATTTTGTATTCTCATGAGACCCCTTTAGTTTTGAAAACGACATTATTTGCATTAAAATCCTAAAATATTTTTTTTTGCTAGTCTATGTCAATTTAAAATCGCCGTATTTTTTGATATGTTCAACAAGCCCGCCGTCTTGCAACATTTTTATCATAACTGGAGGAAGCGGCTCTATGGCGATTATAGCGCCGTTAGTCAAGTCTTTCAGAATACCTTTTTCTATGTCCAAATCCAATTCATCCCCCGCATTAATAGCGTCGGTATCGCACTCAATTGCAAGCAGGCCGATATTTATGGCGTTTCTGTAGAAAATTCTGGCAAATGATTTTGCAATAACCGCGCCTACGCCTGCAATTTTAATAATCTGCGGGGCATGTTCACGCGAAGATCCGAGTCCAAAGTTTTTACCGCCGACAACAAAATCCCCCTTTTGCATTTTGCTCGCGAATGTCGGATCTGCGTCTTCCAGAACATGTTTTGCAAATTCCGGTAAATTAGACCTGAGGTGGAACAATCTCCCCGGTGCTATATGGTCTGTCGAAATGTTATCTCCGAATTTAAAAGCTTTGCCTCTCATATAAATCTCCTATATCTGTTGTATTTCTACTTATATTCTACTATTAAAATTTTTAAATGTATGTTATAATTAAGAAAAATAAACAGGAGTTAATTATGTATTTTGACAGAAAATGTAAAATCACTTATATAAGCCACGGGGCAACTATATATTCAGACGAATTTCGTTTTTCAGACGCCGAGCATTATCCGCCGCTTAACGAAGCAGGATATGAAGAAGTTGAAAAGATTTGCGAATTTTTGAAGCTGCGCGGGGTTAAAAACGATAAAATATATGCGTCCCCTTCTGTTAGAACTGTGCAAACTGCTGAAATCATTGCAAAATTATACAAAAAGGATTATCAAATAGCAGAAAATCTGCACCCGAAACCATGCGGTGTGTGGAACGGTTTAACTTTTGAGCAGGTCGAGGCCAAGAGTCCTACAGCCTTTACTGATGCATTTGCTAATCCTGATAAAAAACTTTTCGGTGAAAAAGAATCAACTCAGGAATTTGTAGCACGTGTCGGGGCTGCCATTGATAAAATTGTTGCCGATAATATCGGAAACCGTATTATTGTTGTAACTCATCCGGAAGTTATTCAGGCCGCAATATGTAATGCTATAGGGCTGCCGCTGGACAAGATGGCAAGAATATATATCAGAACAGGCTCTGCTACCCAGATTAGCTATTATGAAGATTGGTCAAGCCTTAAATATTCAGGGTATGTTCCTGTTTAAGCAGTCGATTATTTTCCTGCTGTAAAAATTCTTTGCCCGGTCTTATATCAATAAAATCCCATGGAAATTCTGTATTGGCCGGAAAATTTGTGTATGCATAATAATCAGTGTTGATATTGTGTTCTTTAGCGGCCGCTTTGAATGCACCGATTTTACCGCCTTTTCGGTAAACATCAATCAAGAAATCAGTAAAAGTGCTGTCTCCTCTTGATAAAACAGCCTGCCAGTAATCCCATTTAATGCTTGAAACAGAAGCGGTAACACCGATTTTATGCATCTCCTTTTTGATATAATTGGATTTTGCCTCTAACGATTTTGTTTCTTCTCGTCCGCACCATTGGAAAGGTGTATGAGGTTTCGGAACAAAGCTTGAAAATCCAAAAGAAATATCAAACATTTTGAATTCCTTTTTCAACCGTGCGGCAAGCCTTACAATTTCTTCTAAATCCTCATAGGTTTCTGTCGGCAAACCGAGCATTCCATAAAATTTAAGCCCTCTCAAGCCGTTATCGCGGCATATTCTGACAGCATTAAATATTTGTTCTTCTGTTACATTTTTATTGATAACTTTTCTCAAACGCTCAGATCCTGCTTCTATTGCAAGCGTCGAATTTTTTTGACCGGCCGCAACAAGAGTTTGTACAACATCAGGCGTAATCGCATCCACTCTTAATGACGAAACACTCATTTCTATCTTTTCACCGCTTTGAATTTTTTTATATATGTAGTCGCAAATGTCGTGAAAATGCGGATGCGCGCTTATTTGTGCCCCGAGTAAAGCAATTTTATTTGTATGACTTAGTCCGAGATTAATTATTTCTATAAGATTATCGTAAGGCATAAATCTCAGCGGCAAATTAAGATAAGACGCCAGACAGAACCCGCATCTGTTTGCGCACCCTCTTGCCAGTTCTACAATAAATGTGTTTTTGAAAAATGCACCGTCGCTTAAAATAGGAGTATAAATACATTCAGAAAGCTTTTTAGTAAGCTTTTTAACTGTTTTATGCCCGAGTGACGGTACATAAACACCTTCAAGCTCAGAAAGTTTTTTCAAAATATCTGCTTTGGCAGCCCTTTTATTTTCTTTACAAATTCTCACAACATCAAGATTTATATCTTCCCCGTCGCCAATAATAAAGAAATCAAAAAAATCTTTATACGGTTCAGGATTTGCTGTCACAACAGGGCCGCCTGCAAAAATAAGCGGATAATTTTCGCTGCGTTCAGCGGCTTTTAGAGGCAAACCAAAGCGCTCAAGCATCGCAAATATAGTTAAAAAATCCGTATCAAACGTAAAAGAAAATCCGTATAAATCGATTTTGTCTTTATATAAAACCGTTTCTTTTGTATCTGTGTAAATTCTTTCGATATTAACGCCATCCATTTCATCTATTGATTTGAACATCCACAAATACCCGAGAGATGACATTGCAAACGAGTATGGCCCCGGAAAAGCCATCCACATGTTAAAATCAGCATTTTTAGAACTTTTAGGAGTATATAAAAAAGTTTCTTTACTCATTTATGCTCACTTCATTGTTATTTATTGGCATTATATATAACTCGTCAATCAAAACACAAATAGTTGCAGCTATAGCCGGAGAAAGTATTACGCCCCAGAAACCGAGAAACTGTTCGGCCAAAAATAATGCTAAGAATATCATCAGAGGGTGTAATGCCATGAATTTTCCGAACAAAACTGGTCTCACAACATAATTTGATATCTGTTGTACAAGTAAAAATCCTAATATTGCAAGAATAATTTTAACAATACCGAGCGGGTAAGCAATCAAAAGAATAACTGCAAGAGCAATTGTCGGTCCCAAAAGCGGAATAATATCCATTACACCGGCAATTAAGCCTAACAATATAGGATATTCAACGCCTAAAATCATAAGTACAACAGTTGTCATAATACCAACGGCTATCATAGATAATATCTGTGCTCTGACATATCCGCCGACCTTGTCACTTATTGTTCGCAGTATGTGTGCTGCTTTTTCTTTAAGTGCAGGCGGAAAAAATTGAATAAACTTTTCTCTTAAATACGTTTTATCCATAAGTATATAATATACAATCATGGTCAATGCTATTGAAATAACCAGAAATTGGAATACGCCTACTGTCAAATTCCAGCTCTGGCTGAATACACCATGAGCAAATTCAGATGTGGAAGATGCACCCATAATAGAGTTTAAATCAAATAAATCAGCCAATCTTTTCCCGTGAAATTGGAAATTCATCAGGTAATTTGTAACTAATTGTAACTTTTGCGGAAAATATGTAAGAAAAGTTTTAATCTCCTTGTATGCAACAAAAAATATTGGCAGGAATATACCAATTACTGTGGCAACACCGCCAAATACAGCAATTGCAACCGCCCAGCCGCGTTTCATCTTTTTTTCCAGCTTGTTGATATATGGTATAAGAGCGCATGCAATTACATAAGCACCAAAAAACAGCATTAGAACTCCGCAAATTTTGGGAATAATAAATATTAGTGCGATAACAAGCACCGCAAAAATTATATTCTTACTCGTAAAATAGTCTTTTATCACAGAAAATACTCCTTATTATTTCGGACAAAACTATTTTAGATTAAATAAAAGGAAAATGCAATTGCACAGGCAAGTTAACTGATTGTAAAGAAATGTTAATATATTTATTATATATAGCAATTTACTAAAAAGTATATACTTTATATATTTAAGAGTAAAAAAATACGAGGTCGAGACATGGGTTTTTTAACCAGTAACTTTATTAATGTATTATTGGCGCGAGAGCAGGTAAGATTAAATAACCAGCTCACCAGCATTATGTCTCGTATTCGTATGGCTAAAAAACAATCTCAAAATGTTGAGAATATGATTAATTCTCAATTAAGGTACTCCCAGAATGCGGCACGTGCAAATTATCAGCAGAGTATATTCCAAGCTCAGCAGCAAGCAATGATGCAAGCTGGTCTATCGTCACTCACGGATACATCTGATCCGACAAAAACATCAGTATTCACACAATTGTCATCTCAATTGCAAATGCAGGCACAAAGTCAATTGCAATTTGCACTATCACAGGCCGAGCAAGATGCACAAACGATGAAAGAAATGCAGTTACAGCCATTAAACGATCTGGCCGAGGATCTGGAGGTACGCAAGGCGCAAATCGAATCCGAGTTGCAACTCAACAAAGAATGGAAGGATGCAGCCAAAGAGGATGTCAAGAACAGCGCTCAAAACCTCAAACCAAACTACGGCGGCAATTCTTAAAACACAGCATAAAAGATTTAAAAAAGCTCCCATTCGGGAGCTTTTTAGTTATGTTTATTAATCATCTTCGTGTGTGATAATAGTCGCGCCTTGTTTTTCTATTGTTGTATCAAAAATATCCACCTTAACATTCAAATCTGCCCATGTGTCGCGGACAATGGACTTGATTTTGTCCTGATTATTGCCTTTTGAAACAATCAATATAGATGGCCCTGCGCCGCTCAGCACAGTACCGAGTACATTTTCTTCATGCCTGAGGTTCGCAATAATTTTTTCCAATCCCGGCACAAGTTTCATTCTGTAAGGCTGATGCAGCCTATCTTTGAGCGCAAGTTTCATAAGTTCTGCATCTTTGGTATGAATAGCATGGACAAACATTCCCATTCTTTGTGCATTAAATACGGCATCCTGCATCGGAACTTCTTTAGGCAAAACAGAACGCGAAATATCTGTCGCAAGTTCATAATCCGGAACGCAAACAGTCAGGCGCCATTCTTCCGGCCAATCTAATTTTTTATACACAATACTTCCGTCATCTTCTCTTGACGTCAAGACAAGTCCGCCGACAATTGCCGGAGTAACATTGTCCGGATGGCCTTCAACCTCGGTTGCGATAGAGAGCAACGCCACCTCGTCAGCCGGTTTTCCCAGCAATTCGTTGGCCGCGATAAGACCGCCGACAATAACAGATGCGCTGCTGCCAAGCCCTCTGGCAATTGGTATTTGCGACTGAATAGTTATTTTAAGTTCGCTCGGCGTCTGGCCGATTGAATTATATAAAAGTTCTACAGCCCTGTAAATAATGCTGTTTTCATCCATCGGAATATGGTCAAGTCTAAGTTCATTCTCCATATCCTCACCGGCCAGAACATTAATTTCAACGCCGGTTCCAGGCAGCACAGTTTCTTCAATGGTTATCGTATTATATAATGGGATAGCAAGTCCCATACAATCAAATCCGGGGCCTAAGTTCGCCGACGTCGCCGGCACTTTCACACTTACTTTCATCTTTTCCCTCATTACTTTCCAAATATATTATAACAGAAAAATAAAAATTAATGCGCAAATCTATCTTAGTTATCTGTCATTGCGAGCGAACGCGAAGCAATCCAGCCTATTCAACGATTTCATAGTACAAATCAAGCCACTCAGGATTGTGTATTTCTATAAGTTCCAATTTTTTTCTTCTTGAAGCACCTTTTAATCTTTTTTCTCTTTCAATAGCTAAAGTAATATTGTCATAGATTTCGTAATATCCAAGTTTATCAACTCCATATTTACTGGTAAAACCTGGAACAAACTTATTTTTGTGTTCGTATACTCTTTTTACTATATCAGAGGTTACTCCGACATATAGCGTTCCATTCCGTTTATTAAATAAGATATAGACATAGCTATTATTCATTATATTTCCTATTAGCTGGATTGCTTCGCGTTCGCTCGCAATGACATTATATGTTAATATAGCATAATTTTAAAAATGTTACAATATTGCAATACATGAATAATAATAATATAATACCCTTATGTACGAATTATACCCATACTATACAAACGACGGATCAGTAGGACTATTCAGCCCCGAAGCGGACGATATATACCATTCAACATACGGCGCACTCACAGAAGCTTATGAAAAATTTGTGTTGCCAGCTGATTTTGAAAAATATTTCTCAAAAAACAATCAAATAAAAATTCTCGATATTTGTTTCGGAATTGGATACAACACAAAAAGTTTTTTAAATTATTTTTTGGAAAAAATTTTAGAAGAAAAAATTTCTAAAAAAAATATGTATATCGAAACGATAGATACTGATAACATTACTTGTAACGATAAGATATATACTGATAACGTAAATTGTGAAAATTCTCTACATGAGTCCATGGAAAAAACAAATTTTTCAAATAAAAATGAAAAAAGTGATATTAAAATTCGCGAACATGATTCAGTAGAAAATAAAAAAATTAAAATTTTTATCAAAGCAATAGATACTGATAAAAATCTTGCATTTCTTTCGCCGTTTTTTGTGACAGGCAAAAAAATTCGCAGAAAAGAAAAAATAAATTTTCATCAGGATAAAATCGAAAAAATGCTGCAAAAGCAAAATGGCAAAAAATTACCTAAAAAACGATTAAAAGATGAAACAAATATTATATTGCTCGAAAAGATTATCGAAAATCATCCTGAAATTTTGGAAGATGCCGAAATACAGCAAATTTTATACGCTAAAAAATACCGCCGCTACTTTGACCGATATTTAAGGGGATTATTTAAATTTTATAAATTTGAGAAGGGTAAATATACCCCTTTAAGCCGGTTAAAAGCCTATTTACATAATATATATTATAGGTATATTTCTAAGCGTCAGAAAAAAGCACTGAATACCCTTAAATTGCTTGATTTTAATTTTGACCTAAAAATCGAGGATGCGCGAAAAATTTTATCGGCCGATGATAACATATATAATTTTGTGTTTTTGGATGCATTTACGCCGGCAAAGTGTCCATGTCTGTGGACAGTGGATTTTTTCAGGCTGCTATATTCGCATCTGGATGAGGATGGAATGATTTTGACATATTCCAATGCAGCTAATGTTAGAAGTGCATTTATAGAAGCAGGATTTTTTGTTGGCAAGATATATAATGACGCGGCCGGTAAATTTATGGGGACTATTGCTGTCAAAAATAAATCTCTCATAAAAAATGAGCTTTCAGAATACGATTTAGGGCTTTTAAAAACAAAGGCGGGTATATTTTATCGTGACGAAAATTTAACAGGCCAAAATGAGGCAATTATCGCGGCTCATGAAAAAGAAGTCGAAACCAGTGCCAGAATATCAAGTTCAAAATTCATAAAGCAGTGGAAGAGGGTAAAATCATAGACGTTAAGCCGATAGGAGGTTAAGTCTTTATCTACAAAGGGTTATCTAATTATTTAATGTAACTTATAAAATGAAATGTACTTAAAGTATTATCGTCCTAACGTCTTTTTGTTATTAGTATCTATCTAAACGATATAATGCTAAATATAAATCAATTTTCTTCTGTAATTTTTTTGAGGACGATTTCGTAGCCGAGAAGTTTTGCAAAAAATTCCGCGTCATCAAAACGCAATGTACCCAAACGCATTTTGTGTGAAAGACCGTCCGGCGAGAATTTTTTATCGCCCTTTTCTGAGGCGACCTGCGCCAGTTCTTTTAATGTCATACACTCTTTTGCCAATAATATTTTTACAAATTCTCTTGCTGTCATACTCAACCTCTTGAGTTATTTTACAAATTATTGAGTATATTGACAATTTTTTGATGATACTCTATTATAAATGAAGTATTAATTATTAATAAGATGATTGTATCACTTTATTAGTAGTAAAACTTAATTAAGAGGAATTATTATGAAAAAACTATTCGCATTCACTTTGGCCGAGGTCTTAATCACCCTCGCAGTCATTGGCATCGTGGCTGTACTTGTTCTTCCGCCGCTGGTGAGGAATTATCAGAGTAGAAGCTGGTCAACCGCCTCAGATTTGTTCCAAAAGCGCTTGGCCGAAGCAACCAAACAGATGAATACTCAGGGGCAATTATTAGGTTATTCATCAACCGAAGATTTTGTCAATAACGGTTTGTCCAAGTATATGAAAATAATAAAAAAATGTAATAAGGATGAACTAGATAAATGCTTTAGTTCGAAATTTGAATACGGAACCGAAGAATTGGAAACTTCAGCCTTAACGTCAGCCAGCAATTTTGGTAAAGATGATTGGACGACAGATCCGTATGGTATAATTCTGGATAACGGAACAACAGCCCTTCTGGTTTATAATAAAGATTGTTCTTATATAGATCCGTATAATAATCAAGTAGACGGCACTTCTTGTCTTTCTGTTGCGTACGATGTTAATGGAATGAAAACGCCTAATGCAATAAATAAAGATTTGTACACGATGAATGCCTCATTGTCAAAATACGCTTGTATTTCTAAAGGCTTGTTGAATGAAACAGGAGTATGTTTAACTCAGTCAATTTCGACAGGTAGTTTTACAGTTGCAGATTGTTTAAAAATACAAGATGAATATGGCTTAAAATATTGCTATGGATTTTATCTATCCGGCGGTAGTAGTGAACTTTATGCTAATGACAGTTTTGCCGGAGCCGTTGTTGCTTGCGGCGGCATAAATCACGTTGCTTCTGAAGCGCAATTAAAACAAATAGCACAGTA
>CALUUH010000013.1 GCA_944323875.1 Candidatus Gastranaerophilales bacterium
TTTTAAATTTTCTCCTTTGTTACTTGTTGTTAGATTTTTTTGGGTAAGAGGCTTAAATACTTCCTCTCCACCTGCCGCGGCCCGCAGGTTCGGCGTTTTTAAATATGATCTCCGCCTCACAGTCATTCGCTATATCTACTTTCGCTCCTCCTGTCCGGCGGAATTTAGGCTCGCTGACACTCGCCCAAATTAACCCTGTCTTTGTTTGTGTTTAGGGTTTTCGCATATTACGGCAATTCTGCCTTTTCTTTTAATACATTTGCATTTGTCGCAAATAGGTTTTACTGATGATCTTACTTTCATTTTGTTTTTCCTTTATCTTATTGTGAATTTATTTCTTTTATTTTAAACGGAAGGTGATACGGCCGCGGGTCAAGTCATAAGGGGTCATTTCTACTCTTACCTTGTCACCAGGCAAAATTCTTATGAAATTTTTTCTAATCTTGCCTGAGATGTGAGCCAGTATCTCATGCCCGTTTTCAAGTTTTACCCTGAACATTGCGTTCGGCATGGATTCTATAATCGTTCCTTCTATTTCTATAACGTCTTTTGACATAAGTTCCTCTTTATTGCAGCGGGGGCAAATACGCCTGACACTGCGCTTTATTTGGTTTTCAATCTTCTAAAAGGGGGGTTCCCTATTTCGGCTGGTATAACATTACTATTTTACCATACTAAATTAATCATACTCGCAAAATATTTCATTGCAAGTGATTTCAGGCATTTTTAGTACAAATTAATGAACATGTTTTTTAGTTGTTTATTTAATAACACCACACAATCAATACAGGCTTGCATGTTCCAGAACGGCTTTTCACGCAACTTTCCAAGTTAATTGTAAATTTTTCTTAATATATCAAACATTCTCAAAATTAATAAAACAATCTAGCGTATAAACAAAATGTCTTGAAAATGTTTAGGCTATCTGGTATGATGCTCCTACACAGGATAACGGGAGCTTATGATGAAAACCTTTTACAAATCACTCATTCTTGCAGCCACATTATTATATACATGTACAACAGCACTGGCACAAGAAAATTACACTAACAATGCAAGAAAACTTTTTACAGACAACAACGCCGTCATATATGAAATAAATATAAGAACATTCAATGCAAAAGACACAAATCATAACGATATCATTGACTTTGATCTGGATGAGGAAAGCGGCAATTTCTTAAACGCGATAGAAAGGCTCGATGAAATAAAAGATATGGGGATAAACACCCTGCATGTTCTGCCTGTTACGCAGGTCGGCAAAACAAAAGCCTTAGGAACAGCAGGTTCTTTATATGCGGCGGCCTCATTTAACAAACTGAATGAACAATTAAAAGACAGCAAAAGTAATATGGACATAATTGAACAGGCTGAAAAATTTGTTGAAGAAGCACACAAACGCGGTATTCGCATAATTCTTGATATACCGGCATGCGGGGCTTATGATCTGTACCTGCAAAGACCGGAATTATTTGTGAAAGACAAAGATCAAATCCCTGTTGTTCCTGCTGACTGGACAGATGTAAGATTACTGGATGCAGGTTCCGAAGAAATAGTTAATCCGGATGTTTTCGGCGTATACAAAGAATTTGTAGATCTGGCAATTGACGAACTAGGGGTTGACGGCATAAGAGCGGATGTCGCACATTGCAAACCCGCTGAATTTTGGCGGCAATTAATCTCTTACTCAAGAAAAAAAGATCCGCAATTTCTCTGGCTCGCTGAAAGTTCTGACAGCTGGCACGATGCAATATCGCCATACGGTGTTTTTACCACGTACGACAAGCTGTTGGAAGCCGGATTTGACGGTTATTACGGAAGTTTCTTCAATCTGAAAGAATGGGATACGAGTGATAAACTTATTAATCATGTTTTATTTAATACAGAATTGGCAAAAAAATTTAGTGTGCCTAAGAGTGTAATCGGAAGTTTCTCAACTCATGATGAAGTCGCACCGGTTTTAGTCAATGGTATCCCTTACAGTAAAATGATTATCTGGCTTAACAGCACCTTACCTGTTAACGCTTATTATGTAGACGGGTTTGCAACCGGCGACAACTATATTTATGACTGGGCAAATCAAAAAGCTGATATCACATTTACAGATGATGACTATTACTTCGCACACCGCGGCAAAATCGATATCTTTAACTTTTCCCGCATGCCTGCCGGAAATAACAAAGAATTATTAAAAGAATTTGTTACCGCTAACAAATTCCGGAACTCTATTTCGCCTGTTCTGGCTAATGGGAGATTTGTCCGGCTAAAAACAAATAACGAACATATTTTTGCGTATACAATGACTGATAATAAAACCACGATTGTTGTGTTTGGCAACCTGAATTTTGAGAATACAGAAAAAACTGATATAAAAATACCTGAGTTAAAAAAACAAACAGAATATGAGTGTATCAAATCAACAAAAACAGCCCCATTAATCAGGAACAGAAAAATTACGGTTAATCTTGCAGCAGGAGAAATCGGAGTTTTATTGTTCAAAAATTTAGAAATAAAATAGAAACATAGAAACAAAAAACGGGTGGTCTGAATATTCCATCCGTTTTTGTTATGCTACACCATATCTGTTTGCTGTATATTGTTTACGTTTTTGATTTTTTCTTTGAATTTCTTTGAAATGATCAGAAAGAATTATTTCATATTCTGATTGTTGTTTTTGTTCCTGCTGCTGTGAGCCCTGTTCATTATTGCTTTGACCTTGCATAGCCATTGTCATTGCGTAATTAAGAGCTTGTTTTTTAGCGGCATTAAGAGTTGCCTTGATAGCAGCTTTTGAGCCTTCTTTCATAGCTTTGGCGGTCATATCGCCGGTTATTTTCTGGCTGAGCTGCTGCATGCCTTCTTTACCGACTGCAGTGGTAACAGCGCTTTGGGCCGCTTGTTTAGCGCTCTGGTATGCTGCGGCTCTGGCCTGTGCTGCTGCAATATTTTTACCCATATTTTGGAACCCTTTAACAGCTTGACCGGTAGCACTTACGGCAGAAGCACCTGCCATCACAGCCATGCCTGCACTCATCAATGCTCCCATCAAGTTACCTTGAGCGGCATAAGTAGCTGCTTTTGTAATTCCTGCGGCTGCAACACCATAGTTACCGATAGCTTCTGCAGCATGACCAATAGGTGACATTACAAGACCGACTGCTGCAATCCAAGGCGGAATAATAACTTTTGATAAGACATCACCGGTTGTACCGACAATAAAACCGGTCATTGCAACAGCTGATGATATACTTTCAATTTTTGTTGCAACTTCAAGAACTTTTTCACTTCTTGACTGGTCCTCTTGTTTTTCTTCCTGTTCTTTTTGAACGGTCTTATTATAGACTTTTGTAGTTGTATTCATTCTTTTAACTATAGTATCAGAACTTTTTTGAGTTTTGACTAAGTTATCAGAATAAATTTTAATAACATTTGTTTTTTCACCGATTTGTTCGTTCAAAGAATCAATTTCTGTTTGATTAGAAGATGCATTACCTGTAGTTACAGCAGTTGTAGAAGCAGCAGCGCCGCCTGCGATATTTTCCATTACGCTAAAGCCTGCATGTTGCGGTTCTGCATTATTTACAGGAGCTGCTGCACCTGTTGCTGAGGATGCTTCATCTTCGGCAGTCAGTGTATCAACTTCTGATTGAAGTGCATCTATTGCTGCCATTTCTTCTTCAATTTTTTGTTGATTTTCTTGTACTTCTTTTTCGTTTTTATCTAATTCTTTCTGGTCTTTTTTAATATCTTTTGCCAATGTTTTGGAATCTTTTTGAAACTGTTTGTCAGATTTCTGTGCTTCTTTATCAACATCTTCCATTTCATCGGTATTTTGTTCTGTAGTAGCGGTATCAGCTTCAACGCCGTCAGCATCTTTGTCTACGTCATTTGCTGCCGCTTTACCATTTTTTGCATCAATTGTTTTGCTGCTGTCTGCTTCAGAAGCTGCACTTCCTGCAGAGGAAGCTTTTGTTGTTGACGCATTTGAAGTATTTCCGGATGCCGCTGTAGTAGTAGATCTGGTAGCGGCAGAAGTTGAAGCGGTTGTAGATGTTGCGGAAGAACTTGTTGTTGAAGATTTTCTGTTGTTACCTGATGTTGCAGCACCTTCCCCTGTTCTTACGCGGCCTGCTGCGTTGCCGGTACCATCAGTTTCTTCAATAACAGTAGTGCTGCCATCATCAAGAAGTGCAGCTTCTTCGTTTCTTGCTTCCAGTGCTGCTCTGATATTTGCGCGACGTCTTTCTCCTGCAGCAATTATTTCTTTTGCTCTGTCAGAAAGAACGATGTTTAATTCCGGTTTCTTTTCTTCAGGTTGCTGAGTTTGAGATTTAGCCATTGATGACATTGTGTACATCAATGCTTGCTTACCGGCCTGTTTAAGAGTTTGTTTTATAGCTTGCTTAGAAGCCTGCTTCATACTCTTAACCATTCCTTCAGCAGCCATTTTTTGACCGGTCTGTTTTAATCCTTCCATACCGGTTTTTGTTACAGCCTGTTTAGCTGTTTCCTGTGCAGCCTTCATAACTGCTGCTCTTGTCTGAGCTGCAGCAATATTTTTACCCATTTGTTGGAAACCTTTAGCCGCCTGACCGGTAGCACTTACTGCTGAAGCACCGGCCATAATAGCCATACCTGCGCTCATTAATGCTCCCATAAGGTTGCCTTGAGCTGCATAAGTTGCCATTTTTGTAACGTTTGCGGCAACTACACCATAGTTACCGATAGCTTCTACAGCATGTCCGACAGGTGACATTACAGCACCTATTACAGGAATCCAAGGCGGTAAAATAACTTTCATCAAGATGTCACCGGTTGTACCAACAATAAAACCTGTCAATGCAACTTTTGAAGATATTTCATCAATCTTATTTGCTACTTCAAGAACCTTTTCACTTGTTGATTGATCTTCTTCTTTTTCTTCTTGTTCTTTTTGTACAGCTTTATTGTAGTTTTTAGTATTTATGTTCATTGTCTTAACTATCCTGTTGGACTTCTCCTGCAAGAAAGTTAATTTACTAGAATAAATACTAATAGTACCGGTTTTAGTCATGATTTGTTCATTCAAACCGTCAATCTTAGTCTGAGTGTCACTTGATGTTGAAGAAGCACCGCCATTCATAACATTATCCATTGCGCTGAAACCGGCATGAGATGCTTGAGGAGCTGTCTGAGTTTGTCCATCTTCACCAGTTGCACCAGTTGCAGCAGGTTGAGCCGGTGCAGCAGTTGGATTTGCAGCAGCGGCCGGAGCAGCAGCCATTTCTTCACTCATTGTCAATGCATCTACTTCTGTTTGTAATGCTTCTATTGCTGTTGCTTCTTCTTCTATTTTTTGTTGTATTTCTTGAACTTGCTTTTCGTTCTTGTCTAAATCTTTCTGGTTTTTCTTGATATCTTTGTCGATTTTTTTAGAGTCTTTTTGAAGCTGTTTGTCTGATTGTTGAGCTTCTTTATCGACATTTTCCATTTCTTTGGCATCTTCTTCTGTTGATTTGGTGTCGCGTTTAACTTCTTCACCTTGTTTTTCTGCACTTGCTGCTGCATCTTTACCGTTTTCTGCGCTAATTTCTTCAGTACCGCTGTCGCTTGAGGATGCAGAACCTGTGCTTGTTGTTTGTGATGCTGATTGAGTTTGAGAACTTGCAGCAGCGCGTTGCATAGCCCTTGTTTGGAGTTGACCATCCTCTGTAAGTTGGTCACTGTTATCAACAACTTTGATATTTTCAGCATTAGCAGGATCATTACCTGTTTTTTGTACATATTGCGTTGATTTTGGTGCAACAGAATCCGGCAAGCCTTTTGTTATTTCGCTTACCTTTGCGCTAAATTCATTTTTAGTCTGTGTAATTTCTACAGCGCGTTCCTGTGCTGCATTAGATATAGGAACTTGTTTTGTTAATGCTGAATTTGCAGTACTTGATTCAAGATTTAATACATCACCGCGGTCAATAGCATCACGGCCAAGAGATTCGCCTTTTTTACCGTACAATAAATCTTTTTGTCTTTCGTCATCAAGCAATGCATAGAAGAAGGTTTTCATCAGATAGCTTCTGTCGCCGAGTTCTGATATAGCAAGTTGTTTGCCCATTTCTATTGTTGCATTTGCAACATCTACACCTTGATTTGTTATGCTCATTGCATAGTTAAGGCTTCTTGTATAACCGTTAAGGGTGTTGATTTTTTCATTAAGTCCGTTTACATAATTGCCGTTTTCTTTGTCTAAATCTGCACTTAATTTTTTGTAAGACTGTTTTTCGCTTGAAGTTAATTCGTCACCGTCTCTAAGTTTGTTGCAAAGTTCTTCATACTGTTTAAGTGATTTATTAACTTTAGCTTCCTGTACTTTTCTTTCGATTTTTGATTCTCTAAGAATTTCTTCAACAGATTTTTTGATTGTATCCAAATCATTAACAGCAGTATTAATTTCTGCTGATTTAGTATTACATTTTTGAATTTGTTCCTGAGTTTGTGCTTTGAGGTCGTTGCCTGATTCTTCACTGTTATTTGTACCCATAGTATCAGTTTCAACGGAAGTATCAGCAGCCGCCTCATCCACGTTAGAAGTTTCTGTTACGCCTGCATTGCCTGTTGCTGCAGCTGAAACAGGTGCAGCCGGTGCTTGCGTAGCAGATTGAGCTGGTGTTGCCGCTTTTGTTGTCGGTTGTTCTGTAGCTTGCGCAGCGCTTTCTGTATCTTGGACTTCATTTTCTACTCCTTCCATATTTTCATTTTCTACACTTCTTGTCTGAGCAGGTGTAACTTCCGGCTCAGCTTGAGTTTGAGTTTTGGTATTATTTGTTATTGTTTCAGTAAGATCTGCCATTGCAGCCATTTCGTTCAGGTCAGACTGTATATCTTCTGCAGTTTGGTCTGTAGTTATACTTGTTTTTTGTGCTGACTGAGTAAGGTTTTTAGCAAGTGAACTGCTCATAATTATACCGACGATACCGGTGTAAGAACCGCCGGTTGTGGATACGTTGGTGAATTTGTGATCAGCTTCACGTTCTGCCAATTGTTCTGCAATAGAATCTGTTGCTGTTGACAAGTCTGTAGACTGTTTTGTTGTTTTGTCAATTGCATTTAATGCTGATTCAATTTCGTCAAAATCAACATCAACATTGTCGATAGCTTTTTGATAAGCTTTTGTTTCGCCCTCAAGGAGAGTGCTTAATTCATTAAATCTCTGTTGTTCGTCTTCGGATAAAGGGATATTTCGTTTTAGTTTACTTTCTAATTCTTTATATTCATCAACTATACTTTGTATCTTTTGTAAAGATTCATTCTGAACAGATTCAGCTTCATCTTTTTTATTTTCAAGATCTTTTCCCATAGCTGATACAACATCAACTTGATTGTTAAGATTATTTTGATTTGTTTCACTTTTATCAACAAGTGCTTGAGCTGCACTTTTAAGTGCTGTTATATCAGAATTCTTTGTATTGTTAACTTCTTGTTCAATACCTGATGCATCTTCATCGTCTGAAACTTCAGTTGTTTCGTAATTGGTTGAATCGGCATCCTGCATTGAATGAGCCCATGCAAGAACTTTTTCAGGAATTACAACACCTTGTTCTTCCATTCTAATAAGTTCTTCATAGGTAAACTTAGCCCACTCAGCATTTTCACCATAGAAAGGATCCAATATGCTTGTATTACGAGAATAAATTGAGCCGATACGGCTATACATGCCTGCTTTGCTTAATTCATTAGCAATATCATACAGTTGGTCATCACTCAAGCCTGCATATCTTGAGCTTCCTTTCAATTGATTATAGATATTATCAACTGTATTAGCACCCATTGTATTCCCTTTCCGAACCGCATAATTTACAATTATGACTATAGTTTTTATCGGAAAAATTGCCTTTTTTCTTTAAAATTTAGGGATTTTTACAGGCCTAATCGTTACAAAAATTTACATTATAAAAAGCCGGTCGAAAATGCCGGCTTTTTATAGGTATATCACTAAATTTAACTTTTTATAAATGTTTTTCAATATTTGAAACAATAGTTGATTTAGGCATCAGCCCTACTAATCTTTCAAGCGCTTTACCGTCTTTGAAAACAAGAAGGCTTGGCAGTCCGCTGATTGAATAATCCTTTGCTGTTTTCAAATTTTCATCAGTGTTAACTTTCACAAATTTTACTTTGCCGGAAAATTCACTTGCGACTTCATCCAGTATAGGTCCTAATTTTCTGCAAGGGCCGCACCATGGTGCCCAAAAATCAACAACAACAGGGATTTGGGAATTTAAAACCTCTGCTTCAAAATTTGCGTCATTAATATCAATTGCGTTTGACATGATATCTCCTTTAATTACTTTACAGCGTTTATTCTAACACAGAAAAAATTTTTGTGCTATTATCTTAATAGCATTTAGTAGGATAAGATAATGGCAAGGAAAAAAATAATAGAAATTGTTCTCGATACCGAGACAACAGGCTTGGATTATACAAAAGAAAGAATGGTGGAGTTTGCGGCCGTAAGACTGGAGAACGGCAAGATTAAAGATGAATTCCAAACACTCATAAACCCTCATCAGCATATAAGAAAATCAAGTATAGCAATTCACGGCATTACTCAGGAAATGGTTGAAGATGCTCCGTCAGAAGAAGAAATAATGCCTAAAATTATGGAATTTATAGGGGACTATCCAATTGTTGCGCATAATGCAATTTTTGATTACGCATTTTTGAACGAAGCATCATTAAGAGTGTTCGGCAAAGAATTAACAAACCCGAGAATAGATACTCAACAGATGTTTAGAGAAATTTATCCGGATTTGGAATCTCACGGTCTGGAAGCTCTGACTAAACGTTTTCATGTTGATTTAACAAACCATCACCGCGCAATGGCTGACACTATGGGACTGGCTCTTGCTTATCCGGCTTTGAAAAAACTCTATTTACAAAAATATGACTGGGAAGTTAAGCAGCTTGATAACGTAGAATATCTGTTTGAACGTTATTTGCGTATTCAACAGGCCATTACAACCATGCAATCCGAACTTCAGGATTTGAAATCAGTATTCAAGCTGTATTTTGAGCAGGGCGGAACACCTATCACCGCACAAACCGGCGAAACCCTTGTTTACAACTCAAAGCAGTCTTTTGGCTACGACTTAAATCAAATTAAAGATGTACTTGAAGAAGTCGGCGCATTGGAAAAAGCTGTTAAAGTTAATACAGGATTTATCGACCGTCTTGTCGGAGGCGGCAGACTGGATGAAGAAAAAAGAGAATTAATAAAAGATGCAAGGCATGAATTAACTGAAACAAGAAATGTTCAAATTATAAAAGCAGGTAAATAATTATGTTGGATAAATTATTACAATTTTTCAAAGAACCTCCTGCAAAAGAGGTTATTCAGGATAAAGAACAGATAAAAAAATCTTATGCTCACTGGAGATTGAGAATTTTTTACGCTTGTTTTATCGGATACACGGTATTTTATCTTTGTAAGAAAAATATAGCGGTGGCACTTCCGGGATTAAGCACGGAATACGGGTATTCCAATACAGAATTAGGCCTTCTGGGAAGTTCACTGTACCTAACCTATGGTATCGGTAAATTTGTAAACGGGGTTATTGCAGACCGCGCGGATGTTCGTAAATTTTTGCCTACAGCATTAATTTTAACAGCCATTGCCAATTTATGTTTCGGTTTGTCGGCCGTATTTATAACTCCGGGGCATGTATCATTCTTTGGCTTACCGGCAAATACAATTCTTTTATGGTTATTTGTATTTTTCTGGGGTGCAAGCGGATGGTTTCAATCTGCGGGATTTCCTGCTGTTGCCAAAAGTTTAACTTACTGGTACTCAAATTCTGAACGCGGTACAAAATGGTCATTATGGTCGTGTTCGCATCAGGTCGGAACATTTTTAAGTGTAATCATATCCGGTTTTTTAGTTGCACACTGGGGCTGGAAAATGGCGTTCTTTGTTCCGGGTACACTTGCTATCCTTGTTGCAATATGGCTTTATGACAGACTCAGAGACAGACCGCAATCCCTCGGTTTGCCTGATATTGAAACCTACAACAATGAACCGGCCGCACAAAAATCAACTTGTGAAGATGATAACAAAACTTACATTGAAATTTTTAAAGAAAATATTCTGTATAACAAAACAATATGGCTGCTTGCTATAGCATACATTTTTGTTTATATCATAAGATTTGGTGCGGAAGACTGGATGATAAAATATTTAAGCGAAGCGAAAAACAACAGTTTAGAGCTGGCGGCAATGAAATTAAGTTCTCTCCCGCTTGTCGGTATTTTAGGAACAATTTGTGCCGGTATAATTTCCGACAAAATTTTCAAAGGCCAGAGAGCGCCTGTTAATCTGATATATCTGGCCGGTGTTGCAGTATGTCTTGTTTTGTTGAAATTTAACACTATCAGCAGTATTGATTTTGTTCTTATCGGATTGCTGGGGGCATTTACTTACGGCCCGCAAATGATGATAGGCGGACTTTGTGCGGTAGAATCCAGTTCCAAAAAAGTTGCATCAGCCGCAACTGGTTTTACAGGAACTTTCGGTTATATAGGCGCTGTTTTATCCGCAACCGGTACAGGATTTATGATTGACAAATTCGGCTGGAACGGTGCAATTGCATTCTGGATACTCTCCGCTGTGATTTGTATTGTTATATGCTCCATACTTCTTGTAAACGAAAACAAAAAAAGACAAGCGGCAAAACAATAAAAAATATCAGTGTTTTTGCGGAATTGAAAACCAGAAGGTACTGCCATAACTCAAACGGGATTTGAAGTTCAAATCTCCTCCATGTGCTTTTGCTATAGTTTTACAAAGTGCAAGCCCGACACCTGAGCCCTGCTGGCGTTTGAGTTGGTTACGGTTAACCTGTGAAAAGAAGTTGAAAATCTTTGAGCAGTCTTTTTTACTTATACCGTCCCCTGTATCCTTTATTTCAAACACAAATTCCTGTTTCTCGTTCAAATAAGTAACAATTGTTATTTTACCGTTAATCTTGTTAAACTTTATTGCGTTAGAAATTAAATTATATATAAGCTGTTTAAACCTTTTTAAATCCGCATAAATTATTATATCAGACAATGTATAATTAAATTCGATATTTTTTTCTTTGCGAACTTCATCAAATCCCCAGATAATATCCTTTATAACGTCTTTCGGACGAAAATATTCATATTTTAATTCCATTGGATTTGCCTGAGAACGCGCAAGATCGAGTACATCTTGTATAAGGCTCAATAAAAATTTTGAACTTTTTGAGATGTTATCAATGTATTTTAAATTACTTTTTTCCCGACATTTTTCCTGCAATACCTCAGAAAAACCTATGATTGAATTCAGCGGAGTTTTAAACTCGTGGGATATACTTGCCAGAAATTCTACACGCTCTCTCATTGCTTTTTCACTTTCCTCATTAAGCGAAATAATCTCAAGACGCGAATTTATATTTTCAAGCAAAATTCCAACCAAATCCCGATATGTTTCATTAAAACTACTTTCACGGCTTATAAGTCCGAGAAATCCCAGCAGATTATTCCGATAAATAATCGGTTCTAAAATTTTGTTATTTTTTGAAACCGATTCAAAATATTCCAGAACTTCTTCCGTATCATAATTGTTTGTCAAAAAATCCGTTGCAATAGTATGGATTTTTTCAGCCTCCGTATGTAATTCTATATCATTCAAGGCATCTTCCGCATAATAAAAACGTTTGTAATCAACTTTGCCTGTTTCAAAATTTATCAAACAAATCCAGCACACCTGCGCATGGCACATGTCCACAAGTGCAGAAGTTATCTCTTTGGAAAGATCTTTATTGTTTGTAATCGTATTAATTTTTTGCAAAAATTGATGTATTGTATTTTGATTTATCATATTCATTGTATAATTATAGTATGAACAAAAAATTATTTGTAATATCAGGATCATCAGGTGTCGGAAAAGGCACTGTTCTGAAAGGATTTTTAGAAAGAAATCCTGAATTTATGCTCTCTATCTCCTGCACTACGCGCTCTCCGCGCCCGGGAGAAGTTGACGGTGTCAACTACTTTTTTATCTCTAAAGAAGAATTTAAGGATTGTATTGAAAAAAATAAATTTCTTGAATGGGCTGAATTTGCCGGCAATTTTTACGGTACAAAGAAAAAATATATAAATCAATGTCTTGAACAGGGCAAAGATATCATTCTGGAAATTGAAACAAAAGGCGCAATGCAGGTAAAAAAACAAATGCCGGAAGCTGTCTTAATCTTTATCTGTCCGCCTTCATACGAAACCCTTGAAAACCGTCTGCGCGGCCGTAAAACAGAAGATGAAGCAACTATTAAAAAACGACTTGAAGAAGTAAAAAAAGAACTCGCGGCGGCCGAAAATTTTGATTACAAAATAGTAAATGATGATCTAAAAACAGCCATTACGACTCTTGAAAACGTGATTAGAGGAGAAATGGAAAAATGTTAAGCGGAAAAACTGTTCTAATCGGTATTACCGGCGGTATTGCAGCCTACAAAATATGCGAACTTATCCGCATGTTTAAACGTGCAAATGCCAATGTAAGGGTTATATGCACGCCAAATGCCATGAATTTCGTAACAAAACTTACTTTACAAAATTTAAGTCAAAACGAAGTCGGCATTGAAGAATTTGAAATACCCGACTTTAAACCAGAACACATTTCTTATGCTGATGAAGCGGATATTATGATTATTGCTCCTGCAACGACAAATACAATTTCCAAAATGGCAAACGGCATCTGTGACAACCTTTTGACATCAATATTCTGCGCATTTTCAAAACCTGTAATAATCGCCCCTGCAATGAATTGCAATATGTGGAACAACAAAATTATTCAGGAAAACTTACAAAAACTTTTAAACCATGGTTATACAATTCTTGAGCCGGAAAACGGTTTTCTGGCCTGCGGGTACCAAGGTCAGGGCCGACTCTGCGCTTTAGAAAAAATCTTTGATGCAGCTGTCCAAAAACTTTCACAGCCCCAAACTCTTAAAGGTAAAAAAATCATAATTACAGCCGGCGGCACTATTGAAGATATTGACCCTGTCAGATATATTTCCAATTATTCCTCCGGCAAAATGGGTATCGCGCTTTCAGATACAGCATACAGCCTCGGGGCAGATGTGCACCTTATAACAACGGTTTCGGCTCAAAAGCCTTACGTTGTTGAAAAAGTTAAATCCGCTCTTGAAATGCAAAAAGCAATAGAAAAAGATTTTGCAGATGCCGATTGTGTAATTATGGCTGCTGCAGTCGCTGATTACAGAGTAAAACAGCCGTCCGAACAAAAAATTAAAAAAACATCCGATGAGGAAATAACACTTACGCTTGTAAAAAATCCGGACATCCTGAAACATCTGTGCGAAATAAAAACTCACCAGACAATTGTAGGTTTCTGTGCGGAAAGCGAAAATTTAATTGAAAACGCAAAAGAAAAAATCCTGAAAAAAGGCTGCGATTACTTAATTGCAAATGATATTTCCCGCAAAGACATAGGATTTTCAAGTGATTACAATGAAGTTTCCATTCTTACTCCGAACGGCGTTGTGAAAAAACTTGAGCGGGCTGACAAATACACTATTGCACGCCAAATTTTTGAGGAAATTTATGGATAAATACGAGATTACACAACGCATAGAGAGATTTGCGCCGCCTGAACTGGCAGAAGATTGGGACTGTTCCGGCTGGGGTGTGGAGGTTAAAGAGCATGACGAAATTCACAAAATAATGCTTTGTTTAACCGTTACCAATGATGTTGTAAATCAGGCGAGAAAAGCACACTGTGACATGATTATTTCACATCATCCGCTGTTTTATGTTCCGATTGAATGGCGTGACATAAATATTTACAGCGCGCATACAAACCTTGACCGTACAGATGGCGGTACAACCGACACTTTAATCGCGGCTCTTGGATTTAAAGTAAGCGGCAAGGAAGATTTTTTACGTTTTGTTGACTGTGAAATTTCTGTAGACGATTTTGTGGAAAAATTAAGAGAAATTTCGCCTAATCTGCGCTATGTAAATAATTTTGACAGCAAAATTCTGCATAGAATAGCATTTTGTGCGGGCAGCGGGACAGAATTTATCAATGCAGCACAAGAACAAGGAGCAGACGCCCTTGTGACCGGTGATTTGAAATTCCATACAGCACTTGATAGTGAAATAGTTGTCTTTGACATCGGGCATTTTGAAAGCGAAATATTAGTTTTGCCGGTACTCGCCTCTCTTTTAAGCGACGTCAAAATAATATACGCCGAAGAACACAGTCCGTTTATTTATTAAAACTTTAACGGGTAATCATCAGGAATTTTCCAGCCGTTTTTCATTATCCAGAGCGCACATAATGCACGTTCATTATAAGGCATTTCTTTAGTGCAGCCGATAGAAGAATTACTTTTTATTGTCTCAATATTATTATATGTACTATTATCATAACCGTAAGGTATTAAACCAAACTCATTAGCTCGATACATAAATGTAAAATACTTAATACCACTCACCTCTTTATCTCTTATAATAACATCTTCATTGTTATATTCTTGTGTTGTTTCAGTATAATCATTCGCATTTGGATAGAATATCCAACTTGTGCCTGAAAAATGAGCCATACTTCCATCTAAAAAATAAATAGAAACTTTACGTTCAAAGTTTTCGGATGTTTCAACTTTTAACACTTTCAAATAATTTTTTAAATATTTATTATACCAATCTTCCGGAAGTAGTGTATTTGTGTCCTGAGTTTCTTGTTCAGTGTATAACGTTGCCCAGTATTCTTTAGGCCCGTTATCTACTTCTGACATTTTTATTGCCTGATTTATCATTGAATAAAACCTTGCAAGCCGTGTTTCGACCACCCGTTTTTTGTATGATTGAACTAGGTTTGGAATTGTCAGAGCGGCAACAACACCTATAACAGCAAGTGTTATTAAGACCTCTGCAAGAGTAAAAGCCCTAAAAATATAATTAGATTTGTTCTGCATTTTGTACCTCCTTGTCGTCATTATATGACATTTAACAGCACAATGTCAATAGTTTACAAAAATTGAATTTTACATCCATTATTTTTACGCAATAAAAAAATATAATAAATTAAAAGGAGCATAAATGAGTTATATAAAAAAGGGCTTTGGTACAAATGTAAAATTAATCAGAAAGTCGCGTAATTTAACACAGGAAAAACTGGCGGAATTAATAGAAATAGACCAGAGACAGATGGCGAGAATAGAAGTCGGAGAGAGTTTTGTCACAGCAGAAACAATAGAAAAATTAAGTGCAGTATTAAATGTTCCGGTAAAACTTTTATTTGATATAGAGAATATAGAAACGGATAAAATGACATTAGAAGTCATAGAGACATACAATAAAAACATCAAGAAACTGAAAAAGGTAATGGAAAAAGCTGCGTTGAGTAATGCGCAAACGGAATTAATATGCCTTGCGGCGGAAGCGCCGGAGCGGAAACTTGCGCGTGAGAGACTGCGCGGATTATTAACGGGATTAGATTTAAAATAAAAATATTGACAACAGAATTTCAGCATATAGAATAAAATAGTAGCCATTAATGGGGCGTCGCCAAGTGGTAAGGCACCTGGTTTTGGTCCAGGCATTCGGAGGTTCGAATCCTTCCGCCCCAGAATTTAAAAGCCCCACAAGGGCTTTTTTTAGTATGCGGAAGGATGAGAACCACAAGGCAAAGCCTTGTCTCGTTCGAATCGCGCGAGGGAGCTGAGGCTGGAGCGCTTTTGACGGTGGAATACAATTACAACGGCAAAACGCGGAATGCCGTTACACGCGACCGAGCAAGACACTTCCGCCCAGAATTTAAAAGCCCCACAAGGGCTTTTTTTAGTATGCGGAAGGATGAGAACCACAAGGCAAAGCCTTGTCTCGTTCGAATCGCGCGAGGGAGCTGAGGCTGGAGCGCTTTTGACGGTGGAATACAATTACAACGGCAAAACGCGGAATGCCGTTACACGCGACCGAGCAAGACACTTCCGCCCCAGAATTTAAAAGCCCCACAAGGGCTTTTTTTAGTATGCGGAAGGATTGCAGAGCGTGTCTTTGTCGCACTTTTTCCAGGCCTCTTTAACATTAATTTTCAACAAAAAATTGCATATTGAAAAAAAAATGTTATAATATAAATATGAAGAAGATTTTGTTCATACTGTCATTATTTTTTACTATTTGTCCGGCGTTTCCGGCCGGGGACGAACCGTTGCCGAATGTTCAATTTGAAATTAGAGATTATGACGGCATTCAACTTGATACCGGTACTTTTATCCCTGTGATGAATACGTCGGAAGTGTCCACTCAGAATTGTCCTGAGGGCTTTAAAACCATGTTCATTGCAACAAATGATATGTATATGGAAGATGTTAATGTAATCCCGAAAGATACTGTTTTTTACGGCCGCGTTGAAGATTTGCACGAACCTGTTATTGGTACAAACGGTTCTATGAAAATCAGGATTGTAAAAATGGTCTACCCTGACGGGTTTGAAGTGCCGGTACGCGGATATATTTACTCAAATAATGATAATATGCTTGGCGGAGAGATGTCACCGCCGGAAAAATACATAAGGATGCCGCATTATCAGACAAGATATTATGCGCTTACACTACAGCTAAGACCCGGCCGAGAACGTCAAATGGGCGTTCATACCACTTTAAGAGCCGGTGAAAACAAACTGATTATTCTGACTGACCCTGTTTGGATTACTCATACCATGACTAATTAATAAATTGACAAATTGCAAAAAATAGTTTACACTGTTAGATATATCAGAAAATATATGGGGAAAATTATGCAAAGAAGAGTAGGAATTTTATTAACAGCAATATTATTGACAGCAACAGCGGCATTTGCGGATAGTAATTACAATTACACAACGCCTCAGCCGCAGACAAATGTTCCTTATAATACAAATTATTCATTAACTCCGTCCACTGCACCGCAAAGCGGTACATTGAAAGGACGTGTTGTAACTGTTCCGGCAGGAGAAACTTTTCAGGCGGTTGTCACGACACCTTTGAACTCTGCTAATCTTGCTTTGGGTCAGAGTGTTACAATTGCGCTCGGATCTGATTTTTACTATAACGGAAATTTAATCGCGCAGGCCGGAAGTTCTGTCAGCGGTACGGTTTTAGAAGTTTCTAAGGCAAAACACGGCAGTATGAACGGAAAATTAAGTATAAGATTTACCCAGATTGTAACGCCTTACGGCATTCAAATTCCTATTTCCGCAGTGATTAAGACCGAAGATAATACCGGTGTTTTGATTGGCGGAACAAAATTTGATGTGGTAAAGGATTACGGTAAAGACCTGACAGTTGGGGCCGGCGCAGGCGCGCTTTCCGGCGTGGTATTCGGAGCACTGGCAGGCGGTAACATTGGTAAAGGAGCTGCTTTAGGTACGGCGGTCGGAGCAGGCGGCGGACTTGTAAAATCTATTTGGGACAAGGGAGATGATGTAGATATCCCTGTTAATGCCACTATAGAATTACAGCTTACCCAGCCGATTACTGTTAACCCGGCTTCTTATAACCAAAATTATTAGTAGAACAGGTGATAATTTTATTAATGTTTTTGCGTAAAATTGTTACCGGATACAGATGAAAAATCCGAAAGGGTTTGTGTTAGGGAAAAAATGTCTATCTTAGGGAAATATACAACAACAGAAGAAGATGATACAGAAAAGAGCACATATACGCCACCTGCTGTTCTGAGGGATGACGAAGAAATAAGTTTGAAAAAATCAATCATTATTTCAACGATACTGCATCCTACGGCAGTCGGGCTCGGGTATGTGATTATGTGGATTCTTTTGCTTCTGGGAATTACACTTCCTATTTTCAATAAACCGGAACCGAAAGTTCAGGATATAGAATTTGTTCTTGTTGATAAAGAGGATACACCTATCAATAAGAATACACCATATCGTGCAGACAGAAATTCCCGTGCAGGCGGCCAGCATGATCCGACCAGACGCGTATCTATGCCGTCACCTCCGCCGGGGAAAGTCCAAAAGACAACGCAGGCATCTGCACCGAAACAGGCCGCACCTAAACAAAAACAGACACAGCAGCCTGTTGCACCAAAAAAGGTACAACAAAAACCTCAACAGCCATCAAGACCTGCTGCAAAACCAGCAGTACAACAGCCTGTAAAAGCACCTCAGGCAAAACAACAGGCAAAACCGCAGCCGCCTACGGCGCGACCGTCAATAAAACCGCCGATGACGCCAAAAGTAACAACAAAACCGTCATCACCGTTTAATGTTCCAATTCCGTCAGGCGGAACAAAACAAGGACATTATGCAACCGGCCCGATTAGCGGCTCAGGAACATCTTCCAAGGGAGGAAGTTCATCATCAGGCGGAAGCGGCGGCGGATTTTCTCCGGCTCCTATGCTTGCTCCAACCGGCGGCTCTTCGAGCGGCTCTAAGCTTGCCAAAGGCGGAGGCGGAGGTTCAGGCGGCGGAAATCCGGGCCCTGGTAATCCAAACGGCCGGCCTGGTATTGATGCAATAAGAGAACCTGATTTCGGACCTTATATGCGAGAATTGCAAAGACGTATTAAGATGAATTGGGATCCGCCGAAAGGTAACGAAAGCAAGCGTGTTGTTCTTTTATTCAAGATAGCAAAAGACGGACAACTCAGATCTTGCAGTGTTTACAAGTCATCAGGACTGCCGAGTGCTGATAAGGCAGCTATCCATGCTGTTCAGGCAACCGCTCCGTTCAAGCCGTTACCGCCTGAGTATAAAGGAGATGTAATTGATATTCAATTCACATTCGATTACAACGTATTCGGGGCATCAGGATATCAATAAAAAGAAAAGTTTAAAATAAAAGTATCACAGAAAAAGAGGATAAAACTATGGATCTATTATTACACTCAATTAAATTGGACTGGCCGGTATTACTGCCGATATTGTTATGTTCAATTCTTGTTGTGGCGGTTGTTATCAACAGATTTTCTTACTACAGTAAAAACAAAAGAGATGTAGTACTTTTAATCCCGAAATTGCAGCGTGAACTTGCAAAAAACAATTTGCAAGGTGCGCAGGACTTGGCGATTAAATGCGGCGGAGTAATCGGCGAAGTAACAGAAGAAGCTGTTAGAATTTTCTCCGAGCAAAAATCAGGATTTTCCCGTTCTTTTGATATTGCGGCCGCACTTGCGACAAGAAAGTTGGAAACCTATTTAACAATCTTAGGTACAATCGGCGGTGTTGCACCTTTCTTAGGGTTGTTCGGTACAGTTGTCAGAATTCTTTACACTTTCCAGGACTTGGCAATGCAAGGTAATCAATCCGCAGCGGTTGCAATGGGTATCGGATCAGCGTTGATCGCTACGGCTTTCGGTCTTGGTGTCGCTATTGTTGCGGTTGTGTTCTACAACTCTTTCCAATCAATAGTTAAGCGCTACGAGGACGATTTCCAGTTGCTTAAATTGTTATTCTTGAGTTTTGTTGATTCTAACGACGAAAGTACAACACCTAGCAATTCAAATATATCTCTTTAAAGACGTTAAGGAAAGTAGGTTGGGCTTTCAGCCCAACAATAAAATCCAAATAAGGGTTAATGCCCGAGTACATTAACAAAATAAAGCCGAGAGGTAAGTTTCCGGCTAGGTAATACAAGGTAGGTTGGGCTTTCTAGCCCAACAATAAACTAACAAAAGGCGGTCTATGCAAAATCGTAGGCTGAGATGAAAAAACAGGTGCGAGGGATAAAGTCAGGAGGGTATAAACAAGGCTCGCAAAGACCTCCCGAGTGCGTAGACAAAACAAAGCCGGTAAAAAGATAATCGGCAAAAAGTACACCAAAACTAAATAAAAGGCGGTCTATGCAAAATCGTAGGCTGAGATGAAAAAATGGCAATGAAAACTAATAAGGGCAAAGACGCCCTGTTCACAGAAATCAATATAACACCGTTAACAGATATTTTTCTTGTTCTGTTGATTATAATGATGGTTGTTGCACCGACATTCCAGTCAACAGACAGCTCAATTACAATCCCTGAAATAAACAGCGGGGTCGCTATTGAACAGAAAAATGCAACGGTTTCCGTGACTAAAGAAGGTAATTTATATCTCAATGGTAATCCGGTGAGCGAAGAAAACTTGACCGATGAACTCGTAGCTTTGAAAGAAACTCTTGAAAAACCTGAAGTTGTTGTCAAGGCTGATGAACGCGTTAAAAGTGCTGAAATAATGAAGATTATGAACGCTGCACAGGACGCTGAATATAAAAAGTTGATTGTTGCCGGTGAACCTTTGAGTAAAAAGGAACAAAAGGATTTGAAACAAAACGCTGAAAAAATTGAGGGTTAAATAATGAGCCGTAATCGTGATACATTTAATGAAATAAACATAACACCGCTAACAGATATCTTTCTGGTTTTGCTGATTATAATGATGGTAATCGCACCGCTTTTGGATCAGCAGGGCTTGAATTTGACCGTACCGGAAAATGTTGCGGAAGAACAGCTTAAAGACAATGATTCTAAGATTATGACGGTTATGGTTGCTGCTGATGATACATTTTATATGGATGATCAGGCCATTGCCGCAAAAGATTTGGAAAATGCGATAAGAGCCCAGATAAACGATTATCCTGACGGACTTTTGATAAAATCTGACGAGGAGTCAACACACGGCGCTGTTGTAAAAGTTATGGATAGTGCGCGTAATGCAGGTGTTAAAAGCATTTCTATTGATTCTATTTAAAACGATTGTAAAAAAATGTAAAATGTTTTCTGAAATATTGAAGTTTTACCGCAGAAATTCCGACTTTATACATGTGACTTGTAGTATATAAGGAGAAACAGCACATGTATGGAGATTATTTGATGTTCAGGTATTCATTCTGGCCGGGGACATACAGTTTTAAAGATGAAGCGGTGATGATGTTTGAATTTATAAGAGAAAAAATAGAAGCATTAATCAAAAGAATTGAAAAGGCAGAATAGCTGTCAGATTTGGGATATTTGCAGGCGGCAAAACAAAAGTTTTGCCGCCTTTTGGTATAAACATGGCATGCGGCTCTTTTTGTGATATTATGTACAGTGTAAATAAGTAGTACTAAATATAAAGGAAGAGAACATGAGAAAACTTTCACCATTACAAATTGAAAGACTTAAGTATCAGCCGAAACTGCCTTCAAGCCTCGCAAAAGGTATTAACAGCCTTGAGTTGACAGAAGGCGCTGCAACTGAATCCGTAAGAGATCAGGAACAAATTAAAGCTTTATTCAAAAATACTTACGGCAAACCTGTTGTAACATTTAATTCAACAGATTCATCAAAAGTATCAGAAGTCAGAAACGTCGGCGTAATATTATCAGGCGGTCAGGCTCCTGGCGGTCATAACGTTATTGCAGGTTTGTATGACGCATTGAAACAGGCAAACTCTGCAAATAAACTCTATGGCTTTTTAGGCGGCCCGTCAGGTATTATTGATGGTAAATACATTGAATTTACCGATGAATTTATTGATGCATACAGAAATACCGGCGGTTTTGATATAATCGGTTCAGGCAGAACTAAACTTGAAACAGAAGAACAGTTCCAAAAATCACTCGCTGTATGTAAAAAATTAAATATATCAGCAGTTGTAATTATCGGCGGTGACGATTCAAACACTAACGCTGCATTACTTGCAGAATGGTTCGTGAAAAATGATGCAGGAATTCAGGTTATCGGCTGCCCTAAAACAATTGACGGTGACTTGAAAAACGAACAAATCGAAATTTCTTTCGGTTTTGATACTGCAACAAAAACTTATGCAGAATTAATCGGTAATATTCAGCGCGATGCAAATTCCGCAAAAAAATACTGGCACTTTATCAAGATTATGGGCAGAAGCGCTTCTCACGTTGCATTGGAAGCTGCTTTGCAAACCCAGCCTAATATCACTTTGATTTCAGAAGAAGTTGAAGAAAAGAAAATGTCTTTGGAAAGCATAATTAACTATATGTCAGACATTATCGTAAAACGCGCGGATATGGGTAAAAACTTCGGTATCGCTATTATTCCGGAAGGTTTGATAGAATTTATACCGGAAATGAAGTCTATGATAGCTAATTTGAACGATATTATGGCATCATTAGAAAATGATCCTGATTTTGTTAACGCAACAACTATCAGAGAAAAATTTGATATCGTAGAAAACAGACTTGATCCGGAAAACGCAAAGGTATATAATTCATTACCAGTGCTGATTAAAGGTCAATTGCTTGCTGACAGAGACCCGCACGGCAATGTTCAAGTATCAAAAATTGAAACTGAAAAATTACTGATTGAAATGATTACAACAAGATTGGATGAGTTGAAATCACAGGGTGAATATATCGGCAAATTCTCAGCACAATCACATTTCTTCGGTTATGAAGGCCGTTGCGCATTCCCTTCAAACTTTGATGCAGATTACTGTTATTCATTGGGATACAACGCATTTGCTTTGATTAATTTCGGATTAACAGGCTACCTTTCATCAGTAAGAAACCTGACAAAACCGGCATCAGAATGGATTGCCGGCGGTATTCCGCTTACTATGATGATGAATATGGAAAAACGCCACGGTGAATTTAAACCGGTTATTCAAAAGGCGCTTGTAAAACTTGACGGCCCTGTATTCAAAGCATTGGAGGAACATAGAGAGGACTGGGCAATGAATGACAGATACCTGTTCCCTGGCGCAGTACAATACTTTGGCCCGAGCGAAGTTTGCGACATAACAACTTGCACATTGCAATTAGAAAGAGCAAAAGAACTCGCAAGTGTATAGTTTGCATAAAAATATAATAATAAAATAAGGTAATGATAATATTTTTCATTACCTTATTTTTTGAGTAATACTTAGCGTCTCAGTTCCTCTAAAGCGTTTAAAAAATCTTATATGGGTTTAAAATATTATTCGGGTCAAAGACTTTTTTGATTGTGCGCATGCAATTCAGGGCTTCTGCGTTTATCACTTTTGATATGTGTTCACGTTTGACAGAACCTATGCCGTGCTCTCCGGATAAAATTCCGTCCAGCCGTGCCGTCAATTCGTAAATCTCATTTTTGGCAAGTTTAAACCTTCTGTATTCATCTTTGTCGCTGTAATCAATGGGGATTTGCGGGTGCACACTGCCGTCTCCGACATGGCCCACCATACATACATCGAGATGATATTTCTCGCAAATTTCTCTTATTCCGAGGACAAGTGCTTCAAGATTTTTTCGCGGCACTATAACATCATCTGTTGTGACATTTGGTTTAAGCTTTGCACAGGCACCCATTGAGGAGCGGCGGGCCGTCCAGATTTTGTGGTATTCTTCTTCGTTACGGGAATATTGAATTTTTGAGGCTCCGCATTGCTCCAGAATTGATACAATTGCTTTTTGCTGAATATCTACGGCCTGCTCAATGCCGTCAACTTCGATTACAAGTGCTGCTTCTTTGTCGCACAAAAGTCCGGCCGGATAAAATCTTTCAACTGTCTGAATAGCGTTTTTATCCATAAAATCAAGGGTTGCGGGGTAAATTCTCTGTTCAATAATTGTGTTGACTGTTTCAACAGCTTCTCTGACTGTGTCAAAGTAAGCCATTATAACCCTGACTGTTTCGGGTTTAGGGATAAGCTTCATTGTTGCTTCAACCACAATTCCCAGTGTGCCTTCTGAACCTACAAACAGTGTGTTTAAATTGTAACCTGTGGCATTTTTGATAGTGCTTGAACCTGTTCTCAATATATTTCCGTCAGCGGTTACGACAAGCAAATCAAGAACGTAATCTTTTGTTGAGCCGTATTTAAAAGTTCTTGCGCCGCCTGAGGCCTGTGCAATGCTTCCGCCTATTGTTGATACAGCGAGATTTGACGGATCCGGCGGGTAGTATAAGCCTAATGCTTCGGCCTGTTTTTGAAGTTCACCGACAATTACTCCGGGTTGTACACGGGCCGTCATATTTTCAACAGAAATCTCAAGGATTTTATTCATTTTTGAAAAATTTAATACAATTCCGCCGTGTTCTGTTGAACATGCACCGACAACGTTTGTGCCGGCTCCGCGGCAGATTACCGGTGTTTTGTATTTATTGGCGAGCCGGACAACATTTTGCACTTCTTCAATTGTCTCTACAAAAACCACAGCGTCAGGAAGATTTTTTATGCGCGGCAAATTTGTTGCATCCTGCGCGTATGCATATCTTTCTGCTGTCTCCGTTAATATGTTTTGCGGGGCTAATGTTTTTTTTAGTTCTGAAATTATATTATTCTTCATCAACATAAGAAGCCAGTTTTTCTACGTTCACATTTAATTTATTGATTAACTTTTCAATTTTGTCAACCTTTTTATTTAGTTTTGTATCATCTGTTTCTTCTAATGCGCTGAGAACTTTTTCTAACTTCATTTCGAGGCGGTCAATGCGTTCCTGCTGTTCTTCAAACTTATCTTCAATAGTTTTGAACAGGTCGGCTTTTTCCGGAACATAATTTTTCAATTCCTGAATAGTTGCTTTGACATTGCCTATTTCGTCATTAACATTATCAATTTCCTGAACTTTGTCAGAAAGAGAATTCATATTAACGGTTGCATTGTCAACCCATTCGCCCAGATACATCAAGACTTCTCTTATAACTTTGTTGGAATTGGCAGAGGCGGCCATTGCATTATTAATGCCGGTGATTTTTCTTTCGATACGTTTTTGTATCTCGGTGTTATCAAGATAGTTAACCTTGTCGTTCAGATTGTTAACCATATCTTTAAATGCGTCAAGGCCTTCGCTCAAAGATTTGTATGAGTTATCGGAATTTAACAATAAAGTATTTGTTCTTGTGCTGATACTTACGATATCTTCATTGATTTTGTCAAAATCCTCTTTAAATCTCGCAAATTCTTCCTGAGTCAGGGTTGTCTGCAAATCTTTAACCGTGTTTTCGATTTTTGAAACATTATCTGAAAGCTGGTTTAATTCTTCATTTGGCGCAGCTTCTGATATTTCGTTCAAAATCATACGCAGTTTAGCAATATCGGTTTCCACGTCCTGCAAAGAATATGAATAGTTGTCGTCACCGGAATTGCTTGCGATGTTGCGTAATTGTTTTTGAACTTCTTTGATGTGGTCGGAAATTTCATCGGTTTTTTCTTCAACAAAACCTTTAATGTCCTCAGCTTCTTCAATGAAAGAAATCTGTTCAAAGACGCTTGCAATAGCGGCCATTAAAGATTCTTTAAGCTCGTTGGCATGATTTTTGATATCTTCTGCATTGCCTTCCAGATCAATAGATGAAATATTTTCTGAAATTTTGTCTATTTTCTTTTGGAGTTCTTGCAGACAATCATCCATGGCAATTGTTCTGTCACTTATTTCTGTATCTTCAAGATATTGTCTCTGGGCCGAAATCATTGATTTGATGTTTTTAATTTCACCCTGAACGTCAAAACCGTCAAATACATCTTTTTCAGAAAGAGCAATAACCTTGTTCTGAAGTATCTGCAATGTGTTTTCTATCTGGTCGCCGGTTGTTGTCAAATCATCCACTTTTTCATTGACATCGCGTAAACCGTTTATGATATTGTCGTTGTTGGTTTCCAGTTTAACAACGTCGATTTTGTCGGCCAAATCTGTTAATGTATCATGTATTCTGTCATCTGCTTCTGCAAAAGTGTCGATTTTTGCAGAAATCACATCAACTGTTTCTGCAACATCAGCTATGTCTTTCTTAATTGTATCGGTTGATTCAATGCAAGTGTCTGCTTTGGATGACAGATTATCTACAGAGTCGGCTAATTTTGTGTCAGCCGTATAGCACTCTGTTACTTTTTCATGCAAAGAGTCAAGACTTGAAACAATGTGATCGTTATTGGTATTAAACTTGAACACATCAATTTTATCGGACAGCACTTCCATTGTTTTGACGATAGCACCGTCATTGAAGGCAAAGTCGTCAAATTTTTGACCGAATTCGGCAAGCGACTGTCTTACGTCTTTGTCATTTTCTTCAATTTTTTCTGTTACTGCACCGAGTGAACTTGCAATATTTTTCGTAAATCCTGCTACTTTGTCTATAGAATTGCGTACATCATCAATCTTGCCGGTATTTTCTGCAACATTGTTTAAGACACCTGTCATCTGGTCTGCAACAGCCGTAATTTCATCGGCTTTGTCAGAAATTTCAGAAGATTTTCTCAGCAGCTGTTCATCAACAAGTGAGAAGGTATCCATTTTGGTTGACAAACCTTCTATTGCATCAGACAGTTTTGAATTGTATTCACGCTGTGCATCGGCTTTGTCGTTTAAGGTATCCAGCGAAGTTGCTATATGTTCTTTTGTTGTATCAACTTTTAAAATATCAACTTTGTCGGAAATTTCTTTCATTGTTAATGCAATTTGTTCGTCATTCTGAGCAAATGCATCAATTTTTTCGTTTAAAGTTTCGATATTTGTGTCAACATTAGCAACATTAGCCGCGACTCTGTCGGTTATAACATTAATACTGCGTGTAAGAATTTCATTAGAAGTTGCAACTTTGTCAGAAACTTCATTGACGCTGTTCATAACAAGTTTTGTGGCAGAAGTAAGCTTGTCTGACACTTCTGCAACTTTACCGGCCATGAGTTGCCCTTCTTCTGAAATTTTTTCAAAAGTTTCCTGCTTGTTTTCTATAATCTTGTTAGTAACACCCAGAATCTGATCTGAAAGATTTTGATTTTCGTCGGCTATTTTTTCGAAAATATCCTGTTTACTTTCAAGTACTTTGTCGCTTACTTCCTGAACGGTATCTTTCAGTGCAAATTGCTGATCTTCAATATTTGTAGCAAGTGAGCCTATGGTTTCAATAATTTCCTGCTTATTTTCGGAGGCTTTTCCGGAAATTGCATCCATACCGCTCAATATAATTTTTGAAGTATCAACAAGTTTTGAAGAAACAGAATCAACTGATGTTGCAACGACTTCACCAACAGATGAAACATTTTCTCTTAACTGTTCAAACACACCTGCAATTGATTGCGTATTTTCGGAAATATTGTCAACTTTTGTACTGATATCGTCAAGTGTTTGACCGTTTTTCTCTGCATTTAGAGAAACTATTTCCGTTTTTTCACCCAGTGTATCAATAGCCTGTGCAATTCTGTCATCAGTGACTGCAAAAGTATCGATTTTTTCAGATAATACCTCAATTTTTTCATTAAGCTTGTCGCTTGCATCACCGACCATTTCCACTTTATCACTGATAGAGTTCATAAGATCTTTTGAACGTTCGCTTTCTTCACCTACGGCCTCTATTTTTTGGGACAATGTATCAATGGTTTCCATTACTCTTTCGTCATTTTCACCAAAAGCAGTAATTTTATTGGTCAATTCATCAACGCTTTCACAAACCTTGTCTGAATTGCTGCCTATTGTATCTATCTTATCAGACAGAGTTTCCAGAGACTGATTAATTCCGTCATCTGAAACAGAAAATGTTTCAATTTTGTCCAGTACAACATCAATTGTTCTTGCAATTCTTTCATCGTTTTCGTTGATGGAATCCATTTTATCATTAAGGTACTGCATACCTTGCGTGATTTGTTCATTGGTTTCATTGTTGTCGATTTTGTCTGAGATGATATCAAGACTCTGGGTAATTTTATCGTCAACTGCAGCAAAATTGTCTAGTTTGTCAGAAACAATATTTACAGATTGGATAATTTCTTCTGATTTCTGGTCTATATTCTGCGCAATACCGGACGTTTTTTCGGAAATTTCGTCAATAGAGGAGGCAACTTTATCCGCGCGGATATTCATTGCTTCAACAGTTTCGTTAACGCCGGCAAAATCATTTGTAAGCTGTTCTGTGTTCTGGCGCATTCCGCTAAATTTTTCAGCGATATTCATTAACGAATTAGCAATTTGATCGTCGGTATTGCCCAGCAAATCAACTTTTTCATAGATTGCACCAAGCGCTTGTGAATTTTTTTCGGTATTTTCACTGAATGAATCTAACTTGTTGTTCAGCGAAATAAGCGCTTCGGTTGTTTCTATGTCTGAACCGTTGTTATTACTTGAAACATTATCAAGTTTGTCAATAATTTCAGAGGTTTTTGTATCTATATTATTGATTTTTTCGTGTAATTCTTCGTCAGCTTCTTTTTGCAGCAATGTGTCAATTTTTTCGTGCATTTCATCCATTGAAGCTGCTGAAGATTTAGCAACTTCTTTCATAGCAATAAGGATGATATTTTTCAAATCCTTAAGCGCTGACATCAATTGCATTCTGCTGCTGCCAAGTATTTCATTGAACTCGTCATTTGAATAGTGCAAACCTATTTCTTCAACTTTAACGCCAAGCTGATTTAATACCAGAAGAATTTCTTCTTTGGTATCTGTATCATCTTCTTTTGAGGACTGTTTTTCTTCGAGTTCAGACATTTTGTTTGCCAATTCGGTTTTCAAACTGTCAACAGACCACATCAGGTCATTTGCGCTGACAGGAACACCTATGTAGCCTTTTAAATCTTCCAAAAGAGTCTCGATTTTTGAATTTACTGCATTGGTAACATCAACCGCTACATTTGAAAACAGATTTGTATAATCAGATGAAAGATTGGTTATTTTTTCATCAATCAGCATTAACAGGCTTTTCCATTCTGTCATTAACTGAGTATTGTTATTCATAGAATTATCAACGCTGTTATTTATGGCTTCTACAGCAGATTTCAAAACCTCCAGATTGTTTTGTACCTGAGAAGAAAGTGCATTGTTAACATCGTTGATTTTTTCAACTGCATCGTTGTATATTTTTTCAAGACTGTCCGTAATAACCTGATTTTGACCGAGACTCATTTGAATTTGGGTATTTATGTTTGAATAAATACTGTTTAATTGTTCTTTCAATTGAGCCAGATTAGAAGAAAAATCATAGTTAATAATTTCTTCCAGACTTGATTTTACAGGGTCTAAAGCAGTTGCAATATCGCCGGTTTTGTTGTTAAGAATTTCTGTAAATTCCTGATTAAAATGCTCACTGTCCTGTTTTAATTCTGATAGTTTCTTCTGGTAACTATCAATACTTTCTACAAAACTCTTTTGTATTTCAAATAATTTAGCTGAAAGCCTGTCCTCAAGCGCAGCACCTTCTGTCTGATAAGCCTCACTAATTCCGGTAATAAAATCTCTGATGCTTTCGTTCATTTCTTTTATTTCGCCGAGATTAGACGGAATATCCTGAGAAAGATAATTGTTAACGAAATCCAGTTTTGTGCTTACAACACTTATTGCAGAAGATAATGTTTCGACATTTTCGCCGGCTTTTTGGTTAAAATCGTTTGATATATCTTCAAGTTTTTCAGAGAGTTCGCTCATGCTTGATGTTATGGCATTTACATTTGTCGTGCTGATAGAATCAACATTTGCGGCAATGTCGTTGAGTTTGTCCATAAAATCAAGTGACTGAAGCGATTTCAGAATTTGTTCAATTTTTTCTTTGTTTTCTACAAGGTCATTGTTTAAGAAATTTGAGTTGTCGACGATTTTTTGGATAAAATCAGTTAAATCGCTGCGGAATGCGTTAAAATCATCCTCTGTGATTATCGCTGAAAATTTTCGGTCTAAATCGTCAAGGCGGCCTGTAATTCTGTCATCTTCGCCAATATCTTGAAGCATATTTTTAAGGTTATCAATTACATAAGCCAGCCCGTCGAGTTTATTTGATACCGTATCAAAGTCAATAGATAAACCTATTTCACTTACATGCGCATCGATATCATTTATTCTGTCTACGATATCTTCAATTCTTTGCTGAGCCGCGTCAAAATTTTCTCTTGTCATTAATTGTGAAACATTTCTTGCAAGTTCATCATTTTTCTGATCGAAAATTTGCAGAGATGACAAAATACCGTTTGTCGCAAGATAAATGGTTTCCAATTCTTTTTTTATAATGTCATTTTGGACAGTCGGATCCATAGACATAATATTTTGTATAATAGATTGAAGGCTGTTGTTTACATCAATAATATTTGCCTCAAAACCATGGTTAAGACTTTCAAGCGCTGAAAGTTTTTCAGAAAGCTTGTTTTCAGATGCGGCCTGAGCTGATGCAAGAGCAGCACCGCTGGAATTGATATAGTCTTTAATATCTGCGGTTTTCATCTCCATCAATTCTCTGTAATTGCCGGATTGCAATACAAGGTTTTCGCCCAGTGCGCGAATATCGCCTGCAAGGCTGTCTAACCCTTCTGCTTGTTTTTCATCCGCATTGTGGCGCTCGTTCTGCATAACAGCATGTTGTCTTGATATTTCCTGATTAATGTTTTCTATCAAGTCGCGGGTTGTATCAAAATTTAAAGAAATTCTTTCAGAAATTTCATCGTTAACTTTTTCAAGAGAAGAATTTATGTCACCTATGCTGTTTGTGATATTTTGGAGATTTTGATTGCTTTTTTCAAAGAAAGAGTTTTGTAAAGCGGCTAAATTGTCATCTACTTTTTTAATTAGCGAATCGATGTCCGCTGTTTTTGCGCTTTCTTCCTGTGCTGCACTTATGAATTTGAATGCCTGTTCAAACTGATTGTATCTTTCTGTATTTGAATTAAGAATATTTTTTAAATCTGTTAAAGCCTCTTTAATTTCATTATTTGCCTGCGCATCATCTGCAATAATGTCAATTTTGCTGTTTAAGGCTGCAAGCGATTTTCCGATTTCTTCGGAACTGATATCTGTATCTAACTTTAAAGTTCTAAGTATTTCCGCAATTTCTTCAATTGTTTGTGCCATTTCTCTTCTCTTTCCTTAATATTAAGTATAATCTCCCCATGATACTTATTATATATTAACAGAATAACACAAAATAACGCAAAAATGTTAACGAATTTTATTAAAATTGTAAAGAAATAATGTTGAAATTTCTTTTTAGTGCTATTATGGTTATCAGACATGAGAATTTGGGTGAGGGTAATATGAACTATATCACTATAGACAAAGAAAAGTGCAAGGCTTGTTATTTATGTATTAATGAGTGCCCTAAAAAGCTTTTAAAGGTAAGTGAAGAAACAAATAATCTTGGCGACCATGTTGTAGAATTTGATGATCCGGATCATCAATGTCTTGCTTGCGCAATGTGCGCAATGCGTTGTCCGGATATGGCAATAACAGGAGTTTTCAAAGGATAAATTATGACAGAATGCTTGGTAAAAAATAATAAAAAAGTTTTGATTAAAGGGAATTATGCAATAGCACAGGCTGCGATAAAAGCCGGATGTGAATGTTATTTTGGTTATCCGATAACACCGCAGAGTGAAATAGGCGAATATATGAGCGGTAAAATGCAGGAATTACACAGAGCCTATGTGTCCGCAGAAAGCGAACTTGCGGCAATAAATATGGTTGTTGGCGCATGTTCAACCGGAGCAAAAGCAATGACCTCATCTTCATCATGTGCCGTTGCTCTTATGCAGGAAGCTTTGTCTTACGCAACCTCTGATGAGCTGCCTGTTGTCCTTGTGAGTGTTATGAGAGCTGGCCCTGGATTAGGTAATATTTATCCTTCTCAAGGTGATTACAATCAGGCAACTGTGGGCGGCGGAAACGGTGATTACAAGTTGATAGTACTTTCACCATCTACTGTTCAGGAATGCATAGATTTAACATATAAAACATTCTATCTTGCGCACAAATACAGAAATCCGGCGGTATTACTGGCTGACGGACTTCTCGGGCAAATGATGGAACCGGTTGAATTTACGGATTATCCTTATCCTGCAATAGATCATTCCGATTGGGCTTTGACCGGCGCAAAAGGCAGACCGGCAAGAAAAATCCGTTCTTATGCTCCGTTAGAAGAACCGCAATGTGAACATGTTAAAAGACTTTTTGAAAAATACAAACTTCTGGAAGAAAACGAAGTAATGTATGAAGAATTTGACGTTGAAGATGCAGATATTGTGGTGACATGTTTTGGCAGTCTTGCCCGTAATGTCAAGTCCGCAATTAAGGCATGCCGCGAAAAAGGATTAAAAGTAGGATTTTTCAGACCGATTACTCTGTTCCCGTTCCCTAACAAAAGATTAGGTGAAATTGCAGGCATGACAAAGAAAATTCTTGTGACAGAAGTTAACATGGGACAAATGCTCCGAGATGTAAAACTTGCGGTTAACGGTAAAGTTCCTGTAAGTTTTTACGGCAAGCCTGTTGGAGCATGGCCGAATGTTGACGATATCGTTGACGCAATAGAAAAAGAATTAAATTAAAAGGATATTTTATAATGGCAACACAAGTTTTTGATATACCAAAATCATTTAAAAAAGATATGAAATATACATTCTGTCCGGGGTGCGACCACGGGGTTGCAATACGTTTGGTTGCAGAAGTGCTGGACGAATTGGGCTTGAAAGAAAATGCGATAACCGCAACTTCTATCGGTTGTTCGGTTACGATTTACGATTTTCTTGATATAGACGCAATAGAGGCTCCGCACGGCCGTGCGCTGGCTGAAGCAACCGGTGTAAAACGTGCAAGACCTGACAAATTTGTATTTACATATCAAGGTGACGGCGATTTTGCATCAATCGGGCTTGCTGAAAGTTTACATGCAGCGCTTCGCGGAGAAAATCTGAGTGCGATATGTATAAACAACACAACTTATGGTATGACAGGCGGCCAGCTCGGCCCTACAACCCTTTTGGGGCAGGTAACAACAACTTCTCCGACCGGAAGAAATGTTGAATACTACGGCTATCCGATAAAAATCGCAGAACATGTTGCATTATGTGACGGAACGGCATACAGTGCAAGAGTTTCGCTTGACTCTGTTGCAAATATCAGAAAAGCTAAGCAAGCTATTAAAAAGGCCTTTGAAGTTCAGATGAAGGGGCTAGGGTTTGGATTTGTAGAAATACTTTCTACCTGTCCTACAAACTGGAAGATGACTCCGCAGCAGGCACACGACAGAGTCCGTAAGGAAATGATGCCTGTATTTAAGCCGGGTGTATATAAAGACGTAACAGTACAAGAATAGTTATTAAAGGAATTGAGTGTGATGACAGAAAAGAACTTTATTATTGCTGGATTTGGCGGTCAGGGTGTATTACTGGCCGGAGAAGTATTGGCAAATGCATTTATGCTTGCAGGAAAAAATGTTACCTGGTATCCGTGTTATGGCGCTGAAATGCGCGGCGGTACTGTTAATTGTGAAATAGTTATGAATGACGAACCTGTCAGCGCTGTTAATAAAAAAGAAGCTGATTTTGTTATTGCATTAAATCAGGCATCTTTTAATAAATTCGTTTCTAAAATTAAAAAAGGCGGTTTGATGATTGTAAATTCATCACTGGCAAAAGAAATTGTGACACGTACAGATATCAATTATTTATTTGCACCTATCACAAAACTGGCAGAGAATTTAGGCAACATAAAAATGACTAATATTCTGGCTCTAGGGTTATTGGCTAAAGCAAGTAAATTAGTTTCAGTGGAATCTCTAAGCCATGCGTTGGATACTGTAATCCCGCCGCATAGAAAAAATCTATTGCCTTTAAACCTCAAAGCCTTGCAAATAGGCTATGAATACGACTTGCAGCCGGTGTAAATTCAAAATCAGCTAAAAAGTTGATTTAAAATTAACGGAATAATATTATTCTATTCATGTTCAAAAGAGGTTTACAGTGAAAAAAGAACTTATCAAATCAATAAGAGAAAAAGAAATTCAACTGGCGAAATTAAAAGAGCATGTAGATAAGAGTTCCGTGTGCTCGGACTTGTATAACAAAGTCGTTTTACAAAAAGCAATCCTAAAAAAAGAGCTTGATGATATGAATAAAAGTAAGCTGGCTGATAAAGTCAGATACCTTTTCCCGCGTAAAAAAACGCTCATTTGCGATTATTTTAAGAAGTAATGATGATTGGTATCGCTAATACTTAAACCGGATAATTGCATAAGTTAAATTAAACCAACATAAACATATTAAATCAATTAATCCGATTCTTCATATATAAAATTAAAATCTTGCAACAATGCAGCAGGTGTCATGTTTAGTGCATTGACTAATTTTATAAGTGTTGTAAATTTCAAGTCTATAAACCATTTTCAATTCTGCTTACAGTCGCAGATGTTAAAACGGGCACTGTTAAAGGAAAAATTATTTATGGATTGATTATGTTTCATTCTTAATTCACGTACATGTTGTCCAAATATTTCTAACAATTTGTAATCTTGGTATTGCATATATGTAATTGTAATGATAAACTTAAATTAAATCATTACATATATGTAACGCAAGGTGGACAATAATGATTCTTTTCAGAAATAAACGGGCTTTTACTCTATCTGAAGTGTTAATTACACTTGCAATAATTGGTATGGTTGCAGCTCTTACTTTGCCAAATTTAATAGAGAAAAATAATGAAAAAAGTTGGGCGGTTTCAGCGCAGCAATTTCAAAACAGACTTACTGTAGCATTTAAAAGTATGCTTGCAAACGGTGAATTAAATAGTTATTCTGATACATACGATTTCATAAATAAGGGATTAAACAAGTATATAAATATTACGAAAATTTGTACTCATGAAAATTTGGAAGAATGTTTTTCCGAAAGCATTATAAACTCTGAAGATAATACAAAAATTACACTGGAGGATCTTTCAAATTCAACTAAATTAGGTCATAAAGACTGGGATACAGAAACAGTGGGGGTAATGTTTAACAACGGAATAACTGCCATTGTCGCGTATAATCCTAATAATGAGTATTATCAGGATTATATAGGTGAATTTAGTTTAGAAAATGTGTTTGCAGCAGTATATGATGTAAATGGATATCAAAAACCCAATACATTACTAAAAGATATAAGATTGATGAATGCTGCTTTCAATACAAAACCTGAAGAAAAGAAAATTACCTGTGATGATGTTCTTAATAACGGGTGGTCAGTAGGCTGTATAGAATTAAGTAACGGTATGATATTTTTTATGCCAGAAACAATGCGTGAAGGAACATTTAATCAGTGTAAAAGTACGTGCGAAAGTTTTGGTGTACGTATGCAAACAGCAAGTGATATGCAAGCGCGTTGTGCTGACGGACATGGTTTTCCATGGTGGTTCTGGGTAGATGACGGAAATGCCGATTCGCAGGCAACAGCCGTTTATGGGTCTGATTGCGGCCAAACTCGACGTTTTGACAGTAATAGATCTGATTTTTCTTGTGACTGTTATGCAAATTAGACAGTATTATTCTAAGATAAGTTGTTAACGAATAATAGATTAAATGCAATAATGATACTTTTTAATTATATGTTAATAATTTATCAGGAAGGCTTAGGTTTATGCTATCTTTTAGCTTCATAATCAATAAAAACGAAATCTATTCTGTTATCCATGTTTCCGTTCTCTGAAACATTATCTTTGAATGGCATGAATTCCCCGAAACCAAACCCGAAAACTTTATCCGGAGAAATATTACCGCAACGGATAAAGTACATGACTATATTTGATGAACGCGCAATGGTCAGTTCCCAATTTGACTGGTATTCACTATCTCCAACCCCGTCTTTGTCACTATGATCTTCTATAATACAGTATGTATCAAGCGTTTGAAAAACTGAAATAATTGCATCAAGTATAGGCAGCGAATTTTGTTTAATTTTTATTGCTCCGCGGTCAAAAAATAACTGTTCATCTATGCTTACGATAAGCCCGCGCGGTACTTTTGTATAAATTACACGGCCTTCCTCAAGCGGTAGTGCCGCCTTGAAAAGAGCCTCCATCCTGTCTGCTTCGGGTTTATTGACGGTAATCATGGCAAGCTTGCCGTCGTCCACGCCGCTGCAAAATACTACCATAAGAATTAAAATCGATATTTTGATAAAATTATATCGCATAGCATCGCTATTATTAACCGGATTATCAATTTTAACTATTCTCTTATAGTCGATAGTTATTTTTTTATCTTTTGCAAGTTTCCATTTTTAAAGCGGCCCGAAACAACAAGCCGCTTTATTATTTTTTATGACTTCATGTCAACGAGGATTTTTACTGTGTTTTTCAAAAGTCCTGAGGCCCATCGTAAAATCAAAATACCTCCGAGTATGCCGATTAGAGAATCCAGATATACGACATGGAAATATTTTCCGACAACCAGTGCACCTATTGCAAGGATTGAGGTCAGTGCATCGGCCAGAATGTGATAGTATGCCGCTTTGAAATTGTAATCTTCGCTGTGCGCGTCAACCTTTTCTTCATTATGGTGATGATGTGCCTCATGCCGGCCTTCCATAATAAATATACAAACTGCATTGACAACAAGCCCGATAATTGCAACCAGAATTGCTTCGTTGAATTTGATATCAAGCGGGTTTATAAACCTCTGAAAAGCTTCTATGATAATCCATATACCGGTTAAACCCAAAAACAGTGAACTTGTATAGGCTGTCAGAGTCCCTATTTTTTCTGTTCCGTTGATAAAAAGATCAGAGCCGGCAAGCTTTCTGGTCAGAACATAGGCCGCGTATGTAAGCCCTAATGCGAGCGCATGTGTCCCCATGTGGTATCCGTCTGCAAGAAGCGCCATTGAGTTGGTAAAATAACCGTATGCAATTTCTGCAAACATGGCAACTACAGTAAAAATAATTACTGTCAGTGTACGTTTTTCGTTTTCGCTTGAAACTTCGTGATGATGTTCACACATACTATATCTCCTCATTTATATCTTTTAGCCGTTGTTTAAGATGATTATTGTATTTTTCCAAAATATTTATGGCTGAATGCAGTTCTGTCTCTGTAAAGTTGTCAAAGAATGAACTTTCTTTTAAACACCAATCATTATGGATTTTTTCGTGGGCAAGAAAAACTTCCTGACCTTTTGGCGTAAGCCTGTAATATATTTCTTTTTTGTTATTTTCAGCGGAATAGGTTTCGATTGTCCCTTTTTTGATTAATTTTTTAATCATTTTACTTATTCCGCCTTTTGTAATATCCATTTTTTGAGCCAGCTTTGTAACGTTAGGCAGCTCTGTCCGCCCAATGTGGTCAAGACAATGCATTTCGCTTACTGTAAAATCGTCAAGCACGCCGGCGGTTCGAATTTTATATTCTCTTTCTAAGACTCTTTCGTTTTCGCATAACTCAATAAGTAAATCGTACAATTTATTATTCATAACCAATCCTTTTTTGTTTACCTGTCAACAATATCATTATTACTCATTTTTGTTTCCTTGTCAACTATTTTTGAATAAATTGTGTCGTTTCTTAACAATAAATTTTATCCCAAATCCGCCGGTTTACTTATTTTAAAAGCTTTGAGGGCAAAATATAATTATTAAAAAATAATAAATTTTTCTTGTTAATTTTTTTTGATAACTTATAATATAATTACTAATAGTATAGTGTGAGGCAGAGATATGAGTAAACATCATAATAATCCGTTTAAAAACACAACATCCGAAGATTTTGATAAGATCAAAAATGAACAGCAGCCAGAAGAGCAGGACGCTGAAAATACGGATGCTGTTGAAAAAAACAACGACAAGACCAATGAACTTCAGGAAAAATATGATGCCCTGAACCAACAATATATAAGACTTGCGGCAGATTTTGACAATTACCGCAAAAGACAGGAACAAGAACGCGAAAATTTGTTAAAATTCGGTACTGAAAACGCACTGAAAAAACTTATTGAAGTTCTTGACAATTTTGAACGCGGCAAAAAAGCACTGGAAAATGTTGAGGACTGTCAAAAGGTAAAAGACAGTTTTGATCTTGTTCACAAACAGACAATTGAAACATTAACAAAGCTCGGGCTTGAGCTTATTGAAACAGAAGGTCAGGCTTTTGACCCGAACTTCCATGACGCAGTTATGAGGACACCTACAAATGAGTATCCGGAACATACAATAATCAATGAACTGCAAAAGGGATACAAAATGGGTGACAAAGTTTTGCGTCCTGCACTTGTTAATGTTGCAACAGAAGCTAATTAAGGGATTTACACCAGACAATCAGAGAAAAAGGAAATATGGCAGATTACTATGAAATACTGGAAGTATCAAGAAATGCTTCTAAAGACGAAATAAAATCGGCTTTTAGAAAAAAAGCCCGTACATTACACCCCGATGTAAACAAAGCGCCTGATGCAGAGGAAAAATTTAAGGAACTCGGCAAGGCGTACGAAACATTAATGGATGACAACAAGCGCGCAACTTATGACCGCTATGGTGAGGACGGATTAAAAAATGCCGGATTTGATACAGGCGGCCCGTTTGCCGGCGGTTTTGGCGACTTGAATGATATATTTAACTCTTTCTTCGGCGGCTTTGGCGGATTTGGTTTTGGCGGCGGATATCAAGACCTGAATGCTCCTGTGCGCGGAGAAGATTTAAGACTTGATATTCAGTTGGAATTTGAAGAAGCTGTTTTTGGCGCAGAAAAAGAAATAAAATTTGACCACCTTGAAACCTGTCCGGAATGTAACGGAACAGGGGCGGAAAAAGGGTCTAAGCCGGTAGTATGTCCGACATGTCACGGTACAGGCCAGGTTCAGCAGGTAATGAGAACACCGCTCGGTTCTTTCTCTCAAATTAGTGTATGCCCTGACTGTCACGGCACAGGACAAAAGATTAGTAATCCGTGCAAAAACTGTAACGGACACGGAAAAATAGAAAAAGAAAAGAAACTTACCATAAAAATTCCGGCCGGCGTGGATAATCTTTCCAAAATAAGAGTGTCACGCGAGGGGGATGCAGGTTCAAACGGCGGCCCGAACGGCGATTTATTTGTCGTAATCCATGTAAAACCGTCTGAATATTTTCAGCGTGACGGCGCTGATGTCTATACAAAATTGGAAATTTCTCCGGCGCAGGCTGTGCTTGGCGATGAAATAACTGTCAAAACGCTTGATGGTGAACAAAAAATCCAAATACATGCCGGTATTCAAAACGGTAATACCATAAAAATTAAATCAGCAGGTATTCCGATTTTGTCACGACCTTCACAGCGAGGCGACCATATAATTGTAGTTTCCGTTAAAATCCCGACGCGCCTGAGTGATGAAGAAAAAGCTTTGTATAAAAAGTTATACGAACTCAATTCCGGCAAAAAATCTCCGGATTCATTGATAGATAAAGTAAAGGGAGTATTTAACAATGCGTAAAATCCTGATCGTACTGTTGTTGATGTTAAGTTGTGCCACTGCGAGTTTTGCGGCCAAAATTCCTGACAATGTCAAAAGTTTTGTTGATACAACTTTTCCGAAAACAACATACAGATTTGACGGGTTAATTATGCTGCCGGACAATACGGTTTATCTTCCTCTTTTTCCTTCAAACTTCTATGACGACAATGAGTTGACTATCAAATACACAATACCTGAAAACAAAAAGATGTCTGACAAACCGGATGCAGTGGTATTCAGCAACAATTTTGTCATACTCAAAATGTTAAAAAACAAAGAAGGAAAGAACACGGTATTAAACATTCCGACACCTCCTTACGAACTTCGTTCAGGTCTTTTGCCGCAGGATTTACTGGTGCCGCAAGGGCTGGTTATACCGGAAAATCTTAAAGGCATAATGGGTAATCTGGTAATCGGCACAACTCCGAATTTAAAAGTCGAAGTTATGAAGCCGAAAAATACTGTTGACAGCGTTTCCGGTGTTGTTATTCCTGAATTAAAAGATAAAACTTTTTATATATCTTCCCCTTATTCCAAAAACATTCAGGTACTGACTCAAGGCCATAAAACACCTGATTTTGCACTTGAGCAGGAAAATACACCTATTTCTATCGCGACTTACAATGATGAATTTTTACTGGTAACTTCCTATGATAAAAAAACTCTTGATGTTATATCACTGGCGGATGATGCGGTGATTAGACAGATTGTATTCCAGTATCAGCCGGATGAAATTCTGGTCGATAATCCGAGAAAAGTTGCTTATGTGTCAAGTGGTGAAGCCGCAAGTATTTTTGTGGTTAACCTTGAGAATATGACTTTATCAAAACAGATTAAAATAAACGGAATGTGTGAAAAAATGTTCCTGAGTGAGGACGGGACTAAACTGCTGTATAACGACAAAAATACCCGCGAAATTTGGGCTATTGAACTTGATAACAAGTATTTGCTCAAAGATATAGGACGCTTCCCTAATGTTTCCAAAATCGTTTATGCAGGAAACAAGGTTTATGTTACAAGCAGAACGAAAAATCACCTTGCAATAATAGATTATGATACAGTGAATTTGATTACGGAACTGGAAGTTTGTACAAAACCGATTGATATGCTGACTTATAAAAACAAGGTTTTTGTTTTGAGTGCAGGTGATAATGCAATTCAAATTGTAGATATCGCAACAGATAAAATAATCGATCAGATTGATCTGAAAACAAACGGCTTTTCAACAAGAATATACCGCATTGGCAATTCTAACCTTGCGATTGTAACAGACTCTAAATCTTCAATATATTCAATAATAAATCTTGATACAAACGATATACTTGCGACTAATCCGCTTGATATTCCTGTAAGCAGTATTGCGGTATCAAATAAGGTGAAAAAGATTAAATAAAATGATTACAAAATTTGACCAAACCACACAGAACATATTAACCGAACTTGAAAAAACGCAGCGTCAATTCTGGAATATAGCCAGAGTCAGTGCTGAATTTATGTATATTTTGATAAAAGAAGAAAACATAAAAAATGCCGTAGAAATCGGTACTTCTAACGGGTATTCCGGAATATGGCTCGGCAAAGCTTTAAAAGAAACCGGCGGACATTTAACAACAATTGAATACTGGGATAAACGGCTGAGTGTTGCAAGGGAAAATTTTAAACAATGCGGACTGGAGGACGTAATAATTCCGCGTCAGGGCGATGCTTGCGAGATTTTGAACAGTTTTCCTGACGATTTTAAAATAGATTTTGCATTTATTGACGCTAATAAACGCGAATATATCAAGTATTTTGATATCTTAGATCCGCATATCCGTGTCGGCGGCTATATAGCATGCGATAATGTACTTTCGCATGAAGAAAAATGCCGTCCATATATTGAGGCAATCAATGCCAATCCGAATTATGAAAATGTTGTGCTTTCATTGCCGGCCGGCCTTTCGCTTGCCAGAAAATTAAAATAAAGGACATCCTATGGAAATTAAGAAATATGCTATTTGTTACAATAAAGAAATATCCCATTCAACCGATGTCAAAAATGATTTGCTTGAAATATTGCAAAAAAGAGGTTTGAATGCTGATGTTCTTGATATTGACAATCTTAAAACAGGTTATGAGTTCGTTTTTGTTATCGGCGGTGACGGCACAATTCTCAAGGCGGCACGTTTTTATGCAAAAAGCCAAACACCTGTTTTCGGCATAAACCTCGGACGGCTGGGATTTTTATCGCAATCATCTAAAGAAAATATTGAAAAATCCGTGGATAAAATTCTAAAAAAAGAATTTTACACAGAAGATCGTATAATGCTGGAAAGCGGCAGTTATATAGCTTTGAATGACATTGTGATAAAAGGAGCTCTTGCAGGCCGCACATCAGCGTTTTCCCTGAAAATCAATGATAAGCCTCTATGCGACTACCTTGCCGACGGGATTATAATCGCAACACCGACAGGATCAACAGCTTATGGACTTTCAGCGGGCGGCCCTGTTGTTTCACCGCATCTTAACGCCTTTGTAATTGTCCCTATTTGTCCGCACACCCTGACCGCGCGACCGCTTGTTATACCGGACAGTGAAAAAATTACGATTTGCGGAACTGATCCGAAAAGTAAATATTTGTTTTCCGCTGACGGGCAGGAATTCTCCGAATTTAAAACCGAAATAGAGATTAAAAAATCAAAATACTCTGCAAAACTGGCGCTTCTCAATGACAGCGAATTTTATTCAATCCTTAAAAATAAGCTGCACTGGGGCATTTCTCCGGCCTGTATAGAAAATTGCAGCAGTACAAAATAGTTTTGCCGGCGTTGTTTCCGGTATTTTATACTATAAGTGTATTTTCACCTATTGTTCTTAATTTTTGTTCATAATTACCGATAAATTATTGTACTTTTTTTCATTTTAAAATAGTATGTTATTATATTATTGGATTAGTTCACCTGACGAACAAACTAAAATGAACTTCAACAAACATACAACATAAAAGAGGTAACTATAGTGGAAAATTTCGTATCAGATATCTTTGCGAAAAAAGATGAAACAACAGACACTCAACCAAGAAGATCACCTATAAATCCTACAAAAATCAAAGTAGTCGGTGTCGGCGGCGGCGGGGGAAATGCTGTAAACCGTATGATTAAGGCCGGCTTGTCAGGTGTAGAATTCTGGTTAATGAATACAGATATGCAAGTTCTGGAATATGGTCAGACAAATAATAAAATTCAATTAGGAGCAAAATCAACAGCAGGTCTTGGTGCAGGCGGAGATCCGGCAGTTGGTGAAAAAGCAGCCGAAGAAGCGCAGCAAGAAATAACAGAAGCTCTTGACGGCGCTGATATGGTATTTATTACAGCAGGTATGGGCGGCGGAACAGGTACAGGTGCTGCTCCAATCGTTGCAAAAATAGCAAAAGAATTAGGCATATTAACAATCGGTGTTGTTACAAAACCTTTCTCCTGGGAAGGTAAGAAAAGACAAAATCAAGCTATTCAAGGTTTGGAAAAACTTAGAGAAGCTGTAGATGCCGTTATTGTTATACCGAACGATAAATTACTTCAAGTAGTTGACAGACAGGTTTCCTTGACAGAATCCTTTATCATTGTTGATGAAGTACTGTTAAGAGGTGTACAAGGTATTTCAGATATCATTACAGTACCTGGTCTTATCAACGTAGACTTTGCCGATGTTAAAAACGTAATGCATGCTTCCGGTTCTGCATTAATGGGTATCGGACGCGGTCAAGGCGAAGGCCGGGCAGTTAAAGCCGCTGAAATAGCTATTAACTCTCAGTTACTTGAAACATCAATCAACGGTGCATCCGGTGTTATCGTTAACATCACAGGCGGCCCAGACATGACACTTCACGAAATTACAGATGCAGCAAACATCATTCACAATTCAGTTCTTGATGATGCAACTGTTATTATCGGTACTGCTGTTAACGAAAATATTCAAGGTGAAATTCAGGTTACAGTTATTGCAACCGGTTTTGAATTGAAAAACCAGCCAGTTGAGCCGGAAAAACAAGAAGTTAAACAATTGAGTGCATCAGATTTCTTTGCAGGCGCTTTCAACAACAATTCAACACCTGCATCATCAGCACCAAGTGTTACTCCGACCAGAACAGTCCCTAGTTTCACTAATATTGAAATACCGGATTTTCTGAAGAAGTAAATAGTAACAAACCTAACAAACAGTTGGAAGTATAAAAAGATTAGGGAACGATTAATTCGTTCCCTTTTTTATTCTATAAAAAAACTAAATAAAAAAGTCGGATAGTTTTTTATTATCCGACTTTTTAAAGAACTCTAAAGTTTATAACTTAGTCTTTTGCGTGTCCTGCTGTACCGAGAACATCAATCATTTTGTGTTTAACCATTTCTTTAACAGCTGTTCTGCCAGGGCCCATGTATTCACGAGGGTCAAATTTTTCAGGATGTTCAATAAAGAATTCTCTGATTGTTGAAGTCATTGCTAATCTCAAGTCTGTATCAATGTTGATTTTAGCAACGCCGTGTTTAGAAGCATAGTTAAGCATATCTTCCGGAACACCTTGTGCATCAGGCAGGTTGCCTCCAAATTTATTACATTTTTCAACAAATTCTTTTGGAACTGATGAAGAACCGTGTAATACCAACGGATAATCATAACCAACAGCTGCATTAACTGCTTTTTTAATTGCTGCTAATCTTTCAAAGTCTAATTTAGCTTCGCCTTTGAATTTGTAAGCACCGTGAGAAGTACCGATAGCAACTGCTAAAGAATCACAGCCTGTTTCTTTAACAAATCTTGCAGCTTCTTCAGGATCTGTATATGTTGAATCTTTAGCGTGAACTTTAACATCGTCTTCAACACCTGCTAATTTACCGAGTTCAGCTTCAACTGAAACTCCGCGCGGATGAGCGTAGTCAACTACTTGTTTAGTTAATTTGATGTTTTCTTCCAGCGGGAATCTTGAACCGTCAATCATGACTGATGAGAAACCGCCGTCGATACATGCTTTACAAATTTCAAAATCAGCACCGTGATCTAAGTGCAAAGCAATAGGTACAGTAGTTGTAGCCAGAGCAGCTTCAACCAATTTAATTAAGTAAGTTTGGTTAGCGTATTTTCTCGCGCCTGCTGAAACTTGAAGAATGATAGGTGATTGAGTTTCTTCTGCAGCTTCTGCAATACCTTGTAAAATTTCCATGTTGTTAACGTTGTAAGCACCGATAGCATAACCGCCTGCGAGTGCTTTTTTGAACATTTCGCCTGTTCCAACTAATTTTCTTTCACTCATTTGAGTTCTCCTTCTTAATTTGTAAAATATTTACACACTACGAATTTATAACAAACAAAGAATTAATTCAAGTGAATAACTTTATGGCAAAAATAAATTTCATCTTTTATAACCGGTTAACTTAATACGGGTTAAATATATAGTTCACCTTTTGGACTATTTTATAATCTGTCGATTTTATGATATTGTAATTTTATGAAGAGAATTTTTTATATTATCTTTATTCTGGCTGTTGTAATTTTTTTGACAAAAGCCTGTATAAGAAGGGATATTCCGCAAAATAACGATTTAGGGCTCAGACCAAAAGCCGAAATTATGGATGTTATATATCCGGCCGATCAAAAAACAGTTACAATAGACGGGGTAGATTTTCTTCAATCGCAGGCTCCAATCGGGAAATTCGGCGGTGCACTGATCGCTTCGACTATCGGAGAGGGCCCGAAAACTTTTAACCCTTTCAATTCAAAAGATAATATTTCTTCTCAGATGTCAGAAGTTATGTATGACGGGCTGTTGACGACACATCCTGTCACAGGGCGGCCTATACCAAAACTGGCAAAGTCTTTTGAAATACAGAACGGGACAGATTATATTATTCATTTAAGACACGGGATTAAATGGTCAGACGGCAAGCCGATTACCGCTGACGATGTTGTTTTTACATGGCGCGATATTATATTCGGCGGGTATGGCAATACTTCAATTCGTGACAGTGTGGTAATTGACGGTAAATTGCCGGTTGTTTATAAACTGGATGATTATACGGTAAAATTTGTAACGCCTCAGCCGTTTGCTCCGTTTGTTTCGCTTCTTTCTTCACCAATTGCGCCAAAACATATTTATCAGCCGGCTGTCAAAAAAGGAAAGGCTTATTTTGATACTTTTCAATCCACTAACGCTGATCCGAAATCTTTTGTAACCTCCGGAGCGTTTAAGCTTAAAGAGTATGTACCGGCTCAACGTGCTGTATTTGAACGTAATCCTGACTATTATATGATTAATACCGATAATCAAAAACTGCCTTATCTGGAAAAACTTGTATATCTAATCGTCGGTGATATAAACAATGAGGTTTTAAAATTTGAAGGCGGGGAACTTGATGTAATAGGACTCAGAGGGGCAAATGTCGCCCGCTTTAAAGAACTGGAAAAACATTCTGACTTTACTATTTATAACATAGGGCCTGATACCGGAACTATGTATCTGGCAATGAATTTGAACACCAGACGCAACGATAAGGGTAATTTTTATGTAGAGCCGGTAAAACAAATCTGGTTTCAGGATAAAAACTTCCGTACGGCTGTGGATTATGCTATAGACAGAAAAAATATGGTATTAAATATTGCAAACGGGCTTGCTCAGCCGCTTTTTACGGCTGAAAGCCTTAATTCAATTTTCCTGAACAAAGAATTAAAACCGTACGAAAGAGACTTGAACAAATCTCGTGAATTATTGAAAAAATCAGGGTTTTACCAGGATAAAAAAGGAAAACTATATGACAAATTCGGACACAGAGTTGAGTTTAATCTCGTTACAAATGCCGGTAACACAGAGCGCGAAGCAATAGGCGTCATGGTAAAACAAGATCTTGAGGATTTAGGCATGAAAGTGAATTTTAAGCCTATTGAATTTAACTCGCTGGTAAACAAACTCGTTTCAACACTTGACTGGGATATGGTAATCATGGGATTTACCGGCTCGCCTCTTGAACCTAACGGCGGAAAAAATGTCTGGCTTTCGGACGGAACATTACATGTTTTCAATATGCGGCTAGAAAAAGACCAAAATTCAAAACGCTTTGACTGGGAAAAACGGATTGATTATCTGTTTACTCAAGGCGCACTGGCAACTGATTTTGAAGAACGTAAAAAGTTTTACGATGAGTATCAGGAAATTGTTTATAATGAAAAGCCGATGATATATATTTATTCACCGCTTAGAATTTATGCGATAAGAAATAAATTCAAAAATATATTCCCGACATCACTCGGCGGTATAACTTATAATCTGGAAGAAATTTATATAAATAAGGAGGATAAATAATGGAAATCCTCAAATATATTTTCAAACGTATATTGCAGACAATACCACTTTTAATAATAGTATCGTTAATCAGTTTTTTCATTATCAGGCTTTCCCCTGTCGATCCGCTTGCGGAATTACGACTTAATCCTTCTGTATCAAAAGAGACTTTGCAGCGAGAAACCGAGCGTCTGGGGCTGGACAAACCAATAATCGTCCAGTACGGCAAGTGGGCAAAAGCATTTGTGCAGGGTGATTTAGGAATAACTTCCAACGGAGAACTCGTAAGCGCAAAATTAAAGGAACGTATCCCGAATACATTATTACTAACTGTAATTGTAATATTTTTATCGTGGAGCGTGGGTGTACCGCTCGGTATAGTTGCAGCAATAAATTGGAAATCACCGCTTGACAGGCTGTTGACTGTTTTAACAAGTATCGGCATGGCAATACCGTCATTTTTCTTTGCTGTTTTGTTGTTAATACTTGCTGTGAAAACCGGCTGGTTTCCTGTGGGCGGCCTGACTTCTTCAAACTTTCTTGAGATGAGTTTTGGCGAAAAAGTTTTTGATATTACAAAACATTTAGTATTGCCTGTAACGGTTTTATTTACTCTGTCACTTGCCGGCTTGCAAAGACAAATGAGGGCAAATCTTCTGGATGTGCTGGACAGTGACTATGTGAAATTTGCCCGTGCAAAAGGGTTAAGTGAATTTAAAGTAATCTTTAAGCACGCATTGCGTAATGCAATTAACCCGATGATTACATTATTAGGGTTTGAATTTGCAGGGCTTTTAAGCGGCGCGGCACTTACGGAATACGTCTTTCAATATCCGGGATTAGGCCGTTTAATTCTTGAGGCTGTTCTGAAATCCGATATAAACCTTGTAATGGCGTCATTAATGATGGGGGCAATAATGCTTGTACTCGGAAATTTAATCGCCGATATCCTCCTGATAATCACTGATCCGCGTATCAGGCAAAAGAATGGAGGACAGGCATGATTAGAGATTTGTTTAAGCAGTTGATGAAAGATAAGTTTGCAAAAATTGCATTGATATTGCTTGGCATAATTTATTTTATGCTTTTGTTTGCCGATATAATTGCGCCTTATACAAAGGATTTTTCTGACAGAAGTATGGCTTATGTGCCGCCTTCTCAAATATTTACCATTGATGAAAACGGAAAATTATCGCGGCCTTACACATATAATTACAAACGCGACTTTGACATGAACAATTTGCGTATTGTTTATAGTTTAGACAGAAGCCAAAAGCATTATTTGAGATTTTGGGCAAAAGGAGAACCGTATAAATTTCTTGGTTTAATTCCTATGCAAAGACATTTAGTCTCAACGGATAAAGACGGGAGATTGTTTTTGCTGGGCACTGATATAAACGGCCGTGACGTGTTTTCGCGTATTCTGTTCGGCGGTAGAATTTCAATGACAATCGGATTTCTGGCATTGTTTGTTCTGTTCCCGATAGGTCTTTTGTATGGCGGTATCGCCGGATATTTCGGCGGTAAGGTAGACGCTGTAATGATGCGTTTTGCAGAAGCAGTTATGTCTATTCCGAGTTTTTATCTGTTAATAATTTTGGCGTCAATACTGCCGGCCGGCATGACAAGCATACAGAGGTTTATTTTGATAGTTGTAATTCTTGCCTTGATTGGCTGGGCCGGATTTGCAAGGGTTGTCAGAGGCATGGTTTTGTCTGTAAAAAATCAGGAGTTTGTACAGGCTGCAAAATCCATTGGCGCCTCCAGAGTTCGAATAATCGTAAAACATATTCTGCCGCAGACAACAAGTTTTGTAATAGTTGCAATGACTTTGTCTGTGCCGTCTTACATCTTGTCAGAGTCAGGCTTAAGCTTTTTGGGGCTCGGGATACAGCAGCCTGATGCAAGCTGGGGAAATATGTTAAAAGAGGCACAGGAATATACAAATATAATTTATCGCCCTTGGCTTTTGACACCTGGATTTTTGATATTTATTGCTGTTCTGTCATTTAATCTGATAGGCGATGCCGTAAGAGATATTTTGGACCCGAAAAGCAAAGTCCGTTGATAGATTTTAAAAAAGAGACGGCAGGCGGACGCAATTTTTTTCTTGTTCCGGTTTTATAACGGTATGCAAAACAACAATATCTCATTTACCTCAAAAATCCAATTTGTTCCGTGGAAAACATTTACTTCTAAAAAGCCGATGCAGAATGAAATTCTGTATTTTCACAACACCCCGAATATTCTAAAGGCGGACGAATTTTATTCATTGGATATCAGAACCTGTACGGGCGGCGGTTTGACCAAACCTTCAACCGCTGAAGCAGAAGGTTTTCATTTCTGGGATGATAAAACTACACAGAAAAAAGCTAATGATAACGTAATCTCCTTAATCCGTTTTGTAAAAAATCCTGAAAGAGGCCTGATTTTGGGAGGAAAAAGGCTTGAATCAAATCCGCTGTCAGTACCTTTATACTATAAGTTCCGCAATATGATAGCAGATAGAGTAAAAAATTTAACGGAGTTTAGTATTCATAGATATGAGGACAGCCAGACGCATTACCGCTACGATACAAAAAATGATACCTGGACTATTTGTACTGAGTACAGAAAAACCGATAAAAGTCCTCAGCGCGCCGTAAACAGTCTCGGCACTCTTAAAAAGGCATTTGAAAAAATTTCAATAGCACCCGGTGACAGATTATTTATCGGAGAAAAAGAAATTAAACCGCAAGATGCCCCGGAACTTTTTCAGAAAAAAGTATGAATAGGGTTTAATGAAGCATAGCCAAGCTTTATTTTATGATAATTTCTTCTATCTGGTTTTCCGGAGTCGGCTTAACATATATATGGCCGCTAATAAGTACACGTCCGTCATCTAAAACATATAATATCTTATTTCCGGAATGATTATATTTTAACTTTTTAGATGTTTCTTTGAATGTTTGTTTTAAAGGATCGTATATGAGTAAATCGTTTGCATACTTAGCTCTTTTATATGATTTTTTTGAAATATATTGACCGCCGGCGATTAAAATTCGGCCATCTTTTAATACGGCCGCGTCATAACCTTCTCTCAGATATTTATTATTTCGGTTAACATTTATTTCTTCAAAAGAATTATCTTCCGGATTAAAAATAGTCAGATAAGGTGCCGGATAAACTGTAACAAATTTGTCATCAGAAATTCTGAATCCATGTGTTTTCCCTATCCCATCTTCTTGTTTATAATGAGCTTTTTCACAAAGAATAAGAACACGGCCATCAGGAAGCAATGACAATTTTATATTTCTGATATAGTCATGTAATGTAAAATTTAGGGGTATCTTAGTAAATACATCTTTTTTCGGATCATAAATTTCAGCAAAATTATCCGGAAAATCTTTATCAAACATTCCGCCTAAGACAAAAATTTTTCCGTCATTTAATAAAAGTACTTCTGCATTAGTTCTGTCTACATGCAAATCTGCTGACGGGATAATTGTATTATTGTTTAAATCCAGAATAAAAGTTCTATTATATTTATCAAAGATACCACCAATGAACATTACTTTGTTATTTGGCATTTCCACCATTGCATTATTAACATCGGGAATTAGTGGAATAGATATTTGTGAGATTATTTCATTTTTTATCGGTGAGTATATCATAACCATAGATTTAGCTTCAGATAGATATTTACTTCTATCCTGCGGGATAATATTTTGTCTTATCAGGATATTCCCGTTTTTAAGCGAAAAAATATTAGTATCAATGCTCATATTATCTGTATAATCAGTATCAGGGGAAATATTATATTCGTTTACAAGTTTGTGCTTTTTCAAGTCATATACAAAAAGTTTGTCTCTGTTCAAAAAGCAAATTCTATCATCCGGCATGAGGTTAATCAAATTTTCACCAAATCCGTAACGATAATAATCGTATATTTCGGAGAATGCACTTATTTCAACTGCTGTTGCTGTTGAATAATTCATCGTGTTACATAATACCGGACAAAGAATAATTATGAAAAATAAAAATGTTGAGAACAGAGGTTTTTGAAGGCACGCTGAAATTTTTCCACCTGTTTTTTGGAATTTATGTGAACTAAAAATTTTATATAAAATAATGTTTGTCAAAAAATATACAACGAAAGCAGTGATAGTTCTAAGTATATTTTGTATTATAATGACCAAAGCGATTTGTATCCCGTAATAAACGATAGTCAGAGATGCAAACAGGGCATTTTTTAAAGCCAGGATTACGGTAATGATATCTTTAGCGAAGAAGAATAAAAGGATGTAGAATGCAAATATAAAACATTCTTTAAGGGTGGCTTTTTTGTTAAAAGTCAACATATTAAGTGCAGATATTATGGCTGTAATCAGCGCTATAAGATATAGTCCCTGTATGAATAGTATATCTTTAAATACAAATACAGATGAAAATACAATAAGTGCAGATAAAACCTGTTTCTTTAAAATGCTGGAATAAATTTCATAGCATATACCGGAAATTTTATCCAAAAAGATATTCATAATCAGCCTCCGTTTTTATGTATCATTTAGCCTTGAAATATATTAGAATATTACTACCATTTACCGTAATGCATTTTTTGTT